>CADCII010000012.1 GCA_902801515.1 uncultured Lachnospiraceae bacterium
GGCTTATCATATGAAAGAGAGACTTGACGTGCTTCTGGTAAGGAACGGTTTTTTCAGTTCCAGGGAGAAGGCAAAGGCAACCATAATGGCCGGCTGTGTCTATGTGGACGGACAGAAAGAAGACAAGGCCGGAATGAAATTTGATACAGATTCCCAGATTGAAGTACGAGGACATGCACTGCCGTATGTCAGCAGGGGCGGACTGAAACTGGAAAAAGCGGTAAAACTGTTCGGGCTGGACCTTGAGGGAAAAGTATGCATGGATATAGGCGCTTCAACCGGGGGCTTTACTGACTGCATGCTCCAGAGGGGGGCTGCAAAAGTTTATTCGATCGATGTGGGCCACGGGCAGCTTGACTGGAAGCTGCGCAATGATCCGAGGGTAGTATGCATGGAGCGGTTCAACGCAAGAGAACTGTCCGCTGAAGATCTGCCCCAGGTTCCGGATTTTGCGTCTATCGATGTTTCATTTATCTCATTGAGACTGATCCTCGGCCCGGTGTTCAATACGCTCTCTCAAAGCGGAAGTGTCGCTGCACTGATCAAGCCGCAGTTTGAAGCAGGAAGAGAGAAGGTCGGGCGGAAAGGGGTCGTAAGAGATCCCGCAGTGCATGAGGAAGTGATAAACCATGTGCTGGACTTTGCGGCGGAAACAGGTTTTTCCTGCGCCGGGCTGACATTTTCACCTATCACGGGACCTGAAGGCAATATCGAGTACCTGGCGTATCTGGTGAAAGAACCGGGAAATACCGCCCGGCCGGACGCGGAGAGTATCAGAGAAACAGTGCGGGAAGCTCACGGGACTTTGTCCGGATCGCAGGAGCATGGTCGGAAATGAATTATTATTATATAATTGTAAACAGTATGAAGGAAAATGCAGTCAAACAGGCTGCGCGCGTTAAAAAATATCTGGAAGACAAAGGCAAAATATGTTATCTTCAAGAATGTGGAGATGATGCGCTCTCTTCCGGAGATCATTACACGGATCCTTCGCTGATACCCGAGCAGGTTGAATGCGTAATAGCGATCGGCGGCGATGGTACGCTGCTTCATGCTTCAAGGGATATCGTCGGAACAGGGCTGCCGATTCTCGGCATCAATATGGGAACTCTGGGATATCTTGCAGAGATCGAAGTGTCGAATGTCAGGGATGCTCTTGACTGTCTTGCGCGGGATGAGTATTTTATTGAAGACCGCATGATGGTCCGCGGAACAGTGTTCAGGGCTGACGGGCAGCAGACAGAAGATATCGCTCTGAATGATATTGTTATCACAAGGCGCGGAAGACTGCGTGTTGTAGATTTCAATATCTATGTCGACGATACTTTTCTCTGTTCCTACAGGGCTGACGGAATTATCGTATCGACACCTACGGGATCTACGGGATACACACTCTCAGCCGGAGGTCCCATCGTATCACCGGATGCGTCTCTTATTCTTCTTACGGCGCTCGCACCTCATACCCTGGTATCAAGGACGATCGTTCTTCCGGATAATGTGAGTGTTACCGTTGAAATATGCGGCAGCGCGGATCCGTCAGAGACTGCGGCAGAGATATCGTTTGACGGAGATACTTATCTGGATATTGCGTGCGGTGAGAAGATCACTGTTGCGAAAACACAGCAGAAGACACATTTTATCAAACTGAATCACACCAGTTTTGTTACAAACCTGAGAGAAAAACTAAAATAACAGACAGCAGGATGGGCAGACTATGAAAATTGGAAGACAGGCAAAGATAATTGATCTCATTGGACGCTATGATATCGAGACGCAGGAGGAACTGGCTCACTATCTCAACGAAGAAGGGTTCCGGGTGACTCAGGCGACGATCTCCAGAGATATCAGGGAATTGAAACTCACGAAGATCTCTGTGAGCGGAGGACACCAGAAGTATGCGGTTCTCTCTCCGGGATCAAGGCAGATGAGTGAGAAATATCTCAGGGTGCTCCGTGACGGTTTCATTAATATGGACAGAGCCGGAAACCTTCTGGTGATCAATACCGTTTCAGGTATGGCCATGGCTGTCGCGGCAGCGATCGACGCCATGAACTGGTCTGAGGTGGCGGGATGTATCGCAGGTGACGACACGATCTTCTGTGCGGTGCACAGCGAGGATGAGACCGTAATCGTCATGGACAAGCTCCGCAAGATGGTGAACTGACAATTGCCTGTTGACCTATGTTTTATAACACAGTATTTCACAATCACATAATCAGAACGTAATATGACACGGCCGGCTGATATACCGGCCGTGCATTCATTTCCGGCAGACTGGCCATATGCATAAGTGATATCGGTCACAATGCGGAAATAAATGATATAATACCAGACAGACCATCATAGAGAATGTACCAGTGGGGGAGTTGCAGCATGCTCAGAAGTATACATGTGAAAAATATGGCGCTGATCGAAGAAGAGGAGATCACACTGGACCATGGACTGAACATACTGACCGGTGAGACCGGCGCAGGCAAGTCTATCGTGATCGGCTCTGTCAGCACGGCGCTCGGGACCGGTTCATTTAAAGACTATGTGTCCGAAGGCGCTGACTATGCGATGGTGGAGCTGACCTTTGAGACGGATTCGGAAGCTGTCAGAAGGAAACTGGAAGAGTCATGCCTGCCGGATATGGACGGTATTGTCGTGATATCGCGAAACTACAGAAACGGACGAAGTGTCAGCAGGATCAACGGCGAGACGGTTACGGCCGCTCTGGTCCGGGAGATCGCTGCACTCCTGATCGATATCCACGGGCAGCACGAACACCAGTCTCTCCTGTATCCGAAGTATCACCTGGCGCTGGTGGACAGCTATGCGGAAAAGGAACTGAGCGGACCGAAGAATGAATGCGCGGAAGTGTTCCGGGTCTGGTCGGAGGTGTCCGCAGAGTTAAAGACAGCTGTTCTGGATGAGAAGGACAGGCTGAAGCAGATCGATTTCCTGACATATGAGATCGGTGAGATCGATGATGCCGCGCTCAGCGAGGGAGAAGATGACATTCTGGAGACACAGTTCAGAAAACTGTCTCATGCCCAGAAGATACAGGAAGTCCTTGGGGAGGTGGCAGAGCTGACCGGTTCCGACAGCGGCGCCGGCATGTCCGTATCGTATCGAGAGCATCCGGCCGCCTTGGCCAGATCGCGGACCTTGACGACGGCCTGAAAGAACTGAGCGATACACTGATCCAGATCGAGGATCTGTGCAGTGATTTCAGCCATTCCCTGAGCAGTTACATCGATGATTTCACGTATGATGAAGAAGAATACCGGCAGATCTCAGACAGGCTGGATCTGATCAACAGACTGAAATCAAAATATGGAAGGACCATAGACGAGATCCTCCGGTACAGGGACAGGCAGCAGGAGACGCTGGACAGGCTGACGGACTATGACGCGTATGTGGAGAAGCTGAAAAAGAAGCAGAAGGAGAGCAGGGACAGACTGGAGAAACAGTGTGAAGTCATCACCGGTATCAGAAAAAGATCTGCAGAGCAGCTTAGGATGCAGATCATACAGTCGCTGGAAGAACTGAACTTCCTGGATGTAAAGTTCGAGATCTCATTTGAAAAACTGAAAGAGCCCACAGCGAACGGTGCGGATATGGTTACTTTCCTGATCTCTACTAATCCCGGATCTCCTGTAAGACCGCTTCAGAACGTGGCGTCAGGAGGAGAACTGTCCCGCATCATGCTGGGGATCAAGACGATCATGGCACGCAGAGATTCCATTCAGACACTGATCTTTGATGAGATCGACACGGGGATCAGCGGGCGGACTGCCCAGAAAGTATCAGAGAAGATGGCACAGCTCTCGCAGCACTGCCAGGTCATAGCCATCACGCATCTGGCGCAGATCGCGGCAATGGCAGATCACCACTACCTGATTGAAAAAGCAGTGGAAGACGGAACGACCATGTGCGGAAACTTGAAGAGAGCGAGATGGCCGATGAACTGGCAAGGATCCTTGGCGGCGCACAGATCACGGATGCAGTGCTGGCGAGTGCCGCGGAGATGAAACAGCTTGCAGACAGCAGTAAAAAAGCAGAATGAATACGGCAGAAAAAGCAGGATTAAACTGTCGACACAAAAGGCGGAATCGATGTATACTGAACTGAGAGGTCTTTGAGAGACCTGCGGCAATATATTGATCATTAGTGAATGGCCATCAGGCAGAAGGAGTCAGATTATGAAGATCGCGATAGGAAATGACCACAGTGCAGTCCATATGCGGGAAGTGATAGCAGCGTATCTGCGTGAAGAAGGGTATGAAGTTGAGGAAGTCGGAACCTTCTCTACTGAGAGCAGCCATTATCCGGAATGGGGCGAGAAAGTCTGTATGAAGGTTCTTAACAAGGAAGCTGACCTTGGAATAGCGATCTGCGGGACCGGTGTGGGTATCTCCATTGCCTGCAACAAAGTCAAGGGAATCCGCGCCTGCTGCTGCAGCGAACCCTATACTTCAAAACTTTCACGTCAGCATAACAATTCCAACGTACTCTGCTTCGGAGCAAGAGTTGTTGGAGAAGAGCTGGCAAAGATGATCGTATCCGAGTGGCTCAATGCGGAATACCTTGGCGGACGTCATCAGATCAGGGTTGATATGATCGCGGATATCGAGAACCGTCAGTGAAGGACTTAAAGAAAAAGCGTGGCCGTGTCACTGTGACACGGCCACGCTTTTTTTGTATCAGTTCATTCAGCTCATTTCACTTTGAGTCATCACATTTTGGCAACTACGTTATATTTTTTTACACCTTCTTCGAACGGAACGATATTGCCTTCGACGCTGCGGCCGTTGACAGTCAGCTCACGGATGCCTTTCTGCATCTTGTCCGGATTCTTGATCGTCACATTATAGGTGGCGCCGCGGAACTTGCGGACTATGGTATAGTCACCGAACTGTGCCGGTACGCACGGATCGATCTTCAGACCTTCATAATCAGGCTGGATTCCCAGGATGTACTGGGAGATGTTGACGAAGGTCCATGCTGCCGTTCCGGTCAGCCAGCTGTTCTTTCCCTGCCCGAAGAATGCGGCATCTTTTCCTGCAACCATCTGGCTGTAGACGTAAGGCTCTGTGCAGTGTATCTCGGAGATATCCTCAATGTATGCAGGGCAGGTCTTTTTGTAGATCTCGAAAGCCCTGTCGCCGTGTCCGCAGACCGTCTCCGCGATGGACACCCAGGGATTGTTGTGGCAGAAGATGCCGCCATTCTCTTTGTATCCGGGCGGATAGGAGGAAATCTCACCCAGATTGAGGTAGTAGTGAGTGTAGCACGGCTGAAGGATCATGATGCCGTACTTGGTATCAAGGTACTTCTCGACAGAGGCAAGTGCCTGCTGAGCCTTGCCTTCTTTTACGCCGATACCTGCCAGTACGCAGAAGCCCTGAGGCTCAATGAAGATCTTGCCTTCTTCACATTTGTGGGATCCGATGATGTCGCCGTTGGCGTCATATGCGCGGACAAACCATTCGCCGTCCCAGCCTGCGGTCAGCACCGCGTCATACATTGCCTTGACTTCTTTTTCTGCTTCTTCAGCTTTATCGGTCAGTCCGCGGTGCAGGCAGAGCTGACGGTATTCTTCACCGTATTTGACAAACATGCCGGCGATGAATACGGATTCTGCCACCGGTCCTTCGCTGGGGCCGCTGGTCTGGAATGATTCTCCGGGTGTATCGGAGAAACAGTTCAGGTTCAGGCAGTCGTTCCAGTCTGCTCGTCCGATTAGCGGGAGACTGTGCGGGCCTTTGTGTGACACGATATAGTCAAATGATCTTGTAAGGTGCTCAAAGAGCGGAACCTTGGTGGATTCGTCGTTGTCGAACGGGACCATCTCGTCAAGGATGGAGAAGTCTCCGGTTTCCTTGATGTAGGCGGAAGCGCCTGCGATCAGCCACAGCGGGTCATCGTTGAATCCGGATCCGATATCGGAATTGCCTCTCTTGGTGAGCGGCTGATACTGATGATATGCGGAACCATCCGGAAACTGTGTCGAAGCAATGTCGATGATCCTCTCACGTGCCTTCTCCGGAATCAGGTGGACAAATCCAAGCAGGTCCTGGTTGGAATCACGGAAGCCCATGCCTCTGCCGATACCGGATTCATAATAGGAGGTGGAGCGGGACATGTTGAAGGTTACCATGCACTGGTACTGGTTCCAGATATTGACCATGCGGTTTACCTTCTCGTCGGCGCTGTTCACAACATAACCGGAGAGCAGGTCTGTCCAGTAATCCTTCAACTCTGTCAGAGCTCTGTCGACGTCTTCTTTTGACTGGTACTTCGCCAGGAGAGCCTTGGCCGGAGCCTTATTGATCACATTCGGGGCTTCCCATTTCTGATCTACAGGATTCTCAGCGTAGCCAAGTACGAATACGAAAGTCTTTTCAGCGCCTGCCTCAAGAGTGACATCCAGTTCATGAGCCGCGATCGGATACCAGCCGCTTGCCACTGAATTGGTGCATCCGCCGTTTTCGATCGCTGCAGGATTGGAAGCGGGGCGGTAGGTGCCGATAAAAGCATCCCTGGAAGTATCAAAAGCAGCCGCCTTCTCATTTACGGAGAAATAAGAATAATGGTTTCTGCGCTCTCTGTACTCAGTCTTGTGATAGATCGTGGAGCCGATGACTTCCACTTCGCCGGTGGAGAGGTTTCTCTGGTAGTTGGTCATATCGTCCAGCGCATTCCAGAGACAGAACTCTACATAGGAATAAACCTTGAATGATTTTGCGCTGTCAGTGGTATTTCTGACTGTCAGGCAGTTGACCTCACAGGTATCGCTGAGCGGAACAAAGTTCAGAAGTTCCGCGGACAGGCCGTTTTTGGAAGATGTGAACCTGGTATAGCCGATACCATGGCGGCATTCATAGGAGTCCAGCCGGGTCTGTGTCGGCTGCCAGCCGGGATTCCATACACAGTCGCCGTCAGCGATATAGTAGTATTTTCCGTTTGAATCATAAGGCACATTGTTGTAGCGGTAGCGTGTGATGCGGAGCATCTTGGCGTCCTTGTAGAAACTGTAGCCGCCGCAGGTGTTGGATACGATCGAGAAAAAGTCGTTGCATCCGAGATAGTTGATCCACGGAAGTGGTGTCTGTGGAGTGGTGATGACATACTCACGGGCAGCGTCATCAAAATAACCGTATTTCATGTGCTTTCTCCTTCAATAGAAACTTGTGGTGCATGTTGCAATTATGCGGTTTTAAAGATTAGGAAAACGATTAAGTAGATTTCTATTTGCAGTATAGAACGAATGTTGCAAAAAAGCAATCGTTTTCGACCTTTATAAAATGTAAAAACTGCACAAAATTTAGAGTGAAAAACTGTTACAAAAGACTATATATGGTATGCATAAGCTGAAAATACGGACGAAGACCGATTATTTTCGTGCCGATTTTCGTATTTTCATTTAAAGATACAGATCCGGACGCACACTGTCAGGCATGTTATCCGAAATTGCCAATATGTACTGAATGATTGTGGGATACTGCGAAAAAACAAGTTGCGCATGGAAAGATTAGCACCTATAATGAAGTATCGAAAACGTTTTCCACAGTTTTCGCTGCTCAGCCGCCGAACGATTCTCAAACGGAGGAATTCAAGATTATGGTCTCAATGAAAGATATCGCAAAAAGATGCAATGTATCTGTGGCGACAGTCAGTAAAGCACTGAACGGCTACAGTGATATCGGCAAGGCAAAAAGAGATGAGATCCAGGCGGTTGCCAAGGAGATGGGGTATTTCCCGAATTCCTCGGCAAGAGCGCTTAAGACAAACCGCTCTTATGACCTGGGTATCCTGTTTGCGGACAATCTGCACAGCGGTCTTACCCATGATTATTTTGCTGCGATACTTGACAGCTTTAAGGTTACGGCTGAATCCAAGGGATACGATATAACATTTACCTCGATGAACATGGTTGCGAACCGCAGGATGAGCTACTATGAACACTGCAGATACAGAGGCCTGGACGGCGTCGTGATTGCCAATATTGATTTTACGACTTCCGAGGTCCTGGAACTGGTAAGGTCATCCCTTCCGGTCGTCACGATCGACTTTGTATTTGACGGAAGAGTCGCTATCGTATCGGACAATGTCAAGGGAATGAAAGATCTTGTGGATTATGCGGTAAGCATGGGACACCGCAAGATCGCATATATCCACGGAGACAACAATTCGGTCACCAGAGACCGTCTGTCAAGCTTCCACAGAACACTGGCCGAGCACAATATCACGGTTCCCGACAGCTATATCAAGGCGTCCAGATACCGTGACGGCGAGACCACAGAGAAGAGAATGGAGGAACTTCTGGATCTGCCGGACCGGCCTACGTGTGTATTCATGCCGGATGATTTCTCTGCTGTTGGCGGATACAGTGCTGCGCAGGAGAGAGGCCTGCACATACCTGAAGATATCTCCATCATCGGATATGACGGCATACCAATGTCCCAGGCCCTGTTCCCGAAACTGACAACTCTGAAACAGGATACAAAACAGATCGGCAAGAAAGCGGCAGAAGAACTGACATCCCTGATCGAAAATCCGAAGACCACCCTGATCGAGAAGATTCTGGTGGACGGATATCTCCTGGAAGGAGCGTCTGTCAGGAGACTGAATTGAATTCCGGTTGCCATGTAAACACAGTGCAGTCAGCATCTTCAGATGCCGGCTGCATTTTCATAGTGAGCCGGAATCTGTATTCGGCTTGAATTAATCATGATATTTGGTAGAATAGTTGAAACTGACCTGATGCGGAAGATATGTCATCCACTTACATCATGGTTCCGGCAGAATAAAAGAGAGATGGAATGGAGATCACATCCGCTTCCATATTATGTCTGGGTGAGTGAGATCATGCTCCAGCAGACGAGGGTGGAAGCTGTCCGTCCGTATTTTCATCGTTTTGTAAATGAACTGCCTGACATTGCGTCCCTGGCACAGTGCGATGAAGAGAAACTCCTGAAACTCTGGGAGGGGCTCGGATACTATAACCGTGTCAGAAATATGCAGAAGGCAGCCCGGATAGTGATGGAAACATATGGAGGGGAACTCCCGCATGACCCCGGACTTCTGAAAAAACTGCCGGGAATCGGCTCCTACACGGCAGGAGCGGTCGCATCTGCCGCATATGGGATCCCGGCACCGGCTGTGGACGGAAATGTGCTGAGAGTACTGTCCAGGCTGACAGGGTCTTATGCGTGCATCGACGATCCGAAAGTGAGAGTTCATTTTGAAGACCTGGTCCTGGATCTGCTTAATTCGGAAGAATCCCTGGATCCGGGAGAATTCAACCAGGCACTGATGGAACTTGGCGCACTGGTGTGCCTTCCGAACGGACAGGCCAGATGCGCAGAATGCCCGGTGAGTGATCAGTGCATTGCTTTCAGGAATGCACATCAGGACTCCATACCGGTCAGGAAACCGAAGAAACCAAGAAGAGTGGAGCACAGGACGATACTTGCTGTCAGGGATGCCACACGGACGGTGATCCACAAGAGACCTCAGAGAGGACTTCTGGCCGGCCTGTGGGAACTGCCCAATCTTGAGGGGGAACTGACAGACGCGCAGGTACTTGAGGCGTCACGCAGGATCGGGATTAACCCCGTCCGTATCACGCCGCTGCCGGATTCCATACATATCTTTTCCCATGTGGAATGGCATATGAAGGGTTACCTGGTTCTTGCTGAGGAACTGGACGGCCTTGCCGATGGATATCTTGCGGTAGAACCAGAGCGCACACAGAGAGAATATTCGGTCCCGTCGGCGTTTGCCCGGTATACGGAATATCTCAATATCCGGCACGGTCAGCAGAACACAGAAAATGAAGATTTCCAATAATAACGGAGAGTACAATTCACATGAAGATCCTTACAGTTGCAATACCTTGTTACAATTCTTCCGAATATATGGGTAAGTGTATCGAGTCTCTGCTTCCGGGCGGAGAAGATATCGAGATTCTGATCATTGACGACGGCTCAGCGAAAGACAATACACTTGAGATCGCGCAGAGATATGAAGCTGAGAATCCCGGGATCGTAAGGGCGATCCATCAGGAGAACAAGGGACACGGCGGCGCGGTTAACACCGGCATTGCTGAAGCTTCAGGACTTTATTTTAAAGTTGTCGATTCTGATGACTGGGTGGAGCCAAAGGCACTTATCAAGATTATCAAGAGACTGAAACTGCTGGAGGAGAGAGAGACTCCTGTCGATATGCTTCTTGCGAACTTCTGCTATGACAAGCAAGGAGCATGGCGCAAGAATTATATGCAGTTCAGACGCGCTTTCCCTCAGAACAGGGTCATTTCCTGGGATGACATGGGACATCTGAGACAGACGCAGTACATATTGATGCACAATATCATCTACCGTCATGAGGAGAAGTTCTATTACATGGATGTAAACCTGTATCACTACTTTATCGGAAGGGACGACCAGAGCGTCAATGAGCAGGTAATGCTGAGCAGGATCGATCAGCAGATCCGTGTCAACAAGATCATGATCGATGTTTTCACCAGGCAGAACTGGAGCGGACTTGATAAGAACGTCCGCAAATATATGATGATCTATCTGAATAAGATCATGACTGTCACATCCGCGATCCTTCTTGTCGGCGGGACCAGCGAGGATTATGCCAAGAAATGCGATCTTTGGAGCTATCTTAAAAACAGAAATGAAAAACTGTATTTCAGGCTCAGAATGACTTTCCTTGGAGTCATGATGAATCTTCCCACAAAACTCGGACGCAAGACCACGGTCAGGGGTTATAAGATCGTAAGGAAGTTTATTCATTTCAATTAATATACGGATCCTGACTGCCGCTGCCAGGCTGCAGTAAAGATAAAAACATCGAGGAGTAACAGAGTATGGAAAACCAGAGCAAGAACTTTATCGAGCAGATCATTGAGAAGGACCTGGAAGAGGGAAGAGTCGATCACGTGATGACACGTTTCCCGCCGGAGCCGAACGGATATCTTCACATCGGACATGCGAAGTCGATCCTTCTGAACTATGGCCTGGCGCAGGAATACAACGGCCTGTTCAATCTGCGTTTTGATGACACCAATCCTACCAAAGAAAAGAGCGAGTTCGTTGAATCTATTGAGAATGATGTTAGATGGCTCGGGGCGAAGTTTGACGACCGTCTTTATTTTGCGTCGAATTACTTTGACCAGATGTATGAGGCAGCCGTGACCCTGATCAAAAAGGGCAAGGCATTTGTCTGTGACCTCACTGCGGAGCAGATCCGTGAATACAGAGGGACTCTGACTGAAGCCGGTAAGAATTCTCCGTACAGGGACCGTTCTGTGGAAGAGAACCTGGAGCTTTTCGAAAACATGAAAAACGGCATGTATGAGGACGGTTCCAAAGTACTGCGCGCGAAGATCGATATGGCTTCTCCGAACATGAACATGAGAGATCCTGTTATCTACCGTATCGCGCACATTGCCCATGAGAACACCGGCGACAAATGGTGCATCTACCCGATGTATGATTTTGCCCACCCGATCGAGGATGCGATCGAAGGCGTCACCCATTCGATCTGCACACTTGAGTTTGAGGATCACAGACCTCTGTACGACTGGGTCGTGCGTGAACTGGAATATGAGCAGCCGCCCAGACAGATCGAGTTTGCGAAGATGTATCTCAAGAACGTTGTCACCGGCAAACGTTACATCAAGAAGCTGGTTGAAAACGGAATTGTGGACGGATGGGATGATCCGCGTCTTGTGTCCATCTCTGGCCTCAGACGCCGCGGTTTTACCCCGGAAGCGATTAAGATGTTTGTGGAACTGAGCGGCATCTCCAAAGCCCAGTCTGTATCGGATTATCAGATGCTGGAGTATTGTGTACGTGAGGACCTGAAGCTGAAGAAGTCCCGCGTGATGGCCATCCTGCACCCGCTGAAGCTGATTATTGACAATTATCCGGAAGACCAGATCGAAGAACTGGATGTAGAGAACAACCTGGAGAATCCGGAACTGGGTTCCAGAAAGGTTCCTTTCGGCAGAGAACTCTACATCGAGCAGGAAGACTTCATGGAAGTTCCGGTCAGCAAGTACCGCAGACTGTTCCCCGGCAACGAGGTGCGTCTGATGCATGCATACCTTGTTACCTGCACCGGTGTGGACAAGGATGAAGAGGGCAATATTACTGCCGTTCACTGCACGTATGATCCTGAAACCCGCGGAGGCAACGCTCCGGACGGCCGCAAGGTCAGAGGAACGATCCACTGGGTTGCGGCGAAGACAGCCCTGTCCTGCGAAGTCAGACTCTTCGAGAATATCGTTGACGAGGAGAAGGGCGTCTACGACGATGAAACAGGCGAACTGAACCTGAATCCGAATTCCCTGCAGATCCTTGAAGACTGCAAGGTGGAGCCGTCCCTGAAAGGCGCTAAGGCTCCGGAATCTTTCCAGTTTGTAAGGACCGGATTCTTCTGCGTGGATTCCAGACTCAATACCGAAGAGAAACCGGTGTTCAACCGGATCGTATCTCTGAAGTCATCTTTCAAACTGCCGGCGGCGCAGTAAATGAACTAAATAAATGGGAAAACTTCGTCAGTCTCTGATTGGACGGTGGGAATCCGTCCTCCTCAGAGACTGACGAATTGTATTTTGCATAGACTGGAGAATTGCATGAGCAACAGATTCTACGACTGCATTACGGAATTCATTTTTCTTGAACAAGAACCACAGAAGGCAGACGTCATCTTTGTGCCCGGAGGTAATTATCCGGACAGCGCAAGGCGGGCGGCTGCTCTTTTTCTGGAAGGATACGCTCCGTATGTACTGCCGAGCGGAATGTACAGCAAACCGGTGGGTCATTTTACAGGAGATCCTGCCTACCGTACAGAATGGGAGTATCTGAGAGATATCCTCCTTAAGGAAGGGGTTCCGGGAGCCGCGATTCTGAGAGAGGACCAGGCAACCTTCACATGGGAGAATGCGATCTGTTCCAGGCATGTGCTGAAGAAGATGAATATACAGGTCAGAACGGCGATCATCGTATGCCAGGCATTCCATGCCAGGCGCTGCTATCTGTATTACAAGGAACAGTTTCCTGACACGGAGCTTCTGATCTGCCCGGTGGTAACGAAAGGAATCGCCAGGGACAACTGGTTTCTGGATGAGGAAAAGATCGATGTCGTTCTGGGAGAGGTAGAGCGCTGCGGCAGCCAGTTCCACCGCATCATAAAAGAAAAGATCACCAATCCAGGTCCGTGTGACCAAGTGGTGATCTGAGCAAAGATGAACAAGTGCCTGTCACCTGTTCAAACCGTCACCTGTTCAAATCATGGACGGGATCACGAATCTGCGCAGGATCCCGAGGATGATCAGGTGAGCGGGATAGAACCAGTAGAAGATGTAGCGGAGCTTCAGGCCGCGTTTTCCGTTGTAGAGATAGCAGAGTATGAAGGACAGCGGTGCGTAGCTCTCCCAGGAGATGGCCGCTGCGCCGGCGGCGCACTGATAGCCCCTGTAATCATGGAACAGGTACAGGATTGCCACCAGGAAGACTCCTTTATAGTTGTAGTCTGTCATCAGGGCGTCAGCAAGCAGCATGCATGCTGCCATCGCAAGCAGCTGCATACAGGGCTTTGCTCTGAACTCTTCGAGCATCCACAGACAGATCAGTGAGATCAGAAGAGTGAAATAAACATTCTGTTTGTTCCAGAAGACTGCGCTGGGTTTGAGAGCGAAGTCAAATGGAAACTCCGAGATCAGTGCGAAGAGGAAGAGCCGTTCACAGTATTTTCTTACCGATCTGGTATGGAAGAAACCCTCCACAAGCAGAAAACAGAATACAGGAAAAGCAAGACGTCCGATCCCTCTCATCAGGCGATAGAGGGTGCTGAGCGTCCCGTACAGTTCATAATCAGTAGTGCGGTAATTGCCCAAAGTGATGATTGTCCCAACGACTGCGGCACCTGTGTGGTCGATCAGCATGGTGATAATCGCGAACAGTTTGAGCGTACTTCCGGCTACTCCGTATTCAGATCCGATAAATCCATTTTTGCCCATGGGGCAATCATATCATTGCAGACGGGCAGAGTCAAAAAGAATGATCGATTGTGATGCTTTTCGAATTCATTTTTATGTAGAACCGACCCTGCCGCATATACTATAATCCGCATAGAATACTTTTGTACCGGGCTTCAGGCCTGTCATCAGAACTTAAAGTAAGGAGAGAGTCATGGGGATCCAGATCAATGAAGAGAATCTGCTGTTTACTCTGAATACGAAGAGGACGACATATCAGATGCATGTAGACCGCTACGGATATCTGCTGCATCAGTATTATGGCAGAAGAACGGAAGGCAATATGCATTTCCTTCTTACCTTCCAGGATCGTGGATTCTCCGGGAATCCCTATGAAGCGGAAGGTGACAGGACTTATTCCATGGATTTCCTTCCTCAGGAATATCCTTATCTCGGGAACGGGGATTACAGAAGAGTGCTTCTGAAGGTTGCAGATGACCTCGGAACCATTGACTGTGATCTGCGGTATGAATCGCACCGTCTGGAGGACGGAATGTTCTCCATCCCAAATCTGCCTGCTGTTTATGTGGATGACACAAATGCTGATACAGGAGCAAACGCCCAGACGCTTGTCATCACTCTGAAGGATGATCTTCTGAAACTGCGGGTCGATCTGTACTACGGTGTGCTCCCGAAACTGGACATTATCACCAGGGCAGTCCGCATCAGCAACAGCGGAAAGACTTCATTTACGCTCGAAAAAGCCCAGAGCGCCTGCCTGGATTTTGTGACCGGCGATTATGATGCCATCACTTTCTACGGCAGACACTGCATGGAGCGCAATATGCAGCGTCAGCATGTGGGACACGGCACTCTGACCATCGGCTCCACCAGAGGCACGTCCAGCCACCAGTACAATCCGGCCATGCTCCTCGTGGACCATATGGCGACAGAGGATTACGGTCACTGCTACGGTATGAGTTTTGTGTATTCAGGCGGCTTCAAGGGTGAGATCGAGAAGGATCAGTACAATAATATCCGTATGCAGCTTGGTCTGCATGACGAACTGCTTGCCTACCCTCTGGAACCGGGTCAGGAATTCTGGACTCCCCAGGTCGTGATGAGCTATTCGTCCAAGGGAATGGCGCGGCTGTCCCAGAACTTCCAGAGGTGCGCGCGCAGGCATATCTGCCGCGGTAAATGGAGAGACCTCCCGCGTCCGGTAGTCCTGAACAGCTGGGAAGCATGTTATTTTGATTTCAGCGGAGACAAACTGGTCGAGCTTGCAAAAGGAGCCAGGGATCTCGGAGTTGAGATGCTGGTCATGGATGACGGCTGGTTCGGCGCGCGGAATGACGATTACAGAGGCCTGGGTGACTGGTATGTAAATGAGAAGAAGCTTGGACGCAGCCTGGGTGATCTGGTAAATGAGATCAACGGGATGGGGCTGAAATTCGGCCTCTGGGTAGAGCCGGAGATGGTCAATGAAGATTCTGACCTTTATCGGAAACATCCTGACTGGGCCATGACCATACCGGGCAGACATCCGGTCCTTGGCCGCAATCAGCTGATATTGGACTTCTCGAGAAAAGAAGTTGTAGACGCGATCTATAACGCAATCAGCAAAGTTCTCGACAGCGCGAATATCGAATATATCAAATGGGATTTCAACCGTTCCATTTTCAATGTGTATTCACATGGCGGGCTGTCCCAGGGGCAGGTTCTCTACAATTACGTACTTGGACTGTATGATTTCCTGGAGCGGCTCAACCGCAATTATCCGGATCTTCTGATCGAAGGATGCTCCGGAGGCGGCGGAAGGTTCGACATGGGAATGCTTTACTACACGCCCCAGATCTGGTGTTCTGACAATACGGACGCCATCGACCGTGCGAGGATTCAGTACGGCACCAGTTTCATGTATCCGGTATCGTCCATGGGAGCGCATGTCTCTGCTGTTCCGAATGAGCAGACAGGAAGAACCGTATCCCTGAACACGCGTGCAGTCGTCGCCATGGGAGGAACGTTCGGATACGAACTGGATCCTGCAAAACTGTCTGAAGAGGAAAAAGAACAGATCCGCTCGCAGGTGAGGGAATACCATAAATATGCGGACCTGATCAACCACGGACTGTACTACCGGCTGAGCAATCCGCACGAAGATGAAATCGCAGCCTGGGAGATGTTCTCAGAAGACGGGAAAGAGGCGCTGATCTCGGTTGTCTGCCTTGCAGTCCACGGCAACATGACCGTGAATTATGTAAGACTCAGGGGACTGAAGAAAGACTGCTTCTACAGGGATGAAGCAACGGGAGTCGTCTATCCTGCCAACGCTCTGATGCAGATCGGGCTTCCTGTTCCTGTGGAGATGGGTGAGTACCAGAGTTACAGATGGCATTTTGTAAAGGTGTGAGAGCTTTATGAGAATACTGGTTACAAATGATGACGGGATCCGTTCTCCTTATCTTGCGATGCTGGCTGAAGCGGCGAAAGAACTGGGAGAAGTAACGGTCATAGCGCCGATGGAACAGTGCAGCGCGATGTCGCACCGGATCTCTCTGTACAGGCCAATGGAGTTCCGGGTGCAGGAAGATTTTCCTGTTAAAGGGGTTCGCGCCTACAGGATCGACGCGACGCCCGCTGACTGTGTCCGGATCTCATATCACGGGCTGTTTGAAAAAGGGGAAGAACCCCAGCTTGTGCTCTCGGGCATCAACGACGGGGCAAACTGCGGATATGATATTCTGTATTCGGCCACAGTCGGAGCTGCGATGGAGGCTGTCCTGTACAATGTCCCGGCCATCTGCTTTTCCCAGAGAAGGGGAGGATGCGATCTGGTCATGAGAGAACACCTGTCTCCGATCCTTGAGGAACTTGCAGCAAAAAAACCGGGAAGAGGAGAAGCTTGGAATGTCAATTTCCCATGCTGTGCTCCGGAAGAATTCAGAGGGATCCTCTATGACAGGAAACCGGCACAGACTCCGTTTTTTGATGACATCTACTACAGGCAGGAGCGGACTGACGGCGGCCATGACATCCTGCTGAAAGCGAAGGAACTTACCGGTGCAGAAGAAGGGTCGGATATACAGGCGCTTATTGACGGATATATATCTGTCGGCATCATACGGAACCAGGTTATGTAGGTACACAAAACTTTCACACAGCCGATATTCCATCCTGTACCCATTCATGCTAGAATGTATGCACAAGTGTGATTTAACTTGGGGTAATTCTAACAGTTGATTAATGGAGGTATTGAGATGGCATTCTTTGATGAATTGGGTGATTCCCTCGGAAGACTTGGCAAAACTGTGGCTGGACGCGCAAAGAACGCGGCTGAGACAGGCAATCTGAAGATTCAGATCGCGAACGCTCAGAAAGAAGTCACGAAAGCATATACGGAACTTGGCAAGAAGTTTGCCGAGCTGAATCCGGATACTGCAGACGAGGCACTGAAGCCGCTCCTTGACATTGTCAATGCAGCAGAAGCAAAGGTTGCGGAACTGCAGCAGGGTATTGAGGATTCCAGAAAGGCAATGGAAGACGCAGAAGCGAAGCTTGCCGAGGAAGCAGCGGCTGCCAAGGCTGCAGCAGAGCAGGAAGCGGCTGAGAAAGAATCCGAAGCAAAGAGCCTCTATGAGCAGGCCAAGGAAAAAGCGAAAGAGAATCTGGAAGCAGCCCAGGAAGCTGCAGATGAAGCAGTAGACGCGGCAGCAGAGGAAGCTGCAGATGCTGTTGAAGAAGTGGCTGACGCTGCGAAGGAGTGCACCCAATGTGCTGAAGAAGCAGTGGAAGAATGTGTCGAAGAGGCACAGGAGTGTGTGGAAGAAGCGGCATGTGACTGTGTGGAAGAAGCGGCGCAGGATGCTGAAGAACACGCGGAAGCTTAACGCCTGGTCCGCCTGATAACAGGATAACAGAGATTCAAAGAAGGCAGTCCGTTTGCGGACTGCCTTCTTTTCGTATGTTTTATGATATCAGTTCCCATTATGACTGATGATGAAGATCATGGTCAGCGTGTTAGCACTCACTTTAATCGAGTGCTATTGACAATTGATATAAAAGGATTTATTATCACTTCTGACAGATGACTGCCAGGCAGAATGGCAGTTCTGAGATTAATCTATGAAATCTATGAAACAGAAGGAGTGATCCAACATGACTGCAAAGCAGGGAAATCTTTCAATAAACAGCGAGAATATGCTGCCTATCATTAAAAAGTGGCTGTATTCCGACCATGATATCTTCGCAAGAGAAGTAGTGTCCAATGCGTGTGACGCGATCTCTAAACTGCACAAGCTGGAGATCATGGGAGAGTACCAGTATCCGGATGACCATAAGGATTCGATCCATGTCATCGTTGATCCGGATAACAAAACCATACAGTTTTCCGATACCGGTCTGGGAATGACTGCCGACGAGGTGGAAGAGTACATCACGCAGATCGCATTTTCAGGCGCGACTGATTTCTTTGAGAAATATAAAGATAAGGCGAATAAGGATGATATCATCGGTCATTTCGGCCTTGGCTTCTACTCCGTATTCATGGTATCCGACAATGTTGAGATCGACACACTCAGCTACAAAGAGGGTGAGACGCCGGTACACTGGGAGTGCGACGGTTCTTCTACCTATACGATGGAAGACGGAAGCCGGAGTGAAGTCGGTACGACCATTACTCTGCATCTCAATGAAGATTCTCTGGAGTTTTCAAATGAATACAGGATGCGTGAAGTCCTGCAGCGCTACTGCAGCTTTATGCCGGTCGAGATATTCCTGGAAAAGGCAAATGCTCCGCAGGAGTATGAGACTATCGATGAGAGCGAGCTGAAGGATACAGACGTGATCGTGGAGCGCATCCACGAGGACGCGAAGACTGAAGAGCAGGAAGATGAGAACGGCGAGAAGAAGACCGTAGAGATCTCTCCTGCGTCTGACCGTGTTAAGATCAATAAGCGTCCGGTAAGCATCTCCGACACCCATCCGCTGTGGGCGAAGCATCCCAGCGAGTGCACCGACGAAGAGTACAAAGACTTCTACCGCAAGGTCTTCAACGATTACCGGGAGCCTCTGTTCTGGATCCACCTGAACGCGGACTATCCGTTCAATCTGAAGGGAATCCTTTATTTCCCGAAGATCAATACAGAGTACGATTCCATCGAGGGCACCATCAAACTCTATAACAACCAGGTATTTATCGCGGACAATATCAAGGAAGTAGTGCCGGAGTACATGATGCTTCTCAAGGGCGTCATCGACTGTCCTGATTTCCCGCTGAACGTATCCCGTTCCGCGCTGCAGAATGACGGCTTCGTCAAGAAGATCCGTGATTACATTTCCAAGAAGGTCGCCGATAAGCTTACCGGTATGTGCAAAACAGACCGTGAGAATTATGAGAAGTACTGGGATGACATCAGTCCGTTCCTCAAGTACGGCTGCCTGAGAGAAGAGAAGTTCAGCGACCGTCTGAGCGATTACATGCTGTACAAGGATCTTGACGGCAAGTATTTCACCCTGAAAGAGTATCTGGATAAGATCAGCGGCGGTGCTGAAGAGAAGACAGAAGATAAGGCGGAAGAAACGAAAGAGGCTCCCGATACAGATAAGAGCGAAGAGACCGCTGAAGAAACCGGGACAGAAGAGACGATCGATGTCGAGGAAGAACCCGGTGATACAAAAGAGGATGCCGGTGCAGCTGAAAAGGCGAAGACTGTCATCTATTATGTGACGGATGAGGCACAGCAGGGACAGTATATCCGTATGTTCCGCGAGATGGGGATGGATGCGGTAGTGCTTCATCATAACATCGATTCCCCGTACATCCAGCACGTGGAACAGAAGCATGAAGACCTGAAGTTTGAGCGGATCGACGCTGATGTGACAGGAGCCATGAAGGCAGATGAGTCGGATGAGGAAAAACTCAAGACGCAGACAGAGACTCTCTCTGAGATCTTTAAAAAGGCACTGAACAATGACAAGGTGACCGTTCAGGTTGAAAGCCTTAAAGATGACAAGATTTCGTCCATGCTCACGATCCAGGAAGAAGGCCGCCGCATGCAGGATATGATGCGCATGTACAGCTCTGGCGCTTCAGGAATGGATATGGATATGTTTGCTCCTGCCCAGACACTCACCCTGAATGCGAACCATAAGCTTGTGAAGTATCTGCTCGAGAATAAAGACGGTGAATATGCACAGACGTTCGCGAAGCAGCTCTATGATCTGGCTGCTATGGCGAACGCGCCGCTTAAGCCGGAAGCTATGACAGAATTCATCAGCCGCAGCAATGAGATCATGATGCTCCTTGCGAAATAAACTTTGATGCCATCTGCGGAATAAGCAGGGACAGAAAAATTCCCGGCAGACAGCCGCGACAGACCTGTCAGGTCGTTGCGGAAGTCTGCCGGGGTTTTATTTTCCATTTGATCATGCCGGATTGTCTGTGAGGTCATAATCCGGCGAAGAGATATCACAGGATCTCAGCCTGAATCTGCCTGGAACTGAAAAACTTCATGACCATGTCATCCCATATCCTGTCCAGAGTCTTATCCAGAGTGAAAATTCTGAGGGACGTACCGGTGGTGCAGGTCACGGTATTATTCTGGTAATTCAGGTTCAGGAACAGCCCGGCGATCTGGGAGGCGTCCATGGACAGCCCCGAAGAAGCGAGCAGACTTTCAGTATTGCTGTCTGAAAGGCGCAGTACGATGCGGAACGAGACGGGAATATGCTTTCCTTTGATCAGGCCAAAGAAGACCGGACGCATCAGTCCCCAGGTCAGAGCATCCACCTTCTGATCTTCGAAATATTCCGGATGCCAGGTTCCGTCTATGGTAAAGGTTGTAAATGTGGTGACGCTGCCTTCTGAAAACAGAAAGGTGTCAAAGAGATCCTGGGTCAGGAGCTTTTTCATAAAGTCCCTGGTATCTGCAATCCTGACAGCAAGCATGGGTGGTTGCCTCCGTAGTCTTCACCGTGCCTGGAAGTATCAATATGGAGTATAAAATGCTTTTCAGGTCTTTTCAAGGAAAAGCATATATGGTATACTGATGTAGTATTTAAAACTATGTCCTGAATTCTAAACATTAAAACTGAGGGTGCGTTATGAGTTATCTAATCGTAATTGACAGCTGCGGAGAACTGACGGATGATATGAAAGCATCCGGACATTTTGTCTCTGCACCGCTGACGCTTGACGTAGATCAGTATCATTTTGTGGATGATGAAACGTTCGACCAGATGGAGTTTCTGAAAAGGGTGAAAGAGAGCCCGAACTGTCCCAGAAGCGCATGTCCTTCTCCTGAACTGTATAAGAATTATTTTGAGCAGGATTATGATCACATCTATGCGATCACACTTTCGGCAGCGCTGTCTGGTTCCTATAACAGCGCGGAAGTCGCCAGAGGGATGGTGCAGGAGGAATGTCCCGACAAGAAGATCCATGTGTTCAACTCCCGTTCGGCCTCGATCGGACAGACACTGATCGGCCGCCGGATAGCGGAATATGAGGAGGCAGGACTTCCTTATGAAGAGATTCTGGAGAAGACGGAAGAATATATCAATTCCCAGACGACCTGGTTTGTTCTCGAGTCTCTGGACGCCCTGAGAAAGAACGGCAGACTGTCCAACTTTAAGGCTTTTGTAGCGACTGCCCTGAAGATCAAACCGATCTGCTCTTCAACGCCGGATGGCGAGATACAGCAGGCAGGCCAGGCCAGAGGTATCAACAGAGCTCTGGTAAAGATGGTTGAGATGGCAGCTGAGTCGGCAGAGCACATGGAAGACAAAGAGATCGCGGTCTCCCACGTCAATAATCCCGAGAGAGGACAGATGGTACTGGACGCGATCAAAGAGAGGGTCAAGGCAAAGAATTACTTCGTTGAGAACGGAAGGGGAGTGACCAGTCTGTATTCCAGCGACGGCGGCATCATCCTGGTGCTGTAAAGAGAGTATCCCCGGTGCTGCATGCGGAGAATTGCCCTTGAAAAAGATACGGAATGTAGTATACTAGTTCCGTATAAAAACGGCGTTACTGTAAAAACGCCTTGAAAGGGAGATAACGATCATGAGTCAGGCAAAGGTTGACAAGTATAAGGAAGATAAGAAGAATCGCAAGAAGATCATGGCGAAGGAGAAGAGACAGTGGTTCCTTACACAGGCTGCTCTCACAGTTGCAGGTCTTGCGATCGTAGCATGGATCGGCATCAGTGCCTACCAGGCTATCACCGCTCCGAATGGAGATGAGCCGGCAGAGGTGAAGACCTATACCGTTGACAATTCTGCTCTTGACGATTATATTGCATCACTGACTGAAGAGTGATAAGAACATGCGGGGTATTATCCGCCGGTTTACAACTAAGCTTGAGATGAAAAATCCTTCGGACGATCGTCCGAAGGATTTTTTGAGTTTTTATTGTCCTGGTTATTATTCAGGAAGCTGCTCAGAGCAGAATCATTTAGACTGATTCTTTTCCTGCATCTCATTCACCATTCCGAGGACTTTGCTGTTGAAATTCGCCTTGGCGGTTTCCTGGAGCTTCATCGCGCGGACTTTCAGAGGCAGTCCGAACAGGGTAATGAAGCCTTCCGCGTCATGGTGGTCGTACAGGTCGCCGGTAGTGAAGGAAGCAAGAGATTCATTGTACAGAGAATACGGACTGGTGGTTCCGTTCTTGATGATGTTTCCTTTGTAGAGTTTAAACTTTACTTCTCCGGTCACGAACTGCTGGGTGGATTCAACAAATGCCTGAATCGCTTCACGCAGCGGAGTGAACCATTTTCCTTCATATACGGTCTGTGCGAGCTGGCTTGCGAGGCGCTTCTTGGTCTCCATGGTCTCGCGGTCGAGGCACAGTTCCTCGAGCTGGTCGTGAGCTGCCATAAGGATCGTTCCGCCCGGAGTCTCATAGACGCCGCGGCTCTTCATGCCTACGACACGGTTCTCTACGATATCGATGATCCCGATACCATTCTTTCCGCCCAGCTCATTGAGGGTACGGATGATATCAGAGACCTTCATTGCCTTGCCGTTGACAGTCTTCGGAACACCTTTCTCGAAGGTCATGGTCACATCAGTGACTTCATCAGGAGCTGCCTGCGGAGTGACGGAAAGAACAAGAAGGCTGTCATAATTCGGAGAAAGTGACGGATCCTCAAGCTCAAGTCCTTCATGGCTGATGTGCCACAGGTTTCTGTCGCGGGAATAACCTTTGCCCATGGAGAAGGGGAGATTGATGCCGTGGCTCTTGCAGTACTCGATCTCATCTTCACGGCTTTCCAGTGTCCAGACATCGGTCATGCGCCAGGGCGCGATCACTTTGATATCCGGAGCCAGCGCCTTGACGCCGAGCTCAAAACGGATCTGGTCATTTCCCTTGCCTGTAGCACCGTGGCAGATCGCGACAGCTTCCTCTTTGCGGGCGATCTCAACCAGTTTTTTGGCGATGGCCGGACGCGCCATGGAAGTGCCAAGAAGATAGGCATGTTCGTAAACAGCGCCAGCTTCTACGCAGGGCATGATGAAATCATCACAGAATTCATCGACTATATCTTCGATGTAGAGTTTGCTTGCTCCGCTGGAGAGTGCTCTTTCTTCCAGACCGTCAAGTTCCTCTTCCTGTCCGCAGTCTACACAGACGCAGACAACATCGTAATCGAAGTTCTCTTTCAGCCACGGGATCATGGCGGTGGTATCGAGTCCTCCGGAATAAGCAAGAATTACTTTCTCTTTTGCCATAATAAATGAACCTCCTGATAAATATGCTGTTTCTGGTCGATACTATAACGCGGGCAGAATAAATATTCAAGTAAAAAATAATGAATATCGTGATGAATAATGCATAAATGCATAATATACAGCAGATATACAATATTTATAAACAAAAACACTTTACTTTGCCACTTATCTGTTGTAGGATGGTCGGGACAATGAGGGTATTGCCCGATCAGCGGCATATTATTCTGTGCGGTACTGCTTAATTGTCAGCACAGGACTTGCATGAACACAATTCAGATTGAGGAGACATTATATGATTAAGGCCGGGATCATTGGTTCCACTGGTTACGCAGGCGCAGAGATCGTCCGCCTGCTTCTTCAGCATCCGCAGGCAGAGGTTGTCTGGTATGGCTCTAGAAGTTATATAGATCAGAGATATGCGGATGTATACCGCAATATGTTCGACCTGGTAGATGAGAAGTGCCTCGGTGAAGACATGGATGAACTGGCGAAGAAGGTCGATGTCATTTTTACCGCGACGCCGCAGGGACTGTGCGCTTCTCTGGTCAATGAAGAGATCCTCTCAAACACGAAGATCGTTGACCTGAGTGCTGATTTCAGGATTAAGAGACTCGATGTGTATGAAAAATGGTACAAGAGGACTCATGAAGCACCGCAGTATATCAAAGAGGCTGTGTACGGACTGTGTGAGATCAACCGGGAGAGCATCCGCGGAGCGAGGATCGTCGCCAATCCGGGATGCTATACGACAACTTCGATCCTGACTCTGTATCCGCTGGTTGCGGACGGACTGATCGATCCGGATACCATCATCATAGACGCGAAGTCCGGAACGTCCGGAGCCGGGAGAGGCGTGAAACTTCCGAATCTGTTCTGTGAAGTAAATGAGAGCATCAAGCCTTACGGCGTTGCCTCCCACAGACACACTCCGGAGATCGAAGAGCAGCTGAGCTATGCGGCAGGCATGGATTACGAAGGCGGCCAGAGCATCCTGATCAATTTCACACCTCATCTGGTTCCGATGAACAGAGGAATCCTGGCAACCTGCTACGCGAAGCTGAGAGACGGAGTGACTGCTGACCAGATCGCCTCTTCCTATGAAAAGAGATATAAGGATGAGTACTTTATCCGTCTTCTGGGGAGCGGCAGCTTCCCGGAGACGAGATGGGTGGAAGGTTCAAACTTCGTCGATATCGGGTGGACCGTTGATGAGCGGACCGGAAGGGTGATTGCCTGCGGAGCGCTCGACAATCTGGTAAAAGGCGCGGCAGGACAGGCCGTCCAGAACATGAACATTCTCTTCGGACTGGAGGAGAATGCCGGGCTGAAACTGGTCCCGGTATTTCCCTGAATCCGGATGGCATACAGATAAGGAGATCAGACATGAACATTATTGAAGGCGGAGTAACATCTGCTCAGGGATTCAGGGCAGCAGGCATCTGCGCAGGGATCAAGAAAGACCGCAAGGATATGGCGATGCTGTACTCAGAAGTACCGTGCACACTCGCCGGGACCTTCACGTCGAATCTGGTGAAGGCATCGCCTGTTATCTGGGACATGGATATCGTTCAGAAAAACGGGAAGGCGCAGGCCTGTGTTATGAACAGCGGAGTCGCCAATGCCTGCACAGGCGCGCAGGGAGATGAGTACTGCAGACAGAGTGCCCAAGAGGCGGCGGATGCTCTCGGACTGAAGAGCGAGGATGTCCTTCTTGCTTCCACGGGAGTTATCGGAATGCAGATCCCGATCGATAAGATCTGCGCCGGCATCAGGACCATGAGCGGGATGCTCTCGGACTTGCCGCAGGCAGGCAGTGACGCGGCCGAGGCGATCATGACCACAGATACAGTCCGCAAAGAAGCGGCAGTCACATTTGAACTTGGCGGAAAGAAAGTGACTCTGGGCGGCATGACCAAAGGTGCGGGGATGATCCATCCCCAGATGGGTACGATGCTCTGCTTCCTCACAACGGATGCGGCAATCAGCCATGAGATGGCACAGAAGGCACTTCTTTCCTGTGTACAGGATTCATTTAATATGATATCGGTCGACGGCGACCAGTCTACCAACGATACCTGCGTACTCTTTGCGAACGGTCTGGCAGGAAATGAGATGATCACGAAAGAAGACGCTGATTTCGAGATATTCCGCGAGGCGCTGTCACTGATCACAAAGAACCTTGCAAGAAGGATGGCGGCGGACGGAGAAGGCGCCCACGCTCTGTTTGAAGTGACCGTGAAAGGCGCCTTGGCCAGGGAACAGGCAGTCACACTTGCCAAGGCTGTGATCGAGTCGAGTCTGGTCAAGACTGCGATCGCTGGGCATGACGCAAACTGGGGCAGGATCATCTGCGCCATGGGTTATTCGGGAGCGCAGTTTGACCAGCAGAAGGTCGACCTGACATTCAGAAGCCGCGCGGGCGAAGTTTTGATCGCCAGGGACGGTGTCTCCACAGGATACAGCGAGCAGCTGGCGACAGAGATCCTGTCGGAAGATGAGATCACTGCCATCATCGACATCAAGGAAGGCAGCGAGACTGCTACGGCATGGGGCTGCGACCTGACACATGAGTATATTACGATCAATGCGGATTACCGTTCATAAAGGGGCGAAGTGATATGGAACATGAGATGAATGCAAGGGAAATGGAAATGTATCTGGATAAAGCCGGGGTGCTGATCGAAGCGCTTCCGTATATCCAGAGATTTCAGGGTGCGACGATCATCGTGAAATATGGCGGAAGCGCCATGGTGGATCATGAACTGAAAAAGAGCGTCATCAAAGATGTCGCCCTTCTCAAACTGATCGGATTCAGACCGATCATCGTCCACGGCGGCGGCAAGGAGATCACCAGATGGCTCGGGAAGGTCGGAAAAGAGAGCGAATTCGTCAACGGATTCCGCGTGACCGACGATGAGACCATGCACGTGGCTGAGATGGTGCTGAACCGGATCAATAAAGGGCTGGTATCCATGATGGAAAAAACAGGCGTGAAAGCCTGCGGTATCTCCGGCAAGGACGGAACCATTCTGCGTGTTTCCAGAAAGAAGCCTGACGGCGCAGATATCGGCTTTGTAGGGGAAGTGAGATCTGTGGACACCACACTGCTGAACACCCTCCTTGACGCAGGCTTTGTACCGGTCATCTGTCCGGTTGGATCGGATGACGGATACTATTCCTACAATATCAATGCGGATGATGCGGCCTGCGCGATCGCGAAAGCAATGAAGGCACAGAAACTGGTATTTCTGTCCGACATCCAGGGCGTCTATGAGAATCCGGATGATCCTGACAGCCTGATCTCCGAGATGACGGTTGCCGAGACCAGAGAGTTCATCAGGAGCGGTCATGCCGGAGGCGGAATGCTCCCGAAACTGAACAGCTGTATCGACGCGATCCAGGCAGGCGTCCAGAGAGTCCATATCCTGGACGGCAGGATTCCTCATTCACAGCTTCTGGAATTCTTTACCAACAAAGGTATCGGTACTGCTATAATAGGTGATACAGAGCAGCGTTTCTACGAGAAAGAGAAAAAGGACTGATCCACAGTGGCATTGACAGGATCCGTATGGTGCATGCGGATTCTGTTTTCATAACAGATATGTCTGCGGCGCACAGCTGCTGCAGATCACAGAAGGGAGTACATATGTCATTATCACAGCAGATCATGGAGCAGACCGAAGAGGTCGTCCTGCATACATATAACCGTTTCCCTGTTGTCTTTGATCACGGAGAGGGAGTGCATCTGTACGACGCCGACGGCAAGGAGTACCTGGATTTTGCCGCAGGGATAGCCGTATTTGCACTTGGGTATGGAAATAAAGCCTACAACGATGCGCTGAAGGCGCAGATCGACAAGCTGATCCATACCTCCAACCTTTATTATCATCAGCCGCTTCTTGATGCGGCTTCCGCGATCATCCGCCGCACAGGACTTTCCAAAGTCTTCTTTACCAATTCCGGCGCAGAGGCGATCGAAGGAGCGATCAAGGCGGCGAGGAAATACGCATATACGCGGGACGGGTCTGCTGATCACGAGATCATCGCCATGAATCATTCATTTCACGGCCGTACCGTAGGCGCGCTTTCCGTGACCGGGAACACCCATTACCAGGAACCCTTCAGGCCTCTTATGGGCGGTGTGAAGTTCGCCGATTTCAATGACTTTGACAGTGTCCTGTCCGCAGTGACAGATAAGACATGTGCCATTATAATGGAGACAGTCCAGGGCGAGGGTGGCATCTATCCCGCGGATCCGGAATTCATCAAAAAAGTCCGCGAGCTGTGCGATGAGAAGGATATCCTGCTGATCCTGGACGAGATCCAGTGCGGCATGGGACGGACCGGAGAGTGGTTTGCCTGTGACGCTTACGGAGTGAAGCCGGACATCATGACCATGGCAAAGGCGCTCGGATGCGGAGTTCCGGTAGGAGCGTTTGTTCTCAATGAGAAGGCAGCGGCCAGTTCTCTGGTCCCGGGAGACCACGGAACCACATACGGCGGTAATCCGCTTGCCTGCGCCGCAGTCGCGAAGGTGTTTGAGCTCTTTGATGAGATGGATCTGGTATCCCATGTGAAAAACACAGCTCCATATCTGGAGAAGAAACTGGATGAACTCGTCTCGCGGTATGATTTCCTTGCAGGCCGCAGGGGCGCCGGCTTTATGCAGGGCCTGGTCGTCAAAGACCGCCCGGTCGGAGAGATTGTAAAGAAGGCTCTGGCAAACGGGCTGGTGGTTCTGTCCGCAGGCTCGGATGTGCTCCGCCTGGTCCCGCCGCTTGTGATCACTGAAACTGACATAGACGAGATGATCAGGAGGCTTGAAGCTTCATTCTGAAACCGTATGTAATAACAATATTCTGTAAGACTCAGACAGGAGGACTGCGATGGAAGTGAATCAGTACGTAATGGCACTGGATGCGGGCACCACAAGTTCCAGATGTATTCTGTTTGATAAAAAGGGCAATATCTGCTCTGTATCCCAGCGGGAATTTGAACAGATCTATCCCCATCCGGGCTGGGTCGAGCACAACCCTATGGATATCTGGTCTTCCCAGATCGGAGTTGCTGCGGAGGCTATGGGAAAGCTTGGCGCGGGACCTGAGAATATCGCTGCTGTCGGCATAACGAATCAGCGCGAGACCACGATCGTCTGGGAGAAGGCGACCGGACGCCCTGTATACAACGCCATCGTATGGCAGTGCCGCAGGACCGCAGACATGGTAGAGGAACTGGTTCAGGAAGGCTTCGGTGATTATATCCGCGAAGCGACAGGACTGATACCTGATCCTTATTTCTCGGCGACAAAGCTGAAATGGATCCTGGATCATGTGGAAGGCGCCAGGGAGAAGGCGGAGAGAGGCGAACTTCTCTTCGGTACGGTGGACACCTGGCTGATCTGGAAAATGACATCGGGACAGGTCCATGTGACGGATTATACCAATGCTTCCAGGACCATGATGTTTGACATCCACAGACTCTGCTGGGACAGCAGGATATTGAACAGACTTGATATCCCGGAATGCATGCTGCCAGAAGTGGTGCCCTCCAGCGCAGTCTACGGCAGGACGAAGGACTGCATGATCGGTGACGGTATCCCGATCTCAGGAGCGGCAGGAGACCAGCAGTCGGCACTGTTTGGCCAGTGCTGTTTCAATGAAGGCGAGGTCAAGAATACTTACGGGACCGGATGCTTCATGCTGATGAACACCGGAAGTGAAGCAGTGGAATCCAGGAACGGACTTCTGACTACCATCGCAGTCGGACTTAAACCCGGAGAGGTGCAGTACGCTCTGGAAGGTTCTGTTTTTGTCGCAGGTGCTTCGATCCAGTGGCTCAGGGATGAGCTCAGGATGGTGAAAAACGCTCCTGAGACAGAAGAGTACTGCAGCAGAGTTACGGACACAGCGGGAGTTTATGTGGTTCCTTCATTTACAGGACTCGGAGCGCCGTACTGGAATCCTTACGCAAGAGGTACGATCGTCGGGCTGACAAGAGGAGCGTCCAAAGAGCATGTGATCAGAGCGACTGTTGAGTCTCTTGCATATCAGACCGCTGATGTGCTCCGGTCCATGGAGAAGGATTCCGGACTCAGGATCAGCAGGCTGAAAGTGGACGGAGGAGCAAGTGCCAACAATTTCCTGATGCAGTTCCAGTCAGATATCCTGGATGCCGAAGTGATCCGTCCCCAGTGTGTGGAGACCACTGCCATGGGCGCTGCATTTCTGGCAGGCCTTGCGGTCGGTTACTGGAAAGATACAGATGAGGTGAGAGAGAACTGGGCTCTCGGGCATGTGTTCACCCCATCAATGGATGATGAGACAAGGAAGAAACTTCTGAAGGGATGGTCGAGAGCAGTCAGGGCGTCCATCGCCTGGGCACAGGATGAAGACAAAGACTGATTATTGCCTACTGTGCATAAATAAAGTGTCAGAATAGTTCGAGTTGTTTCTTGAAAAGCTGTTAAGCATTTGTTACAATTTGGTGTGTATTGCACGGCAGGGCAGCCTGACGGTCAGTCAGGAGTTGTGCAGTGAAAAATATAATTGTACGGATGATGCTGTGTGCAGCAGTATTCGGAACATGCGGATGCGGAAGACAGGATGTAATCTGCGTGAGCACAGTTCGGACAGAAGATGATATATTCTGTACAGAACCTGCGGAGGATCAGGAGCCGGAAACGACAGTACCCGTCAGTGAGGTAACTGATTCCTTGACAGATCCGTCTGAAGCGCAGCTTGCTGTCTATGTGTGCGGAGCCGTCTTCAGTCCGGGTGTTTATTATCTTCCCCCGGGATCCAGAGTGTGCGACGCGATCGATGCAGCCGGAGGATTCTCACAGGAGGCTGATACACAGTGGCTCAATCTGGCGCGTCCTGTAATTGATTCAGAGATGCTGTCGGTCTGTACCACAGAGGAGGCCGCTTCTTTGAAAGAACTGGGAATTGGTCCGGACCAGGTTCCTGACAGGCAGGGTTTATCCGGTGCCGGAGAGACCGGTGATCTTTCAGGAAAGATTGATCTGAACAGTGCCTCCGTGGAGCAGCTGATGACACTTCCCGGTATCGGGGAATCAAAAGCAGAAGCGATCATACGCTACCGTGAGGAGTCAGGCCCGTTTTCGTGCACGGAGGACGTGATGAATATCAGCGGTATCAAGGACCGCGTTTATTCACAGATTGAAGACTGTATCACAGTTCAGTAAAACATAGAGTTATCAATATATAAGCAAGAGATAGTAAGAGGGAAAACATGCCGAAGAAGGTTTTGGTAGTCGATGACGAGAAACTGATTGTTAAGGGGCTTCGCTTCTCACTTGAGCAGGAGGATATGGAAGTTGATACTGCTTATGACGGTGAGGAGGCTGTGGAGAAGGCAAGGGAAGGAAACTATGACATTATCCTTCTCGATCTGATGCTGCCCAAACTGGACGGTCTGTCTGCATGCCAGCAGATCAGAGAGTTTTCGGATGTCCCCATCATCATGCTCACTGCCAAGGGCGAGGATATGGATAAGATCCTCGGTCTTGAATATGGCGCGGATGATTACATTACCAAGCCTTTCAACATACTGGAAGTCAAGGCCAGGATCAAGGCGATCATGCGAAGGACTACCTCCCGCGGCGTACAGGAACAGAATGAGCGTATCGTGGAAGTCGGCGATCTTGTACTTGACTGCGACGCCCGCAGGGTACAGGTGTCCGGCAGGGAAGTCAACCTGACCGCGAAGGAATTCGATGTTCTGGAGCTTCTGGTCCTGAATCCCAATAAAGTATACAGCCGTGAGAATCTGCTGAATCTCGTATGGGGTTATGAATACCCCGGCGATGTCCGTACGGTTGACGTACATATCAGAAGACTTCGTGAGAAGATTGAGGAGAATCCATCGGATCCGAAGTACGTGCATACCAAATGGGGCGTTGGGTATTATTTCCAGCACTGATCCCAGACGCAGCAGGACATCTGCCTGCGGCAGACAAGAATGATCATGTCCGGCCGGAAGATTTTCCGACCGGTCATTTCTTCTGAGACAGCTACAGAAACACATCAGAGTTCCGGATACGGAAACACATCACAAATCGGAATAAACAGGTATGAGAGACAGGCTCAAAAGAGTATTTCAGAGCATGCATTTCCGCATGCTGATCATATTGCTGCTGGTAGGATTCGTGCCGGCAAATATTATGCTGCAGGGTGTCCTGACCGGATACGAGAAGCAGTCTGTTTCCATGCGTGCTTCCATGATCCGCAATCAGTGCCTGCGTATGAGCAGGGATCTTATGGAGACGAATTATCTGGAGAACGGCACCTCCGATGTCGTGGACTCTGAACTGATGCAGATCGCGAATATCTACAGCGGCCGTGTGATCGTTGTGAACGGTTCATTTCAGATCATCCGGGACACTTACGGACTGGATGAAGGAAAGACTGTGATCGCCAAGGAAATCATAGAATCCTTTAAAGGGATCAATACGGATTATTATAATGCTGACAATGACTTCATCGAAGTTGTGAGCCCGATACAGGACGACGTAACAAGGAGCGTCCTCGGCGCGTTTATCATCTCAGTCCCCACAACTGACATCATCCAGAGCAGAGAGGTCCTGTCAAGAAGTGTCCTGCTTCTGCAGATCATTGTCTCGATCCTTGTGATCGGTGTGTCACTGTATGCTTCCAGACTTCTGGTAAAGCCTTTCGGAAAAGTTACCGCCATGATGAATGCGGGAGAGGATTTCCTTACGGAGGACATCTCGATTCCGGACTATACCGAGACAAAGCTCTTGTCAGCGGCCTATAATCAGATGCGCCACAGGCTGCAGGCACAGGAAGAGTCCCGCCAGGAATTCGTGTCAAACGTCTCGCATGAACTGAAGACGCCTATGACATCCATGAAGGTCCTGTCGGATTCTCTGGTGCAGCAGGCTGAAATGGGAGAGGTGCCGAATGAACTGTATCAGGAATTCATGAAGGATATCGGCGAAGAAATCGACCGTGAAAATAAGATCATCACGGACCTTCTGAATCTTGTGAAGATGGACCGCAGGTCCAATGACCTTCATATTGAAGACACCAATATCAATGACCTGATCGCACTTATCCTCAAGCGTCTGCGCCCGATCGCTGCCAGCAGGGGAATCGAGATTGCACTTGAGAGCTATAAGCCGATCATAGCGCAGGTAGACCAGACCAAGCTTACTCTTGCCGTATCCAACCTGGTTGAGAATGCCATCAAGTACAACAAAGAAAACGGATGGATACACGTCTCGCTGAATGTGGACAACACCTATTTCTTCATCAAAGTAGAGGATTCCGGCATCGGTATACCTGAGGAAGACATTGACCGGATATTCGAGAGATTCTTCCGTGTCGACAAGTCTCATTCAAGGGAGATCGGCGGAACAGGACTGGGCCTTGCGATCACCAATGGCGCGGTCCGGATGCATCACGGTGCGATACGTGTATATTCCAGGGAAGGTGAAGGAACGACATTTACAGTCAGGATCCCGCTCAGATATGAGAAAGACGATACAGAGCAGTACGATGACGGAGACATCTGATACGTGCAGTGCTGTTTGAAAAGTGCCGCTTAAGGAGTGCCTGTTAAGGAGCCATGCTGATGAGAAGAACAGTTCATAACAGAATATTTACTCTGGTATTGAGCATGCTGCTGGTGCTCAGTTCTTTCCTGTCGGGATGCTCGCTGGGTTCCGGAAGGACAGGCGGCAGCAAAGACAGTGCGGAAGATGGCGTATACGATATATTCTATCTTAATCCTGAAGGCACGGCGCTTGTGCGCCACAGTTATAAAGCAGCCAGTGAAGACTTCGAAGGGAGACTCTCTGAACTTCTGACTGAGTTTATGGCTTCCAATTCAACGAAGTACAGATCCGCCCTGCCTGAGGGTGTAAAGATCAATTCCACGACTACCGGGATATCAGAGATCGATGTGGATTTCAGCGCGGAATATCTGAGCCTTGACAGTATCAGTGAGATTCTGCTGCGCAGCGCTCTGGTATGCACACTGCTGGGGCTGCGCGGGGTTGATACTGTCAGATTCACAGTGGATTCTCAGGCACTTATGATCAATGACGAAGAGGTAGGGGCAATGACGAAAGATACATTTATCGTCCCCGATGGTGACTCGATCAATTCCTACCGCTTTGAGACTCTCGTGCTTTATTTCCCGAACGCGGACGGCAGTAAACTGATCCAGGAACTGCGCACGATCTATTATTCAACCAATGTAAATACGGAACGCATGGCTGTCGAGCAGCTGATCAATGGACCGGATAACCCGAATCTGATCATGCTTACGACCCAGGGTGTTCTTGTCAACAGCATCACTGTTGACGGCGATATCTGCACCGTTGACTTCAGTTCCGAGGTCAATAATATTCCGTTTGCCGATAACCCGACCGGTCCGGAGACGGTACTGTATGCGTTCGCCAATTCGATCATTGATTCCTGTGAGGACGGAAAGATCGAGGGCGTCAGATTCCTGATCGACGGATCTTCGGATGTGAGGTTCCGGGGGCAGGTTAATCTGGACCAGACTTTTGAGCGCAATGCGGACCTGATCGATACTTCAGGAACATCTGTACAGAAGCAGGGCACTGTGATCGATGAAGAAGAGAATGCGGCAGCGGATAAGGTTGCTGAGAAACCAGTTGGGGATGAGCAGCAGGTGATGATGGAGCAGGAAGTCACGGAAGCTGCCGGCTGACCTGCCTATCGTCCCCGGAAGGGAGGCGCAGGCTTATACATCTTCTCATAAGACGTCCGGTCTGCATGATGGCCATAGCACTGGTTCTGCTGATATGGCTTGGAAGGATGACCGGACTATACGATCCCGGAGGCAGAGAGTTTCCTGAGATACAGGACAGACATCTGACCGTTGCCGGGACTGTGGCCGGGCGGGAAGCTTACGCCGGAGGCTGCAGGATCATACTTGATTCTCTATCATTTCTTAAGGACGGATCCGGATCCTTCCGGACCACAGTTCCAGTTCTGAATGAAAGACTTCATTCATCTGACAGGATGCTCGTCAGCCTGACTTCAGGTCCGGGCATCGAAACTGATCTGTACGGCAATCCCGCATCAGAATCCTATATTGAAAATAAAAAACAGAATGAAGACCAGACAGAGATCTTTCTGCGCCTTCACACAGGTGACAGAGTCATATTCCGGGGGAAATGCGCCCAGCCAGAGCAGGCATCCAATCCCGGCCAGTTTGACCTGCGCAGATATTATCACGCAAGAAATATCTATTTTACACTGAGGGACGTGAAACTGAGAGGAACCGTCCCGCGCGGAATATGTGTGAAGACACCGCTGTATCTTGTCAGGGATGCCCTCAGCAGCCTGCGGTACCGGATGCAGCAGGGCTTTGTGGGGGTATTCGGACAGGAAGACGCCTCATATCTGGCGGCAATGCTTCTGGGAGACAAGAGCGGACTGAGTGCAGAGAAACGGCAGGTTTTTCAGGACGGAGGATTGGCATATCTTCTGGCGGTATCTGCGCTCCACGTTACTCTCGCAGGCAGGGCAGTATACCGTCTGCTAAGGCATCTGCGCAGGTCATTTATCTGTTCAGCTGTAATATCATCCCTCTTAATTGTTTTGTACGTGATCATGACAGGCGGCTCAATATCTTCCCAGAGAGCCTGCATAATGTTCATTTTCCAGACAGCAGCGCAGATACCCGGACGCACCGAAGACAGGCTGACCTCTCTCTCAGGAGCAGTCCTGTTTATTCTCTTAAGGCAGCCCTATGCTCTTTTTGACAGTTCATTTCAGATCTCATGTACGTGCATCCTCTCGATGGAACTGCTCCCGGGAGCGATCTTCCGAGTGATTCGTCCGGAAAAGAAAATATACCTTCGATCCGATGGGGGAAACCAGGGGACCATTGGTATGTTGCTGATACCACTCAGTATTCAAATCGGGACTCTGCCGGTTTTCCTGTACTGGTATTACCAGATCTGCCCCTATACATGGCTTCTTCATACGGTTCTTCTCAGTGCCATGTCCCTGATGATGGGATTTGGGTTAAGCGCAGCTGTGTGCGGAATGATCCTGAATACGGCCGCCTGTCTCACTGATATATTTCACACGGTGGGACTTCTTCTTGCGGGCCCCTGCCATTACCTGATCACATTCTTCCTGCTGATCTGCAGGGCGGAGCAGGAACTGCCGGGGGCAGTTATAATCACGGGAAGACCGAATGCCATTCAGATCCTTGTGTACTATGCGACTCTTGCTATTTTTATTTTCCTGATGAAAAAGGCAGGCAGGAAAGTACTCCGGCGAAATAAAAGAAAGGTCAGGACAGCCGGACTGCTGGTTTCAGTCGGACTGATATTCTTAATCACTTTCAGGGTCAGGCCGCGGTTTCGTTTCACATGCCTGGACATCGGGCAGGGGAGCTGCAATCTGATCGAATGCGGGAAATATACCTGTCTCTTTGACGCCGGTTCCAGTTCGGTAGATAACGTGTGGCTGTATAGGATCGACAGCACCCTGAAATATTACGGGATATCTGAGGTGAATACAGTGTTTCTGTCCCACGCGGATATTGACCACATAAACGGGATAGAGCAGATGCTTGAGATGTATCACAGGAATCCGGCGGGAAAGAATGCGGCAGATATAACGATACGCCAGATCCTGCTGCCGGATATCCCGGATGCAGATGAGCGTATGACAGGTATCATAAGCATGGCAAAGCGACAGAAGATACCGGTCGGATATGTGACGGAAGGCGCCAGTCTGCATGCGAACGGGATGGAACTCAGCGTTCTGGGACCTGCTTCTGAGAGATTTACTGGTGACGCCAACCAGGACTGTATCGTCCTGCAGGCATCGTACGGCGGAATCTGGATCCTGATGACAGGGGATCTTGAGAAAGAGGGGGAAGAGATGTTTGTTGACTGTTATACAAATGATCAGATATTCAGAAAGAAAGACGATGTATTCCGAGTTCTGGTCGCGGGACATCACGGAAGCGCAAATGCGACTTCTTCAGAATTCCTGGAACTGGTCAGACCGGATCTTGTCCTGATATCATGCGGCAGGAATAACCGTTACGGACACCCCGCAAAGAGTGTACTGAACAGGCTGAGAGAATATGGAGTCAGGTGGAAACGGACAGATCTGGAAGGAGCTGCGTGTATGGAGCTGAAATAAAAAGATTGTTCCGTTCGTCTCAGTATGTTATGGTAACAATGGATTATTATGAATAGAAGTGCAGAAAAATGAGTGTTATGAAGACAGTATTTAGTAAAAACATAATAAAAACAGCATTGCTCAGTATACTGCTGGGCCTTTTAGTGATGGTTCTGTCCGGATGGACTATGGACGTATACGCCGCTTCCCGTGTTCCACGCATGTCAGGGAGAAGGTTCGGGCGGGAACTGGCTAAGATGGTGGATGAACATGACGGATATGTAACCAAGGAAAAAGCAGCCAAAAACCCATTTTTAAGTTCAAGGCTGATTCTTAAATCCGCCAGTCAGACTGTAAATCCTTCTGAGTATGGAGCTGTAGATGCCATACAAGATCTTAACGGACATTATATACTGCAGTTTAAAACCTCTAAAGATGCAAGAAAAGCATTCAAAGAATTGAAAAAGGAACCGTCCACAGTATATGTGGAACCGGACAGGTATCTTTTTCCTGCAGCTTCCGCCAGTCAAAATAACGGTGCAATTGTGAGTTGGGGTGTCAGTGCCACAGGATCAGATAAATATGCCTGGTATCTGAATAAACTGGGAAAGACCGGTTCTGTCAAAATCGCAGTTCTTGATTCAGGAATTCGGAAAACACACGAACTGTTTACAGGTCGGCTGCTGTCGTCGGATTCTGATCATAATTATGAGCAGGATTTTTACGACAAAGATGAAGATGCCACTGATGAATCCGGTCATGGGACTCAGGTTGCGGGAATTATCGCAGCCTGTACCAGTGATGTTCAGGGGATCCACATTATTCCTGTCAGAGTGCTCGGGCGGAATAAGAGCGGGAAGGAAGTGACAAGTTTTTCTATATGTGCGACTGCTGTGGAGGAACTGGCAGGTTTTGTTGATGTTATGAACCTCAGTTTCGCAATGAGTACAATGATGATTAGTGAGTTATCAGATGAGCAATATACAAAGTGCATGTACATGGAAGAATGTATCGCTGCAGCAACACATAAGGGTACTGTTGTGGTGATTGCCGCGGGCAATAGCTCTGGCGATACACAAAATTATGCTCCCTCGAACATTCTTGATGAACAGGCACCCGGATGTATTGTTGTAAGTGCATGCAATCAGGACAGAACACCCCGTGCCAGCAGTAATTACGGCGAGGCTGTCGATCTTTCAGCTCCAGGTACAGACATTGTTACGAGTTCATATCAGTCCGACGTAAGTTACAAAACAAATTCAGGAACTTCATTTGCTGCGCCGCATGTCGCAGCAGCGGCTGCAATGCTGAAACTGAACAATCCGTCGCTGACTCCGTATCAGATAGAAATCATGCTGGAGAACAGCTCATCGCCTCTGTCAATTCTCTCCTATCAGACAGGGAGAAACTATGGAAGCGGAATTCTCAGTTTGTCGAATCTGATTCCGGGAGAATACATCGATGCATATGAGCAGTATATAGTTGATAAAGAGGCGGCAGAGTCTGTAATGGAACTGATCAGCGATCTTCCGACGCCTGTAACTCTTGCTGACAAGACAGCAGTAGAAGAAGCCCGTGAAGCTTGCGATGCATTGACTGCAGATCAGAAGGCACTGGTTACGAATCTGAATATTCTGACTGAGGCAGAAAACACTATAGCTAAACTTGAAGAAGATAAAGATGCCGCTCAGCCGGTCATAGACCAGATCAGTGCGCTGCCATCTTCTGATGATATTACTCTTGATGACAAAGCCGCCGTGGAAGCTGCGCGCGCAGCTTATGACGCCCTGACAGCGAATCAGAAGTCTATGGTTGATAATGCTGACAGGCTTTCGGCAGCGGAAACAAAACTTCAGGAATTGATCAATGCGGCGGAGAAAGAAAAAGAACAGAAACAGACTGAATTTCAGAATAAATATCCCAGGTCAGATCCTAAGCCTAATGTCACATATCGCGTGCCCCTGAAAAAGAAGCAGAAGACAAAAGTTTTGAGAGTGATCGGGCTTGCGGACGGCGATAAGGTTATCTCCTGGAAGTCTTCCAACAGGAAGAAGGCAAAAGTTACGGGGCAGGAGAGCGGTACATGCCTGATCAAAGCCGGTAAGAAGACGGGGAAAGTCAAGATTACTGCTCTGACTGCGAGTGGAAAGAAAGTTGTTTTCAAGCTGCGTATTCAGAGCGGCAAAGTGAAGACAAAGAAGATACGGATCGCGAAGCGCACGGTCAGGATCTCATTGGGCGAGACTTTTGCCCTGCAGCCTGAACGGTATCCGGTCACTTCAAAGCAGAAGATCACTTACAAATCACGGAATGAGTCTGTAGCAGCGGTAACAAAGAAAGGCGTCATCAGGGGAATATCTGAAGGGACGACTAAGGTTGTCATATACAGTGGAGACTGTAAGCTTAAGGTAAAGGTGATCGTTGGCTGATCAATGAGTCTGCCTGTATATAGTTTGCATTGCATCTGAATTGATCTATAATCATTGGTGACCGCGATGTTGTTCACCGGACCTGGAGGAGTTTATGACAGTGAGTAAAGAATGGGATGCTGTTTTTACAAGAAGAGTCGAAAAAAACTACGACGAAATGAAATGGCTCTATTCAGAACTTTATTACGGCCATGAAGGTGCATTTGATTATTTCCTCTCTATGCTTTTCCGTAATTATTGTGAGAGGAAGCAGGAACTGAAAGACCTTGATAAGATCAGAGAAGAAAAACCGGACTGGTATCGTGAGGATGAACTTGTAGGCATGCTCATGTACACACAGTGCTTTGCCGGCAATCTGAAGGGGGTCAAAAAGCATCTGAATTATATTCAGGAATGCGGGGTTAATTATCTTCATCTGATGCCCCTGCTGCAGAGCCCGGTAGGCCGCAGTGACGGCGGCTATGCGGTCTCTGATTTCCGTGCCGTTGAACCTGCCCTGGGAACCATGAAGGATCTGGAAGCACTGGCGGATGCCTGCCATGACAGGAATATGAGCGTCTGCCTTGACTTTGTCATGAACCACACCAGTGAAGAACATGAATGGGCGAAAAAAGCACGCGAAGGGTTGAAAGAGTACCAGGACCGGTATTATTTCTTTGATAACTGGAGCATTCCAAATGAATTCGAGAAAACAGTGCCCCAGGTGTTTCCGCAGACAGCTCCCGGCAATTTCAGCTGGTGCAGTGAACTGCAGAAGGTCGTCATGACCACTTTTTATCCCTATCAGTGGGACCTTAATTACTGGAATCCGACGGTCTTCAATGATATGACCGACAACATGCTGTATCTGTGCAACAAGGGAATTGATGTGATCCGGCTTGACGCTGTGCCGTATATCTGGAAGCAGCTCGGAAGTCCGTGCAGGAATCTTCCCCAGGTGCACACACTGGTCCGACTCATGAGAATGGCTGCCGAGATCGTATGTCCCGGTACGCTGCTCCTGGGAGAGGTCGTAATGGAACCGTCCAAGGTTGTGCCTTATTTCGGTACAGTCGAGAAACCGGAATGCCATATCCTCTATAATGTGACAACGATGGCCAGTACCTGGCATACCGTCGCGACTCACGACGTGCGGCTTCTCAAGCATCAGCTGGGAATGGTCTTTGCGCTTCCCAAACAGTATACTTTCCTGAACTACCTCAGGTGTCATGATGATATCGGGTGGGGGCTGGATTATGAATTCCTGAAGCAGTTCGGCGTTGACGAAGCAGCCCACAAAAAGTTTTTAAATGACTATTTCCGCGGTTATATCTTCCTGTCAGACGCAAGGGGTGAGCTGTATAATGACGATCCCAGGCTGAAGGACGCAAGGCTTTGCGGCACAACAGCTTCTCTGTGCGGCGTCGAGGCCGCTCTCTATGAGCAGGATGAGATGAAGACGGACAGGACGCTGAGACTTGATATCATGCTCCATGCGTTCCTGTTTACGCAGAGCGGAATCCCTGTGCTGTATTCGGGAGATGAGATCGCGCAGCTCAATGATTATACCTACCATGAAGATCCTCTGAAGAGAGAAGATTCACGCTATCTGCACCGCGGAAGCCTGAACTGGGAAGACGCGAAAAAGCGCAGGAAGAAGACCTCTGTCCAGGGCAGGATGTTCAGCGCAATCAGAAAACTGGAGAAGATCCACAGCGAACATAAGGTGTTTGACAACGCAGCGGATATCTGGATCGTTGAGACATATAATGATCATGTTCTCGGAATCGGAAGATATATGAACGGCGAGAAACTGATCGCGCTCTTTAATTTCAGCAGTTATGATGAGACTGCGTGGATCAATGAGCCGGAAGAGTACACAGATCTGATGACAGGTCTTCCCAGAGAGGCGAAGGCTGTCGGGATACCGGCCGGGGATTTTACCTGGCTGTATACCAGGTACGATGAAGTAAATGAAACCGCCGAAGCTGACATTGCTGATGCTGACAGTAAACTTGAGACCGAATGATTCAGTGAACAGGCAGATCGTGACGGTACAGCAGATATCAGATCCCGGTGTCCGGTCTGCCTCGGCAGATCTGAGGCCGGGATCATTTTCAAAACTTCGCTTTAGGACAGATCATATGAGGGATTGCCATGACTATCAGAGAGCAGGCTGAAAAAAGAGAATATGAATTCCTGAGCAGATATGCCGCGCACAGTTCCGACAGTCTTGGACGTGACAGGGACGAAGTGCAGGATGATATCCGTACGGTCTACCAGAGAGACAGGGACCGGATCATCCACAGTAAGTCCTTTCGACGACTGAAACATAAGACGCAGGTATTCATCGCTCCGATAGGCGATCATTACAGGACGCGCCTGACTCATACACTGGAGGTTTCGCAGCTGTCGAGGACGGTGTCAAGGGCCCTTCGTCTCAATGATGACCTGACGGAGGCAATCGCTCTTGGCCATGATCTGGGACATACTCCATTTGGCCATGCGGGAGAGAGAGCGCTCAATGAAGTCTGCCCGTTTGGTTTCAGACATTACGAACAGAGTATCCGTGTGGTGGAAAAACTGGAAAGAGACGGGAACGGACTGAACCTGACAAGAGAGGTCAGGGATGGGATCCTGAATCACCAGTGGAATCTGCGCCCTTCCACGCTGGAAGGACAGATCGTACGCTTCTGTGATAAGATCGCGTATATCAATCATGATATCGATGATGCGGAGAGAGCCGGGATCATGACAGAAGAAGACATCCCGGACCGGTTCAGAAAGTCCCTTGGAGGAAGTACGAAGGAGAGGCTTGATACACTGATCAACGATATCATTTACCAGAGCATTGATTCGGATGAGATCCATATGTCTCCGGATATTAAGAAAGAGATGGAGGATCTTCGGCATTTCATGTATGAGAATCTCTACACGGACAGTATCGCGAAGATTGAGGAAAAGAAGGTTCCGGTACTTCTCAAGATACTGTACCAGTATTATGAGCAGCATATTGACGAGATGCCGGATGAATATGTGCAGCTCATCAGTAATGGAGAGGCGGAACCGAGGGTTGTATGTGACTACATCTCGGGTATGACGGATCCATACGCCGTTCAGAAGTTTGAGGAACTCTTTATCCCCAAGAGCTGGCCAAAGCAATAACAGGGAGTTTATATGTATTATTCTGATGAAGTGATCGATCAGGTACGCAGTGCCAATGACATAGTTGACGTCATCGGGCAGAGTGTGGCTCTTAAACGGGGCGGCAGCAATTATATCGGCCTGTGCCCGTTTCACAATGAGAAGACGCCTTCTTTCTCTGTGTCCAGGCAGAAGCAGATGTATTATTGCTTTGGCTGTCATAAAGGGGGAAATGTCATCACCTTCGTGGAAGAATATAATAACATGAACTTCACGGAAGCTATGCAGTATCTGGCAGACCGCGCGGGGATCAGGCTTCCGGAGAGAGAGATCACTGCGGCGGAGAGGCGCAGCCAGACGGAGCGCAGTGAACTTCGTGATGTCAATAAGCTGGCAGGGACTTATTATTATTACAGTCTCAGGTCTGCAGCCGGAAAACCGGGCATGGATTATCTGACAGGGAGAGGGCTCTCTGAGGGTACCATGAAATCATTTGCTCTGGGTTTTGCCCCGAAAACCCCGTCAGACGGACTGTATCGTTTTCTGAAGTCAAAGGACGTGAGTGACGACCTGCTCAGACGAAGCGGGCTCATGAATGTGGATGAGCGCAGAGGAACGATGTATGACAAGTTCTGGAACCGGGTCATTTTCCCGATCATGGACACATCGGACCGGATCATCGGCTTCGGCGGAAGAGTAATGGGAGACGGCAAACCGAAGTATCTCAATTCTCCGGAGACGAAGATATTTGACAAGAGCCGCAATCTGTATGCCCTGAATATCGCGAGAAAGACAAGGGAGCACTACCTGATCCTCTGCGAGGGCTATATGGATGTGATCTCGATGCACCAGGCAGGATTCACCAACGCAGTGGCATCCCTCGGAACGTCACTGACTCCCGGACACTGTGCATTACTTTCCAGATACACGAAGAATGTGATTCTCAGCTATGACTCGGACCGTGCCGGAGTCAATGCGGCGCTGCGGGCGATCCCGATGCTCCGCAGGGCAGGGATCACTCCGAAGATCCTGAACCTGGAACCGTATAAGGATCCGGATGAGTTCATCAAAGCGCTCGGACATGACGCTATGGAAGAGCGTCTCAAAAATGCACAGAATGCTCTCATGTTTGAGATCGCCGCTGCAAAGCGGGAATATGACCTGGATGATCCCGACGGGAAGACACAGTTTTTTGAGCGTGCGGCGGGCATGATCGCTGATCTTGAGACGGAGATGGAGAGGCAGAATTATATCGACGCGGTCAGCCGTGAATACATGGTTGAAAAGCGGATGCTTCAGGAACTGGTCAACCGCCGGCTGGTGCTGGGAGCGGCCGGGCTTGGCAGGCAGCAGGGCACAGATGTATCTGGAACTGCTGAACACAGACCGGAATCACCTGCTCTCAGGCAGCGGGAGATGAATCTTAGTGATGGTGAGGAAGAGTATCCTGACGAGTATGATCCCCAGAGCGGGTATGATCCGGAAGATCCATTTGCCTATTACGGGATCGGACAGGATGCAGATTTCTACGAAGACTCTGCGACAGGTGCCATGTACCAGGCGCCTCCGACCGCCTCGAGAAATAACCGGCTCGGGAACGTAAAGCAGCAGGGGGAGACGATATCCCGGCAGCTTCTGCTCAACTATATAACGCAGTATCCGGCGGTATACGATACTGTAAAAAAGTATGTATCATCTGATGATTACGGCGATAAAGACAGTCTGACGGCAAAGGCCGCGGAACTGATCTATGAGCAGATGGAGAAGAACGGAAAAGTGGATGAAGCTGCTGTGCTGTCGCGCTTTCCGGATGCTTCAGATCAGACTGTGATTGCCGGACTGTTTCATACACTGGATCCGGCATCGACCACGGCAGAGCGTGAGAAGGCGGTCAGGGAGACGCTGCTCAAGGTGTACCAGGCGGCGGCAGATCCGTCTTCAGGCGACCTGAAGGCAGCGGTGGAGCGAAAAAACAAGGAGGCAGAACTCAGGAAACTGAAGATTGTTCTGGGGTGATCTGAGGACATTCTGATTTCGGGCAGAAATGAACACTGTTCCGGAGGTTTCTGTCAGGAAGGAGACTTATGATATTATCAGACCGGCTCAGCGCGGCTGCGTCTATGGTGACCCGTGGATACCGGCTGGCAGATATCGGAACCGATCACGGGTTTGTCCCGATATGGCTTGTCAGGAACGGTGTCATACCGTCGGCGGTCGCGATGGACGTAAACAGGGGGCCGCTGGAAAGAGCAAGAGAGCACATAACTCAGGCAGGCCTGGAAGCATATATCCGGACACGACTCTCAGACGGTCTGGCAGGACTTCGCCAAGGAGAGGCGGACAGTATTCTGATCGCCGGAATGGGCGGGGCACTGACGCTGCGCATTCTTGAGAAAGATCCCCCACAAAGCCTTGGGGCAGCGGAGCTCATCCTTCAGCCACAGTCAGAGATCAGCAAAGTGAGAGAGTATCTGTGTACATCCGGCTGGAAGATCGATGCGGAGGACATGGTGCTGGAAGACGGAAAGTACTATCCGATGATGCACTGCATCCGCGGAGAGATGACGCTTACTCCGGAAGAGGCTGAATTCGGACCATGCCTGATCGCGTCAGGCCATCCGGTTCTGAGGAAGTATCTCGCATTCCGGGAGAAAGTACTCAGCGATAATCTGGAGAGCCTTCAGAGAAGCGAATCAGACCGAGCACAAGCCAGGAGAGAGCAGATCATACAGCAGACAGAGCAGATCCGCAGCCTCAGACAGAGCTTTGAAGACAAAGAAACCTGATCAGGCGGTAATCAGCATCCGCCCGCCGGAAAATATGGAACAGAAAAAACCTTGCCGTCCGGCAAGGTTTTTTCATGGAGCATATGGGATTCGAACCCACGACCTTTTGAATGCCATTCAAACGCGCTCCCAACTGCGCTAATGCCCCGTAACGAGATTGAGTATATCAAAGCAATGGCAAACTTGCAAGAAGTCTTTTTCTCCAGTATACTTTTCCCTGTAGGCTTGTTTACACAATATCGGCCATAAAGAACTACGGGGGGAGATATGGAAGACCAGAATAAGATGATAAAGATAAATGCGTGCGGAGAAGAGATGTCTTTTCCGAAAGGAACCATATACAAAGAGATAGCGGCTTCATTTCAGGATAAGATCCCCTATCCTGTGCTTCTGGTACGCAGGAACGGGAACGAACTGAGAGAACTGGGGAAGGAGGCTGATGAGGACTGCAGCCTTGAATTCCTGACCCTTCAGGATAAAGCCGGAAGAGACACCTATAAAAGAAGCCTGTGCCTTATGATGCTCAGGGCTTTCAGCAAGGTGATCCATAAAGGGGATACACATATATGGATCCGTTTTGCGGTGTCAAACGGGCTGTTCTGCACGATGGAAGGATCAGACATCCCCGTAGATCAGGCTCTTCTGGACCAGGTACTGGAGGAAATGAGGATCCTCAGGGACAGGGCGATCCCGTTTGAGAAATACAGTATGGATACAGATGACGCGATATCGGTATTCAGCAGATACCATATGGATGATAAGGCGAAACTGTTCAGTTACAGGATCAGCTCAAAGACAAATGTATACAGCCTGGATGGATTCCGGGATTATTATTACGGATATATGGTCCACGACACATCTGTGCTGCAGCTTTTTGACCTGAAGCTGTATGATGACGGATTTGTCCTGCTGTTCCCGACATCAAAGGATCCGGAACATCTTCCGGCTTTCGCACCGGTACAGAAACTGTTCCAGGTGCAGAATACATCCCGCCGCTGGGGCGAGACTCTGGAAATCGATACAGTTGGCGACATGAATGATCTGATCACCCAGGGCAAAACCAAGGACCTGATCCTGATGCAGGAAGCTCTGCAGGAGAAAAAGATCGCTGATATAGCGCAGGAGATTGCAGACCGAAAGACGGTACGGCTGGTTCTGATCGCGGGACCGTCTTCCTCAAGCAAGACAACATTCAGCCACAGACTGTCGATTCAGCTTTCGTGCCATGGCCTGAAACCGCATCCGCTGGCTATGGACGACTACTTCGTCAACAGGGTGAACACCCCTAAAAATCCGGACGGATCCTATGACTACGAATGCCTCGGCGCTATCGACGTGGAACAGTTCAACAAGGATCTGACGGGACTTCTGGGCGGTGAGGAGGTGAATCTGCCGACGTATAACTTCATCACAGGAGAGAGGGAATACAAAGGAAAGACACTGCAGCTGGGAGAAAAAGATGTCCTGGTCGTTGAGGGAATCCACGGACTTAATGATGCGCTCACTCATAAGATCCCGGCTGAAAATAAGTATAAGATCTATATTTCCGCGCTGACGCAGCTGAATATCGATGAGCACAACCGCATCCCGACCACTGACGGACGCCTGCTTCGCAGGATCGTAAGAGATCAGAGAACAAGAGGCCACAGCGCACGCAATACCATCAATATGTGGTGGAGTGTCCGTAAGGGTGAAGAGCAGTATATATTCCCGTTCCAGGAAAGCGCAGATGTGATGTTCAATTCCGCACTGATCTATGAACTTGCAGTTCTGAAGACTTATGCACTTCCCGTACTGTACGCGGTGCCCAAGGACTGTCCGGAATGGCAGGAAGCAAAGAGACTGCTGAAATTCCTGGACTACTTCCTTCCGATCCCGGCAGATGAGATACCAAAGAATTCGCTGATCAGAGAGTTCATCGGAGGAGGCACATTTGATGTCTGATGTGCAGAACATCTGTGATCAGCCACAGTCCGTACCCGGCCACAAGCTGTAATCCACCGGCAATGCTTTGCCCGGGCTATACCCGCTCCTCTTGAAACAGTGTCAGGAGTGTGGTAGATTATCGCACGTAAGTGGGACAGACGGCCGCTGCCGGACAGACGAAAGGGTCCGGGAGAGGAAAGTCCGGGCTTCACAGGGCAGGATGCCGGATAACGTCCGGCGGAGAAGGGTGGAAGGGCAGTGTAAGAGACTACCGCCCGTCCGGCAACGGACGGGGCATATGTAAACCCCATCCGAAGCAAGACCGCACAGGAACATATGGCGGCCCGCCAGTTCCAGGTAGGTTGCTTGAGCCGGCTGGCAACAGCCGGCCTGGATAGATGGCCGTCCGCGACATAACCCGGCTTATCGTCCCGCTTATACCATGAGGCTCCGCACCGTGTCAGGTGCGGGGCTTTTTAAGTTAAGAAACAATTCATAATTACTTTCGGTGAATCACAACGAAACAATTTCCGCCGGGTGATATGATGCAGGTATCGAAAACACTCAAAGTGTCTCATTTTGCTTATGGGGATCTGCGCAGAGGCACTTGACAGAAGAGAGGATGTTTTTATGAAGAGTAACAGACGATTAAGGGGTTTATTTACAGCTTGCTGTATGACGCTCTGTATGACGACAGCAGCTATTGCGGATCCGTCAGTATATGATTCCACACAGATGAGCGGACAGGGATTTTCTGTTGCCGACGACGGCGTGACAGTCACGACAAAGATCTATCCGGGAGACAGGATCGCGAACACAGAAGTGTATCTCGGAATGGATAATCTGAATGCAGATGCCGCGGAAGGTCTTTTCGACATGCTCGATGACGGAACTCCATGCTGGGTCAATCAGACCGGAAGAGTCTATTCTGTAACATCTCTTCCCATTGACACAGGGATAGAGCAGATGGATGAGGAAGGCAATCCCATACTTGACGAAGCAGGCAATCCCGTCACCATGACAGACACAGCATATGTGCTTGAAACCTACGGAGGGATCGTTGAGACTGCATACGGCATTTCCGGAACAGACAGTACAGATCCCAATACCGGAAGTTCACTCAAAGACACAGCTTACTCTCTGAGAGGAGACCAGGCATATTTCTATACAGATGAGACTGGAATGCCTCAGACGATCTACGCATCTGATATTGATACTGCCGCTTATCCGAACGGAACTTCAGTCTACCTGACATATGACACTCCGGCAGACCCGTCAAGTGTATTTTCAGGATGGTCTGTATACAGAGTACAGCCGGACGGATCCATGGCGAAGGTTTCCGATGACCAGATCGGTCAGCTGGGGATCCCGGAACTTGCAGGCCCCGGCCAGCTTGGCGCAGATGCGGTAAACGCCGCAGGCGGCAGACTGTATATAACTGTTAACGGAATGAATGACCACCTGGTATTTGTGCCGGTATTCAGCGCAGCAGCTCCTCAGCCTGAGGAAACACCGGACGCAGTTGATCCGGAAGCAGACCCCAATGCAGCAGACCCTTACGCTGCAGCCCCGGATATGGCTGACCCGGCAGCAGACCCTGCTCTGATCGATGAACTGGCAGCAGATGCAGGCGGTGCAGATGTGGTACAGATCGGCGGTGATGGCGCAGACGGTCTTGACGCAGAACTTGATGCTGATGCCGGGATCATTACAGACGATGAAGAGCCAGGATATACATACGAAGTGTTTGTAAACTATATCGATCCTGAATGGAACGGCGAATCGACCGGATACTATACATATGCGGGCGGAGAATTCAGCGAAGAGATCAGCACTGCGCAGACCAATCCGGAAGGACTTGTTTTCTCCGAATGGTCCGCTGATTCTGATGAAGTGATCATCGAGGGCAAGGACAATGCACAGGCAGTTCTGAAGTTTGATCCTTCTGCCGTTCCGACGGAGAATAAAGTAATCAACGTTGCTGCTGTTTATACTGAACCGCAGACAGAGAAGGCGGTAAATGAACTTACACTCATCGACGGCAGTGCTGAGACGGATGTTGACCTTGCCCAGGTTGAGGAAGGAACACAGATTAATGTTACGGCTGCGCAGAAGAGCGGGCTGGTATTTACAGGCTGGACTGCTGACGGTCTCGAACTGGATGACGATCAGCTCAGTGCCTCTGACATTACGATCACTATGCCGGCCAATGCGGTGACACTTACCGCTCAGTACAGGATGGAGACGGAAGCGCCGACTGAAAAGCCCACCGAGGCTCCTGAAGAAAACCAGGAAGAACTTCCGGCAGAGACTCCGACTGAAGCTCCTGCCGAGGCACAGCAGGAGAATCCTGAGCAGGAACAGACAGATGCACCCCAGGCAGAAGAGACAGTGATACAGGCAGAGGTGCTCACCGCTCAGAATGCTTCGATCGAGAGTGACGACGCAGTTGAAAATGAAGACGGTTCCGTATCTGTTACAGTCGAGCAGGGCGATACGGTCACAGTTATTGCAAATGATGCTCCTGAAGGACAGGAATTTGCGATGTGGAATATCACCAGCGAAGGCGACATTGAGACTACTGATGTTACGGATGAGGTTCTTGAAGTCAAAGTCAGTGAGAATGTGACTGTCGAGCCTGTATATGCGGCAGAAGATGATGACGAAGACGACAAAGATATCGAACCGTCAGGAGAACCCGAATCCGGTGACGGCCAGCAGAGTTCCGAACAGGAATCCGGTGACGGCCAGCAGAGTTCCGAACAGGAATCCGGTGAAGACCAGCAGAGTTCCGAACAGGAATCCGGCGATCAGCAGCAGTCTGAAGAGTCAACCCAGCCGGATACGGACGGGCAGATGGAACCGCAGTCTGATTCCGAGAAGGAAGCTCCGGCGTTCAAACTTACTGTCGTTTCCGGATCTTCGGATAAGAATTCTCTCAAAGAGGGTGAGACTGCAACTCTGAAGGCCAATGCTCCGTCCAAGGGATATGAATTCTCGTCCTGGACGGTTTCCGGTTCGGGAAGCGTTGCCAATAAGGCAAGTGCGCAGACTACATTTACCATGGGCGCGGCCGACGCCACAGTCACTGCGAACTATACGCCGGTAACCTATGCGCTTACGGTTAAGAACGGAAGCGGTTCCGGTTCCTATGAATATGACGAGGATGTTGATATAACAGCGAACTATCCGGAATCGGGCAAAGAGTTTGACAGCTGGGTCGCTGAGAAGGGAAAGGTAACGTTCGTCGACCCGTCCAGCTATTACGGAACTCTTTACATGCCGGCGTCAGATGCAACTGTCAAAGCCACTTATAAGAACGGACCGGATCCTGCGAATAACGCAATAACAGGGCTTGAAAACGGTAAAGAATATCTCAAAGGATCAACTCTTACATTCACGGCTGTGGGAGCCGGAATGGATAAGACTGGAAAGAATCCGGGAGATTACCGGTATAAGCCTGCGGGATATCAGATCGGCGGCGTAAGCGGTTCCTGGACATCTTCTCCGTATACTACCTCCATGGCGATCAATGCAGCCGGTGATTATACACTCACTGTCACCTATGCGAAGGAAGTATACGACGGAAGCGGCTGGCATACGGATGGAACTACAGTAACCAAGTCAGTTACATTCCATATCGTAACTGCCATGTCGGTCAATACCGGTGATCCAACTCCGCTTGGCTTGTTTATCGCAGCGGGAGTTGCCGCTCTTGCAGTGATCATTGCCCTGATCATAGTTCTTATCAGAAGACGGAACAGATAAGAGATCAGTTCAGGAATTGATGAGATGAGTTATGAAAACCCTGTACCTCAGGTCCGTAGGGATCAGTGATACAGGGTTTTTTATGTCATGGATGTGTGATTCTTCCCGGTCCTTCATTTCCTGCTGAAGCAGAATTTTTCGAGAATCTCGGCTACAGCAGCGTGGTTATTGTCCCGCTGGGTCACATAATCCGCCTCTGCTTTAAGACTGTCATCAGCATTTTTAACTGCGCATCCGATTCCTGCGGCAAGGATCATGGGAAGGTCATTTTCAGCATCTCCTGCAGAGATCGTATTTTCTATGGGGATCTGATAGTGATCCGCCAGGAAATGGAGGGCTGCTCCCTTGCTGACTCCGGGGGGGACGATCTCCAGCAGATTGGGGTTGGAATTAAAGCAGTTCAGCTCGCCTGCGAATTTTGCATCAAAGAGGCTGCGGAATTCAGTGATCCGTGAAGGATCATCATAATCAAGGCACAGGAGCTTAACCGAAGGCTCCATGTTGAATGAACGGATATTGTCAGTAAAGACAACATCCAGTTTCTGGATGGAGAGATATTTGCGAAGATGATGATTGTCAGTCTCAGAGACAACAGCGCTGTCAGTGTATGCCTGGATATGGATACCGTATTCGTTTGCAAGATCAAATGACCTGTACATCAGATCAAGAGGAATGGTCTTCTTAAGCAGGACCTCTTCAGTATACGTATCAAAAACCAGACCACCGTTGTAACTGGTGATCAGAAGGTTCTTTCTTCCATACAGGTGAATGTCCCGCAGCAGACCGGCAGCTCCGTTCAGCGCGCGTCCTGTGGAGATGGATATGATATTATCCATGTCCAGAAAGCGCTCGAGTGCCTGAAGATTCTCCTGGCTGAGAGATTTGTCCGTATTTACCAGTGTTTCATCTATGTCGGTAAATAAGATCATTCTGTCAGTGTCATAACTATTCATATATATTATCCCTTACTTACAGGCGTCGGATCCTGAACGGACCTGGCATTGAAACAATACAGTCGACTCAGTATAGGTGTGTTTACCGAAACTTGTCAATGGAGCGGCCAGAGGATATACTTTATGAAAATTAAAAAGTGAGGAACTGAGAGAAACATGACTCAAAGACTGTATTACGACGATGTTTATATGAAAGAGTTTGACGCGGCGGTACTTGACTGCAGGCAGGCAGACGGCTGCTGGGAGATTATTCCGGACTGCAGTGCCTTTTTTCCGGAGGGAGGAGGCCAGAACGGTGACAGGGGAAAACTGTCAGATATCAAAACCGGCGTGACTGCTGAAGTTCTGGATACAAGAGAGTGTGGAGATGATGTGATTCTTGTGTGCAGTGCCCCGATAGAAAAGGGAAGCAAAGTCCACGGCGTTCTTGACTGGGAATACCGCTTTGACCGGATGCAGAATCATTCAGGAGAGCATATCGTCAGCGGACTGATCCATACCAGGTTCGGGTACAATAATGTCGGGTTTCATATGAGTTCAGACAGGATGACGATTGATCTGGACGGAGAGATCACGGAGGATGAGCTTCTTGATATTGAGAAGCGTGCAAATGAGATCGTCTGGGAGAATACAGCGATCCGTACAGACACATATACGGAAGAGGAAGCGGAGAGCATAGAATTCCGGAGCAAAAAAGAACTTCACGGCGAGATCCGGGTGGTCTCCATTCCCGGATCTGATGTCTGCGCCTGCTGCGGTACCCATGTATCCAGAACAGGAGAGATCGGTTCCATCCGCATTATCTCTCATGAGAGATTCAGAGGAGGGATCCGCATGGAACTCATGTGCGGACGCTGGGCGTATGAGTATATGACCCAGCTGTTCAGGCAGAACCATGAGGTATCCACGCTTCTGAGCAGCAAGATGCCTCAGATCGCCCCGGCGGTCAGGAAACTCATGGAGGACCAGAACCAGCTGAAGGGACGTATCATCGGTTTTTATTATGACCAGATCGAGCGAAAGGCGGATGAACTCGCACAAAAAGGTGATGTGCTCATCTTCGCAGATAACTACACGCCTGTACTTGTCCAGAAACTCACCGCGAGAGTCATGGAAAAGACATCCTTCAAAGTATTTTCATTTGCAGGAAACGATGAAGAGGGGTATAAATATGCTGTCGGACAGACAGACGGCGACCTGAAGGAATTTGTGAAGGATATGAACAGTCAGCTGTCCGGAAGGGGAGGCGGAAGGCCTTTCTTCCTGCAGGGATCCGTATCGTCATACCGTGAAAGTATAGTAAAATATTTCTCAGAAAAGGTAGATGGTATTATAATAGACACTGTTTGAAACAGAACAGATAGTAAGGAGAGGTATAACTATGGGTAAATATTTTGGAACAGATGGTTTCAGAGGCAAGGCAAATGTGGAACTGACAGCCGAGAAGGCTTTCAAGGTCGGAAGATATCTGGGATGGTATTACAGCAGGAACCATGAGGATCACCGTGCACGGATAGTAATCGGCAAGGATACGAGAAGATCCAGCTATATGCTCGAGGACGCGCTCTGTGCCGGCCTTACCAGTTCAGGCGCAGATGCTTACCTGCTTCATGTCACCACGACTCCGTCGGTATCTTACTGCTGCCGCATGGACGGGTTTGACTGCGGAATCATGATCTCCGCCAGCCATAATCCATTCTATGACAACGGGATCAAGATCATGCGCGCCAACGGACAGAAGATCGAGCCTGAGATCGAAGAGAAGATTGAGGAATATATCGACGGACAGATCGAGGAACTTCCCTATGCGACAGATGACGCGATCGGCCGTTCCATCGACTATTCTGCAGGCCGCAACCGCTATATCGGATACCTGATGACGATTCCGAGCCGTGCGTTCAACGGCAAGAGAGTTGCTCTTGACTGCGCGAACGGTGCTTCCAGCATGATCGCGAAGTCCGTATTTGAAGCGCTGGGTGCCAAGACTTTTGTCATCAACAACCAGCCGGACGGCGTGAACATCAACGATCACTGCGGTTCCACACATATGGAGTCTCTCCAGAAATTTGTCGTGGATAATGGACTGGATGTGGGATTTGCCTATGACGGTGACGCAGACAGATGCCTGGCGGTTGATGAGCGCGGCAAGATCGTGAACGGCGACCAGATCATGTATCTGTGCGGCAAGTATCTTCGTGAGTGCGGCAATCTTGACCATGATATGATCGTCACGACTGTTATGAGCAACCTGGGCTTCTATAAGACCTGTGATGCGACCGGCCTGAAGTATCAGCAGACTGCGGTCGGCGACAAGTATGTCGCGGAGAACATGATGGCAAACGGATATGTGCTCGGCGGCGAGCAGAGCGGTCATATCATCTTCGGAAAATATGCGACCACCGGCGACGGTATTCTGACCTCCCTCATGGTCATGCAGACTATGCTCGAGAAGAAGATGCCTCTGTCCATGATGGCGGATGAGATGAAGATCTTCCCGCAGGTGCTGAAGAATGTCGTAGTCCATGACAAAGCGACGGCCAGGGAAAATGAAAAGGTCAAGGCTGCGGTCAAAGCAGCGGAAGAGGGACTTGGTGACAGCGGACGTATTCTGGTCCGTGAGAGCGGTACAGAGCCTAAGATGCGTGTCATGGTAGAAGCTGCTACCCTGGAAGAGTGCGAGAAGTGGGTAGATTCAGTCGTCAAAGTGATCCGTGCCGAAGGTCTTGCAGTCAACTGAAAGGCACTGTAAAGCTGTTAACTGAAAAAACTGGAATTATTTTCAATTCCGCTATTGAAGGTGACGTTACGTCACCTTTTATAGTATAATGGAAAGGCACTGATTGTCCGGATACAAAGAGATCCGTACATCATAGTTTGCGAATAATAAGGAGAACATGACAATGAAGGGAATCATTCTGGCAGGAGGAAGCGGAACCAGGCTGTATCCGCTCACCATGGTAACTTCGAAACAGCTGCTGCCGATCTATGACAAGCCGATGATCTATTATCCGATGTCTGTTCTGATGAGGGCAGGGATAAGAGATATACTGATCATTTCCACGCCTGCGGATACACCGAGGTTTGAGGAACTGCTGGGAGACGGCCATCAGTTCGGCGTCCATCTGTCCTATGCTGTGCAGCCAAGTCCGGACGGACTTGCACAGGCATTCATTATCGGTGAAGAATTCATCGGCAGTGACAATGTATGCATGATCCTGGGCGACAACATCTTCTTTGGACACGGCTTCAGGAAGCGCCTGATGACAGCAGTAAGGAATGCGGATTCGGGAGCCGGCGCCACTGTATTCGGCTACTACGTGGATGATCCGGAGCGATTCGGCATTGTCTCTTTCAACAAGGACGGCAAGGCGGAATCCATTGAGGAGAAACCCGCACACCCGAAGAGCAACTACTGCGTCACGGGGCTTTATTTCTACGATAACAAGGTTGTTGAGTACGCGAAGAACCTTAAGCCCAGCGCGAGGGGGGAACTGGAGATCACAGACCTGAACCGGATCTACCTGGAGCAGGGAAGACTGAATGTGGAACTGCTCGGACAGGGATTCACATGGCTTGACACCGGGACACATGAGTCCCTGGTGGACGCGACCAATTTCGTCAAGACGATCGAACAGCACCAGCACCGCAAGATCGCCTGCCTCGAGGAGATCGGATATCAGAATGGCTGGATCACCAGAGAGGATGTTCTGGAAGTATATGAAGTGCTGAAGAAGAATCAGTACGGCCAGTATCTGAAAGATGTCCTGGACGGCAAGTTTATCGACGTGACACAGTAAGAGACATGCGGTACAGATAACTGTATGTGATATAGAAAACAGTATCAGAATAAAAGGACAGGGATCATATGAATATTATTGTGACCGGCGGTGCCGGATTTATCGGAAGCAACTTTATCTTTCACATGTTGAATAAGTATCCGGATTACCGGATCATCTGCCTGGACTGCCTGACCTATGCAGGGAATCTCAGCACACTTGCGCCGGTTATGGACAATCCGAACTTCCGGTTTGTGAAAGAATCGATTACAGACCGTGAAGCAGTATATAAGTTGTTTGAAGAAGAGCATCCGGATATGGTGGTGAACTTTGCGGCGGAGAGTCATGTTGACCGCTCCATCGTGAACCCGGATATCTTCCTGGAGACCAATATCATGGGTACCACCGTACTGATGGATGCCTGCCGCAAATACGGAATCCAGCGTTATCATCAGGTATCTACGGATGAAGTATACGGAGATCTTCCGCTGGACCGTCCGGACCTGTTCTTCACAGAGACGACGCCGATCCATACATCCAGCCCGTACTCAAGCTCCAAGGCGTCAGCGGACCTTTTTGTCCTTGCCTATCACAGGACATACGGTCTTCCGGTATCCATCTCCAGATGCAGCAACAACTACGGACCGTATCATTTCCCGGAGAAACTGATTCCGCTGATGATCATCAATGCGCTGCATGACAAGAGCCTTCCTGTATACGGGGAGGGACTGAATATCCGTGACTGGCTGTATGTGGAAGACCACTGCAGAGCTATCGACCTGATCATCCACAAGGGACGTGTAGGCGAAGTCTACAACGTAGGCGGCCACAATGAGATGAGGAATATCGACATTGTTACCATGATCTGCGACGCTCTGGGCAAGCCGCATTCTCTGATCACGCATGTGGAAGACCGCAAAGGCCATGACATGAGATATGCCATCGATCCGACCAAGATCCATGATGAACTTGGCTGGCTCCCTGAGACAAAGTTCCAGGACGGAATCAAGAAGACGATCCAGTGGTATCTTGACAACGAAGACTGGTGGCAGCCGATCATCTCTGGCGAATACCAGAATTACTATGAGAAGATGTACGGTAATCGCAAGGAGGTCTGAGATGCGTGTACTGGTAACCGGTGTCGCGGGACAGCTGGGACATGATGTAATGAATGAACTCAGCCGCAGAGGCCATGAGGGAATCGGAACAGACCTTGCGCCGGAATACGCAGGTGTCATGGACGGCTCGCCGGTGACTGAGATGCAGTATATATCCCTCGATATCACTGACAGCGCTGCAGTAAATGAAACGATATGCTCTCTGGCTCCGGATGCGGTGATCCACTGTGCAGCATGGACTGCGGTCGATCTTGCCGAAGATGATGACAAGAGAGATAAAGTGTACGCTGTGAATGTAGACGGGACGAAGAACATTGCACTGGCTGCTGAAAAGTGTGGAGCGAAGATGCTCTATCTGTCAACGGACTATGTGTTTGACGGACAGGGTGAGACGCCGTGGGATCCGGACTTTAAGGGATATCAGCCGCTCAACGTATACGGACAGACGAAACTTGAAGGAGAGAAGGCTGTGTCCGGAACTCTTGAGAAGTACTTTATTGTACGGATCGCCTGGGTGTTCGGAAGAAACGGCAAAAACTTTATTAAAACCATGCTGACCGTCGGGAAAAATCATGATGAGCTTCGTGTCGTCAATGACCAGATCGGGACTCCGACCTATACCTATGACCTGGCGTCACTGCTGGTTGACATGATTCAGACGCAGAAGTATGGATATTATCATGCAACCAATGCGGAACTGCCCGGTCAGGAGGGCGGCTGTGACGCGGACGGAACGAAGACCGGTTATATCAGCTGGTATGATTTCTCAAAAGAGATCTTCCGCCAGGCAGCGGCACTTGGACACAGTGAGTATGATGAAGAGCATCTGAAACTGATACCGGTCACGACACAGGAGTACGGACTGTCCAAAGCCATGAGGCCGTATAACAGCAGGCTGGACAAGTCCAAACTGGAGCGGGAAGGCTTCAGTATGCTTCCGGACTGGAAGGATGCCCTGAGCCGTTATCTTCGAGAGATCGGCTTCTGACAGATCATAGAGAAGGAGAATACTTGACAGATGGGACAGATTAAAGTTACACCTGCACCGATCGAAGGACTGTATGTGATCGAACCGACAGTTCACGGGGATAAGCGGGGCTATTTTACTGAGACATACAATCTGAACGATATGAAAGAAGCCGGACTGGACATGATCTTTGTGCAGGATAATCAGTCATCTTCCGTGAAGGGTGTCCTGCGCGGACTTCATTTTCAGAAGGAACATCCCCAGGGAAAACTGGTACGTGTAATCAGGGGCGTTGTTTTTGACGTGGCAGTCGACCTTCGCAAGGGCAGCAGTACTTACGGACAGTGGTACGGCGTGGAACTGTCGGAAGAAAATCATAAGCAGTTCTATATCAGTGAAGGGTTTGCCCACGGATTCCTGGTTTTGTCTGACATTGCCGAGTTCTGTTACAAGTGCACGGATTTCTACCATCCGGGTGATGAGGGCGGTCTTGCATGGAATGACCCTGCGATCGGAATTGAATGGCCACAGCTGGAAGGCACTTATCAGGGAAATGCATGCGCCGGGGATTATCATCTCTCTGACGGAACTCCCCTGAATCTGTCTGAGAAAGATATGAAGTGGAACGGGCTTGCTGAGATATAGCCTCCGGCAGACTTGAAAATTGAAATGAACAGAAGAACAGATGCAGGAGCGGATCACCGGCAGGTGAATGCTCCTGCGTCTTTTGTTATGTGAAGGCCGCCGCGGACCCTGTCCTCGACAAAGAGGCGGAACTCGCGGTAGCGGTTGATCAGATAGCGGTTCTGGTTGCCGTGGCAGGAGAGTATATATTCGATCAGCGGCTGGGCGTCTGTCACAACCAGAGAATCTTCATAACGGTTTAACTCAATGCTGTCAAACAGTCCGGACTGTTCCAGGATCTGTCTTCCGCTGTCCAGACCAAATCTCTCGTACAGGCGGTCAGCGGACAGTACGATATGAGGATCGAATTCCTGCACAAGCTGCGTGATCTCCTGCATGTGTCTGCTGCCGTAGGCACTGCAGATGAAACGGCCGCCGTCCCTGAGAACTCTGCGTGACTCCTTCAGAACTTTCCGGATATCCTCACAGTAGAAAAGAACATGGTTTGCGATAACAAGATCCATGGATCTTTTTTCAAACGGGATCCGGGAGCAGTCAAAAGTATAATAGCTGAAACAGTCAGTGAATTCTTTCAGTGCCTGAGTTATGTTTCTCCTGGCATCCCTGACCATACCGTCTGATATATCTGACAGAGAGATGTCCAGATGCTCTGCGTCAAGATCCGGATTCTTGGTCCACAGTGCTCCGTCTCCGCAGCCAAGTTCCAGGACTTTCATACCGTCCTTGAGATGAAGCAGGGAGAACAGCCAGGGAAACCATCCCTGCCGGTTCACGGAATAACGGTTATGAAGATCGATCCTTGCAGTCAGGTTCGAGGAATTGCGGTACTGGGACGCGAGACTGTTCTCCATGCCGGTCAGATGGATCAGGTCCAGCATCTTCTTCCAGTCAAAGTCTTCTGTATCGGTATGCTTTGACAGTTCCGCAGCAGTTTCCTCGATCGAATCGCAGACTGTCTGCATCTGCTCGATCCGGTCCCGGACCAGTTTCTGCTGAAGCTTCAGCGAAGAGAGCAGATGACTGGAATCGATCTGAGAGATTGTCATCTCACGGATGTCTTCCAGCGAGAATCCCAGGTACTTGAGAAGCAGGATCTGCTGAAGGCGGACGAGGTCAGAATCTGTGTAGAAACGGGCGCCGTTCTCATTTACATAGGACGGTTTCAGAGTGCCGCTGCGGTCGTAAAAACGGATCGTGCGGACACTTACGTCAGCAAGCTTCGCAAACTGGCCTGTAGAATAATAACCGGGAAGATTCATAATCGTGCACCTCATCTGTGATGTCTTTATTGTACCCGCGCCGGGCAGGAGGGGCAAGGTGGACATGAGATTGCAGTGATGATAAGATGTGGGTTGGCGGCAAAAAGATAATACTGCTAATTAAACAGACAGGAGAGAACAGACATGACTGAACCGCAGTATAAGAAACAGATCGATGAGTGGATCGATTCTCATACAGATGAGATGATGAGGGATCTGTGCATGCTGATGAAGATCGAGTCCGTCAGGACTCATGCGCAGGACGGCATGCCATATGGTCCGGGGCCTGCGAAGGCTGTCAAGGCAATGGAAGGGCTGATGGAAGCATACGGCCTTCGCGTGCGCAACTATGAGAATTATTGTGTTGCGGGCGATCTTGATCCTGAGAAGGAAAAAGCACTGGATATTCTGGCCCATCTGGATGTTGTCCCGGTATCGGACACCTGGACGAAGACACAGCCATTCGAACCATATATTGAAGGAGATTATATCTACGGAAGAGGCTCCAGTGACGACAAGGGCCCGGCAGTCGCGGCACTGTACGCGATGAGGGCTGTCAGGGAAACAGGAATTCCCCTGAAGCATTCCGTCCGTCTGATCTGCGGATCGGATGAGGAGTGCGGATCCAGTGACCTTGAGTATTATTACCAGACAGAAAAAGAGGCGAAGTATACATTTTCGCCTGATGCAGATTATCCGCTGATCAATATTGAGAAAGGACGTCTTGCCAGCGTGTTTACGGCGGAGGGTGAACAGGAAGGCGTAAATGAAGCGGCAGAAGACAGGTTCCGTGTACTTGCATTTCACGCAGGTGATAAGGAAAATGTGATTCCGGGCCGTGCTGAGATGACTCTTGCGGGAGGGGATCCTGATATTCTGAAGAAGGCTGCCGGTGAGGCCGGGAGACTGACAGGGGCTGAGTTCTCATATAGTTTTGAGGACGGAATGTACAAGATTGCTGTCCGCGGCAATACAGGCCATGCGTCAACGCCTCAGAATGCCCTGAATGCCCTGACAGCGGCACTTAAGTTCCTGGAGACAATCCCGCTTGTGAAGCGCGCAGGTGAAGATACGCTGATGGCAGTCGCTTCCATGTGGCCGCATGGGGATCATAACGGAAACGCGCTCGGTGTTGCGTACAGCGATGAGGAGAGCGGGGAACTGACCATGTCCCTGGATATTCTTCATTATGAGGTGAAGAATAAGACGGAGAAATCCTTCATTCTGAGCGGATGTTATGACTGCAGGGCTCCTATATGCGCCAATGATGAGAACCTTACAGAGAAGATCAGGGAGAAGCTGGCCGGTTCAGGGATCAGCATGAAGGAAAAGGCTATGTCCCCGGTCCATTATGTACCGTCAGACAGTGAACTGGTCAGAAAACTTCTGGAATCCTATGAACTGTACTTTGGAGAAAAGGGAGAGCCCATCGCAATCGGCGGCGGCACCTATGTACATCATCTTGAAAACGGGGTTGCCTTTGGCTGCGCCGAGCCGGATGTGGACAACCGAATGCACGGAGACGATGAGTTTATGAAACTCAGTATTCTGTACAGAAGTGCAAAGATATTTGCTGACGCGATCATCAGGCTCTGCGGGTGATTGCATTTTCTGAGATGTTCTGCTATTATGTCGTGGTTACATAGAATTCATTTGGGGAGATGATATTATGAAAATGAAAAAACTGATTGTATTAGCAGCTGCGGCAGTTGCAGCACTGTGCCTTACAGCCTGCGGGAAGGGCGGATCAGCCAAGAACGTTGACGTCGCAAAACTCGCAGATGAACTGAACAGTTCTGTTATCACATCGGATACTCTGTCTGAGACGAAGAGCGAGATGCTCTCAAGCATCTACTTCTTTGAAGAGGGACAGGTGACGAACAGCAAGGTGTACATGAGCGGCAATGCTACGGCAGATGAGATTGTTGTCGTTGAATGCAAGGACGAAGATACAGCGAAGGCTGTCCAGGAACTGCTGAAGACAAGAGTCAGCAACCAGAAAGAACTGTTCGCATCCTACAACGCGGATGAGGCAGGCAAGCTTGAAAAGGCAATCGTCAAAACAGCCGGCAAGTATGCAGTCATGGTCGTCTGCGATGATTATGACAAAGCGCAGAGCATCCTGAAGGAAGCAGGATTCTGATCCGCCTGGGATCAGATCCGAAGCGTAAGACCTGAGACCTTAACCGGAAATAAAAATGGCAGATACATCATTGCGGTGTACCTGCCGTTTTTCTTTTGGGGTATGTGTTATGTCAGTTAGCTCCGACTTCTGCAAGTCCGCCGGCAAGGTTTGTATCGCCGCCGGTTGAGGCATCTGAGCTGTCCGAGCCGCCGGCGTCTGATTCTGTATCAGCCTGGGCCGGGGCATTGGCAATATCGTCCGGGTGCGCTGCTGTGGCTGCCGCAAACTCGTCATCGCCAATATAATGGTTCTTAAGGTATTTGAGCATATTTTCCAGATACGGCGCATACAGGTGGATACCGTCCGAAGAAGCATCCGTAAGCAGAGAACCGTTTCCGTCAGAGAAGATCTCATTCAGGTTCAGGTAGTAACTGTACCACAGGTCTTCACAGGCCTGGAGGATATAACCGTTGATCGTACGGACGTTGTCGTTGTTGTCGTATTCGAATCCCGGAGCGACCTTGGATTCATCCACGTAGATGACGGAGCATACATAGATGATCGCATGAGGCTGCAGTTCGTGGAACTGCTGCAGAACACTTTCAAAAGTCGGAAGGAAATTCTCCCAGGGATAATAACCCAGGTCGTTCGCGCCGAGCATGAGATAGATCCGGTCATACTGCTGGCCGCTCAGTCCCTGATAGACCGAGATGTTGCCGTCCGCTGTAGCGATGATCGGCTCTGACATATCATTGGTGCTCAGGCCGACGCCGGTCAGGAACGCGCCCTGAGTGATTCCGGATGAATTGCGGAATCCTTCCATACGGGAATCCCCGATGAAGACTGAATTCGAGAAAAATGAATCGTCTACCGGTGTACTCTGGAGCGGAACTACCGCCTGGCTGTCGATCGATTCCGGGTTGGAAGTCTGGGCAGGCGCAGTATCCTGCGCGGTAGTATTGCCGCCGCTTCCGGCGCCGGCAAGTCCGAGACTGGAGACGCCGCCGGATTCATTCGACGCAGTATCATCCGGATTCTCTGTGCTTTCCACAGAATCTTCCCCGCCCGAAGACTCATCGTGCGAAGACATAACTTCAATGTGATTGCCGACCTTGTGGGTGAAGAGGGTGTACATAACCTTTCCCTCAAACACAACAAGAACCAGGCAGACAAGAGCCAGAAGCTGCGCGATCATAAAACGTCCGGAATCCGCTTTGCGGCGGTTTCCCCTGCTTCCGGATGATCTTTTCTTCCCTGAGCGGGCGGTTTTCTTTTTTACAGGTTCTTCTGTATATTCACCGGACTGTGTCAGTCCGTTTCTTTCATCAGTCATTGTGCCGTTAATCTTCCTTCACTGAACTTGAACACATTTCTCCGTTATTATATAATAAGCCAGTTGAAAGTAAAAGAGATTTTTCCGGCATCAAAGGACTGGTGTTTTCATGATATTCAGCAGCCTGCTGTTTCTGTTCCGGTTTCTTCCGCTGGTACTGCTTCTGTACTACGCATTTCCGAAGAAACTGAGGAATCTGATATTATTCCTGGTAAGCCTTGTGTTCTATGCATGGGGTGAACCTGTATATGTGATTCTGATGATCGTGTCGATCCTGATCTCCTGGACAGGAGGTCTTGCGGTCGACCGTTTTTTGCGCGTGGGAAATGAGAAAGGTGCAAAGATTGCCCTGGGTGTGTCAGTCGCCGCAGGACTGTCGCTGCTTGGATTCTTCAAGTATGCTGACTTTGTACTCCGCACCATTAACCAGGCAGCCGGAAGCGACATCCCGCTGCTTCGCCTGGCTCTTCCCATCGGCATCAGTTTCTATACGTTCCAGACGATCTCCTATATCATCGATGTGTACAGAGGCAATGCCCGGGTACAGACGAACATTATCTCCTACGGCGCCTATGTAACGATGTTTCCTCAGCTGATCGCGGGCCCGATCGTTCAGTACAAGACCATCGACAGACAGCTGAGAAAGAGGCAGGAGAGTTCTGAAGAGTTTGCAGAAGGCGTCATGCGCTTTATGACTGGTCTCGGCAAGAAAGTCCTTCTTGCCAACAATGCCGGAGTCCTGTGGGATTCCATCCGTGTCATGGATACCGGAAGCCTTCCTGTGCTGACTGCCTGGATCGGGATCGCTGCTTTCACATTCCAGATCTACTTCGATTTTTCCGGCTATTCGGATATGGCGATCGGCCTGGGGCACATGTTCGGATTCCGCTTCCTGGAAAACTTCGACCATCCGTACCTTGCGAAGAGTGCCACGGAATTCTGGAGAAGGTGGCATATCTCACTGGGAACCTGGTTCCGCGAATATGTGTACATCCCGCTTGGAGGAAACCGGGTCGGCAGCCTCGGACTTATACGCAATACTATGATCGTCTGGCTCCTGACCGGTATCTGGCATGGTGCCGACTGGAACTTCATGCTGTGGGGCGTCTACTACGGGATCCTCCTGCTGCTTGAGAAACTGGTATTCGGAAATGTGCTTGAGAAACTTCCGTCCCTGCTGCGTCATGTGTACTGCATGTTTGTAGTCATGATCGGATGGTACCTGTTCTCCTACAACGAGATCAGCGGAGGCACAGGCTATCTTGCGGCCCTGTTCGGAGGCGGAGGATGCTTCATGAACAGAGGCTCCGTCTATCAGCTGTATTCCAACGCAGTGCTGCTGGTCATCCTTATACTCGGAAGTACTACGATCCCTTTGAAGACAGCATCCTGCATACTCAGGAAAGTAAGGAACTCCAACACAGCGACAGTGGTGCTTCGCGGCGCCTTTACTGTTGCGGTGTTCCTGCTCAGTGTCGCTTATCTTGTAGGTGATTCATACAACCCGTTCCTTTATTTCAGGTTCTGAACTATGAATAAACATCAATCAGTTTATGTGAATACTATATTCCTGCTCCTGATCTTCGGGTTCACTGCAGCGACCATCATACGGCCGCAGAAAGAGCGCAGTGAGACCGAGAACCGGACATTGCAGCAGCGCCCGGTCCTGACCTGGGACAGCCTGCTGGCGGGGGAGTTCGCGGATGACTATGAGGAGTACCTCTCGGACCAGTTTATTCTCCGTGACAACTGGATCACACTCAAGACTGCAGCGGAGAGAGCCACCCTTAAGCAGGAGACAGGCGACGTCTATTTCGCGAAGGACGGATACCTGATCGAGAAGCATACAGGTGTATTTACTTCAGAGACAGCTGCCCGGAATGTACAGCAGCTGAGTGACTTCATGCAGATGATGAGCGGGAAATATGACGCAGATCATCTGTCCTGCATCGTAGTTCCCAACGCGGTGGATGTGCTGAGGGATAAGCTCCCCCCATTTGCAGATCCGTATGATGAAGAGATCTATCTGCAGAAGATCCGGGAAAGCCTGCCGGAGGGAGTGTGGGTGGATTCATCTTCAGTGCTTACAGAACAGCATGCGAAGGAAGGCACAGATCCGGATTACAGCCAGCTCTACTACAGGACGGATCATCACTGGAAGACAGGCTCTGCTTTTCTTGTATTCAACAGATGGCTGGAGCAGAAGCAGATCGCATCTGCCTCGCCTGACCAGTATACAGTCACGAAGGTCACAGATTCTTTTGAGGGCACCATCGCGTCCAGACTGGGGATCAGTGGACGGGCGGACAGCATCGAGAGGTATGATCCTGCTGAGCCTTTTGATTATTATCTGATCTATAACCAGTCGGATGATATCCGCAATTCTGTCTACCGCGACAGCTATCTTGACACAAAAGACAAGTATGCTTATTTCTACGGAGGCAACTACGGACTGGTAGAGACGAAGATGCCGGACGCAGACACCGGACGGCGGCTCCTGATCATCAAGGATTCCTACGCTCACTGTTTTACACCGTTCACCTACAGATATTTTGATGAGGTGGATATGGTGGATCCGAGATATTATAATGACAGTATCTCACAGCTGATGGATAGCAAAGATTATACAGACGTACTGTTCCTGTTCAACGCGGCAGGATTTGCCGGTGAGACAGCGATCGCAAGGCTTCTTGTATGAGAAGCGCCTCAGGAGGTGTGAAAAATGAGTTACGCGGATCATGTATTTATTGACATGTGCAGGGATATCCTGGAGAACGGCACCAGCACCGAGGGGCAGAAGGTCCGTCCGCACTGGCCGGACGGGACAAGCGCCTATACCGTGAAACGTTTCGGCGTCTGCAACCGCTATGATCTCAGGAAAGAATTTCCGGCCCTGACACTCAGGAAGACCGGCCTTAAGAGCGCTATGGACGAGATTCTGTGGATCTGGCAGCGCAAGTCCAACAATATCCATGATCTGAAGCCTCATATCTGGGATGAATGGGCGGATGAGGACGGAAGCATCGGAAAAGCCTACGGCTATCAGATGGGGGTAAAGCACATTTACAAAGAGGGTGAGTTCGACCAAATCGACCGCGTACTCTATGACCTGAAGAACAATCCCTACAGCCGGCGCATCATGACCAACCTCTATGTGCACCAGGATCTTCATGAAATGAACCTGTATCCCTGTGCCTACAGCATGACATTCAATGTCACCAGAGAGAAGGTGCAGCCGTCTCCCGGCAGTCCGGCAGCTCTTGACCGGATGCCTGACGCGGACGAAAATGGTGAGAGACTGGTCCTAAACGCTGTTCTGAACCAGAGATCCAATGACGTCCTGACTGCCAATAACTGGAATGTGGCGCAGTACGCGATCCTTCTGATGATGATTGCCCAGGCCAGTGATATGGTGCCTGGGGAACTGGTCCATATGATCGCAGACGCCCATATCTATGACAGACATATACCGCTGATCAGAGAACTGATCACAAGAGCCCCCCTGCCTGCGCCGAAGGTATGGCTGGATCCGGATATTACGGATTTCTATTCATTTACAACAGACAATCTTCACTACGAGAACTATGAGACCCATGAGCAGATCCGCAACATTCCCGTAGCGATCTGACACGCGGAGGTGATGAGTATGAAGATAATCGTGGCAGCGGATTCCAGATGGGGAATCGGGAAAAACAATAAGCTTCTTGTGTCGATTCCGTCGGATATGAGATTTTTCCGTGAGACTACTTCCGGATGCACCATCATCATGGGCAGAAAGACGCTCGAGAGTTTTCCGGGAGGCAGGCCGCTGAAGAACCGGAGAAATATCGTACTGACATCGGATCCGACCTATGTGGTGCCGGGAGCGGAAGTGGTTCACAGTGTGCAGGAGGCGCTTGAACGAATCAGAGACGAGGATCCGGACAGGGTATTCTGCATAGGGGGCGGCAGTATATACCGCCAGTTTCTTCCCCACTGTGATACTGCATATGTCACAAAGATTGACCATGTTTATGAGGCGGATTCCTATTTCCCGGACCTGGATGCGGATGAAGAGTGGGAGATCACGTCGCAGAGTGAAGAGCAGACTTATTTTGACCTGACCTTTCATTTCCTGACTTACACCAGGAGAAGGAAAGGCTGATGTGCTCTTGACAAAGATCATGAAGGTCATCTATAGTTATGCAAGTTTAAGTAAAAAGATCATACAGCCGGGAGGATGAGTTTTGATCTATACCGTTACGTTCAGTCCGACATTGGATTATGTAGTTGAGGTCGATAATTTTCAGACAGGTGCAATCAACAGGACCAGCTCCGAGAAGGTTTACCCCGGAGGCAAAGGGGTCAATGTCTCGATTGCTCTGAAGAATTTTGGATATGAGAACACGGCCCTTGGGTTCATTGCCGGATTTACCGGCGCCGAGATCAAGAGGCTTCTTCACGGAATCGGCGTCCGCAATAATTTCATCAATGTTGAGAAGGGCATGAGCCGCATCAACATGAAGATCATCTCGAAAGATGAAACGGCGATCAATGGACAGGGACCGGAGATCACCAGTGAGGATATCGGTATTCTTTATGCAAGGCTCAGATGCCTGGTGGACGGGGATTTCCTGGTACTCGCGGGACATATCCCGGATACGCTTCCGTCAGACATGTACAAGCAGGTTCTGCAGTTCCTGGAGGGACGCAATCTGAATGTCGTTGTCGACGCGGAGAAGGAACTGCTCACCGGAACTCTGCAGTACCGCCCCTGGCTGATCAAACCGAACCGCGATGAGCTGGGTGAAGTGTTCGGGGTTAAGATCAATACCCTCGAAGAGGCGATCCCATATGCGAAGGAACTGCAGGAGAGAGGCGCCCGCAATGTCCTTGTCAGTATGGGCGGACTCGGGGCTGTCCTGGTAGCGGAGGACGGAACGATCTACAGCTCGGCAGCCATCAAAGGCAACGTTGTGAGTACAGTCGGAGCAGGAGACTCCATGGTCGCCGGCTTTATAGCAGGATATCTGGACTCGGACGGAGACCTGGAGACTGCGTTTAAGGAAGGCATGTGCGCAGGAGCCGCCAGTTCCTTCAGCCTTGTGATCCCGGATGCAAGACAGGTCGCGCATATGATGCGCACCGCCAAGTTTGACATTACCGTGAGATAATTACCGCCGGTATTGTATAAATGATGAACAAGTGCCTGTCACTCGTGCATTATTGCACTCGCAATAATGCACGAGTGACAGGCACTTGTTCAACTTCTATTTGCTCTTTTCATTTCCCTGCTCATTTGCTAAAATAATAATAACTATGGGCACTGTACAGAACGGAGGCCTTACTGATGAATATAGGGTTTATTGCTGCGGGAAGCAGAAAAGATCTGATAGAGAACTTCTGCCTGGCTTATAAGTATATTCTGGCAAAGCATGAACTTTACGCAACCGAGATGACCGGGCTCAGGATCGAACAGGCGACAAACCTGAAGGTACATAAGTTCCTTTCAGGTTCTGTGGGCGGGGAGAAGCAGTTTATCGATATGATCCAGCGCAATTATATGGATCTGGTCATCTATTTCTATAATCCTCTGATGTCCAGTCCGAACGAGCCTGACATCATAGAGATCACCAGGGAATGCGACAGATACAACATCCCCATAGCAACCAATATCGCGACTGCCGAGGCCATGGTGCTTGGCATGGAACGCGGAAGCCTGGACTGGAGACTTGCTGTCCGGAAGGAGAACTGAATTGAGAGTAATTGCCGGAACAGCGAGAAGCCTTCCGCTGAAAACAGTCAGGGGAAGCAATACCAGACCGACTACAGACCGCATCAAAGAAACTCTGTTCAACATGATCTCAGCTGAGGTTCCCGGGTGCCGGTTTCTTGACCTTTTTGCAGGATCAGGCGCGATCGGCATAGAGGCGCTCAGCAGGGGCGCCCAGTGCGCTGCGTTCGTGGAGCAGGACAGAAATGCCCTGCAGGTGATAAGACAGAACCTGAACTTTACGCATCTTACAGAGAATGCAAGAGTGATCGCCGGAGATGTGATCCGCACGGTCACCTCTATGGACGGGGAGAAGAGTTTCGGAGTGATCTTCATGGATCCTCCTTATGACAATGAACTTGAGAAGAGGGTACTTGAAGTACTGCGTCACAATTCCATTGCGGATCCGGATACGCTGATCATCATAGAGGCGTCAAATGATACGGATTTCTCTTATTTGGATGAAAATGGGTATACGATGATCAAAGACAAGCATTACGGATCGAACCGTCACGTGTTTGTCAGGAAGGGCACCATCAATGATTAGAAGAGCAGTTTATCCGGGCAGTTTCGATCCGGTCACCCTGGGGCATATTGACATAATAGAAAGAGCAGCTGAAATCGTTGATGAACTGATCGTCGGAGTGCTCGTAAACAAGGGAAAAAATCCGTTGTTTTCTGTACAGGAACGTGTTAATATGTTACAGATTGTAACTAAAGATATACCGAATATCAGGGTCGAATCTTTTGACGGTTTACTTGTCGATTTTCTGAAACTGAAGGATGCGGAGTTTGTTATAAGAGGACTGCGCGCGATCACTGATTTCGAGTATGAGCTGCAGATGGCTCAGACGAACAGGATCATGTCACCGGATACCGATACGATATTCCTGACAACGAACCTGAAGTACGCGTATCTTAACAGCACAACGGTCAAGGAAGTAGCTTCGTATGGGGGAGATATTTCGAAGTTTGTTCCTGAATTCGTTGCGAAGGCTGTTATGGCAAAATACAGTAACCGTTGACAAGGCAAGGGAGCAGCAGATTAATAAGGGAGTGCGTCTTTCACAGAGACGCAGAGTGAGGAGAATCAGTTATGGCCAGTAGAATTGAACAGATCATTGAAGAAATCGAAGAGTATATTGACGGATGTAAGTTCCAGGCGCTTTCTTCCACAAAGATCGTGGTAAACAAGGAAGAACTGGAAGAGATGCTTCGCGAGCTTCGCATGAAGACTCCGGATGAGATCAAGCGCTATCAGAAGATCATCAGCAACAAGGACGCCATCCTTGCAGACGCTCAGTCCAAGGCAGACCAGATCATCGCAGACGCTCAGGCGAAGGCGGACAAGATCGTCAGCGAGAGCGAAGTAATGCAGAAGGCTCTTGAGCAGTCCAACAGACTGATTGAGCAGACCAACCAGCAGGCACAGGAGATTGTTGACAATGCAACCAATGATTCCAACAATATCCGCATGAGTGCCATTGCGTATACCGACGAGATGCTGGACAACCTGGAGAAGATCATGGGCCACACCCTTGATTCCGCGGGTACCAGATACAATAACTTCATCAATGCGATCCAGAGCTGCTACGACATCGTGACCAAGAACAGAAGAGAACTTTCTCCGCAGGTCGCGCCGGCAGTTTATACGAAGCAGGGTGACACCGCTGTCGAAGAAGAGGAACCGGCAGTGGATGAGAAGCAGGAGGCTGAAGAGGAGTGATCCTCCGACTGGCAGCTTCCGTATCAGATTCAGAAAAGGCGCGGACATCTGTTGAACGGAAACAGGTGTCCGCTTTTGCGTATAGGAGAGACTACTGATGGTGCGTCTTGACCGGTTCCTTGCGGATGAATCGTCCTTCAGCAGAAGCGATGTGAAGAAAATGATCCGTGCGGGAAGGGTGTCTGTGAACGGGAGCTTCGATGTGAAGCCGGAGCTGAAGATCGATCCTGAAAATGACTGCGTGAAGGCAGACGGCGTGCAGATCATGCATACAGGAAGAGTCTGTCTTATGATGAATAAGAGCGCGGGCGTACTCAGCGCAACTGAAGACGCCAGGGACCGGACGGTGATCGATCTGGTCAAAGAGCCTTACGCGAATAAACTGTTCCCTGTGGGAAGGCTTGATAAGGATACCGAGGGGCTGCTCCTTCTGACGAATGACGGGATGCTGTCCCACAACCTTCTCTCGCCGGCAAAGCATGTGTCGAAGACGTATTTTGTGATCATAACAGGAGCCCCGGATGAACAGCTTCGTGAAAAGTTCAGGGAAGGCCTGGATATCGGGGATAAGAAACCGACTCTGCCCTCACTGCTGATGTTCCTGTCGGTGGACGGGGATTTTCTGGAAGAGCATATCACACAGTCTGCGAATGGTGAGGACTGCAGAGAACAGCTTCCGCATGGAATGATCTCTCCCCTGCAGATGAAGGAATTCTGCATAAGGAGCATAGCGCTGGCCGACTACGCCAGATGCGGTGAAAATGAATGCTGCGCAGCTGTCTCGGTGACGGAGGGCAGATTCCACCAGATCAAACGCATGTTCAGTGCCTGCGGCAGGGAAGTGCGTTTTCTCAAGAGGATCGCAATGGGCGGCCTGATGCTGGATCCGGCTCTTGAACCCGGATACTACAGAGAGCTGACGAAGGAAGAGTGGAAACTTCTGGAAGGATAGAAGGATAACGGAGGAGACCTGCAGTATGTGGCGGGACAAAAAAGGCGCCATATTCGACATGGACGGGACACTGATGGATTCCATGTGGATGTGGAAGGACATCGATATCGAGTATCTGGGACGCTTCGGCATAGAGATGCCTGAGAATCTCCAGAGAGAGATCGAAGGGATGAGCATAACAGAGACAGCAGTTTATTTCCGCAGGACCTTCGGTATCACTGACAGCATCGAGAAGATGCAGAGCGACTGGAACGACATGGCGATCGGGTTCTACCGTACCCGGGTGACTCTGAAAAAAGGCGCGCTTGAGCTGCTGAAACAGATGAAGGCGCTCGGCATGAAGACCGGGATCGCGACCAGCAATTCTGTGGAACTTACGAGGGAATGCCTTGCTGCCAACGGGGTGGAGAATATGTTCGACACGATCCGTACCGCGAGAGAAGTTCCCAGAGGCAAACCATCGCCCGACATCTATCTGTCTGTCGCAGATGAGTGGAAGATGAAACCGTGCGACCTGATCGTATTCGAGGATATTCCCAACGGAGCCCTCGCGGCGAAACGGGCTGGAATGGAAGTGGTCGCGGTAGAGGATGACTACGCGCTTGAGAGAAGAGATGAACTGATACGTCTCACGGATTATTATATCCGGGACTTTACCGAGATCTTGTAATTTATGGAAGAGGGACAGTAAATTGAGTACATCCGGTACATCTGACAAGAAGACAAAGAAGAAACACCCTGTCAAGGGTGACTTTGGTTACTATTCCTATGAGAAGAAGAGAAGGATCGCCATCGTAGCGTTCCTGTTCGGGATATGTCTGATGATCTTCTTCACAGGCCTTATCATGACAGGCACCAGGAGAAACCTGCTCACTCTGGTCGCGATCCTGGGAGTGCTGCCTGCGGCAAAATGGGCTACCTCCATGATCATGATCCTGCTCCAGAAACCTGTGGACAGGAAAGTGTATGAAGTAACAGAGGAGATCGCGGGAGATCTGACACACGGATACGAACTGTGTGTCACCGCCTACGAAGGAAGACTGTCCCTGGACGCGGTCGTAGTCTGCGGGAACAGCATAGCGATCTATTCCAGCGCAGAAAAGGGAAGATTCGAATTCATGGAAACCCATATCCGCAAGATCATTCACGGCAATGGACTCGGCAATCCTGCGCTCAAGATCTTCCGAAGGTTTGACCAGTATAAAGAGCGCATCAGCCAGCTTGCGTCGGATCCGGAAAGATACAGGGAAGGCCTGAGGTATGTGCCAGATGAACAGCATGAAGGCGAGACTCGAGATGAAGCTGTTCTTCGTATCATAAAGGCTATCGCAATCTGACGCAGATCTGAACACAGCCGTAAGGGGATTGGATTGAAAGAGATCATTATCACAACACCGGAGGAAGGCCAGAGACTGGACCGGGTTCTGCAAAGATATCTGTCCAGGGCGTCTTCCGGATTCATCTATAAGATGCTCCGCAAAAAGAACATAACCCTGAACGGGAAGAAAGCATCCGGAACCGAGAAACTTGCGGCCGGGGATGTGATCCGCCTGTTCTTTGCGGATGAGACGCTGGCAAAGTTTACACAGCCCCAGGACACCAGCAGGTATCCTGTGCGGAAACTGGATATCATCTATGAAGATGATAATATCCTTCTGGTAAATAAACCGGCGGGAATGCTTACCCAGAAGGCAGAGCCTTCCGATGTGTCGCTCAATGAATATGCAATAGGTTATCTCCTGGATTCGGGAGCGGTCACGCAGGATGACCTGTCTGTCTTCCGGCCTTCCGTCTGCAACCGCCTGGACCGCAATACAAGCGGGATCGTAGCAGTGGGCAAGTCCGCTGCAGGGCTTAGAGAACTGTCCGCCATGTTCCGGGACAGAACCGTGCATAAGTATTACCTGACACTGGTGGTCGGCGATGTCAGAGAGGAAGCTCAGATCGAAGGGATCCTGTACAAGGATGAGAAGCATAATACGGTGACAGTCAGAAAGGTATCCCGGAGCGGGGAAGAGGTTCCGGGCTTAGAGAACATCTCAGATGACGGCATCTGCGGCCATTATATCAAGACCCGGTATGTCCCTGTCGGGCGCAGGAATGATTCTGATGTCAGGCATGCTCTGACGCTTCTGGAGGTGGAACTGATCACCGGAAGGAGCCATCAGATACGTGCGCACCTTTCGTCCATCGGCCACCCGGTGGTGGGCGACCCCAAGTACGGAAGCAGCCGCCGCAATGATTATTTCCGCAGGGAGTATGGTCTGAAGGGACAGTTCCTTCATTCAGGGAAACTGGTATTTCCGGAAACGGACGGACCGCTTGCATACCTGGCCGGGAGAGAATTCACAGCTCCGCTCCCGAAACTTTTTTCAGATATCTTAAGAGGAGAACATCTGTCCTGATATGGCAACATGGAATTCAAGAGGCCTTCGCGGAAGTACGCTGGAGGATCTGATCAATCGTACAAATGACCAGTACAGGGAGAAGAAACTGGCTCTGATCCAGAAGATCCCGACGCCTATTACTCCCATAGATATCGACAGGGAGTCAAGGCACATCACGCTGGCTTATTTTGACCAGAAGTCTACGGTCGACTATATCGGGGCCGTACAGGGGATCCCGGTCTGCTTTGATGCAAAGGAGACCAAGACGGATACTTTCAGTCTTCAGAACGTACATGAGCACCAGGTGGAATTCATGCGTCATTTTGAAGAACAGAAGGGGATTGCCTTCCTGCTTCTGTTTTATTCCTCAAGGGATGAGTTTTACTATATGCCGTTCAGTGATCTGGACAGAGCATGGAAGAAGGCGCAGGACGGAGGTCGCAAGTCGATCCCGTTTGACGAGATAGACACAGATCTGCGGATCTGGCCGAACCGTCACGGTATCCTGCTGCCGTATCTGGATGCTTTGCAGACGGACCTGGGGCGCCACAGCTGGGCGAACGAGTAAAGGATAGGCTGCCCATAGTTTTCAGTTGTGCCCACATTACTCTCTGCAGAAGGTCATGTCCGGCCTGCGAACCGGAATCAGAACGGTTGACAGGACAGAGGGATTTGGATACTATAGCATAAGTTTAGCAAGTTACCACTTTACCGCACTAAACTATCCAAAGTGCGGACCGGAGTTTTTATGAATCAGAAGATACTGCATACACCGGAAGGAGTCCGGGATATATACGGAGATGAGTGCGAACGCAAGCAGATCATAGAACAGAAGCTGCACGCAGTGCTGACATCCTACGGCTACAGAGATATCGAGACTCCGACATTTGAATTTTTTGATGTTTTCGGGAGCGATGTCGGTACGATCCCGTCAAGGGATCTGTACAAGTTTTTTGACCGTGAGGGCAACACTCTGGTGCTTCGTCCTGACTTCACGCCGTCCATCGCCAGGGCAGCCGGCCGCTATTTTGCGGAATCCGACAGACCGGTGCGTCTGTGCTATCTGGGAAAGACGTTTGTCAATCACCAGGAGCACCGGGGAAGACTCAAGGAGAATACCGAGATCGGAGCGGAACTGATCGGGGAGGGATCCGCGGACGCGGACGCCGAGATCATCGCGATGGCGACGGACATGCTCCTTGCTTCAGGCTTGTCCGATTTCCAGATCAGTATCGGCCATGCGGCGTTTTTTGAGAGCCTGGTCCGTGAGGCAGGGATCGATGATGAGACGGTGGAACACCTGCGTATCCTGATCCATAATCACAATACCTTCGGAGTGGAGAAACTGCTGTCGGACAAGAATATCGATGAGAGGATCGCGAGGATCCTCATATCTCTTCCGGTCATGAACGGCACAGTTCAGATGCTGGAGAAAGCATACGACATGACGCAGGGACTGAAGGCGCAGAGAGCTGTCCTGAGACTGAAAGAGGTTCTGAGGCTTCTTGAGATCAGCGGCCTTGATTCCCATGTGAGTTTTGATTTCGGCATGCTCTCTACCTACATGTATTACACTGGGATCATATTCCGGGGATACACATACGGAACAGGAGACGCGGTAGTCAAGGGCGGACGATATGACAATCTGCTGGGACATTTCGGAAGAGAAACTCCCTCTGCAGGTTTTGTCGTTGTTCTGGGCAATCTTATGAACGCCCTTCAGAGACAGAAGATCAGTGTTCCGATGGAGACTGACAGAGTCCTTATCCTGTATACTTCAAAGAGCCGTGATGAAGCCCACAGGTTGGCTGCCGGCATGCGGAAAGAGGGAAGATGCGCCGAACTGATCCTGAAAGACGGCAAGAGCCTTCCTGAGGAGATGACCGGGTATTCACAGATCCTGGATCTGTGGCAGACTTGAATATGGGAAACGATATGAGATATCTTACATTTGCTTTGACAAAGGGAAGGCTGGCTAAAAAGACCATGGCCCTTCTTGAAGAGATCGGAATCTTCTGCGAAGAGATGCGCGATCCGGATACAAGGAAACTGATCTTTGTAAATGAAGATCTGAAACTGAAGTTCTTTCTTGCGAAGGGGCCTGACGTTCCGACTTATGTGGAGTACGGTGCAGCGGATATCGGAGTGGTCGGAGAGGATACGATCATGGAAGAAGGCCGCAAGATCTACGAGGTGCTGGACCTGGGATTCGGCAGATGCCGCATGTGCGTTGCCGGACCGAAAGAGGCTTTAAGACTTCTGAACGGACAGGAACAGATAAGGGTCGCGACCAAGTATCCGAAGATCGCAAGAGATTATTTCAACGACCAGAAGAACCAGACCGTTGAGATCATAAAGCTGAACGGTTCGATAGAACTGGCTCCGATCGTCGGACTTGCGGAAGTGATCGTGGACATCGTTGAGACCGGATCCACACTGAAGGAGAACGGTCTGAGTGTGCTGGAAGAGGTATGTCCGCTGTCCGCGAGGGTTGTCGTAAATCCGGTAAGCATGCGGATGGAGAACGCCAGGATCACAAAACTGCTTAATGACATGAATGAGGCGCTGAACAAATGAGAATTGTAAAACTGACCGATGAAACCAGAAAAGATCTGCTGAATACACTGCTGAAGAGGAGCCCGAACCAGTATGGCGAGTACGAGGAGACGGTTGCCCGGATCGTGGATGATGTAAGAGAGAGAGGCGATGAGGCTCTCTTTGAGTATACAGAAAAGTTTGACCATATCAGTCTGACACCCGAAACTGTGAAGGTTACCCCGCAGGAGATCGAGGAAGCATATAAGGAAGTGGATCCTGCGCTCCTTGACGTGATCCGGAAGGCACTGGTCAACATCCGCAGCTATCATGAGAAGCAGAGAAGGTATTCCTGGTTTGATTCGCAAAAGAGCGGGATCATGCTTGGCCAGAAGATATCTCCCCTGCAGCGTGTCGGCGTATACGTTCCGGGAGGAAAGGCCGTCTATCCGTCCTCTGTACTGATGAATGTAGTACCTGCGAAGGTGGCAGGCGTTGCGCAGATCATCATGACAACTCCGTGCAGAAACGGAAAGGTCAGCCCGAATACGCTGGTCGCCGCCCATGAGGCAGGCGTTGACGAGATCTATAAAGTTGGCGGGTCCCAGGCAATCGCCGCTCTTGCCCACGGAACACAGACGATCCCCAAGGTTGACAAGATCGTAGGCCCGGGCAACATCTTTGTGGCTCTTGCGAAAAAGGCAGTCTACGGATTTGTCGGCATTGATTCCATTGCCGGACCCAGTGAGATCACTGTCCTGGCTGATGAGACGGCCAATCCGAGATTTGTTGCAGCGGACCTGCTGAGCCAGGCTGAGCATGATGAACTTGCTTCCGCGATCCTGGTCACCACATCCGAAAAACTGGCGCAGGAAGTATCCGCACAGGTGAACGGGTTTTTGAAGGTTCTCTCCAGGACGGAGATCATCAGCAAGTCGCTGGATAACTACGGTTTCATTCTGCTGGTGGATTCCCTGGAAGAAGGAATCAGCACTGTCGACCAGATCGCTCCGGAACATCTGGAGATCGTAACGGCAAACCCGTTTGACACCATGACCAGGGTACACAATGCCGGCGCGATGTTCCTGGGATCCTATTCCAGCGAGCCGCTTGGAGATTATTTCGCAGGGCCCAACCACATTCTTCCGACTAACGGGACGGCAAGATTCTTCAGTCCGCTGTCGGTGGATGATTTTGTCAAGAAGTCGAGTATCGTGTATTATTCAGAAGAAGCTCTGAGGGCGGTACATACAGATATCGAGACTTTCGCGAAGGCGGAGGAGCTTACGGCACACGCCAATTCTGTCGCAGTGCGGTTTGAGTGAAGCGCAGCTGCAGTAAAACAGCCGGGAGGTGTTTTCTATGGCAAGAATAGGAGAAGTTGAGAGGTATACATCCGAGACCAGTATCGAGATCTCGATCAATCTGGACGGGTCCGGCAATACGCAGATCGATACAGGAATCGGTTTCTTTGACCATATGCTGGACGGGTTCGCCAGACACGGACTGTTTGACCTGACAGTAAAAGTGGACGGTGACCTGCAGGTCGATGACCACCATACCATCGAGGATACCGGGATCGTTCTGGGACAGGCGATCGCCAGAGCTGCGGGCAACAAGAAAGGGATCGCCCGCTACGGAAGCCGTATCATCCCCATGGACGAAACGCTGGTCCTGTGCGCTGTCGATCTCTGCGGAAGGCCTTATTTCTCCTGGAATGCTGAGTTTCAGGGAGAGAAGATGGGCGGGATGTCCACTCAGATGGTGAAGGAATTCTTCTATGCTGTAAGCTACAGCGCCATGATGAACCTGCATCTGAAGGTCCTTACGCCCGGAAATGACCACCATATGTGTGAAGCGATGTTTAAGGCTTTCGGCAAGGCGCTGGATATGGCGACAGCGAAAGATCCGCGCATCACGGACGTTCTCTCTACAAAGGGCAGTATCTGACAGGAAGGTTGATTATGGAGAAACAGATCGTATCTGCCGTCTTTCTGAACAGAGGGATGGCAGTTTCGTCACTTACAGACAGCAGCGAATATGCAGGCGGTGACGCGGCCGCACTGTCGCAGCAGTATTCAGACCGCGGAGCGGATGTTCTTCTGGTCTTTGACCAGTCTGATACAGATGAAGAGCATGACAATTCGCTTACGCTGATGCGCAGGATGGCCAGGATCACGGACATTCCCATGTGGGGCGCCGGGAATGTGAAGCGCGTCGAGGACGTCAAGAAGATCCTCTACGCAGGATGCATGAAAGCAGTCCTGAATGCCTCACGTGCATCCAACCTGGATATGCTCGAAGAAGTATCTGCCAGATTCGGCAGAGAGAAGATCGCAGTGTGCATCGCTCCGGACAGGGACGAAGAACTGAGCGCAGAACAGATGACAAAGATCGCGAAGTATTCTGACTGCATCCTGCTGCTGGCGGACGATAACTATGAAACGGATCTTCGCAGAGTGAGAGAACAGCTCATCGGCTGTGCAGGTCCTGACGTTCAGGATAAGACGGTCCCGGATATCCTGCTGTGGAAGACCGGCAGCAGTCCGGATACAGAGACCATAGCTCAGATCTTCAGGGAGGACCTTGCAGCAGGTCTTGGATGCGGGATGACGCAGGATACGGACACAGATCTTATGGGGCTTAAAGCTGACCTGAAAGAGATGGGGGCAGATGTGAATACTTATACCTGCTCTGTTTTGTGGGATGACCTTAAAAAGGACAGCAATGGTCTTGTCCCTGTAGTGGTCCAGGATTACAGAAATGAAGAAGTCCTGATGGTCGCCTATATGAACCGTGAGGCTTTTGAGAATACTGTGCGCACGGGAAGGATGACATACTGGTCAAGGTCGCGCAGTGAACTGTGGCTGAAGGGACTTACGTCAGGTCATTTCCAGTATCTGAAGGAAATGAGAATAGACTGTGACAATGACACCCTCCTTGCCAGGATCTCCCAGATCGGTGCGGCCTGCCATACCGGAAACCGCAGCTGTTTCTACAGGTCAGTCCTGAAGAAGGATACGCCGCACAAAAACCCTATGAAGGTGTTTGAAGATGTGTACGGGACCATCGAAGACAGAAAAGCGCATCCCAAGGAAGGTTCCTACACCAATTACCTGTTTGACAAGGGAATTGACAAGATCCTGAAGAAATGCGGCGAGGAGGCGACAGAGATCGTGATCGCCGCCAAGAATCCCAATCCGGAAGAGATCAAGTATGAGATGGCTGATTTTCTGTACCACATGATGGTGCTCATGGCGGCCAGAGATATCACCTGGGATGATATTGCGCAGGAACTGGCCAACCGTGAGTAACACCTTCAGCGGAATTGATGGCATATAGAGGATTGACATTATTATTCAGACTGTGGATAATCTCTGTGTCTGATTATTCGGAGCATATTAGGAGGAACCTGACGATATGATGAATCACAATAAGTACAGAAAGCAGTTTTTCAATCCCCCTGCAGCAGAGCTGAAATGGGCACAGAAGGATTCGGTCCAGAAGGCGCCTGTCTGGTGTTCTGTTGACCTTCGTGACGGAAACCAGGCACTGGTCGTTCCGATGGATCTGGAGACAAAACTTCAGTTTTTTGAACTCCTTGTCCAGATTGGATTCAAAGAGATCGAAGTCGGATTCCCGGCAGCGTCTGAGACGGAATATGAATTCCTGCGGGCTCTGATCGAGCGCGATCTTGTACCGGAGGATGTTACGCTTCAGGTTCTGACACAGGCAAGAGAGCATATCATCAGAAAGACTTTTGATGCGCTGAAGGGCTGCAGCAACGCGATCGTCCATGTATATAATTCAACTTCTCTGGCTCAGAGAGAGCAGGTTTTCAAGAAGTCCAAAGAAGAGATCCTGCAGATCGCAGTAGAGGGAGCAACGCTTCTGAAACAGCTGACAGAAGAGGCAGGAGAGAGGTACCGTTTCGAGTACAGTCCGGAGTCCTTTACCGGCACCGAGCCGGAGTACGCCCTTGAGGTCTGCAACGCCGTACTGGATGTCTGGCAGCCGACAGCTGACAGGAAGGCGATCATCAACCTTCCGTCCACAGTCCAGCTGTCCATGCCTCATGTATACGCCAACCAGATCGAGTATATCTCCGACAATCTGAAGTACCGTGAGAACGTAGTGGTGTCACTGCATCCGCACAATGACCGCGGCACCGGTGTCGCTGACGCAGAGATGGGCCTTCTGGCAGGAGCAGACCGTATCGAAGGAACGATCTTCGGAAACGGTGAGCGCACCGGCAATGTTGATATAGTGACTCTGGCTCTGAATATGTACAGCCAGGGAGTGGATCCGCAGCTGAATTTTGACAACATGCTGGAGATCGTCGACAAGTACGAAGAGTACACCGGCATGGACGTCAATCCGAGGACTCCGTACGGCGGAGCTCTGGTATTCGCTGCATTTTCCGGATCCCATCAGGATGCCATCGCCAAGGGCATGGCGTACCGCGCAGGACACGACGACATCAAGTGGACCGTTCCCTACATCCCGATCGATCCCACGGATATCGGGCGCAGCTATGACGCGGACGTCATCCGTATCAACAGCCAGTCCGGCAAGGGCGGCGTCGGATTCATCCTGGAGCACAACTTCGGACTCAGGCTTCCCAAGAAGATGCGCGAGAGCTTCAGCTACATGGTCAAGTCCGAATCCGACCACGCGCACAAGGAACTCACGCCGGAGCAGATCTTCGACCTGTTCATCGACAAGTACGAAGACATCAATCGCCCGTTCAGCATCTCGGAAGTTCATTTCCGCCAGAGAAATGGAATCGTCGCTTATGTTACGACTCAGTTCCGCGGCCAGTCCTCCGAGGTCATGGCAAACGGAAACGGACGTCTGGACGCTGTATCGAAGGCACTCAGGAAGCATTACAACTTCAACTACGAGCTGGAAGTCTACGAAGAGCATGCTCTTGAACAGTCGTCGTCCTCACGCGCTATCGCCTATGTCGGCATAAGGCCGGCGGACGGGAAACTGTACTGGGGCGCAGGCGTCGACGTCGATATCATCCGTGCATCCATCGACGCGCTTCTCACTGCAGTCAACAATGCTGCGACTGCAGCAGGGATCAGTTAAAAGCAGATCAATAAGAACCTGAACCAGCTGAATTCTGATATAAACATAACCGGTCTTTCTCTTTTGGGAGAGAGACCGGTTTTTACATCTCAGTGGGGGTGAACCCCGCCTCTATTGGCGGTGGGTAACTGGCTGGTCTCAGTGGCGGGTGTCAATCCCCCACTGAGATATAGCCTCCGGCAGGATGCCAGGGTCCACGACGTCCAGTGGACGGCGGATTTGGACCGACCGAAGCGGAGCGAAGATGCGCAAAGAAAGACGCCTTCGGCGTCGCGCATCCCGGCGCAAGTCTGCCGGTGGCAGACTTGAATCACCACATCTGGTAGAAAATATACTTCTGACTACTATATTACGTATGTGTTGCAGAACTGTTACAGAATTATTGACAAAACTCCTTTTAATATCTATAATTATCGATGTAAGGAGTTTAAACAAGCATGGAAAAACGATGGTCAATACCTCTGATCGGGAAGATATTCATCATCAGAGATACAATTGAACAATCGGTATTCTATATTGCACTGGCACTCATCATGCTGTGTGCGATTCTTTTTCTTGCGGTTCCGTCAGTGCACGGCATGAAAATGAATAAAACAGCATCTGATCTGGAAGATATGACAATCACTCTGGCAGGAGCCGGGACAGAGTACAGTGATGAGACTGCAGGACCTGGAGATAATAGTTCCGTAGCAACAGTGCACCTGGATCTTGCCGCCGGATGCTTCGAGGATCTGAACCAGGCAGCTCTGTCTGCAGCTGTCTTCCGGCAGGAACAGAGTCTGTCCGCAGTTCCCGTAAAAACTGCCTCTGTGGTCGGATATACAGCGATGAATACAGTGGAAGGCAGCAGGATCATGTCCTATACAGATTATCAGACACTGCTCCAGATCGTTGAGGCAGAGTGTACCGGAGGCGACGAGCGAAGCAAGCAGTATGTCGCATGCGTGGTCCTCAACCGGACAAAAGATAAGCATTTTCCTGATACAGTCTATGATGTCGTATGGCAGAGACTGGGCGGCGAGGCTCAGTTCTCCCCGACGCAGGACGGCCGCATGGGAACGCTGAAGATCAGCGACTCTACAGTGAAAGCCGTGAACAAAGCACTGCAGGGAGATGATATCTCACAGGGCGCACTGTTCTTCCTTGCAAGAAAATACGCGTCGAAAGACAATGTGGAATGGTTCGAAGATGAACTGGAATACCTGTATTCCTACGGAGGCCATGAGTTCTACCGGTTTAAGAAGGCAGCCTGATGAGAGATAAGGAAAAATAAAATACATGCAAACCAGACAGGATCCGCAGCGGGTCCTGTTTTTTTTCGTGTTTCGCCAGGTTCTTCTGCGGTATCATTCCATGCTTGCCTGAAAACAGGATTTCGATTATTATTATGCAATAGTAAAAGACATGTTATGAAATCATTCAGAAGAGAGATTGGAGTTTTGATTCTATGCAGATCATGTACAGGAGCACCCGCAGTCCCGAACTTAAAGTAACAGCATCCCAGGCTGTTCTGCAGGGACTTGCGCCGGACGGAGGACTGTTTGTTCCCGAAAAACTGCCGCGCTATCCTCAGGACTGGGAAGTGCTGTCCGCGCAGAGCTATCAGGAGACTGCGCTGCAGGTCATGCGCCTGCTCCTTACCGACTATACAGAAGAGGAACTGAGGAACTGCATAGACAGAGCCTATGACAGCAAGTTCGATATTCCGCAGATCACCTGCCTGAAAGAGACCGACGGCGTATGGTACCTGGAACTGTTCCACGGAGCGACCATCGCGTTCAAGGATATGGCGCTCTCCATACTCCCGCATCTTATGACGACTGCGGCCGCGAAGAATGGAGTGACGGATGAGATCGTAATCCTGACTGCCACTTCCGGAGATACCGGCAAGGCGGCGATGGCTGGATTTGCAGATGTTCCGGGAACCAGGATCATCGTATTCTACCCCAAGGGCGGCGTCAGTGCTGTCCAGGAGCGGCAGATGGTGACCCAGAGAGGGGCAAATGTACATGTGGTCGGCATCAACGGGAACTTTGACGATGCCCAGTCCGCTGTCAAGAGGATCTTCTCGGATGAGCAGATGAAGAAGCAGATGGCAGGGGCAGGAAAACGGTTCTCCAGCGCCAATTCCATCAACATCGGAAGACTTGTCCCCCAGATCGTCTATTATTTCTATGCCTACGGACAGCTGGTGAAAGACGGAAAAGTAAAGGCGGGAGATGTGATCAACATCACCGTTCCCACCGGGAATTTCGGGAACATCCTTGCCGCATATTATGCGAAGCAGATGGGACTGCCTGTCAGGAAACTGGTATGTGCGTCAAATGAAAACAAAGTCCTGGTAGATTTCTTCAGGACGGGCGCTTATGACCGCAACCGCAGTTTTATTCTGACGTCATCACCTTCCATGGATATACTGATCTCCAGCAACCTGGAGAGACTGATCTACCAGATCGCGGGAGAAGATCCGCAGGTGACGAAGAAACTGATGGAGAGCCTCATTTCCTCAGGCGTATACTGCATAACGGACAGCATGAAGGATGGGCTTAAGGACTTCTATGGAAACTATGCCACGGAATCAGAGACAGCAGAAGAGATTGCCAGGGTCTATAACACATTTGGTTATGTGATCGACACTCACACAGCTGTCGCTTCCAGAGTATGCAGGAAGTACCAGGCGGATACCGGCGATCATACGCCTATGGTTACAGCTTCCACTGCAAGCCCGTACAAGTTTGCCAGATCCGTGGTCTGCGCGATCCGTCCGGAACTCCAGACGAAGACAGACTTTGAACTGATCGACGAGCTTTATGAGATATCAGGAACAGCTGTCCCGAAGGCAATTGAGGATATCAGGTCTGCACCGATCCTGCACCGGACGGTCGTGGACGCCGCGGACATGAGCGCAGAGATCATCCGCTGGCTCGGAATCTGAGAGGAAGAAACTTCTGTGGGATTTTGATATTGCAAGGGAGACAAATATGAATACCAATTCTATATTCGGCATAATGGATTTTCTGATCATCGGAGCAGGAATCTACATCCTCTATTCCTGGTATCTTCTGATGTATAAGGGAGAGATCAAGGAGGGTGTCCTGGTAAGCCAGGGATGGGCCAAAAAGTGCAAGGATCTGGACGGATACCGCAAGTTCATCGGAACGAAACTGCTGGCGCTTGCCGTTGTAGCCTTCTTATCCGGCGGGGTCTGCCTGTATTCCGATTATGTAAAACCGGTTCCTTCCTCCATATATCTTGGGGTGACCGCGTTATTCTTTATTGTGCTGATCTGGTTCATCACACAGACGAAGAAGGCCCAGACACAATTCTTTTATTCATAAGACAACTAAGATTCAAGAACGATGAATGCAACCGGCCGTCCATGATGCAGGCGGCCGGTTCTTTCGGTCAGGATTGACCAGGTATAAGCTGGAATCGGCACAGATAATTATGAGAGAACAGTATGCAGTATTGACCCGGACAGATATGCTCGAGATCATACCGGATGATCTCAGGAAGGTTCTTGATACAGAAGCTGGACGGATTCTTGACGGTATCATCGGGATCATTAACTATTCAACAGATATACGTATGGATTATCACGGGGACAGACTGTCTCTGTCATCAGCAGACTCCGAAGAGTATGCGAAGAAAATATTCGAATACCAGCTGCAGGAGGATTCCATGCTGAACGGCGTCCTTGGCATGAAAGTCCGCCATGGGAAGGACAATGAATCCCTGCTTCACTATATCCGCAGGAAGGCCAGCCGCAGGCTGATCGAGGAAAATGAACGCGATATAGTCAGAAGAGTGAGGAACCGTTATTTCCTTGAGAGTGGCTCCGGAAAAGACAATAGCCCGGGGAACAGAGGAGGCGGCCGCAGGGACGGAAGACATGCGGACGGTGGTTTCTACTGGCCGGACGCATTCGACATATACGGTATGCAGACTGACAGGAAAGGTCTTGGAAGCACTCTGCTGGTTGGATATCTGGTCTCACAGATCGGAAGATCCACCAGGATCCTTAGAGCGTCTGCTGCGAGGTTTCAGCTGATGGACGTGTCCAGGATGCTGGATCTATATGACTCAGTCGGCTTCTCAGCTCCTGCGCATATCCCGGATCTTTTTCCGGAAGCCAGGAAGATCAGAAGGCACTTTATCATCCATGTGGGCGGAACCAATACAGGCAAGACATATGACTCCATGCGTATGCTGGCGCAGGCTCCGTCCGGCGTCTATCTGTGTCCTCTGCGGATGCTTGCCTATGAAGGCAGGGAAGTGATCAGAAACTGGGGCGTCCCCTGTTCTTTCGCTACCGGTGAGGAGAAGGAGATCGATCCCGGGGCAAAACATATGTCAGAGACGATCGGGATGCTGGATTTCAGCCATCCATATGACTGTGCCGTTATCGATGAGTGCCAGCTGATCTCGGGGGAAGACGGATCTCTGTACACGAATGCGATACTAGGCGTGAACGCGAAGACAGTCTGCGTCTGCTGCGCTTACAGCGGCCTGGAGATCACAAAACGTCTGATCGAACTGTGCGGCGATACATGGGAAGTCACGGAACATCACAGAACCTCGGAACTGAAGTTTGAAGAAGAGGAATATGAGTCTCCCAGAAAAAATGACGCCTACATCGTTTTTTCCAGACTCGGTGCCTATCAGATGGCGGAATGGCTGGAAGAGAAGGGCATGACTCCCTCGATCGTGTACGGGAAACTTCCGTATGAGGTGAAGATGGAAGAGGCAAGGAAGTTTGAAGCGGGGGAGACGGACTGTCTTGTCGCTACGGACGCCATTGCCATAGGACAGAATTACAATATTGAACGGATCGTATTCAGGGACGTTACAAAGTTTATAAACCGCAGAGAGATCCGTCTGGATTCCCAGACCGTCAAACAGGTGGCGGGCCGGGCCGGAAGATACGGACGGTTCCCGGTCGGATATGTGAATACACTGCGAAGCAGCGACCGTGAGGAGATCCTGTCGAAACTGAAGGAAGAGGACGTGCCGTCCTCTACAGCACCGCTGGAGCTGCCTTCATTTCTGGTTGAAAAAGACCTGCCGCTGAGCCTGATCTACAGGGCGTGGACTTCCAGTGAAGCAGGCGAGCCGTTCGTAAAGGCCGATACGACAACAGAACTTGTGATCTGCCGCCTGATCGAGGAGGAATTCAGCCTGATCAGCAAGGCAGACGAATACACGCTGGCTTCCCTTCCGCTTGACCTGCGTGACCGTACGCAGATTGAACTGCTCAGACAGCTTCTCGGCGCCATGCTGCGTCCGACAAGTGACAAAGAGTGGAAGAGCCTCCTGCCGCAGCCGGACATGATCAAAGCGATGATGGCGTACAGACCCCACCTTCGGGACTGCGAGAAACTGTGCCGCGACCTTGATCTGGCGTCAAGTTTCTTCTACAAGATCCGCAGGGATGACCTGGCAGAGTACGTGATCCGTCTCAAACCGGCAGTCACAAAACGCATTGCACAGATCATGGCAGAGGAGATTCCGCAGGCAGCGCCCGGAGAAGATCCTGAGCTTAAGGAGGATACTTCTTCCTGGCCTCTGGCGTATATCTATGTAAGCCTGTCAGGCCAGACGGAGCGCAATACGGGACGCTTCCCGGCAGGAGACTATGCGAAACTGTACTCCCACAGGCTGGAGCAGTCATTTGGAAATGAAGCCTCCTACATTGATTATTACTGCTACAAGAAAAAAGACAGAACGCCGGACTACTGCAGATTTGAACCTTATCTAAGATATACTGTAAGACTGGATCCCCAGTTTATCATCTCAGATGAGGGAAGATATTATCTTGCAGAGCGTTTTGAAGTAGTTAAAAGTGATTATAAAGAAGCTGCGTCACCGTACAGGTCACAGTCTTACCGCAACAGGCGCCCGCGCGGCAGAGGACGCAGAAGGCGATAGGGCAGGAGTACCAGATATGAGACAGATCCTGTATATAACAGAACCCGGACATCCGGAGCTTGAAGTATTTACAGCGCTCAATGAGCCGCAGCTGTATCACTACTGTGAGCCGTCTCCCGGACTGTTTATTGCTGAGACCCCCAATGTGGTCCGTAGAGCTCTGGATGCGGGATATGAACCAGTATGCATGCTCTGTGAAGAGTCGCTGGTAAGAACAGCAGATGAGATCCTTACCGGATATCCGGACATGCCGATTCATTCCTGTGCAATGGATGTGCTGAAGCAGATCACCGGATTCTCCCTGACCCATGGAATGCTCTGCTCGATGCGAAGGAAGACAGAGAAGGATGCGGGAGAGCTGCTCAGGCAGATCGGATGTGAAAATGAAAGCGCCGTACGGATTGCGGTCCTTGAGGATGTAGTCAATCCGACCAATGCAGGCGCGATCTTCAGAAGTGCAGCAGGGCTGGGCATGGATGCCGTATTTCTGACAGAAGGATGCGCAGATCCACTGCAGAGAAGATGCATAAGGGTAAGCATGGGAACAGTGTTTCAGATACCCTGGGCAATAATAAAAGGAGACTGGATTGCCCGGCTTCATGAAGAAGGATACCGGATCGCCGCCATGGCTCTGGAGAAGGACAGTATACAGGTTTCGGATCCGTCCCTGAAGGGGGAGGACAGACTTGCGATCGTTCTTGGGAGTGAGGGATACGGACTTAAGAAGGAAACGATCCTTGAGAGTGATGCCACTGTTCTTATTCCGATGAAGCATAATGTGGACTCTCTCAATGTCGCTGCGGCGGCTGCAGTTGCATTCTGGGAGATGCGGAAATGACATATATTTAACTGAATATGTTTAAACATGTTACTGATTTTTGGCATTTTAGTCAGAAAATGTAACAGAAATTGGGTTCTGATACCCCCTGAATCATAAAAATATCGATAAATATCGAAAAAACATGCAATTCAAACTTTACAATTTCGTTACATTCGTGTAAAATCCAAAGTAACGGCGTAAGGAGAAAATTGCTATGTTTTCAGAAAAAATTAAGAAACAGAATATCTACAGCAAAATAATCCTTCTGATTGCGGCAATCATGCTTACCACAGCGATTCTTCCTGTCAGAGTGCATGCAGCATCTGCAACGAAGACGAAGAAGCTTAGTATGAGAGTCGGCCAGAAAGTTCAGCTTGAACTGAAGGACGTTGATTCAAAAGAGCTTAAGTGGAAGGGTGACAATAAGAAGTCCCTTAAGGTTTATAAGAAGACCGGTATCATCAGGGCTAAGAAGAAGGGTACTGTTGTAGTTACTACGAAGTACGACGGAGTTACCTATAAGTTTAAGGTAAAGATCAAGAAGCGCAAGAAGAATCAGTCTACTGAGATCAAGACGGTTACCTGTAAACTGAAGAAGACTTCCGGCTCAGCAGCGACAGCTGATGCGGTCGAAGAAGATGAAGAAGATCTGGCGACTGTCAAGTATGCCGGTCTGAAGACAACAGCAACTGGTTCATTTGCAGTCAAGAATATCATCATGGTCGGCGATTCACGTACCGTCGGCATGAAGGCTGCTGTAGGCGGCAGCATGACTTACATCGGTAAAGTCGGCGAAGGACTTGCATATCTGAAGGGTACTGTTACTACCAAACTTAAGAAGCTTGGTAAGAACGGAAGCCTTAAGGGCAAAGCAATCGTATTTAATCTGGGTGTAAATGACCTGGGCAATGTAAACGGATATATCTCCTATATGAACAGCTTCGGAAAGACGCTGAAGAAT
>CADCII010000013.1 GCA_902801515.1 uncultured Lachnospiraceae bacterium
CAGCTGTTCGAAATATTCCGGCAGGGGCGCCTGAAACTCCATATATTGCCCTGTAGAGGGATGAATGAAGCCGAGCACCATCGCATGCAATGTCTGGCCTTCGAGGGCATATGGGGCCTTTTTCGGGCCGTATACGGCATCCCCCAGTACAGGATGACCTATGTGAGCCATGTGAACTCGGATCTGATGAGTTCTGCCCGTCTCCAGGCGGCATTCAATGTAGGTATACTGTCCGAATCTCTCCAGTACAGTGTAATGAGTAACCGCTTCGCGTGCTGTCCCCTGTCCCGGACGCAGGACTGCCATCTTCTTGCGGTCCTGGGGATGTCTTCCGATCGGTGCGTCGATCACGCCCTCATCCGAACGCAGATTACCATGCACGATCGCGCGATAGCGCCGGTTGATGGTATGTTCTTTCAGCTGGGTGCTCAGGCTTGCATGAGCAGCGTCATTCTTGGCTATCACCAGTGATCCGGTGGTGTCACGGTCGATCCTGTGAACGATACCCGGACGCAGCACGCCGTTTATTCCCGACAGACTGTCTTTACAGTGATACATCAGTGCGTTTACAAGAGTGCCGCTGTAATGCCCCGGCGCCGGATGTACAACCATCCCTTTCGGCTTATTGACAACGATCACATCATCATCCTCATAGAGGATGTCCAGCGGGATGTCTTCTGCCTCGACATGAATCTCTTCGGGCTGAGGGATCGTAACCGTCAGAACCTCACCTCCGCGCATCTTCTGGCCGGCTTTCCGGAATACGGTATCCCCTAAGCAGACTCTTCCTTCTTCGATCAGCTTTCTGCAGACGGATCTGGAACAGTCTTCCAGCAATTCACTCAGGAGTACATCCAGACGCTTGCCGTTCATTTCCGGAGGGACTGTGACCGTACATTTTTTTTCCGCACCTGCAGCAGGATCGTCAGCAGTATCCGGATCATTGTCATCATCCCAGATGGTCCTTAGCATATTCTCGAATTGATCCTCTTGTGTCATATCTGTATCTCTCCGGGGATTTCTGATTCTGCCTCTTTACTGCCCTTGCTTTCCGTAATCCTCTTCTTTGTAATAGAAAAGCACCAGGATCACAATCACAGTCACGCTCACGGTGACATAGATGTCTGCTACATTAAAGATCGGGAAATTGATGCAGGAGAAATAAATAAAATCGATCACATAGTTATGCCAGATCCTGTCGATCATATTCCCCAGTGCGCCTGCACTCAGAAATGCCAGACACAGTTTCATCGGAATGAACTTCCTTGTGCGAGGCAATCTGAAACCATAAAAACAGCAGCCGCCCATGATGATGCAGGCAAAAATGATAAAGATCCACTGCCGGTTTTCGAGCATTCCGAATGCGGCTCCGCGGTTTTCCAGATACTGAAGTTTCAGAACACCGGGAATGAGCGTTACAGAAAAGATTCCCCGCAGTCGGGTATACGCAAGCCATTTTGTAAACTGATCCAGCAGTACTGCCGCTGCAAACAGGATAAATACCCGGACGCGGGATCCGGATGTGTTGGATGTCATGATAGGATTCTCCGATAGTTTAAATGATATAAATGTCAGGCATTTTCATCGTAGCGGATGAAAGCCAGCGCTTCCCTGATCTCGTCATCGGTCACCGTCTCATCGATACAGGCGCTTCCCAGTTTTTTCAGGAGAATGAAGCGGATGTGGCCGCTGTCCATCTTCTTGTCTTTCCGGGTGGTCTCAAGGATATCTTCCACCTCAATTGAATCGTATGTAATGGGCAGATTGAAACCGACGAACATGTCGCGGATCTCGTAGAAGATCATCTCATCGATGTTCCCTCGCTTCCAGGAAATGAATGAAGCTGCGATCATGCCGAGTGTGACGCATTCTCCGTGGGACAGCTCAAAGTTCTTCAGCTTCTCTATCGCATGTCCCACAGTATGGCCGAAGTTCAGCAGAGCCCGCTCTCCCTTTTCATGGGGATCTTTCTCCACTACCCTGCGCTTGATATGGACGCTGCGAACGACCATCTCCAGCAGAGTATCAGGATCACGCTCTTCAATCTCACTCATGTGGTCCAGGCACCACTCATAATATGCTGCGTCCTTGATGAGTCCGTGTTTAAGAACTTCTCCCATACCGCTGGCAAACTGGGTTTCATCAAGTGTCTTCAGGGTGCTGATATTCAGGTAGACCATTGCCGGCTGGTGAAACGCTCCGACCATGTTCTTGTAGGAGTCAAAATCAACGCCTGTTTTACCGCCGATCGAAGAATCCACCTGGGAAAGCAGTGTCGTCGGGATCTGGACAAACCTGATCCCTCGCAGATAGGTTGCCGCGGCAAAGCCGGTCATATCACCGACCACGCCCCCGCCGAGAGCAACAAGGATATCTTTCCTGTCCAGCTTCTCCTCGATCAGATATGTGTAGATACGGCGGATCTCATCCAGATTCTTGTGGGATTCACCCGCAGGGATAGTCCAGGACGACACTCTGGCGCATACGCCTTCAAGTTTCCCCATGACTTCTTCCAGATACAGTTTCTCAACATTGCTGTCTGTTACGACAACGATCCTGCGGCCTTCACAGTCCAGTTCTTTCATGCATTCCGGAAGTTCGTCAAAGGACGTTTTCGGATAGATGTGATATGCAAATCTGTGGTCCTTTTTCACATCGATCGTATCTGTTACATTTACATTCTTTTTGTCTGCCATAATCACTCCATCATACAGCTGTTTACAGTGTAAAAAAGACGCCGTAGGTTTTTCCTGCGGCGCCTGGATCAGCATAACTGAATTAATAGATTACTGCCTTCACTGCCTTTTGCTTTCGCATCTGATCAGATATCATCACCAAGGTCCAGTTCCGGATCGAATGCACCGGTCAGGATCTCCTGGAATTCTCCGGTGATATCCACACCATGCGGTGTCAGGACGAAGATATAATTGCTGATCTTGTCGAGACGTCCGCGGATGGCACAGCATGCGCCTGACGCAAAGTCGAATATTCTCTGTGAGACGTCAAGGTCAAGTCCTTCAAGATTCAGGATGACCGTACAGTGTGCGATCAGCATCTGAGCGATTTGAAGCGCGTCTTCCATGGACTTGGGCCTTATCACACATACAGAGAAGTTGTTGGACGGTTCCGGTTCTTCCTGGATCTTTCTCGGACGGAACGCGGATACCTTGGATTCCCTCTCTCTTGTCGACTGTGATCTTGCTCTGCGGAACCCTCTGGGCGAAGGCGCCGGTGCTTCAGGCTGTCTTACAGGCCTGATCGGCTCCTCTTCTTCAAATTCATCCTCGTCTTCATCGCGGGCAAGAAAACGTCTGGACGGAGGTGCGTCGTCAAGACCGCTGTCATCGTCATCAAAGTATTCGTCGTCGTCAAGATCGTCGTCATCATTCAGTTTGATAGAATTCAGAAATCTGTCGAAAACACTCATAAATTGTAATTCCTCTCCCCAAAGATCCCTGTTCCCACACGGACCAGTGTAGCACCTTCTTCAATCGCTACTTCAAAATCCCCAGTCATACCCATACTAAGTTCGTTAACCATTATATTATCAATGTTTTTACTACCTATGTCAACCGCCAAATTGCGCAGTCCACGGAAATGAACACGGTTCAATTCCGCATCTTCCACATAGGGAGCGATCGTCATAAAGCCCTTCATCCTAAGGTGCGGAAACTCCGCGATACGGCGGACAAACTCTTCAGCATCCTGCGGAGCGATTCCTCCCTTGGACTCTTCTCCGGCCATATTCACTTCAACCAGACACGGCATCAGAATGTCTTTTCCAGCCGCCTCCTTCTCGATCGCTTCTGCAAGTTTAAGCGATCCAACCGAATGGATCATGACAGCTCTTCCGACAACGTATTTTACTTTGTTGCGCTGAAGATTGCCGATCATATGCCAGCGAAGATCCTTCGGCAGTACGTCATATTTATCCCTCAGTTCCTGAGGCTTGTTCTCTCCGAAATCAACAACCCCTTCCGCAATTGCTTCCTGTATCATGGATACAGGCTTGGTCTTGCTGACAGCGATCAGGGTAACGTCCTCTCTCCTGCGGCCGCTTCTTGCGCACGCCTCGCAGATACGCCTCTCTACATCTTTCAGATTCTCTGCAATACTTATATTCTCTGTAGCACTCATTTTTCAATACTCACATTTTCATAATTATGAACACGGATTATGATCACGCATCCCTTCAGTTGATGATCTCGTCATCCTTGACTTCAGACGCGTCCAGCACGATCCGGTCATGGGCTGACAGTCCGTATGTATCCGTCGGGTCTACGATACAGAACTCTTCATTTTCATCAACGATCGTAACTTCGCGGAAGACCGCATAACCTTTGTTGATGTTGTATACACCCTGAATCGTCTCGTAAACGTCTTCAGAGATCTGATACTTCCGGGATGTACCGGGCATCACAACATAGTCTCCCTCATCAAAAAGACCGGGATTGATCAGGTAATAACCCTCTTTCTCATTTCTGGAATAAACGGTCGCTGTCACATTCGAAGTGGATGATGAGCCGTCCTTCGCGAAAGTCTCACGGATCAGGTACACTTCTGAATCCGAGTTCTCATTTTCCGTAACATACTCCTCCGGGATGCGGACAAAATACTTCTCCGTAATGGATGAAACTGGGATCTTCAGTCCTTTGGTACGGTCCAGGATCAGTTCGACATCCAGATACCGGTCTGTTACGTAACGTACCAGGGAACTCTTCATCGTCACGACCCCGTACAGGCCGTCCGAACCCTTCGTAAGTTCAAGAGGAGCTGAAAATGAATTGTTGTCCTTCAGGAAACGGATGCTGATCTTGGTCTTGCCCTCCAGGTCCGCTTTCAGGCGGTCATCCACAGGGAAACAGAGTTTCCAGGTATCATTGGTAACCAGTTTATAAAGATCGTCCCCTGCACCGACTGTGCTGCGAAGACGCAGGTTGTTCTTGATATAGGAACTCTGGTCGAACATCTTACGGGTCACATCAGTTTCCGTGACTCCTTCAAGGCCGTCTGTGGAATAGACCACAAACCCCGGGACCGGAGCTTCATAGCTGCCGCTGACATATTCTCCGGCATTCTCATCTATGGACGACTGCAGGATCACACCCTGCATGTCAGCCTTGAAATCGTATACCCTGGAGAATACATCTTTATCGAAATTAACGGCAAAGATATTCATCTCATTCTTCGCTTCCGTGAAGTCTTCGTCGGACAGAGAAGTGACAATACTGCTGTCCTCAGAACCGCTCACAGTACCTCCGACAGAGCAGACCAGCATTCCTGCGTTGGCTTTTGAGCCTTCGCGTGCATAATAGCTGACATTGCCGGATTCATTGGCTTTCTCGATTTCCTCTTCCTTCAGCACAAGAGCGCTGTAGCGGTAGTTTCCGGATATCGTTCCCGATACGACCTCATAGCTGGTCACGTGGCTCTGGGTGAGATACACGATAAGGGTCACGAGTATGTATACGAAAATCAGTCCGAACAGAAGCGTCCCCACGTCCATGCCGGAGATGAGCCTCGGAATCGGAATGATATTCGCGCGTCTTCTATTTTTTCTTCCCGGAAATAAAGCCAACGAAAGATCCTCTTATACATACAATCGAGTAGGACGGATCCTACTCGATATCTGCAGATCATGCATTATGAATTCGTTACTGTTTTGAACCGGTCACAGCTCAGCCGTGATCATCTCCTGGAAATCTTCCGGAAGTTCTGCCCTTGTCAGAGAGATGCTGATTATGAAATTGACAGAAAACTGTCTGCCGATCGCCTCAATCTGTCTCAGTACGGGAATTACATCCTCATCCTCCGCCACTCTTGCGATCTTCATAAAGTTGTCAAGATAGACGTTCTCCAGATCATGATCCTGGGAGATGATACCGCACAGAAAACCTATAAATTCATCTGAATCAGTGAGCGGGTAATTGGTTACATCAATAAGACGGATTTTGTTGTGAAGCTCAAACATGTGCTGCGTATTCTTGTCAAGATATACAAAGTTGCCGTTTGCGTTTTTAACTTCCTGATTCGCCTTCTCAAGAAGAACCTTGGTCTTGCCTTTTCCCTTCTCACCGATGATGAACTGTATCATAACATTAGCCCTCCTGTTCAGGTCTTTGTTTTTATCCTGGTTTCATTATAACTTTTATGTGCCGGAAATACAACCAGACGTATTGCCGTGTTTTCAGCCGCTTTCAGGCGGCATACTGTCACTATGCCGAAACAAGCGACAGAACCTGATTCATTTCGTTATACAGGCCTTCCTTTGATTCTGAGTGAAGTATGACCGATATATATGGATTCCCGTACAGGTCTTTGGATATCAGCGCCAGGCAGGCTCCTGCGTCATCCGTGGTACCGGTCTTTCCTCCGTATATGACCACATTGCCGGGTTTGTTTGCTTCTCCGGTAAGGTAATGGTCCGTGGTATCCCATGTCATTGCGTAGGCGTCTCCGTCCGCATCGGTGTATTCTGCGTAATAGTTCTTTCTCTGGATGATATCCATGAAAAGATCATACTTCATTGCGGCATTCAGCATCAGATACACATCATATGCGCACGTATAATGATCGCTCTGCGTAAGACCGTGGGGGTTCATGAAATGAGTATGCGTCGCTCCGAGCTCAAGGGCTTCCTGGTTCATCATATCCACAAAGTGGCTGATGCTTCCTCCGCCGACATATTCAGCGATCATCTGAGCCGCGTCATTGCCTGAGGCGATCAGAAGGCCATACAGAAGCTGCTTCAGTGTCAGGCGGTCTCCAAGATGCAGTTCGCAGACAGAAGAAGCCTCTTCGATATCGAAGGCTGCTGAGGTCACCGTAACCATGTCATCCGGATTGCCGTACTTCATAGCAACCAGCGCGGTCATGATCTTCGTTATAGACGCCGGGGATCTCTGTTCAAAGATGTTCTTCGCGTACAGGACATCTTCTTTATTGATATCGAACAGCGCAGCTTCAGATGCTGTGATAAAGATCGCGTCTGCGTCCACATCGGTATCTGTTACGCACAGACCGTCAGCAAACGGCACTGCCCTGGCCATGCTGTCACCTTCCGTGTGGAAGCCGAATACACGGCTGCTCTCGTCATATGCCGCGGGAAGTCCGGTGTCGTGTGACCGGAAGATAAAAAACCATGCGGCATATACAAGTGCACAGACAAGTGCGAGAAGGATGATCACGGCTATAAGGAGATTGCGGGAAGCTCTTGCCTGCGCTCTCTCCCTTGCCTGCATCCGGTTCCATTCACGCTGTGTATAGTAGTCAGGTTTGGTATTTCTTCTATTCGCCATAATCAATGATACATTTCACGCCAGTCAAGATCTCCGCTGTCAAGAGACTTCAGCAGGATCTCCGCAGATGCGATGTTGGTTGCAAGGGGAACATTGTGCAGGTCGCACATCCGGATCACTTTGGACAGATCCGCGACGTCGCTGTGGCTTGAAACAGTGCCTTCAGGATCCCTGAAAAACAGCACAAGGTCCATCTGATTCTGCTCAACCATCGCACTCATCTGCTGTTCACCGCCGACATGCCCTTCCAGGAACTTATGGACCTGAAGTCCGGTCGCTTCCTGAATAAGCCTGCCTGTCGTACCTGTCGCATACAGATCGTGCCTTGCCAGGATCCCCCGGTAAGCGATACAGCAGTTCTGCATCAGTTTCTTTTTAGCGTCATGCGCAATAAACCCGATATTCATTACTGCGTCTTCCTTTCCTGTGTCAGGATATATAAGTACCGTTCCGGAATCTGAACGCGGCCTGTCCTGTCTCCGGAACTGCAGGCGGCCGCTTGGGCTGCAGTCCCACATTCAGCACGATGCCAATCTCCATACAGAATGTAACAAGAGATGTGACACCATAACTTACAAAGGGAAGTGTGATACCTGTGTTCGGCATCAGGCCGGTTGTAACACCGATATTCAGGCTGCTCTGGAACATGACCAGAGAACCGACGCCGATACAGATGAGCATTCCCTCTTTCTCACGTGCCCTCAGTCCGATCCTGAAACACATCAGTGCGATGAACAGTTCCAGAATGATGATCAGCACACAGCCGGCAAAACCAAGTTCCTCTCCTGCGACAGCATAGATAAAGTCTGTCTGGGGTTCAGCGATAAAGTTACCGTTTTTGACGGAATTGACCGCATTGTTGTTCAGGCCCTTGCCGTACAGCTGTCCGGAGCCGATTGCGATGATAGAGTTCTGCTGCTGGTATGCAGCTTCAGAGTATTCACCCGGTCTTAGCCAGGACAGGATTCTCTCTCTCTGGTAGTCAGCGATCAGTGTCTGATCGGGGCTGAGAACCAGGCTGAGGAATATCGCCGCTCCCGGAACTGCAACCGCAAGGATCGCAAATATGATCTTCCAGCTCAGTCCGGCTGCAAATATTATAGCACAAAAGACAAGCGCTGTGACGATCGTGGTAGACAGATCCGGTTCCTTGTAGATAAGAAACAGCGGAACTGCAAGGATCGCAAGGGATCCGAGTATGATCTTCGGAGTGTTCAGCTGCGAATCATACTGGTTAAAATAGCCTGCAAAGAACACGATCATGCACAGTTTCATCAGATCGGAAGGCTGGAACCTGATACCGATCTCGATCCATCTCGTAGCGCCGCCGACCGTATTGCCGATCAGCAGAACCAGGATAAGAAGCACGCATCCTGTCAGGTAGATGATCCAGCGCATCCTCGTATAGGTACCGTAATCGATCAGGGACAGGATCAGCATGACAGCCACCCCGATGATCAGGCCGAAGATCTGCCTGCTCTGGGAAGATTTCTGAGCACTCCCGATGATCATGATCCCTATCACCGACAGCGCTATAACTGCTGCGATAAGAGGGAAACTGTAATTTCTTAATCTGTATTGACGAAACATGTCAACTCCTTTGTTTCAGAGTCATTTACCAGTCTGCGGATTCCTCTCGTGACTTCAGTCAGGAGGATTCCTCTCCTGATACCGGGTCTGCTTCCTTCTTCTGGGACAGTCTCTCAAAGATATGGTTCCAGGTCCGCCCCGAGATAGTATCCATCTTCATCCTGCCGTCTTCCACTGTGCAGATCTGCGGATACGGCGTATAGCTGTCATCAAAACTCCTCTTGCGGATCGCTGCGACAGACCGGTGTCCGTCCACTTCCAGCGCGGAAGGCTTCATGATCAGGGCGGCAGCAAAGCAGCCTTCCTGCCCGCCGACACCTGCTCTCAGCGTACCCATGGCACAGCCGGCGACAAACACATTTTTGCGTGAAGCGACTTCAGCTCCCGGCTCAACATCCCCAAGCAGCAGGATCGTTTTATCCGAGAAGACACGCTGTCCGTTCTTCAGGCTGCCGCAGAGGATATCTGCAGTTTCCGCTTCCGCTGATACAGCATCTTCAGCAAGATCAGCATCAATGCTCTCTTCTTCTGGCGGAAGCGCTTTTGCGATCGCTTCGTACTGCGCTCTCTCACGATCTTCATTTTCCTCAATGACACAGGTGATATTGATATCGCAATACTCAGTGACTGCCGACAGCAGCTGCCTCTCCTGTTTTTCCGTAACAGGCCTGCCGGCAAATGCCATTGCCATGGAAGCGCCTTTGAAGAAGCGTGCGCTCTGGCGGAACTTATCCGTCACATCCTCAAGGATCGTTTCAAACGGCACGTTCGGATCCATGACAAGAGTGAGGACGTATTTTGTGCTTTTTAATTCGATCGAAGATTGTTTCATAACACCACCGGCCTGTTATTGTTTCGTGATCAGTCTGTACGTGTATTATCTGTGGTAACCTGGATCGCATGTCCCGGAATCAGTTCCGAGATATCTTTCTGGTTAAAATAATACTCAATTACGTCTCTTGCCATCGCAGCTGTATTGGTGGATGTGTATCCGTAGGCGATTCTGCATGCAAGTGACATGGTCGGAGCGTCTGAAGGCGCGTATCCGATAAACAGAGCGTGGTTCGGTTTGGTCGTGATCTCCTGTGCAGTACCGGTCTTGCCGGAAACGGCTACGCCGCCTGACACATTATACTCTTCAAATGCCTTATGGTTCAGTACCACCTCACGCATGCCCAGATGGATCGCATCCCACAGTTCTCCGGACAGGGACGCCTGGTCATGCAGGACCGGATCATTTTCAGAGACGGTATTGCCGTTCTGGTCCGTGATCTTGTCGACCAGTGTGAGGTCATAACAGTTTCCTGAATTGGCGACAGTCATGACATAGCGGGCAAGCTGGGAAACGGTATATGCGTTATCTGCCTGTCCCATGGCGCCTCTGACTGCGTCATATGTCAGCATATGAGGGCTGGACTCAGGCACTTCGATGCCGGAGGCTGAGTCAAGGCCGAACATGGAAGCGTACTTCTGGAGCCGCTTAACGCCTGTATCATCGTCATAAGATCCGTTGACGGATGCCAGTCTCCATCCGATGGTATTGAAGAAGAAGTTGCAGGAGTTCTTGATACCGTCGGCCAGAGTCTCTGTCCCGTGCGCTCCCGGATAGATCCAGCATTTGATCGTAGGATCGACACCATCGAATTCACCGGTACAGTACAGACCTTCTGTTGTGGCAAGGACACCTTCCGATACGCCTGCGGCGGCCGCCACCGGTTTGAAGGTGGAACCGGGTGCCAGCAGTTCCTGTGTGGCACGGCTGTAGAACGGGCTGGACAGGTCCGTGACAAGCTTGTAATAATACGCGCTGTCCATCTCATTTACAAGACGGTTGCTGTCATAACTGGGATAAGTCACGCATGCTTTGACTGAACCATTGTCCGGATCCGTCACAACGATCGCTCCCGAACAGGGATTGAGCGCCAGCTGGTCAGGTGTGATCTGCAGATTGTAGATCTTATCGCGGATGAAATCGTATCCGCCCAGAGATCCGTTTGACAGCAGGTCATAATCGGATGTATTCATGTCCAGAACGCCCTGGTCAAAGAGCAGCAGGCATACCTGCGCGCCTGACAGGCTTCCTTCCATCAGCATGTAACGGAACACTCTCTTACAGAAATCGGAGTCGGATCCGAGATACTCGGCGATGTAATCAGCAAGTGCAGAATACACTTCCGTGGAGTCCATGTAGCTGATGTTTTCCGTGATTCCGTTCACATCGATCCAGTTTTTTGACAGAGCATATGTCAGAAGTTCCTGCAGGCTGATCGACTCATCTTCCGCCCACGCCTTGTAGGTAAGGTCAGATTTGTCGATAGCCTCTTCATTGAGGATGCCGGTCTGCGGAAGCATGGTATCCACAATGTATGACTGATAGACTTTCATTTCATCCGACAGTTCCGAATACGGCGTCGGATCGTCGATCGTAAGCTGATTCTTGATCTCCGCGAATATGGAAGACGCCTTTTCCTGGAATGCGTGATATACGTTCTGTTCGTTGGTCGAAGCGTTCGGAGCAGACAGATGCTCAACACTCAGGACATTATTCTCAAACAGTGAATAGTACACGTCATAGACCGGGATACGGACATCGTCAGCCGTGGCGATCCAGCTCTCATCGATCGACTCCGTGTCTACGATATTCGCCCAGAGAATACCCGCTATATATTCTTCCAGAATCTTGTAGCAGGCCTTCTGCAAGTCAGAGTCAAGTGTCAGGTACAGTGAATTGCCCGCCTCCGGCTGTGTGGCTGCCGAAGTCGATATGGTACGGCCAAGGTTGTCGACATAGATGGTCTCAGAACCCTTGCGGCCCTGCAGGTCCGTCTCCATGACTTTCTCCAGTCCGACCTTTCCGACGATATCCGTGCTGTCGTAACTGGAATCGATTTCCCTCAGTTCTTTCAGTTCCTCTGCGGATACCTGGCCTGTATAGCCGATGATCGGGGCAAAATACAGGGCGTCGTTGTAGATTCTCTTGTAATCCTCAGTAACATCGATTCCCTGCAGGGTACCGGTGTTCTCAAGAAGCTGTGATACCGTCTCTTCCTTCACATCCTTCGCCAGGATGATGGAGTTATATCTCTGGTAGGCGTTTGCCTGCAGTGTGGATCTGAACTGGCACAGCTGCAGGATCTCTTCTGGAGTAAAGCTCTCAGGGAGATTCCACTCCTCAAGGTCTTCTTTCGTATTTCTCTCGGAAATGAGCCCGTAATATCTGTCGGAGCACATAAGATCGATCAGATCAGGCGCTGAGATATCAGCCTCGTTCGGCTGCAGTTCATCTATCGTCGGATAACCGAAGAAGTCAGCCTTGAAACGGGACAGATTGAATCCCTTGACGTTGTAGACATAATTGCCGTCCTTGTCCAGGTCGATCCTGAAATTGTCGAAGGTCGTGTCCCCGTGGGATTCGATGATCTTGATGGCAGTATACAGAATGCTGTTCAGTGCAAGGTTTCTCTGACGGTTGCTCTCGTAGCTGCCCTTATCCTCAAATGTGACATCATAGGTGAGTTCATTATAGGCAAGCGTATTTCCATTGCAGTCAAAGATCTCGCCGCGTGTGGACTTCAGCACTCTCTTCTTCTCGATCGACAGCGTGAAATCATTCTCGTAACTTTCGCCTTTCATGATCTGCAGGTCAAACAGACGCGTGATGATCGCGCCTGTAAGCAGCAGAAAGATCAGGATCAGAACCAGGAATCTGGTCCTGAGCGAAGAATCCGCAGATATTTTTCTGTTTTTATTACTTTTATTTCTCAAACTGTATGTCCTCAGTAATAGGTTCCTCTGGTCTTCTTGTTGATGTAGTAATTCAGCTGGTACAGAAAAACCGCGAAGATGACGGTGTAGATCATCTCCGGTATGATGATCCTTCTCAGATAGAAAAACAGATGGATCCTGCCTCTGATCAGAAATGTCGTAACATACTGGCAGATTCCGTAAGCCAGGTCACAGATGCCGATCAGCAGCAGGGGCGTCTTGATATCATCATCATAGAATATGCGATAAGTATACCCGGCAAAGTATCCGATCAGGGTGTAGATCAGGGCATAGAATCCCAGGATCCCTCCGCCGAAGAAATCAAGCAGAAGGCCTGTGAAAAACCCGACAGTCATTCCTGTCTCTCTTCCGCACATCAGGGCAAAGGAAGCCGTGAGGATAACCGGAAGATTCGGCCGGATCGATGCGATCTGTATATAGGACAGCAGCGTTGTCTGAAGTACGGCTGTCAGTATACACAGGATCCCGATTGTCACTCTGCGTTTCACTCAGCCCCTCCTTCGCCTGCTGTATCCTCGCCGCCCTCCTGCTGACCGCCTTCGGCGTTCTGTTCTCCGGATGCCTCAGCAGCCGCGGCTGCGTCCTCTGCTCTCGGAGCGGTAAGCGTCGTCGTATCGGGAGCTTCTGTCTGAACTTCCTGCGATGCGTCAGCGTTTTCTGCCACATAGACTTTCTTCGTCCGGATGACCAGCACCTCCTGCAGATGCTTGAAATCGACCGCAGGATTGACCGTGCCGGACTTGGTCAGGTTATTGGAATCATTGTTCAGTTCGGAGATATAGCCAATCAGGATTCCCGGAAGGAACTTCTCGGATATGTTGCTGGTAACGACCTTGTCGCCTACGTGAACATGGTTGTTGTCATCTGTAAGTTTGACCAGCGAGAGTGTTCCCTCGTCGATCAGACGCAGATTGCCGGCGATGATGCAGGTATCCGAAGTGGTGGAGATCATCGCGGATACATTTGAATTGTCATCGATGATCGCGCGGACTCTTGCCCAGTTCGGGCCGACCGCGGTGACGATGCCGCACAGTCCGGCGCCTGCCATGACATTGCAGTCCGTGGTTATCCCGTCATTGCTGCCCTTGTCTATGGTAAATGAAGAAAACCAGTTGCCGGATCCCTTGGAAATCACCCTTGCCCCTACGGTATCGTAATCAGAATACTGCTCTTTCAGAGACAGCAGTTCCTGGAGACGGTCAAGTTCCTCCTTATTCAGCACCAGTTTGGAGTTCTCCTCCGTCAGAGTGTCCACCTGTGCCTGGAGACGTGCATTCTCTTCACGAAGCGCAGCGGCATCTGTCATGTTCGTGGAAAAGCCGGACAGAAAAGCGCCGAGAGAATTCATGCCCTTCTGGATCGGTGTGATGATATATCCGGTAAAACCGGTAATGGGGCCGGTCATCTGCGAACCTACGATTGACATTCCGATCAGCAGGATACAGATGATCGTCAGAACGATCAGAGCCGTCTTTCCCTTCTTCTGGTTCTGGTTCATGCTGTTACCTCCTTGGGGAGCGCATCAGTGTATGCAGCTCCTTCTGGTTAATCATGGTGACAAGACCGCGTATGGTTGAATGCTTCGGGTCCTGTATGTGATAGACCGGAAGCGATACTTCCTTCTGGATATAGATCGGCAGATTCTGGAGCAGGGATACGCCTCCGGTCAGGAAGATCCCCTCCTTCATGATATCCTGCCGCAGGATCGGCGGCGTCCGGTCTACAACCTGCCTGATCTCGTCCACGATCCGGTCGATTGTGCTCAGGACAGCCACAGAGACCGCCAGGGCAGGGATCATGTCTGACTTCGGAAGTCCCGACAGTGTGTGGATGCCGAAGACCTTCTGTTCCAGTCTTGGTCCGTTGATCATAAATGCCAGGTTGTTCTTGAGCTGTTCAGCCGTTTTCCTGCCGATGCTGATATTGAACTTTCGTCGGATCATGGTGACGATATCATCATCCAGGGAAAATCCGCCTTCCTTCAGCGTACGTCCGATCACGACCTTGCCGTCGGAAATAACAGTGATCTCGGTAGTATCGGCTCCTATATTGACGATCATATGTCCCTCAGGGCCGAGCACCGGCAGACCTATGGAGATCGCGTCAGCGATCCCCTTTTCTACCAGATGGACCCTTCCGGGACTCAGTGTCGTATTGCAGACATTATAAAAAGCGCGCTGTTCCACAGGTGTCACCTGTGACGGCACCGCGATGCAGATTCCCGCTGTTTTCTGGGAAAATGAAGTAAACTTTTTCAATGTGTACGTCAGGACGTGCTCCATGTCGGAGGAAGACGCAATGACGCCGCCCGTCATTGGACGCGACACACGGACCGAAGCGGGATTCTTCTCATACATCTCGTATGCGTCATTGCCGATCGCCAGGACCTTCCTGTCTCTGACGGCAATCATATCCCGGTTCTCCATGAACTTCTCTCCGCTCCTGTCTCGAAGCTTCAGAGTGTCCGTTCCGAGGTCAACACCGATCATATTTGAAAAAAACATCTGTCTATATCCAACCCCTTATATGATCTGCTCAGGAAGCAGCCCGCATACGGCCTCCCTGTCCCATGAGGCCTTCCGTCTTCAGACTGACAAATCTGTGATCCCCCACCACAATATGGTCCAGAAGTTCGATACCGAGCATATGCCCGCACCTCTGGATCTTCCGGGTGATCGATATATCCTCCTGTGACGGAGTCGGATCACCGCTTGGATGATTGTGCATCAGGATGACACAGGCTGCTCTGTGGCTCAGGGCAGACACAAAGATCTCCCTGGGGTTGATCACTGTGCTGTTAATGGTTCCTCTGGAAATGATCTCTTTTTTCAGCAGACTCCCCTTACTGCTGAGGCACAGCAGGTACATGACTTCCTGATTCTCATGCCTGAGATCTTCCATGTAATAGTCCGCAATAGTCTGCGGATCGTTAAAGTTCAGTTCCGCTTCAAACCCGATATCCGCGTGAGCGATCCGCTTGGACAGTTCTGCGATACATATGATCTGCAGAGCCTTGACTCTGCCTATGCCGCGGATCTGGCAAAGGCCTGCCTGTGTAACTCTGCACAGGCCCGCGATCCCTTCACTTCCAAGAGATGACAGAATATTGCGGCTCATGTCGAGTACATTCACGCCCTCTGAACCTGTCCTTAGGATCACTGCGAGAAGTTCAGCGTCACTCAGGGCTTCAGGACCGGAGCGTTCACATTTCTCATAAGGTCTCTCTGTACCGGGAAGCTGGCTGATGGTTCTGTAATTGTTGTTATTCATACGCTGTACCTGCGCGTACTCTCCCGGTTATTCTACATGATTAGCCTGTAATAATCAACAATCAGACTCTGCGAGGATGGCTTCCGCCACCCTTAAGCCATCCGCAGCCGCGCTGGTAATACCGCCGGCATACCCTGCGCCTTCACCGCACGGATACAGTCCCCGGTGGGATACGGACTGACAGTCTGCACCTCTTTCAAGACGGACCGGAGAAGAAGTCCTGCTCTCCACTCCCGCAAGAAGTGCCAGCGGATCGGCAAATCCGCTGATCTGGCGTTCCCAGGCAAGAATGCCCTCCTCGATCCCGGCACTTACACTCTCCGGAAGGATATGACGAAGATCCGCGCTCCGGTATGCGCCTCTGATCCTTGGCTCAAAATCAGTGTCAATGCTCCCGTCCTGACCCAGTCTGAAGTTTTTAAATGTCTGGACCGGGATATATCCCCCTCCTGCTCTGTATGCAGCGCACTCCAGTCTTCTCTGGAATTCAATGCCGGCGAGGACGTCAGTAGATCCATGTTTCAGACAGGAAGCATATTCATCAGGCGATACTGTCACTACGATCGCACTGTTGGCGACTCCGGAATCCCGTCCCCGCAGACTCATGCCGTTCACTGTCATCATCTCCTTCTCAGAAGAAGCATTGACCACATAGCCTCCCGGGCACATGCAGAATGAATAGACGCCCCTTCCGCCCTCAAGTCGATGTGTCAGTTTGTAGGGTGAAGGCGGCATTTCGTACGGACAGTTTTCTCCGTACATGGCACGGTCGATCACTGACTGCGGATGCTGGATCCTCAGCCCGACGGCAAAAGCTTTGGGCGTCATGACGATCCCGCTGTCTTTGAGCATGTAAAATGTATCCCGCGCTGAGTGTCCGATGGCAAGGACAACGCGGTCTGCTGTCATGTGATACGGCAGAGAATCCTTTGACGAAGATGTATCCGGGGCTGTGAACGGTCCCGGCATATTTACGGGAGTGAGAGTAAGGTCCCATGTGCCGTCCGGAAGCTGCGCAAGCTTATCAAGTTTTGTCCCGAACCGGACTTCTCCCCCGCGTTCGCAGATCTCATCCGTAATATGCGTGACTACGGAAGTCAGAACGTCCGTGCCGATATGAGGCTTGTAGGAATACAGGATGTCCGGGTCTGCCCCGGCGTCCACAAATGTCTGCAGTATAAACCGGATCCTGCCCTGAGGATCTTTGATGCCTGTATTCAGTTTTCCGTCGGAAAATGTTCCCGCCCCGCCTTCGCCGAACTGTACGTTGGAATCCGGATCCGGCTGTGAAACTGTACCTTCCCAGAATTTCCTGACCGTCTTCGTCCTGTCCGCTGCACGTTCACCGCGCTCGATCAGGACCGGGGCAAGTCCCTGCCTTGCAAGGAGAAGGCCGCAGAACAGACCGGCAGGGCCTGTGCCGATGATCACGACGGATCCTCTGTGTCTGCGCTCAGTTTTTTGAACGCTTACTGAGGATGCGTCAGCCATCTGCGCCGGTGGATAAACCGGATTGATGACATATTCCGCGTTTTTGACGCGGATGTGTTTCAGTACACGGCGCTCGGTCTTCTCATCTTTCAGCGAGGCATGTACCGTATAAACATAGTAAATATCCGGCTTTCTGCGGGCGTCCACAGACTGCTTTATAATCTCGACAGAGCATGGCTCATCCTCTCTGAGGCGGAGTATGTTCCTCACCATCTTTACAAGATCAGAGCGGTTCTGTGCAGGATTCATTTTCAGCTGAGTGATTCTGATCATAGATCTGACCTTTACATGGCTGCGTGGCGGCCTGCCGTATATCCGCTTGCCCATGCCCACTGCAGGTTATATCCGCCGCACGGGCCGTCCACGTCAGCAAGCTCGCCGGCGATATGGATTCCTCGAAGGTCGTTCCTGACACATTCCATGGTCTTCGGATACAGTTCTGTCAGCCGTACGCCTCCTGCACATACCTGACAGTTGTCGAAGTCTCTGTGTCCAAGCGCCTGCAGTTCCAGAGCCTTGATCTGTCCTGCCGCAGCGGCAGGATCTGTCTCTGTCTCAAAGAGAGGGATCAGTCCTGGAGGCAGGATTCCGGTCAGAAAGCCTCGCATACTGTCATCCGGACGTACCTGGCGCAGTCTCTCAAGCGTTCCTGTCAGTTTCTCCTGTGAAATATCAGGAAGAAGATCCAGGAGCAGCCGGACGTCCTTTCCTTCATGGAGCGCCCTGCCTGTATAGCGGCTCATGTTGAATATCACGATGCCGGAGACTCCTGTCTGGGTGAACTGTACCTGGCCTCTCTCATTTGCAATGAAATTCCCGTCTGCATATACATTCACTAAAGCCGCTGTCCGGGTCCCGGCCGCAAGCGGCAGCGGATCCATGGCGGCACTTTTTCCTGACTCATCCTCTGCAGCCTTTCCGGAGGAAACACCCGGCGTAAACGGCCGGCAGTCTTCACGTGTCAGTCTGCACTTAATCGCTGTGAGCGCCGGCAGGATATCTGTCACATCCAGACCAAGGCCTCTGCACAGTTCATATCCGCTCCCGTTGGATCCTGTTGAGGGTACGGCCCTGGATCCGCAGGCGATCACTACACTGTCGCATGGATAGGACCATCCGTCTGTGTGTACCTGCCACATATCATCCTGTCTGCTGATCTCGGTAACTTCCACATTGTATTTCAGTTTTATCTTCAGCCGCTGCAGTTCGCCGAGCAGAACGCCAAGTACGCTCTCAGACTTTCCTGTGACCGGGTATACCCATGTTTCATGCTCAGCTGCAGTCAGCAGTCCGCAGTCCTCAAAAAGGTTCAGTGTGTCGCTGACAGAGAACTGCTCATAAACTGTACGGACAAAAGCGGAGCAGGATCCGTCTTCCAGTGAAGCGTACTTTTCACACAGGTCAGGATCCAGAGTCGTAAGGTTGCAGCGGCTGTTGCCGGTCAGCAGCAGTTTTCTTCCGGGCTTCCTTCCCATCTCAAGGACAGTCACCTGCGCACCTTCTCTCGCAGCGGCGATGGCCGCCATCATGCCTGCCGCGCCGCAGCCTATGATCACCACATTTTTCATGAATATCCCCCTTCCCTTACCATTATCTGTATTCCATATACAGTTATTTATATTCCATTGATCAGTCCTGCATCGCACAGTTTCTGGAACGCCTTCAGGATGCCGAACCTTGCATGTTCCCAGGTAAGTCCGCCCTGAAAATAAGCTGCGTAGGGTTCGTGCAGAGGGCCGTCTGCCGACAGTTCTATGGAGGATCCCTGGATAAACGCACCAGCTGCCATGATCACATCGCTGTCGTAGCCGGGCATCGCCCACGGCTCAGGCGTCACATAAGAGTCAACCGGAGCAGCGGCCTGAATGCCTTCACAGAATCGCTTCAGGCCATCAGCGCAGCCGAATTCTATCGCCTGGATGATGTCATTCCGCCTCTCATTCGCATCCGGGATACATCTGTATCCGAACCTCTCAAACAGGTTTGCGGCAAAAACTGCGCCTTTCAGGGCACCTGCCGTGACGGTCGGAGCGAGGAACAGTCCCTGATAGAGAGAGCGGTTCACCTGAAGGCTTGCCCCTACTTCTCTGCCAAGTCCCGGGGATGTCAGGCGGACTGCACAGTTCTCCACGCACTCTTCAGTCCCGGCGATATAGCCTCCCATGGGAGCCAGTCCACCTCCCGGGTTCTTGATCAGCGATCCCACTGTCATATCCGCTCCGAAGTCCGAAGGCTCGACCACATCGACAAACTCTCCGTAGCAGTTATCTACCATGACTATAATATCAGGCCGAAGCTCTTTGACAAATGAGATCGCCTCAGCGATCTGTTCCACTGAGAGGGACGGCCGGGTCAGATAGCCCTTCGAGCGCTGTATCGCCGCAAGGCGTGTATTTGGTTTCAGCGCTTTTTGGATCGCATCAAAATCAAATGATCCGTCTTCCTTAAGTTCCACCTGACTGTAGGTGATCCCGTACTCGGCAAGGCTGCCTCTGGACGGGCGTATTCCGATGACTTCCTCCAGAGTGTCATAGGGTTTTCCGCTGATCGAGACCATCTCATCACCCGGCCTGAGATTTGCTCCAAGCGCAAGGCTCAGGGCGTGGGTTCCGCATGTGATCTGTGCACGGACAAGGGCATCCTGTGTGTGAAATGTGTCAGCGTAGACTTTCTCGAGGTCGTCCCTGCCGGCGTCATTGTATCCGTATCCCGTGGAACCGTTGAAGTGTTCTGCAGAGATCCTGTTCTTCTGCATGGCTCCGATCACCTTCAGCTGGTTTGCCTGCGCAGTTTTGTCAAAAAGCGCAAATCTCTCTTTCAGTGAATCGCAGACTTCATCTCCCAGTTCAATTACTCTGGGAGAGATCCCCATCTGCTCATACAGTCCCCCCGCAGTATATCTGTTCATGACATCCTGAATATGTTCTGCTATATCCTGCTGTGTCATATGATTCCTTTCTCTCTGAGCACCTGAAGCATCGCGTCCAGGATCTTCCGCTCATCATTGTCATACAGTCCCCGGTCGATCCAGGTCACTTCCTTCTCCCGCTTGAACCAGGTGATCTGGCGCTTTGCGAAATGCCTGGTGTTGCGCTTGATCAGGCGGACGGCTTCCCCCAGGGGATAATCCCCGTTCAGGTAATGCAGAAGTTCAGCATAGCCAAGACCCTTCATGGATACCATGTCCTGTGTCATTCCGGCTTCTTTTAGCCTTCTGACTTCATCCTCCAGGCCTTCTTCCATCATCAAGTCTACTCTGCGGTCGATCCGTTCATATACTTTCGCCCTGTCATCATTCAGGACAAAATAAGCAAAATTGTAGGGAGACTCCTTCTCCCGTTCCTGAGCGTTATGTTCAGATATCTTTTTTCCGGTCTGGTGATAGAATTCCAGAGCTCGGATCGTTCTCTTGATATTGTTGGAATGGATCTCTGCCGCTGACTCGGGATCCACCTCTTCCAGCATACGGTGGAGCTTCTGCGGATCCGGATCCTCTTCCAGCATTCTCCGGTACGCAGTGTCACCGTCATTTTCAGCAAAATCTATATCATAGACGACAGACTGGATATAGAAGCCGGTGCCTCCGACAATGACCGGAATATGCCCTGCCGCGTATATCTTCTCCATCGCTTCTTTTGCCAGTGTCTGGAACTGTACGATGTCGAAGGATTCCTGCGGATCAAGGATATCGATCAGATAATGCCTGATCCCGTTCATCTCTTCCGGCCTTATCTTGGCAGATCCGATATCCATCCCACGGTAGACCTGCATGGAGTCAGCGGAGATGATCTCACCTCCGATGGCTGCTGCAAGCTCTGTGGACAGCGCGGTCTTGCCGACCGCGGTCGGACCGGTCAGGACTACCAGTCTGGGTCTGTTCATTTCATTTCCATCTGACATATGATCTCTCTCACTGCCTTACACGATCCTGTGGAACTTCTTCTCGATCTCTGTTCTGGACATGGACAGGATCGTTGGACGTCCGTGGGGACAGTTGTAAGGATTGTCCAGGGTCAGAAGTTCGCTGATCAGTGCGTCTGCTTCCTGGACACTCAGGCGTGTATTGCCTTTGACAGCTGCCTTGCATGCCATCGTGGCGACTCGTGCTGTTAGATTCTCTATGGACTGCTTCCCGGTGTCCGTGCTCAGACTGTCGAGCATCTCCATGAAGAATTCCCGCTCCGTCAGTCCGAACAGGTCCTGCGGGACCGCGCTGATGGCATAATCATGTCCGCCGAAAGGTTCGATCTCAAACCCGATCTCCCGGAAGTATTCCATATTGGAGGTCAGCAGATCCTCCTCCGCCATGGTAAGAGACAGGATAAGCGACGGACTGATCATCTGTGAGGAAGCCTGCTTATTGCGGTACTTCCTCATCATCCTCTCAAACATTACCTTCTCATGGGCTGCATGCTGGTCGATGATATACATGTGATCCTGGAATTCAACGATCCAGTATGTGTCAAAGACCTGTCCGATCAGACGGTGTTCCTTAAGGTGTTCCGGGGTCAGGAACTTTGCCTGGCTTATGCGCTCGCCGGCATCCCCCTCTTCGCCTGGCTGTTTTCCGGCTGTATAGCTGATATCCTCACGCACGGCATCCAGTTCCGGCACCAAAGCGCCGGGCTGCTCTGCATCCTGTGAGGGATTGGCACTGCCGGGCTGTGATCCGCTGCCGAAGTCGTCATCGAAAATCGACAGCTGTGACACTTCCTTCAGGAACTGGTTGGACTGCCGGATTCTCTCGGCAGATTCTGCTCTCTGCCTGTCCGCGTCCGGATACTGCCTTGCGTATGGTGAGACTCCGCCTTTATATGACTGTGTACCGGAACCGCTTTCATTCTGCGCCTGGTGTTCTCTTCGAAGTTTCTCAAAGGGTTCGGGCACGGAAGTCTTCGCCTCTGCCTCAAGTGCTCTTTTCAGAGCCTCTTTCTTCTGCGCCTCTTCCTCTTTTACCGTTCCGAAGTTAGTATCGATGATCAGTTCCCTGTGAGTGAGGGTTTCTTTCACAGCATCTTTGACAAAATCAAAGACGGCAGGTCCTTCCGAGAAGCGGACCTGTGCCTTGGCAGGATGTACATTTACATCGACTTTTGTCCCCGGAAGATCCAGGCTCAGGATCACGAACGGGAACTTATGCTGCATCAGGAAAGTCTCATATCCTTCCTCGACTGCCTTGGACATGATGTTGTTGTAAATGAGTCTTCCGTTCACATAGAAGATCTCGCAGGTACGGTTCCCCCTGGAGATCTGAGGCTTGCCGATCCAGCCGCGGAGCGTCATCTCCTGTGCCTCATCTGTCCGTTCAATCTCAATCAGGTTCGCAGTGATGTCTCTTCCGAACACGGAATAGATCACATCTTTCTGGCTGCCCGAGCCGGATGTTGAGAGTTTTGTCGTCCCGTTCACCATGAACTTGACTGAGATCTCCGGATGGGACAGTGCAAGCCTGCTGACAAAGTCACTGATATATCCTGCTTCTGTCTGTGCGCTCTTGAGGAATTTCTTCCTCGCGGGCGTATTGTAGAACAGGTCTCTCACGAGGAAGGTGCTTCCTTCCGGTGCCCCGATCTCCTCATACAGGATCTCGGCACCTCCGTCAACCTTGTAGCGGATGCCTGTCAGATTCTCACGGGTCTTCGTGATCAGTTCCACCCGGCTGACTGCCGAGATGCTGGAGAGAGCCTCCCCCCTGAATCCAAAGGAGCGGATCGTCGTCAGGTCTTCCACTTCAGTGATCTTGGACGTCGCATGGCGCAGAAACGCCGTTCGGATCTGATCCGGGGCGATCCCTTCTCCGTTGTCAGTGACACGGATCAGGCTTACGCCGCCGTCCCTGATCTCCACAGTCAGCGCCGACGCGCCGGCGTCTATGGCATTCTCACACAGTTCTTTCACGATGGATCCCGGCCGTTCAACGACCTCGCCGGCGGCGATCTTGTCGATGACAGCCTGGTCCAGAAGATGTATCCGGGCCATGAATTACCTCTGTATATCTGTATTGCTTATTCCGGCTTCCACCGGTTCTTCAGTCTGTTCTGAAGCGCATAGATGGTATTGAGCGCATCGATCGGTGTCAGATGAGAGACATCGATATCCATGAGTTCATTTACTATGGCTTCATCGGTTACCGTATCAAAAAATGACATCTGGTTCATGTCTGTCTGGTCGAGCTTCGGCTTCCTCGGCTTCTTCTCAACATTCTCTCCTGCGGCAGCCACCACGTTCTCTGTGATGTCATTTTCCGAGAGCTCTTCCGCCAGTTCTTTCGCCCGGGCGATCACAGTATCCGGAACACCGGCAAGCTTCGCTACCTGGATGCCGTAGCTCTTGTCAGCACCGCCCTTGACGATCTTGCGGAGAAAGACGATATCATCCCCCTTCTCCTTGACGGCGATGCAGTAATTGTTGACGCCGGGGATCTTCCCCTCGAGTTCCGTGAGCTCATGATAATGCGTGGCAAAGAGTGTTTTTGCCCCGATCAGTTTTGTGTCAGCGATATGCTCCACGACTGCCCACGCGATGGACAGGCCATCGTACGTGGAAGTTCCCCGGCCGATCTCATCCAGGATCAGAAGGGAGTTGCGCGTGGCGTGGCGCAGAATATTTGCGACCTCACTCATTTCCACCATGAAAGTAGACTGTCCGCTTGCCAGGTCATCGGAGGCACCGACTCTTGTGAAGATACGGTCCACAAGGCCTATGCTTGCGGATGAAGCAGGGACAAATGAGCCGATCTGCGCCATCAGTACGATCAGGGCTGTCTGCCTCATGTATGTGGACTTGCCGGCCATGTTGGGACCGGTGATGATGCTGACACGGTTCTTCCTGTTGTCCAGGAGAGTGTCGTTGGGTACGAACAGGTCTCCCGCCCCCATCTGTTCAACGACCGGATGGCGGCCGTCACGGATATCTATGATACCCTTGTCGTTGATCTTCGGGCATACATACCGGTTGCGTTCTGCGACACAGGCAAGCGAAGCGAACACATCCGCCGCCGCGATGGCGCGCGCGGTGCTCTGTATCCGCGCCGTATTGTCCGCTATCTTCTCGCGGATCTCGACAAACAGCTCATACTCCAGAGTGTTGAGTTTATCGGAAGCCCCCAGGATCGTCTCTTCGAGTTCTTTCAGTTCGGGCGTGATATAGCGCTCCGCATTGACCAGCGTCTGCTTGCGCATGTAATCCTCGGGTACTTTGTCGCGGAAACTGTTGGGGACTTCAAGATAATATCCGAAGACTTTGTTGAACTTGAGTTTCAGTTTCGCGATGCCGGTCCTCTCACGCTCGCGGATCTCGACATCAGCAAGCCATCCCTTACCGTCTCTTGCGGCAGCGCGCAGGCGGTCCACCTCTTCATTGTATCCGTCCTTGATGAATCCTGCCTCGCGTATGATCATGGGCGGGTCATCTATGATGGATACAGAGATCAGAGCACACAGATCCTGCAGCTCGTCAATATCGTCACGTATCTTCTGAAGAAGGGGTGAACTGAATTCACCAAGCGCCGTCTTGATGGGCGGCACCATCTCCAGAGAAGTGCGGAATGCAATCAGGTCCCTCGGATTGGCAGTCCTGTAGGAAATCCTGGAGATCAGTCTCTCCAGATCGTATACAGGCTGCAGATATTCCCGGATCTCCTCTCTGGTGATCGCATTGCGGTTCATTTCCGAGACCGCTTCCAGCCTGGCCTCGATCTCATCAGCGTCGATCAGGGGCTGTTCCAGAAATGAGCGAAGCATCCTGGCTCCCATCGCTGTCCTGGTGCGGTCGAGCACCCACAGAAGAGAACCTCTTCTCTGCTTCTCCCTCAGTGTCTCAGTCAGCTCCAGATTCCTTCTGGAAGATGAATCCAGGATCATATACTTGCCGATCGAATATGGCGTGATCTCGGTCAGGTTGCCAAGCTCCGTCATCTGAGTCTCGGTAAGATAACGCAGCGTCGACCCGGCTGCGATCATGCCGCAGTCAAGATCTTCAAGTCCAAGTCCCTGGATGTTACCCACATGGAAATGATCCAGTATTGCCTGCCGGCACTCATCTTCTTCAAAATAAGAAGGATCCAGTGTGAAGACTGCGGCGCCGACAGAATCCCTGATCTCGTCCATGTCAAAACCGGACAGCGACATGGCTTCATTGCAGATGATCTCAGCCGGCTGGTAGCGGACGATCTCATCGCGAAGGCGCCTTCTGGAATCCGCCTCTGTCACAAAGAATACGCCTGTAGTGATATCAGCTGCGGCAATTCCGAACTTGTCGGAGAGATATACAATGCACAGAAGATAATTATTTTTTCCTGCATCCAGCGACGAAGTATCCAGGTTGGTACCAGGAGTTGCAATCCTGACAACTTCCCTCTTCACAAGCCCTTTGGCCAGTTTCGGATCCTCGACCTGCTCACAGATGGCAACCTTGTGGCCATGCTCGACGAGCCGGTTCAGATATCCGTCGACTGCGTGATAGGGAACTCCGCACATAGGCGCTCTCTCATCCAGTCCGCATTCTTTGCCGGTCAGGGTGATCTCCAGTTCACGCGACACCATGATGGCATCGTCGAAGAACATCTCATAAAAATCGCCGAGGCGATAAAACAATATGCACCCCGGATACTGTTTCTTCGTCTCGACATAAAGTTTCATCATCGGCGACAGTCTGCTGACGTCGATCTCATCTATCAACATGAATTAAACTCTCTCTCCCATGTAATAAAATCCCCGGGCTTCATTCAGTCTGACGCTGACGATCTTTCCGGTCAGGTCTTCGTCTCCGGGAAAATGAACTACGAGATTGTAGGGAGTGCGGCCTGTCATATAGCCCGCCTCCTGACGGTTGCGTTCCTCAACGAGCACAGGCATCACCTGTCCCTCAAAGCGTGAAGACCTCATTCTTCCCAGTCTCTGGACTTCCTTCAGGAGGCGGTCGAAACGGTCTTTGATAACGTCTTCACTGACCTGGTTCTCCATAGAGGCAGCAGGCGTCCCGGTCCTTCTGGAATAGATGAATGTGAAGGCAGAATCGTATTCCACTTTCCTTACGATATCCATAGTCTCCAGGAAGTCTTCCTCGGTCTCTCCCGGAAAACCTACGATGATATCCGTTGTGAGCGACAGATCAGGCATGGCTTTCCTGAGCCTGTCAACCAGCTCCAGATAAGACTCTTTTGTATAGTGCCTGTTCATGATCTTCAGAAGGCGTGAGGATCCACTCTGTACAGGAAGATGCAGATGACGGCAGATCTTCTTCGAGTGTGCCATCACTTCGATCAGGTCATCCGACAGGTCCTTCGGATGTGAGGTCATGAAACGGATCCTCTCGATCCCTTCGATCTTCTCTATCTCCTGAAGCAGCCGGGCAAAGGTCACAGGCTGCTCAAGTCCTTTTCCGTAGGAATTGACATTCTGTCCAAGCAGCATGACCTCGACAACGCCGTCGGAGGCAAGCTGTTCGATCTCGCGGATGATCTCCTTCGGCTCCCTGCTCTTCTCACGTCCCCTGACATACGGGACAATGCAGTAAGAACAGAAATTATTGCAGCCGAACATGATATTGACGCCGCTCTTAAAGGAATAGGTCCGCTCCGCAGGCAGGTTTTCTACGATGGAATCATCTTTGTCCACCACATCGATCACCTGGCTGTCAGACATCAGCGAAGCGACCAGAAGTTCTGCAAAACGGTGCAGATTGTGAGTACCGAATACAAGTTTCACATACCTGTAGTCCCTGCGGATCTTCTCGACAACATCCTTCTCCTGCATCATACAGCCGCACAGGGCGATCACCATGCCGGGATTCTTCCTGCGGTATACAGACAGGGAACCGAGACGTCCATAGACACGGATGTTGGCGTTCTCCCTGACGGTGCAGGTGTTGTAGAGGACAAAATCCGCATCCTCCGACTCACTCTCTTCATAGCCTGCGAGCTTCAGGATTCCGCGAAGTTTCTCGGAGTCCCTCTCATTCATCTGGCATCCGAAGGTCACGACACAGGAAGTCAGTTTTCTTCCCAGTTCCTCTTCTCTGCGAGACACAAGTTCCCTGGCGCGGTTGATAAACCATGCCTGTCGAAGAGAGCCGTCCTGCTGGGGCGGCTCCTTCATAGTCCGGGCAGAATTCAGCATCTCCCGGAATTCTTCTGATTCAAAAACTGCAGTATTTTTACCCATCAGTGTAGTAATCCCAGTCTTGTAAAGAATCGTACGAGCAGTTCACCCTTGGGAAGCTTCAGCATCTCATACTTGGTAATTCCGCTGAGGGTAACCAGGGCGACGGCATAGATCAGGGCTCCGCAAAAGATCGCAACAACCGTGGAAATGGTATTGCCGATCACCAGGTGCAGCACATACCAGATTGCGTAAGAGCCGAAAGCCATGATAATGGACGAGATCGCCGGTACGATAAATGTCTTCCTGTATTCCTGCTGATAGAATATATTTCTCCGGATCGAAAATGCGTTCAGAATGCATACGACCAGTGCAAAGATAATATTGGAATACAGCACGGAATAGATATTCAGGTTCATGTAGCGCAGCATCACAAACAGAGCGATCACATGGATCACAAGGGCGATGGCACAGTGGATCAGAGGCTCTCTGAGTTTGCCAAGACCCTGCAGGATCGCAGTCGTCAGTGTGCTGAGTGAATAGAATATGATCATGAGCGCTCCGGCCTGCATGATTCCGGCGGACAGGTCAAGTCCGGTCTGCGGATGGAACAGCATCTGCGTGATGGGACGTCCGAGAGCGGCCATGCCGAGTGCGCAGGGGATCGTGATGATCATCGTATAACGTGTCGAGGAATGAACCGTTCTCACAGCCGCGTTCTTGTCACGGGCTGCAACGGCTGCCGTCAGAGAAGGCACCACAGCAGGACCGAGCGAAGACGCAAGGGACAGCGGGACGTTCATCAGGACACGGAATCTTCCGGAGTAAATACCCCAGATCGTCGCATACTGCTTCTCCGTGTAATTCTGTGTTTTCAGTATCGCATTGAAGATACCCTGGTCCAGTACATTGGAGATATTGTAGATCAGGGTCGACAGAATGATCGGAAGGATCGTCAGGATCAGCAGACGGTAGATAAAACGGGAAGACTCTCTCTTGCCCGTGTGGTCTTTGCGGATTGCATGACGGAATCTGCGTGAGAATCTGGAGTACAGATACATCATGAACAGCAGCGCGATCGTTACGGATGCAACCGTACCGAAGGTAGCGCCGGCAGCGCCCCACCCCGGGGCAACCAGTTCGTCTGCACCGTCTGCCACCAGTGATAATCCATAATCATAGAGGACCCATGCGCCCCACAGAGAGACAGCAGCATTGATGATCTGCTCGATGACCTGTGAGATCGCGGTCGGTACCATGTTGGAGAATCCCTGGAAGAAACCGCGGAATGTACCTGTTATCGCAAAAATGAGTATGGCGGGCGCCAGCACTTTAAGTCCGTACTTCGCATACTCCAGGTTCATGATCTGTCTGGTCAGGACTCCGGAGAATGCATACGTGATCAGTGCCAGGATACCGCCGGATATGACAGCAAAACGCATCGCACACAGGAATACCTTGTAAGCGTTGCGCATTTCACCCTTCTGGATTCTCTCACTCATCAGTCTGGAAACCGCGAGGGGCAGGCTGAAGGAAGAGATCATAAGGATGATCGAATATATCTCATTTGCTGTGGAATAATAGCTGTTGCCGACGTCCCCCAGAATATTGTACAGGGGGATACGGTAGATCAGGCCTATGATCTTGGCAATGATGGAAGCAGCCGCGAGGATCGTTCCCTGAACGAGAACATTCTTCGCGGTGGAATCACCATTATTTTTCATATTCTTCTGATCCGCCAATGGAGTAACCTCTTATTCTTCATGTTATCTGCCCGGCTGCAGAGCGCCGGGCAGATTATTCTGTCAGTGTGTCAGAGCTTCGTCGCGACGAAGCCTGATACCTCCGGTGGATGCCACGAGTGCGCTATGGAAGGCAGCTGAAGCTGCTGCGCACTCGGGCGCAATTCCGCCAAGGCGGAATTGATATCAAAGGCTGTCGATGATATAAGTATCAACATTCGGGTCATCTGAGATGACGACCTTGGGGATATCCTGGTTGCGGACGATCTCTACGAAGGTCTTGCCCTGGTTCAGGGTGATCTCATTGCCGTTCATGTCATAGTAGCGGGTGACATTGAAGTCGCACTCACGTACATCAAAAGCAACGTTCACGGAAGATACTGTGGTCTCGATCGGAACATCTGCGCTCCAGTTTTCCTTTTTCCAGGTGATCTGCTCTGCACGACCGTTGGTGATGAACCAGCCGGTGCCGCCCTCAGAACCGTTGACCGGATCTGTCCACAGATAGTGATCATCAAACATGGTGGACGGGCAGCACTGGATGATGATGTTCTTGTAGCACAGCTGCTGTCCGTTCAGACCGTCGACCTGAGCGGAACCGAACTCAGAGCGGTAGTACAGGCCGTCTCCCTCATTGTAGTCAAATCTCGGATGATTGTAGACAAATCCCGGAAGGACGACCTTGGCGATCTGTCCGTTCTCAAGATTGACCTGCTGTCCGTCTTCTGCGAAGTTGTAGTGTCCCTTGTATCCGTTCGCATACTGGGTGCTCCATCCGGACTCTGCAATCTCCTGATTGATCAGGTCGTAGTTGGTGTAGATACCGGTAACGCCTTCATGATCCCTGATGTATGCGGAGCTGCCGTCATGCAGTACATAATCCTGTCCGCCTTCACCGTACGGGATACCTGCCATATCATCGGTAGTCGGAAGCTGCAGGATCGGAACTGCGTAGATAACCTGGCCGTAATGTCCGTAGTGGGCGTTGAACTCACGTGCGAAATATACATAGTACGGTCTGCAGGAACGGATAGGCATGATCTGGGAAGCTCCCTGGAAGTCCTCGAAGATACCTTCCATACGGGTGATAGCGCCCTCAACCATAGCCTCATACATGATGCTGGCGTAGCTGGTTCCGCGCTGCCACTGGACTGCGTCGGAGTCATTTTCGATCATCAGTCCGATCGGTCTTGTGCGGCCGATGGAAGTCGGGACGGTCTCGCCGGTAAGATAACTCTTACAGGTATCTCCCTCTTCTGCCGTCACAGAAGTTCCAAGTACAGACACGGCCATAAGAGCGGCCGCGACACCTGCGATTACTCTCTTCATTTTCATAGTGCTCACTCCTTTCAGGGCGATTCGCCCAACCCCTGTGGTTACTTAATACTCCATCTATCTCAAAAGCCTTATGGCTTTCAGGATCTGTGCAAATGGATCAGCGGGGGATCTGAACCGCATCCATGATGCGTCTCTGGAACTCCTCCATCTGCTCCCTCTCCTCCTCTTCCATATGGTCAAAGCCGGTAAGATGAAGGATGCTGTGGGCAATGAGGAATGCGTACTCCCTCTTCTGGCTGTGCCCGTATTCTTCAGCCTGCGAGATCACGCGGTCAGCGTTGATCACGATATCTCCGAGCAGCAGTTCGCCGGAATCCGGATCGAACTCATCGCTTCCTTCTTCATCGATCTGCGAGAAATCTCCAGGCGCAGGGTATTCCTGCAGCGGAAATGAAAGTACGTCTGTCGGAGCGTCTATGGATCGGAACTGCCGGTTCATTTCACGGATGCCTTCGTCGTCCGTTATCAGCAGACTCACCTGCGCTTCATATGGACAGTCAACAATGTCAAGTCCTGCTTCTATTACTCTCCGCGCCAGCGCTTCTGCGCTCTCTTGCTGAAGATCCAGAACGGCGTCTGTCTCGTTTTCGTAATTCAGTGTCATGCTGTTTCTGCTCGTAAACCTCGTATGCCTGCACGATCTTCTGGACAAGCGGATGCCGGACGACATCCTTGCTGGTCAGCGTGCAGAATGCTATGTCATCGATCTTCCGAAGAACATCCACGGCAACTTCAAGGCCGCTCCTGGAATCAAAAGGAAGATCCTTCTGTGTCAGGTCACCAGTTATGATGACCCTGGAACCGAACCCGATACGGGTCAGGAACATCTTCATCTGCGCGGGCGTGGTATTCTGCGCCTCGTCGAGGATAATAAACGCGTTGTCCAGCGTCCGGCCCCTCATGTATGCAAGAGGCGCTACCTCAATCGCACCCTTCTCGGAATTCTTCGCGTAACTCTCCGGCCCCATGATCTGATAGAGGGCGTCGTAGAGAGGACGCAGGTACGGATCGACCTTGCTCTGAAGATCGCCGGGAAGAAATCCCAGTTTCTCGCCGGCTTCTATCGCCGGCCTGGTCATGATGATCCTGGATACTTCTTCATTTCTGAAAGCAGTGATCGCCATAGCCATCGCCAGATACGTCTTTCCGGTTCCGGCAGGACCAATCCCGAAAGTGATCATGTGATTCCGGATGGCGTCGACATACTCCTTCTGGCCATAAGTCTTGGGACTGACCGGCTTTCCTCCGATCGTATGGCAGATGATATCGCCATTGATCTTTGAAACGCCTCCGTCATGATGCTCCAGCGCCAGAGAGAGGTCATAATTCACGATCTGGTCTGTGATCGTCTCACCCGACTGGGCAAGTCTCGTCAGGTCATCCAGAACCTTCTTCGCTCCGTCAGGACCATTGCCGGCCCCAACGATCTTCAGGGTGCCTCCGCGGCTGATCACAGTAACGTTCAGAGTCCTTTCGATAAGCTTCAGATACCGGTCGAACTGACCGAACACCTGGCTTTGCACATCCTGCGGGATCTCTACTTCTCTTTCGCTAAGTGCCATTCAGAAACCTTTCAGAAACAGGATACACATCCTGTACCATAACATAAAAAACCAAATTGTATTTTATAATACTACATCTGATTCGTCAATCAATTCACTCATGATCACTTGTGATAAGGCTCATTTCGCGAGATCCTCTGGGCGCGGTAGATCTGCTCCAGAAGGATCACTCTCATCATCTGGTGCGGGAAAGTCATGGCGGAAAACGAGATCTTCTCATCTGCCCTTTTCAGCACGGCCTCAGACAGACCCAGAGAACCGCCGATCACAAATATGAGATGGCTGAATCCTCCAACCTGGAGTTCATCCAGATGCTTTGAAAAAGAAACAGAATCATAGGCTTTCCCGTCGATGGCAAGCGCGATCACCCTGACATCCGAAGACCGGTCATATTTAGAGAGCTCTTTCAGAAGCCTCTCCCCCTCCCGGTCCCTGATCTGCACCTCCTGCAGTTGTGATGCATTGTCCGGCGTCGGTTCATCCGCAATCTGGCAGATATTGAGCGCCGCATATCTGGAGAGTCTCTTGGAATACTCCTCAATCGCGAGTGTCCAGTACTTCTCTTTAATCTTTCCTACAACAGCCAGTGTGATCTTCATACGACCCTCATATACGGTTTTGAACAAGTGACAGGCACCTGTTCATTATTGCACAAGTGACAGGCACTTGTTCACAGCGTTCATAATAAAATCAAGACAGGGCTGCCGTAAAACAGCAGCCCTGTAATATTTCACGAGTTACACAAGCGACCTTGCACGAGTGACAGGCGCTTGTTCATTATTGCACGAGTGACAGGCACTTGTTCACAAATCAGCCTTTGGACCTGATATATTCGTCGATGCCCTTAGCGGCTTTCTTGCCTGCGCCCATCGCCAGGATTACTGTAGCAGCGCCTGTGACGGCGTCGCCGCCTGCGTAGACGCCTTCGAGAGAGGTCTTGCCCTCTTCCTCGGTTGCGACGATGCAGAGCCTCTTGTTGACATCCAGGCCATAGGTGGTCGAGGAGATCAGCGGGTTCGGTCTGGTTCCGAGGGACATGATTACGGTATCGCACTCGATCTCGAATTCAGAACCTGCTACCGGTTCCGGACGTCTTCTTCCGGAAGCATCCGGCTCACCCAGTTCCATACGCACGCAGCGGATGCCGCATACATTGTCGTTCTCGTCAGCGAGGATCTCGACCGGGTTGGTCAGAAGATCGAACTGGATGCCCTCTTCCTTGGCATGATGGACTTCTTCTGCTCTTGCAGGAAGTTCAGCTTCGGATCTGCGGTATACGATATGGGTCTCAGCGCCGAGACGGAGTGCTGTTCTGGCTGCGTCCATAGCAACGTTTCCGCCGCCGACAACGACGACTTTCTTGCCGTGTACGATCGGTGTGTCATAGTCGTCTCTGTAAGCCTTCATCAGGTTGTTCCTGGTGAGGTACTCGTTTGCGGAGAAGACGCCCTTTGCCTGCTCGCCCGGGATATTCATGAACATCGGAAGGCCTGCGCCCGATCCGATGAAGACTGCCTCGAATCCTTCCTTGGTCATCAGCTCTTCGATGGTGATGGAACGGCCGATGATGACGTTGGTCTCGATCTTGACGCCGAGGCACTGTACGTTCTCGACTTCCTTCGCCACGACTCTGTCCTTCGGAAGACGGAATTCCGGAATACCGTAAACAAGAACGCCGCCTGCCTTATGCAGTGCTTCGAAGATCGTTACATCGTAACCCATCTTGGCAAGGTCGCCCGCGCAGGTAAGTCCTGCAGGGCCGGCGCCGATGACAGCAACCTTTTTGCCCATCTGCTTCGCGGTACACTTCATCTTCATGCCGTGTTCCTTCGCCCAGTCGGCAACGAAACGCTCAAGTTTGCCGATGGAAACAGCGTCGCCCTTGATGCCTCTGATGCATTTGCCTTCGCACTGGGTCTCCTGCGGGCATACACGTCCGCAGACTGCCGGAAGGGAGCTGGACTCGGAGATCACATCGTATGCCTTGCCGAAATCTCTTTCCTTCACCGCGCCGATGAAGTCCGGAATATTAATGTTGACAGGGCAGCCCTGGATGCACTTCGCGTTCTTGCAGTGCAGGCAGCGCTGTGCCTCTTCAACAGCTTCCTCTTCATTGTATCCGAGACATACTTCTTCAAAATTCGTTGCTCTGACTTTCGGCTCCTGCTCTCTGACCGGAACTCTCGTGAGCATATCTTTCTTCGCTTCAGCCATTACTTGTCACCTCCGCATTCTCCACATCCGCCGTGGTGTGTTCTGCCTTCCTTCCAGGCAAGGAATGCTTCGCCTTCCTGCGTCTTGTACATCGTCTGCCTCTTCATGGCAAGGTCGAAATCGACCAGATGGCCGTCAAACTCAGGGCCGTCGACGCAGGCGAACTTAACCTCGTCACCAACGGTAATACGGCAGGCGCCGCACATGCCGGTACCGTCTACCATGATCGGGTTCATGGATACGATGGTATGGATACCGTACTTCTTGGTGGTCAGGCAGAGGAACTTCATCATAATCATCGGTCCGATGCAGACACAGTGATCATAACTGTGGCCTTCCGCGATCAGGTCCTCAAGACACTTGGTGACCATACCGCTGCGGCCGTAAGAACCGTCGTCAGTTGTCACATATACATTTGCCACTTCTTTCATGCGGTCTTCGAGCAGGACAAGTTCTTTGTTCCTGGCGCCGATGATGACATCGCACTCAATGCCGTGCTCATGCAGCCACTTTGCCTGCGGATAGATCGGAGCTGCTCCGACACCGCCAGCGACGAAGACGATCTTCTTCTGCTTCAGAGCTTCGATCGCTTCCGGAGCCTCGGATTCACACAGATCGGAAGGTCTTCCGAGCGGACCTACGAAGTCCATAAATGAATCACCGGCCTTGAGCTCAGTGTATTTGCTCGTACTCTCGCCGATGGGCTGGTATACGATCTCAATCGTTCCCTTCTCTCGGTCGTAATCAGTGATGGTAAGCGGGATACGCTCTGCCTGCTCATCCAGTTTGACTATGATGAACTGGCCGGGAAGACAGCGTGCGGCAACACGCGGAGCCTCCACGATCATCTCATAGTTTGGACCGGCGAGGTTTCTTGCTTCAAGAATTTTGTACATGACAAACCTCCTACGGAATTCCTGTGCAGTAATAAATATACAATCAACCATAATATTATAGTGATTCTGTCAGTTCTGTTCAAGATAATTCTCGAATTGTTCCTCGCTCATGAGAACTTTTCTTGGTTTAGTTCCCTCATCGGGACCTACCACACCGGCGTCTGAGAGCTGGTCCATGATACGTGCTGCTCTGTTGAAGCCGATCTTGAACCATCTCTGGAGCATTCCGATGGAAGCCTTGTCCTTCTGTATAATGAACCGGCCGGCGTCTGCAAAGAGTTCATCGGTATCTCCCCCGCCGGCTGCGCCGGCCGATGAGGATGCCGCCTGGATCTCCTGCATGCGTTTTTTCATAAGTGCCTGGCCGGCAGGGGAATCATCTTCCCTGCGGATGGCGTCGACCACACGCTGGATCTCTTCATCCGAGACATAAGCGCCCTGTACACGGACCGGCTTCTTGTATGTCTGCGGAGAGAACAGCATATCGCCGTTCCCGAGAAGTTTCTCTGCACCGTTCATGTCCAGGATCGTACGCGAGTCAGTACCCGACGAGACAGCGAACGCGATCCTGGATGGGATGTTCGCCTTGATCAGGCCGGTAATGACATCCACGGAAGGTCTCTGTGTCGCGATGACCAGATGGATACCGCAGGCGCGGGCAAGCTGCGCCAGACGGCAGATCGCATCCTCGACTTCATTTCCGGACACCATCATCAGGTCAGCGAGCTCATCGACGATGATCACGATCTGCGGCATCTTCTTAGGCGCATCGGGAGTTCCGCTCTTGATGAGTGTCTCAACTCTTGCGTTATATCCTGCAAGATTCCTGACGCCGCATGCTGCAAACTGCTCGTAGCGCTTTGTCATCTCAGCCACAGCCCAGTTCAGAGCACCGGCAGCTTTCTTTGGATCGGTCACGACCGGGATGAACAGATGCGGGATACCATTGTATACAGACAGTTCAACCACCTTCGGGTCGATCATGATCATCTTCACTTCAGAAGGATCCGCATTGAAGATGATCGACATGACCAGCGTATTGATAAAGACTGATTTACCGGAACCTGTCGCGCCTGCGATCAGCAGATGCGGCATCTTGGCGATATCCGATACGACAATACGTCCTGCGATGTCCTTTCCGACTACATAGGCAAGCCTCGACTTGTGTTTCCTGAATTCATCAGAATCGATCAGTTCCTTAAGATAGACCATGGAGGTCTTCTCATTCGGCACTTCGATTCCGACGGCAGCCTTGCCCGGGATCGGAGCTTCGATACGTATATCCGCCGCTGCCAGGTTCAGCTTGATATCATCCGCCAGGTTTGTGATCTTGGATACCTTCGTTCCAAGTTCCGGCATCAGTTCATACCGGGTGACGCTGGGGCCGCAGCTTACATTGGTCACCTGAGCATTTACTCCGAAAGTTGCCAGGATCTGCTGCAGTTTGGTGGCAGTGTCTCTGAGTTCATCATCACTCATGCCGCCCCTGTCACGCGGGATCTTCTCAAGAAGACTGGTGGACGGGAACTCATAGGGAGCCTCTTCCTCTTCTTTCTCTTCGATCTGCCTGGCAACGGAATCGACTTCCTTCTGTGTCTCTGCCTTCGTCATGCTGATCTTGCCGGCTTCTTCCTCTGCCTTCTTTCTCGATCCCGAAACGCCCGCGTTCTCAATGTCTTTCTTTGTTACCGCAGGCGCAGCACTGGATGAAGCCCCGGTCCTGGACGAAGACGCAGCTTTGGGACCAGCCGCGGCCATGGAAGCATAGTAATCCTCTTCTTCCGGAATATCCTGGACGTCGTCTTCCGGTATTTCATCGGACACAGCGCTCTGGGATCTGTGGATTACAAATGAATCCGACAGTCTGCCCGGGTCATGCTCCGTCTCAAACTGGACTTCCGGAGCAAATACATGCTCCCCGGATGCAGGAAGTACGCTGACAGTTTCCATATCATCCGGATTCGCGGAGCCATTTTCCGCAGTGCGGATCCGGACAAAAGGCGTTGTCTTCCCGCCGCCTGCAGTGCTCCTGCCGGCTCTGTCAGGACTGCTCTTTGCCCTGGTGGACCCGGCGTCAAAACTCGTGATGATCTTGCCTGAAGAAGTATCCTGAGGCTCCGCAGTCCCGAAGACTACCTGGTCCGGAGTAATCGCCGGCATCCTGGATCTTCTTCCTCTTGGCTTCTTCGTATCTCCAAACAGGTCCGTCGTAAACTTCGGGCCATTGTCATTACCTGAGCCGTTCTTATCACCGGAGTCTTTGTCCTTCTTCAGTACAGAGAGAAATACCGGTGAGATGCTGTCTGAGCTTTCTTCCCTGGCAAGTTCCATCTCCCTCAGCGCCCTTCTGGTCTCGGCTTCAGCCCTTCTGGCTTCCCGCTCAGCCTGACGGCGTTCATTTCTCTCCTGACGGATCTCCTCGGCTCTCGCTCGTCTTGCCTCCATCGCTTCACTGCTTCTGCGTCCGGTGCTGATGAACAGAGTCTTCTGCGTGATCAGAGCAAGGAACAGGAAGATCGCGATCAGAAAGACAGCCCAGGTGCCGATCACTCCGACAGTCGGGCCGAAGAACATGATCAGGGCACCGCCGATCACGCCTCCTCCTGCATGGTACTGCTGCCCGAGGGCGAAATAATCAGATATGCCGCTGATACTGGTCATATCTCCGTAGTTGAGCAGCTGCCATACTCCGCAGAGGATGCAGAACAAAGCCACCACAGACAGTGTACGGATCACTGCCACATGGTTGCCCCTGTTTATCGTCATATAGATCGTGAGGAAGAAAAGCATGAACGGGAACAGATAGGCATTGGTGCCCATCACCCCGAACAGAAGATCCCCGAAAGCGTCTCCCAGCCGTCCGCCGACGCCAAGCACGCAGATAAAGATCAGCACTGACGCAGCAAGAAGGCACCAGCACAGAATCTCGGTATTCATCATGGGATTCGATGAATAACCGGCGGAACGCCCTGAAGACCGGACGCCGGTTCCCCTTGCGGATGAATTCCTGCTGCTGTTCTTTGCTGTGTTTTTTGCCTTCGAAGCGGATGCGCTGCGGGTTTTCTTTGATGTTCCGGTACGCGAAGAGTTCTTCCTTCCGGAAGTCTTCTTTGTACCTGAACTTTTTCCTGAATTCTTTTTATTCGCTGCCATGTAAAACCTGTCCCCTGTAATTATCTATGTCTCCTGCGGCAGGCGTCGGGTGCTGTTGATACTGAGGTTGTTCTCTGAGCTCCCCATCAGAGAAAAAATGCACCTGCGATCGCCAGGGCGCCTATCGCAAAGCAATAGAACGCAAAATATCTCATTTTCCTCTTCCTGACCAGGCTGCCGATCGTGCGGATCGCGAAATACCCGAATACCGCAGCAGCTGCCATGCCTGCCAGGTAATTGCCGATCATGGAAGTGCTGACACCTTCCGCAGCAACGTCGCCGATCTCGAGAACTGCCGCACCGAGAATTGCCGGAATGGATAAGATAAATGAATACTTCACGGCAAATCTGCGCTCGAATCCGCAGAAAGTGCAGGCCGCAATCGTCGTCCCGGACCTGGAGATTCCGGGCAGTGTGGCGAATCCCTGCGCGATACCGACAAGGATGCCCTCCCCCCATGTTACATCTTTCGGAATCTTCCAGCAGTTTTCAACACGGTCAGAGAAGATCAGGATCACGCCTGTGATAAGAAGGCAGATCCCCGGGACAAGCAGCGTGGAAGCCGCGTCCTCGATCAGCTTCTGTCCGAAGTATCCCATCAGTCCTGTCGGGATCGTCGATACAAGGATCAGCACGACGAACTTGCGGTAATTCGTGCGGATGATCCTGAGATACTTCTTCGGTTCGCCGGTATTATTTCTGGAAAACAGAGTCTTCAGATTCCTGAAGATATCCGCAAGCATACGGAAAAACTCTACAACAAGTTTGCAGATATCCTTCCAGTAAACAAGAAAGACTACCAGAAGAGTCCCTACATGGAGCATTACATCGAAGGTAACACTGTTTCCGGTGTCGATTTTAAATATATTCTGAAAGATCGCCAGGTGTCCGGAACTGGATACCGGGAGAAATTCTGTCAGCCCCTGGACGATTCCCAGGAATATGGCCTGTAAGATCGACATATCGATACTGTTCCTTTCACAGCAGAAGAACGCCGATAAGGCGTCCTTCCGTTTTAATTTACTTCTGTTCTGACTTTACGTGCGGATACAGATGAAAAAACTTCTCCTTCATCTCCTGCACCATGTGAGTGTAGGAATCAAGACACTCTTCCATCCGTCCCTCATGGATGTCAGTGATGCAGGGACCGATATAGCGGTCCCACAGATCATCATAGATCTCTCCGCAGTCACTACGTCTGTTGATATGTTTGACGATGGACGGCGCCACATCATAATAATCGTGGATCAGCTGCTTCCCTTCCGGTCTGGACATCATATAAGAATCGCGGTAGGTACGCAGGAGATTCAGTTCTTCACAGTCGTCTTCCATTCCCCGGTACTGGCATGCTGCTGTAGTAATATAACACCACTTTCTGTGGAAGCCCTTCTCAATATCCTCAAACGGAGCAGCCGAAATATTGGACTTCGGGAAATGTTCTTTCCATCTCTTCTGGATTGCCTCGATCAGCGGTTTCGAAGATTCACCGCCATACTTCAGCATGGACGGAAATACAAATCCCGCCACTGCCAGAGACAGATTGACACCCATGATGGATTTGTTTCTCTTCGAAACAGTCTGCAGGAATTCATCAGCAGAGCCGGCAAACGCTTCTGCCATATTGTCGAGCATCGTATCCTTCTCTACGACCGTCGTATACAGATGCTCGATCGCATCGAAAACCGGCACCTGCTTCAGGTAGAACTTCTGGAACCCTGCGTCATACGCCCCGCGCTTAAACGACTGGATCAGTTCCGAAGGATCCCCGATCATTGTCTCCATTCCCTGGAGCGCAGCCTGATAATCCGTCATAGCTGTTCTTACTCCTCTTCGAGGTTCGTATACACCGCCTGCACATCATCACTCTCATCCAGGAGGTCCAGGATACGGTTCAGATTCTTGACGGCAGTCTCATCCGTGAGTGATACATAATTCTGCGGGATCATAGTGACTTCCGCAGACGCCATGGGGATCCCCTTTCCTTCCATAGCCTCACGTACAGATGAGAAATCATCCGGATCAGTCAGGACGACATAGGAGTCATCCTCTTCCTGGAAATCGTCAGCGCCGCAGTCAAGGACTTCCATCATCAGATCATCAGGATCCATATCACATTCTTCCTTGTCGATGATGATCTGCCCCTTCTTGTCAAACATGAAAGAGACGCATCCCGGAGTTCCGATGTTTCCCTGTCCTTTGGAGAAGGCCGCGCGCACATCAGCGGAAGTACGGTTGCGGTTGTCAGTAAGAGCGTCAACGATGATCGCGATTCCGTTGGGACCGTATCCTTCGTACGTAACCTGCTCATAATTCACTGCATCCTGGTTGCCTGCCGCTTTCTTGATGCCGCGGTCGATCGTGTCATTCGGCATGTTTGCAGCCTTCGCCTTGGCGATGACATCACGCAGCTTGGAATTATTATTGGGATCGGCTCCGCCTTCCTTGACAGCGATGGCAATCTCTCTTCCGATGATCGTAAAGATCTTGCCCTTGGCGGCGTCATTGCGCTCCTTCTTGTGTTTGATATTGGCAAACTTTGAATGTCCTGACATACCTTATCTCCTCACTCATTTATTAAAAATAAACATGTATTAACTGTTGTCATCCGCCGTGTCAGACATCTCCGGCAGCTTCTCAGCCTCAAGCCATCCGAACATCGTGCCCGATATGCTGATCACCCGGAACTTATACCCTGAAGCGGGATCTTCGATCACGCATCCCCTGTCATCCTGCGTCGGAATATGGCCAAGTTTCTCCGTCAGATATCCGCTGATGGTATCATAGTTCTCCTGGTCAAGTTCGGCATCCAGAGCCTTGGATACATCAGCCAGAAGAGCCTTGCCGTTGATCCGGAGCATACCGTCTCTGGCACGTGCGATCAGCTTCTCTTCCTTGTCATATTCATCCAGGATATTGCCGACGATCTCCTCAAGGATGTCTTCCATGGTGACAAGTCCGCTCGTCTGTCCGTACTCGTCAACGACGATAACCATCTGCTTGCGGCTCTCCTGCATCTCGCGGAACAGGTCATCCACATCGACCGTCTCCGGAATGAACTTGACCTCACGCAGAAGGTGCGGCACCTCGCTTACAGGCATCTCATTGAACTGTTCCTTCATATGGAACAGGATCGCATCCTTCAGGTAAAGAGAGCCGATAATGTGATCGATATCATCCTCGATTACGGGAAAACGCGAATTCGGCATCTCAACCATGCGGGAAAGCGCTTCATTCAGACTCATGCTCCCGTCGATGGTACTGATATCACCCCTGTGAGTCATGATATCCTGCGCCTGCTTGTCATCGAGTTCGAAGATGTTTGTGATCATCTCCGCCTCATCTTCGTCGATCGCACCCTGCTCGTGACCTTCATTTACCAGAGACAGGATCTCGTCCTCACTGATACGGTCCTCAAGGCTCTTCGGGTCCACGCCCGCAAGTCTTGCAGGGATTCCGGAAATGAAACTCAGTACGGCTGTAAACGGAACGGTTATGACTGTCAGCCTCTCACCGATCCACGACAGCGCCTCCGAGATCCGGACCGGATTCATCCTCGCGGCCAGGTAAGGCACATACAAAGATACCGGTTGACCGGTAGACAGTCCGCCAGCATCACCGTTGTCAATGACGCTGTCAGAAGCTGCCAGAACCAGACCGCCCGTGTCAGACGGGCCGGATTGTCCCTGACATCCCGTATCCTGGAACGGGCAGGTTCCCTGATCAGAACCGGGTCATCATCACGGTCATCATTATCACTCAGATCACCGTCTGTGAGACTCATGACCGCTGTCCGGTAAGCCATAATAAGCGCATCGGCTGCCAGAAGAATGACAATTACTAAGTATAGTATAGAATTCATATCAATATATCAATATTCTGCGTCTGAGTCAACCGTTCACAAAGACACGCGGCACCCTCTGGTTGATGTCACAGGTCAGTTCATATGGGAATCTTCCGGACAGATGACCAATCTCGTCAACCGATATCGTCTCATCGCCATCTGTTCCAAGAAGCGTCACCTGGTCGAACTCTTCCGCCTCGATATCCGTTACATCCACCATAAGCTGGTCCATGCATACACGTCCCAGAATCGGCGCTCTCTTTCCCCTGATCAGAACATCTCCCTTTCCTGACATCAGCCTCGGATATCCGTCTCCGTACCCCACCGGTATGGTTGCGATACGGGTCGGACGTGCCGTGACAAATGTTCCTCCGTAACTTACCGGAGTGCCTGCCGGAACCTCTTTTATATAAGCGACATGGCTGATGAGGGACATGACCGGCTTCAGCGCCAGCTTCGAGCGGTCCACTTCATCAGACGGATAGATCCCGTAGATCGTGATGCCTGCGCGCACAGCGTCCAGATGTACATCGGGAAGCTCAGCGATCGCGGCACTGTTTCCAATGTGCTTCATCGGGATACTGATCCCGCGGTCCTCAAGCAGGCCTGCAAACTTCATGTACCGGTCAAACTGTTCATATGCACTGGTCTTGTCCTCCTCATCGGCTCTTGCAAAATGAGAGAACAGGCCTTCTATCTCAAGACTGTCAAGTGCAGCGATCCTGGCAGCTTCATCAGCACCCTCCTCAGATGCCGGCAGGCCGATCCTGCTCATCCCCGTATCCACGACAAGGTGAATCGGAGCTTTGATACCGGCTCTTTTTGCAGCCTCGTTCAGTTCCTTCGCCATCGAAAGTTTGAATACTGCAGGGCGAAATGAATTCCTGACGACCGTATCGTAATCCTCGGGGAATGTGAACCCCAGGATCAGGATCGGCTTCACCAGTCCTGCCTCGCGAAGTTCCATCGCCTCTTCCACCGTTGCGACTGCGAACCCCCACAGAAAATCATAATCCTTGATTTTATTTGCGATCGCCACTGCGCCGTGTCCGTATCCGTCAGTCTTTATTACCCCGATCATACGGACCCCCTCGGCGAGGTTGGCCTTCATATTATAGAAGTTCTCTTCCACCGCCCCGAGATCGATCCGGGCATATACTCTTGCATGCTTCATGAACCAGTCCTCATCAGTGATTAATCTTATAGGAAAGCTGCATCAGACTCTCTGACAGATGCACACTCTGGACAACAATGTTCTCCGGTACTTCAAGATCCGTATGCGCAAAATTCCAGATGCCTCTGACCCCTCCGTTCACAAGTACCGGAGTGATTGTCCTGGCAGGATCTGCCGGAATCGCAAGGACAGCGATATCAATCGCATGGTTCTTCAGATAATCCTGCAGATCTTCAAGCGGATAGATCGTGGTCCCGCGGAAAGAAACGCCGCCGTATTTGGCAGGATTCCTGTCGAACATCGCTTCAATCTTAAATCCTCTTTTCTCAAATCCGAAATAACTGGAGATCGCCTGTCCGAGTTTTCCTGCACCGATTACGATCAGGCTGTAGGATTTATCCAGTCCCAGTATTTTCCCGATCTCTTCATAGAGATGCGCAACATTGTACCCATATCCCTGCTGTCCGAACCCTCCGAACAGATTCAGATCCTGGCGGATCTGTGAAGCTGTAACATTCATGCGTCTGCTCAGTTCACCTGAAGAGATTCTCTCGGTTCCCTGATCCAGAAGCAGGCCAAGATATCTGTAGTACCTGGGAAGTCTGTTGATCACAGCTTTGGAGATACCTTTGTTATCCATAAATGACATACCTCACTGTCCATATTTACATTGACAATAAATCAGATTGTAAAACGATAAACTTATTCTACTTTTTAACAATCTTATTGTCAATCTTCCTGAGTCCGGTACCCTTGATTTTTGACCTCTGTTTTCATATGATGTTTAAAGTGCCTGCGGGCAGTTCAGCATTGTAGAAGAGGTCGTTATGATTCTATCCTGTCACAACATATGTAAAGCATTCGGAACAGATGAGATTCTGAAGCACGTCTCATTTCACATAGAGGAACATGAGAAAACAGCAGTCGTCGGCATCAACGGGGCCGGCAAGTCTACACTGCTGCGCATTATCATGGGTGAAGAATCGGCCGATGAAGGTGAAGTGACGATCTCGCGCGGTGCGACCATCGGATATCTGGCCCAGCAGAATATGCTCTCCGGCAGCCAGTCAAGTTGCCGAAGTGATGCAGGACTTGATCGCGATGGAAGAAAGTCTGCGCACCATGGAACTGGAGATGAATCATACTTCGGGAAATGAACTGGATGTTCTGATGGAGCGTTATCACCAGACGCAGACACAGTTCGAGCAGGCAGGCGGCTACGCGTGGAAAAGTGAGATTGCCGGAGTGCTTCGCGGACTCGGGTTTACGGACGAAGAATTCTCCAAACCTGTAGACAATCTGTCCGGAGGCCAGAAGACCAGGGTCGCCCTCGGCAAGCTCCTGCTCTCTTCTCCAGACATCATGCTCCTTGACGAGCCGACCAACCACCTGGACCTGAACTCCATCGAATGGCTGGAGAATTATCTTCTGAACTACAGGGGCGCCGTGATTGTCGTCGCCCATGACAGAGATCGACCAGGGACATGTCATGACATTTCCCGGAGACTACAATGACTATTCCGTTCACAAGAAACAGCTGCGTGAATCACAGCTGAAGGCATGGATGAACCAGCAGGCGCAGATCCGCCACCAGGAAGAAGTCATTGCGAAGCTGAAGAGTTTCAACCGCGAGAAGTCCATCAAACGCGCCGAGAGCCGCGAGAAGATGCTCGATAAGATGGACCGTCTCGAGAAACCCACCGAGGAGCGCTCCGATATGCACCTGACCCTGACGCCTCGCATCGAGTCAGGCAAGGATGTACTCTCAGCGGAAAACCTGTCAAAGGCATTTGAATATCCCCTGTTCGACAACCTCAATCTGGAGATACGAAGAGGCGAAAAAATCGCACTGATCGGAAACAACGGTACCGGCAAATCCACTCTTCTCAAGATACTGATCGGACTTGCCGACGCGGACGCAGGATCTGTCAGGCTCGGCACCAAAGTCCATATCGGCTACTACGACCAGGAACACCAGATCCTGCACCCGGACAAGACTCTGTTTGAGGAACTCCAGGACACCTATCCTTCCCTGAACAATACCCAGATCAGAGATACACTGGCAGCTTTCCTCTTCACCGGAGATGACGTATTCAAACTGGTAGGCGATCTGTCCGGCGGAGAACGCGGACGCCTGTCCCTGGCAAAACTCATGCTGTCAGAGGCGAATTTCCTGATTTTAGACGAGCCTACAAACCATCTGGACATTGTCTCCAAGGAGATCCTCGAGGACGCGATCTGCAGATACGAAGGCACCGTGCTGTGCGTATCTCACGACCGCTGGTTCATCAACCGTACCGCGACCAGGATCCTGGATCTGACAGGGCGCACCCTGATCGAATACAAGGGCAATTACGACTATTACCTTGAAAAACATGAAGAGCTGACTTCCAGGCTGCTCTCTCCGGGAGCCGCCACCCACTCTTCCGGCGGAGCCATCTCTTCGACAAATGCCAACCATCTGTCCATGCAGCACGCACCTTCAGAAAACTCTGATTCCGAAGGCAGACAGGACTGGAAAAAGCAGAAAGAAGAACAGGCAAGGGAGCGCAAACGGACAGCAAAACTTAAGGAAGTTGAGGATAACATTGCCTCACTCGAAGAGCGCGACCGCCAGATCGATGAAGATCTTGCAAAAGAGGAAGTCTACACCGACCTGGAACAGGTGACCGCCCTGTCTTCCGAGAAGGCTCAGATCGCGCAGCAGCTGGAAGAGCTCTATGATCTGTGGGCGGAACTTGAAGAATAACCGGAAATATACTACTATAAGGCGATTTATTTATAAGTCGATTATCAGCGATCTATCAATCAGCAATCGAAAGGATGGACATTCATGCAGGAATATACACCATTTAAATCGGGAAAAGTCAGGGAAGTATACGACATCGGAGACAATCTCATCATGGTAGCGACTGACCGCATCTCCGCGTTCGATCACATACTGAAAAATAAAATCACCGGAAAAGGCGCGATCCTCACCGGCATGTCAGCCTTCTGGTTCGACTATACAAAAGACCTGATCCCGAATCACATGATCTCCATGGATTCTGAAGACATGCCTGAATTCTTCCGCACAGATGAATTCGCCGGCAAGTCCATGAAAGTCAAAAAGCTCAACATGCTTCCGCTTGAGTGCATCGTCAGAGGCTATATCACAGGAAGCGGCTGGGCATCCTACAAAGAAAGCGGAACCGTCTGCGGAATCCGCCTTCCGGAAGGCCTTCAGGAATCGCAGAAACTTCCTGTAGCGATCTACACCCCTTCCACCAAAGCAGAGATCGGTGATCATGACGAGAACATCTCCTATGAGAGATCGATCGAAGTACTGGAAAAGGAATTCCCCGGACATGGCGAAGAATATGCTTCCGCCCTCAGGGACAAAACACTGGCACTTTACAAAAGATGTGCAGATTACGCTCTCACCCGCGGCATCATCATTGCGGACACCAAGTTTGAATTCGGCCTTGATGAAGACGGACAGATTGTCCTTGCGGATGAGATGCTGACGCCGGATTCGTCCCGCTTCTGGCCTGTCGAAGGTTATGAAGTCGGACACTCACAGCCGTCTTACGACAAACAGTTTGTCCGTGACTGGCTCAAGGCAAACCCGGACAGCGACTACCTGCTGCCGGACGATGTAATCGACAGGACGATTGAGAAATACAGGGAGGCGTATACGCTCCTGACCGGGAAAACGATCTGACTCACATTTCGATCAGATACTTCTCATATGCATTGATGACCGTAGTTTCTCCGTGCTCCTGAATGCGCTTGATACCGTATCCGTAGTTCATGTGCACATGACCATGCACCATGTACTTCGGATGATAACGGTCGATCAGTGACTCAAACACTTCAAATCCTCTGTGCGGCAGATCATCCTGGTCTCCCATCCCCCTGGCGGGCGCGTGGGTGAGCAGGATATCAATGCCGTGCTTCCGCCACGCACTGAAGGCAAGCTTCTTTGCCCTCTTACGCATCTGCTTTTCAGTATACTGATACGGACCCTGGTTATATTCCATGGACCCGCCCAGTCCCATGATCTTTATCCCTTCAAACTCATAGATCCTGTCATCTATACAGATGCAGCCGTCCGGAGCTTTCTGGTCATACACGCCGTCATGATTGCCATGCACATAGAGCAGCGGACAGTTGGCGAAGGTTACGAGAAATGACAGATACTGCGGCGGCAGGTCTCCGGCGGAGAGAATCAGGTCTATATCCCGCAGTTTCTCCCCGTCATAATAATCCCAGAGAGCCTTGCTCGGCTCATCCGCAACCAGCAGTATCTTCATCTCCTGTATCTCCTGTATAATCCTCAGCCAATCGTTGTCGCAGCCGGCGTTATCTTGGACTGAAGCTCGATCCTCTCTTTTGCGGCATCGGTCAGTTCCTGCCAGTCGGGAATGGATCCGATCACGCCGTCCACCAGATAATCCATCGTAATGATCTCTTCAGGCGACAGTCCCTTATCCTTCTCTCCGACGATGGTCTGATCCTGTCTGCGGAACTCTCCCCAGAACGGATTGAAGTAATCTTCATACATCTGTCCCCTGATGATATTTGTCAGGATCTCAATCCCGTGAGGAAGTTCATCCGACATGATCAGGTCTATGATTCCTCCGGAGATTCCCCACCAGTAATTGATGGCAGGCTTCTCTTTCGCTTCTTTCACGGAATCCCAGTTTCCCTGCAGGAAGTCCCGTATGATCCGTTCATAGAATTTGCCCCAGTTCCACATAGGAGTGGCCAGACGTTTCATATGACCGTTCTCATAGGTATACAGGCCGTACGCCCTGTCCTCGGATGCAGGAGTGATCATGTCATTGTCTGAGATGACTGTGATGTTTTCTCTCCTGAGCATAGAGTGAAATGACTCCGCGTCTGTCTGCATCACCCAGTGCAGATATACCTGGGCTCTGGGATTGGTCATCCTCGCTCCCAGCGTGAACGCGTTAATATCCGCGATCGCACCGTAATTGGGAAGCGGCGCCTGGTAGGCAATCTTGTCGTTGGGTGTCATGGCGCCTGCGATCATACCGCACAGGAACTTGGCCTCATACAGACGCCCGTAATAGGTCCTCAGAGTCTTGTAAGGCTGCCCGAGGGAACAGTTCAGTATCTTGACCTCCGGATGCTCTATGGACGCCTTCAGGCTCGCTGCAAGGAATCTGGAGTTCGGAGTAAAGATAATATGATTTCCGGCCGCGATCGCTTCCTCCAGCAGCTCTGAGATATCTGTCTCTGAATCCTTAAGCACCAGTGCCTCTGTGCGGATCCTGTCTCCGAACACCTGCTCAAGATCCATTCTCCCGAGTTCATGCATATAGGTCCATCCCGAGACAGCCGCCGGCTTGTCATGGATAAACGCAACTTTCAGCTGCTTCACCTTATTCAGGTTGAAGAATCTGGTGAAGATCCTCTCGACCGGTTCGTCAGACGGCTTGAACACCATCGTCACGTTCGCTTTATTTTCCTCAGACAGAAGCGGCAGATTGTCCCAGATCTTATCCACGTCAGCGCGGATCTCCTCCATGGACTTACTCTTCACTTCATCGTAAGGATAGAGCGACAGATAGAACAGCAGGCCGTCAGCCGCCGTTATCCCCAGAGACTCTCCTTTTTTACTTTCGAAGATCTCGGCAAACTGCGTGTACAGCGATTTGAAATCAATCTTCTCATCATCTGTCCACTTCTCGCCGCTCTTCTTGCCGACAGCTTCCTGAAGTTTCGGAAATGAACCTTCTTCTGTGAAATCAAGATAGTTGATCTGTGATTCCCTGTAGAAGTCCATGAACTCATAATAGATCTTATTGTCCCTGGAATCGGTCTCATAAGGGATCAGCCTGGTGACGGATCCCTCTATGGAATCGGCATTGAAATACTTCAGGACACTGACCCTTTTATTTCCCTCTAGTACATAGAACCTGTTCATGTACTCATATGCAACGATCGGATCACCCACGCCCTGGTCGAGATGATATTTGACAACGCTGTCCCATTTCATCGCGAACTCACTGTGCTCCGGCATCAGCGGCATGAAATTGGACGCGAAGGACTGCTTGCGTCCCGCAGTCTTCGTTCCTACGATCCGGTCAAGAGGGATGCTGACCAGACCGAGGGCCTCCTCGGTACGCACATCCTGATTATCGACCATGTCATCAAGAGCCGGAAGATACGGATACTCTCCTGCCGCAACTGCCTTTCTGTATGCTGTCTTCGCAAGACGGCTGGCCTTAATATAATCCTCAGATGCCATTCATTTCCTCCTCAAGTCTTTCCTTAACTGCCAGAATAAAACCTTCGCTGTCAAGTTTTGTCACTTCCTTCGCAGAAGTGATCAGGGCAAGGTCTCCCGTCATAAAGCCTTCTTCGATGGTACGGATCACCGCCCTGTCAAGCGCATCCGCGAAAGAAACCAGTTCATCAATCCCGTCAAGCTGCCCGCGTTTTCTCAGCGCACCAGTCCATGCATAGATCGTCGCCACCGAGTTGGTGGATGTAGTCTCGCCGTTCAGATGCTTATAATAATGCTTCTGAACCGTTCCGTGCGCAGCCTCATACTCATACTTGCCGTCCGGATTGACCAGGACACTGGTCATCATCGCAAGAGAACCGAAAGCGGATGACAGCATGTCACTCATAACATCACCGTCGTAATTCTTGCAGGCCCAGACAAAGCCGCCCTCACTCTTCATGACCCTGGCAACCACGTCATCGATCAGAGTATAGAAATACACGATACCAGCCTCTTTGAATTTATTTTCATATTCAGCATGGTAGACCTGATCAAAGATCTCACGGAAACGCGCGTCATACTTCTTGGAGATGGTATCCTTGGTGGCAAACCACAGATCATGCTTCGCATCCAGCGCATACTCAAAACAGCTGTGCGCAAAACTGTTGATAGAACTGTCAAGATTGTGCCACCCCTGGATAATGCCGGGACCGTCAAACTCATGGATCAGTTCCCTGGTCTGAGTACCGTCATCAGCCGTATAGACCAGCTCGGCAGTCCCCTTCCCCGGGATCACAAGCTCAGAATTCTTATATACATCGCCATACGCATGCCTTGCGATCGTGATCGGCTTCTTCCAGGAACGTACAGCCGGCTCAATCCCCTTCACAATGATCGGGCAGCGGAACACCGTTCCGTCCATGATCGCGCGGATCGTCCCGTTCGGACTCTTCCACATCTTCTTAAGGCCATATTCCTTCACACGGTCCGCATTCGGAGTAATGGTCGCACATTTGACAGCAACACCATACTTCAGAGCCGCATTCGCCGCATCAATCGTAATCTGGTCGTCCGTCTCATCACGCTTCATGAGTCCCAGATCATAATACTCAGTCTTCAGGTCTATATAAGGCAGGAGCAGATGATCCTTAATCATCTTCCACAGAATGCGGGTCATCTCATCTCCGTCCATCTCAACAAGCGGAGTAATCATCCTGATCTTTTCCATAATAGCGTAACCTCCTCTGTTATCTCATATAATCCATAACGCTGAGATAGTACCACAAAAAGAAAGCGGTGTCATTAGTTGAACAAATGAACAAGTGCCTGTCACTCGTGCAAAAGTATTTGCACGAGTGACAGGCACTTGTTCAACTTGTTCACTCTCTCAGTGTACGTCTTTCAGCACCTGGCGGTTCTGCAGCAGATACGTCACCAGTGAAATGACTGTGAGTGCAAGTGCGATCCATTTCAGGATCTGTGCAGCCATGTTGAACACGCCGCCGAAGTTCCCGATCATCAGGATGACCATGAGCATCTGGGATACGGTCTTGAACTTGCCCCAGTAGTTTGCCGCGATTACTACGCCCTTCTCGACCGCGATCAGGCGGAATCCGGAGATGATAAACTCACGGGCGATGATGATGATCACGATCCAGCTCTCAAGCCTTCCGAGATCGACCAGGCAGATCATAGCGGAGCAGACAAGCAGTTTGTCCGCAAGCGGGTCCATGAACTTTCCGAATGTCGTGATGTAATTGTATTTGCGGGCGATGTGTCCGTCAAAAGCATCTGTCAGGCTTGCCACGATAAAGATGATCATGGCAAGGATATTTCCTGCCGGCTTCTTCATCCACAGAAGCAGTACGACAAACAGCGGGATCATGCAGATCCTGGCGATTGTCAACTGGTTGGGAAGATTCGGTCCCGGAACCCATTTTTCGCCTGAAGCTTTCTTTCCATCGGCGGAAGCCTTCTTCACTTTTTTAGCTTTCTTTTCAGCATTATCTGCGGCCTTTTCACCCGCATCAGCTGTATCCGCGGCAGCCTTCTGCGCAGTTTCCTGCGCGGCTTCATTCACCGCGTCATCATCAAAGATCCCTTCACGATCAATGTCCATTCTGTCCTTCTCCATATCAGACATAACCTTCTCCTTCTGAAATTCTTACAGTCTGTTCACCAGTTCGCCAATCAGATCATACTCTGATGACCCGGTGATCTTCACATGTACAAAATCTCCGGTTTCAAGATTCTCTTCACTGCTTACGAAAATGAATCCGTCTACGTCCGGAGCATCGCCGTACCCGCGTCCGATATATACATTTTCATTGGGTACGTAACCCTCTATCAGAACGTCCGTCTCGCAGCCCTTCAGTTTTTCATTCAGATCTGCTGAAATCTCCTGCTGAAGTTCCATAAGTTCATCCCTGCGGCAGAGTTTGGTCTCTTCATCGATCTGTCCGTCCATACGCGCTGCCGGCGTGCCTTCCTCCTGAGAGTAGGTGAAAACGCCGAGCCGGTCAAACTCCATCTCATTGATGAAACGGCACAGATCCTCAAACTGTTCTCCGGTCTCACCCGGGAATCCGCAGATCAGAGTCGTCCGCAGGATGATATCCGGGATCTCCCTGCGCAGTTTCTCTATGATCCTTCGAAGATCCGCCTCACTGGTCCTTCGCCCCATCCGCCTGAGGATCTCGTCATTACTGTGCTGGATCGGAAGATCCAGGTAATGGACGAACTTCTTCTCAGTCTTCATGCACTCGATCAGTTCGTCATAGATCTCTTCGATCAGGGCAAGTTCACGGATCAGTTCGTGGAGGCACTTCCTGCCGTAGATATCCGTTCCGTAAAGCGTAGTCTCCTGGGCAACAAGGATCAGCTCCTTCACGCCGTCTTCGGCAAGCCGCTTCGCTTCATTGACAAGTTCTTCCTTCGGGACGGACCTGAACGGCCCTCTCATTGAAGGTATCGCACAGTACGTGCAGTGCTTGTCGCACCCTTCCGCAATCTTCAGATATGCGAAATGACCTCCTGTTGTCAGGATTCTCTTTCCTTCCGGAAGCGCGATCTTCTTCAGATCGTCAAGCCGTTCACTGCGCTCGCCTCTCAGAGCACTGTCCACCACTTCGGCGATGGAATCATACGCAGTAGTCCCGACGACAGCGTCCACTTCGGGAAGCTGATCACGGATCTCATCCGCATAGCGCTGCGCCATGCAGCCGGTCGCGATCAGAGCTTTGCACCTGCCGTTCTTCTTCCAGGAAGCCATCTGGAGGATCGTATCGATCGACTCCTGTTTAGCGTCGGAAATGAAACTGCATGTGTTTACTATGATAACGTCAGCCTCGGATTCATCATCCGTGACCTGGTATCCGGACAGCCCAAGCAGGCCCAGCATCTTCTCGGCGTCTACACGGTTCTTGTCACAGCCCAGTGATACAAATAATATCTTTGCTGTCACTGATCCTCCCCGGCAGCCTCAGCGCGCTCTTCAATGATCGCCCTGGCTTCTTCCTCAGTCGGAATATTCTCCTCGACATAACGGTTCGCCATGTCGGAGATATCCTGCCCATCGAATATTTCCTGATCCTCAGCAAGGATCCTGATCTTGCCCTGCTCCAGCTCCTTGACAGCTGCAGAAAGGGGTTTCTCATTATCAAGGCTGTCATCCATCGGGACATCGCCGCCGATGATCTGTCTTGCCCTCTTGGCTGTAGCCATAACGATGGAATAACGGGAATTGATTACAGGAGTATCATCCTCGGAATCCTGGTTGATCAGTTTCATAAGTTCTGTGTAAGATGGATGCAGCATAGATATTCAATCTCCTTCTTTTGTTAGTTCTTTCAGGTCTCTCTGTATCTTCCTGATAAAAGACATATTACTGCTGGCACGAAGCCTCTGCGCGCGGATCAGACAATTCAGCTCCTGCGCACACTCATCCGCGTCTTCATTTACGATAATATAATCGTACTGTTCAACGCCGGCCGCCTCCTCGGCAGCTCTCTTCATACGCTTCAGGATCACTTCCTCCGTCTCGGTTCCCCTGCCGGTCAGCCGTTCCTTCAGCGTCTTTGCAGAAGGCGGAAGCATATAGATCAGGATCGCTTCCGGAACCTTCTTCTTGATATTGAGCGCACCCTGGATCTCAATCTCCAGGATCACGTCAAACCCCTCTTCCAGTTTCCTGTCGACATAAGCCTTCGGAGTGCCGTAATAATTGCCCACATAGCAGGCATGCTCCAGCAGTTCATCGCCAGCGATCATCTGCTCGAAACGCTCTTTTGAAATGAAGAAATAATGCACGCCGTCCACTTCACCCGGACGCGGTTCTCTTGTCGTTGCAGAGACCGAATATGCATATCCCTCATGAGTCTCAAAAAGAGACTTCAGCACAGTACCTTTTCCGACGCCGGCAAAACCCGACAGTACGATAAGACTTCCTCTTGTCTTCATGAACAGCCGTCTCCTTATAGGTGCCCGTCAGCAGATTATTCACCCGATCAGGGAAGGTGTGTTTCCCAGACGCTTGCCGATCGTATCCGGAACCAGGCTCGAAAGTACGATCTGGTCACCCTCGCACACGATCACGGCCTTGGTCTTCCTTCCGGCCGTGGCGTCAACGACACGGTCCTGCTCCTTCGCCCTCTGGACAAGGCGCTTGATCGGCGCACCGTCCGGACTGACGATGGAAATGATCTTGTCGGAATTGACAAGGTTCCCGAAACCGACATTGATAAACTGATTATTCAATATTCTGTACCTGCTCCCTGATCTTCTCGATGCCGGTCTTCAAATCGATAGCGATATTACTGGTCTCAAGGTCATTTGCCTTGGAAAGGATCGTATTCGCTTCCCTGTTCATCTCCTGGGCAATGAAATCCAGTTTCCTTCCGATGTCGGAGCCCTTCTCGAGTTCCTTCTTCATCGCGTCGATATGACTCTTAAGCCTTACCGTCTCCTCATCCGTCGCCAGCTTATCCGCAAACAGGACAACCTCAGCCGCCAGACGGCTCTCATCGATCTGATTGTCCCCGAGGATATCCGCGATCTTTTCCTTAAGACGGTTCTCATACGCCGCCAGGATCTCCGGATAGCGGGTCTCTATCTGCTCAACACTCGCTTTCAGAGCATCCAGCTTCGCGGTCATATCCTTCTTCAGGTTCACACCCTCAGCCGTCCTGGTCTCGACAAGCATCTCAAGCGCCGTATCCAGCGCTGTTCGCAGAATCGACCAGACCTCTTCCTCATTCATGGAATCTTCCTTCAGACGGAAGATCTCCGGCTGCGCGCCAAGCCTGGCAGCAGTAAGGTCGTTGGTCAGATTAAACCTCTGCGCCATACGCTCGTAGGCATCCACATATTCCTGCGCCAGATGCTCATTGAACTGAAGATCATAATTAACATCGCCGATGATCTGGTAAGTGACAAAGACATCAACCTTGCCTCTTCCGAGATACTTCTTGATCTCGGAGCGGATCGAAGTGTCCATGAAAGCATATTCCTTCGGAATCCGGACATTCGCATCCAGATAACGGTGATTGACACTCTTGATCTCGACAATAAACTTCAGAGTCTCCCCTGCATATTCACCCCGGCCAAAACCGGTCATACTTTTGATCATATCGAAGTAAGCCCTTCTCTGCCTGAACATAATGATACAGAAAACATTATATGTCAATAAAGAATACAAAGTCAAATGAAGTAAGTATTCTTGATTCGCTATGACAGGTGTGCTAGATTCTATCATATGCTTTTAAGAAAGGACTTAACACATATGGCTCTTGACGGCATTACCGTTGCCAACATCGTACACGAATTAAATACAGCGCTTGCCGGATCCAGGATCAATAAGATCACACAGCCTGAACCCGATGAGATCATGCTGACGGTCAGAACAATGGACGGCCAGAAACGTCTGCTTATGTCTGCGTCAGCTTCACTCCCGCTGATCTACTTTACAGATAAAAATAAACTCAGCCCCATGACTGCTCCGAATTTCTGCATGCTTCTTCGCAAGCACATCGGCAGCGGCAAGATCCTGCGCGTGTGGCAGCCATCTCTGGAGCGCATCATTCATTTTGAGATTGAACACTATGATGAGATGGGCGATCTGCGCAGGAAGGATCTGATCCTTGAACTTATGGGAAAGTACTCAAACCTGATCTTCTGCAATGAAGAAGGTATGATCCTTGATTCGATCAAGCATATCAGCGCCCAGACTTCTTCTGTCAGAGAGGTTCTTCCCGGCAGGGAATACTTTATCCCCCAGACGCAGGAGAAACTCGATCCGACTGATCTGTCAGAGCAGGAATTCCTGCAGGCCGTTTTCTCTAAACCGCTTCCGCTCTCAAAGGCAATCTACTCCACTTACACCGGCATCAGCCCTGTCATGGCTGAAGAAGTGTGTTACAGGGCAAGCATTGAATCAGACCAGAGCGCAAGGGAGATCCCGGAAACTGCACAGCTGCATCTGCTGCGGATCTTCTCCGAACTGATGGAAGATGTCAGGAACGGTCATTTCACACCAGCTATCTTCTATGATGAATCCGGGATCCCGGTGGAGTTTGCCTCGGAGCCTCTGACTATGTACAGGGATTATAAATCCGTGCAATTCCCGACCGTTTCCGAATTACTTGAAACCTACTACGCACAGAGGAACGCGGCAAACCGCATACGTCAGAAGTCTGCAGATCTTCGGCATATCGTCAACACGATCCTGGAACGCGAGTCCAGAAAGCTTGACCTGCAGCACCGGCAGCTTAAAGACACTGAAAAGCGCGAAAAGTTCCGCATCTACGGAGAACTGCTCCATACTTACGGATACAGTGCACAGCCTGGTGACAGGTTCATCACTGTGCCCAACTACTATGATGACAATAAAGAGGTTAAAATCCCTCTTGATGAAAATAAAACCGCCTCAGAGAATGCGAAGCGGTATTTCGAAAAGTACGAGAAGCAGAAAAGAACCTTCGAAGCACTCAGTGAACTGATCGAAGAGACCAGGGCTGAAGTCGAACAGCTGGAATCCATCAAGACATTTCTTGACCAGGCGCAGACAGAGGCAGACCTCACACAGATCCGGGAAGAGCTGGTGCAATCTGACTATATCAGAAGACATGGTCCAGACGGCGGCAAAGGCTCCGGAAAGAAAGGTGCTTCACGTCCTGAGAAGTCTCGCCCTTATCACTATCAGACAGAAGACGGCTATGATATCTACATCGGAAAGAACAACATACAGAATGATGAACTGACCTTCCGCTTTGCCAATGCCGGTGACTGGTGGTTCCATGCCAAGAAGATGCCCGGTTCTCACGTGATCGTCAAGAGAAACAGCGATGCGCCGCTTCCTGATCGTGTATATGAACTTGCTGCTTCAGCCGCTGCATACTACTCAGCTGGCCGCAATGCAGACAAAGTTGAGATTGACTATGTCCAGCGCCGGGAAGTCAAGAAACCAAACGGTTCAAAACCAGGGTTTGTCGTGTATTACACAAACTATTCGATGGTTGCAAAACCGGACATTTCAAAGCTGATTCTCATAAATTGAGTTGCATTTGTACACTTTGCTATTTTCTACTCAGGCAGTGCTTTATGGTTTGACATGTGATGGACATTACTCTATTGTTTACTTCAAGAGGAGGTGGTGTGTAATGTCAGAAGAAACCACTATGATCCTTCACGAGATATCCACACTGAAGGACAGCATGATTCAACAATTCAAGAAAGTGGACGAACGGCTTGATAATGTAGAAGCCCTCGCAAGAGGCAATCGGATAATTCTGGAAAATGATATACGCAAGATCAAGGATCGACTCGAAATGGCATAAAGAGTAAGAGAACCGCCCTCTCGGGCGGTTCTTTTTCTCCTTAATCGTTCGGAGCCTTTCATATCTCTATAGCCCCTTTTCCGGGAAATCTCTTACTTCGCAACTATGTTGATGATCTTCTTCGGTACGAAGATCTCTTTAATGATGGTCTTTCCTTCCAGCTTGCTGCCGAGGGCTTCTTTTGCTTTTGCGAGTGCCTCTTCCTTGCTGACTTCTGCCGGCAGTTTGATGACTGCTCTGGTCTTGCCCATCATCTGGACCGGATACTCGATCTCATCTTCCTTCATGGCTTCTTCGTCGAAGGTCGGCCATGCCTGATGGAATACGGAATCATCATGTCCCAGTTCTCTCCACAGTTCTTCACCGATATGCGGAGCGAACGGTGCGAGCATCTGGACTGCGTCCTCGAGGGTTGCATGGTCGATGCCGCCTTCTGCCTGGTTCAGTTTGACCAGTGTGTTCGTGTATTCCATGAATCCGGATACGACGGTATTCAGGCTGAAGTTCTCGAATCTCTGGCTGATGGTTGCCACCATCTTGTTGTGGACACGGACCATCTCACGCGAAGGCTTGAAATCGGTCTTGTCCTTGTTCTCCATGACCAGGTTGTAGAACCTGTTCAGGAAACGGTATACTCCGTCGATTCCTCTGTCGTCCCACTCTGCGTCCAGTTCCGGCGGACCGACGAACAGTTCGTACATACGAAGGCTGTCGCAGCCGTAGTTCTCTACCAGATCGTCCGGGCTGATGACATTGCCCTTGGACTTGGACATCTTGATACCGTTCTTGCCGGTGATCATGCCCTGGTTGAACAGCTTGGTGAACGGCTCGTCGAAGTCAACCACTCCGATGTCATAGAGGAACTTGGTCCAGAATCTGGAATACAGCAGATGCAGGACTGCGTGCTCTACGCCGCCGATATACATATCGACCGGGAGATACTTCGCCGCGTTCTCTTTGGAGACAAGCTCCTTGTCATTGTGCGGATCTGCGTAACGCAGGAAATACCATGAAGAACCAGCCCACTGAGGCATGGTATTGGTCTCTCTCTTTGCAGGGCCGCCGCACTGCGGGCAGGTGCAGTTCACCCACTCATCCATATGTGCAAGCGGTGATTCGCCGGTATCGGTAGGCTCATAGCTCTCAACATCCGGCAGCAGGACCGGGAGATCCTTCTCCGGAACCGCAACATTGCCGCACTTCGGGCAGTGGATGATCGGGATGGGCTCGCCCCAGTATCTCTGTCTTGAGAATACCCAGTCACGCAGCTTGTAATTGACAGTTGCGCGGCCGATTCCCATCTTCTCGACGATATGGGGAGCTTCCTTTTTCATTTCCGCACAGTCTCTGCCTGTCCAGTCGCCGGAATTGATCAGAACGCCGCTGACAGCTGTTGTAGCTTCAGTCATGTTCTCGATCTCCTTGCCGTCCTGGGAAATGACCTGGACAATCGGCAGACCGAACTTCTTGGCGAATGCGAAGTCACGGTCATCGTGTGCCGGTACGCACATGATTGCGCCGGTACCGTAATCGGACAGTACATAGTCAGAAGTCCAGATCGGGATCTTCTCACCATTGAGCGGATTGATGCAGTAGGATCCGGTGAACACACCGGTCTTATCCTTATCAGACACAGCCATACGGTCAACATTGGACTTGTTGGCAGCGTCGGCGATATATTTCTCAACTTCCGCACGGGTCTCGTCAGTCGCAAGGCTCAGAGTAAGCTCATGCTCCGGGCTCAGGACCATGAAGGTCGCGCCGTACAGTGTATCCGGACGGGTAGTATAGACCTTGATCTTCTCTTCCCTTCCGTCAACCGGGAAATCAACTTCCGCGCCATAGCTCTTGCCGATCCAGTCCGTCTGCATCTTCTTGACCTTCTCCGGCCACTCAAGACGGTCCAGACCTTCCAGCAGTCTGTCGGCATACTCGGTGATCTTCAGCATCCACTGACGGAGATTCTTCTTCGTGACAGGGGTACCGCAGCGCTCACAGCAGCCATTCACGACCTCTTCATTTGCAAGGACAGCCTTACAGCTCGGGCACCAGTTCAGCGGGAATTCCTTCTCGTAGGCAAGGCCCTTCTTGAAGAGCTGAACAAAGATCCACTGCGTCCACTTGTAATAATTCGGATCAGTGGTATCGACCTCGCGGTCCCAGTCATAGATCGCAGCGATCTGCTTGATCTGCTTCTTGATATTCTTGATGTTGGCTTCCGTGGAGATCCTCGGATGCTGGCCGGTCTTGATCGCATAGTTCTCAGCCGGCAGGCCGAATGCGTCCCATCCCATCGGGTGGATCACATAATAGCCCTGCATCATCTTATAGCGGCTCCACGCATCGGAAATGACATATCCTCTCCAGTGTCCGACATGCAGTCCGTTTCCGGACGGATACGGGAACATATCAAGGCAGTAATATTTCTCCTTATCGCCTTCGACATTAATAGGATGCTCTTCCCAGTCGCGGCGCCATTTTTCCTCAATCGCGCGATGGTTATAGGATATAGCCATGTCATTTTCCTCCAACGTTATTTTTAACAGCGGCAACGCTCTTAATTTTATGCTTCTGAATTTACAATGTCAAGAATTACAGGCGTTTCAGGCTATTCATGCCTTTCCCCTGTTTGACAGATGCCTCATATTCTTACCGAGGAATGCCTGAAGGCTGTCCTGGATCCCCTTCGCCACATCCGGCTTGTTCATTGAATAAACATGCACATGGCGGATGCCGTTCGAATACAGATCAATGATCTGCTCCGCTGCAAACAGGATGCCGGCTGCCTTCATCGCTTCCGGATCGTCTCCGAAACGGTCTGACATCGTCTTGAACCTTCTCGGGACAAAGGCTGATGACATACGTATCGCCTTGTAAATCTGCGTACTGTTCGTGATCGGCATGATGCCCGGAACCACAGGAACTGTGACTCCTCTTTCACGAAGCTGGTACAGGAAATGGAAGAACAGGTCATTGTCGAATACCATCTGGGTCGTCAGGAAGTCGACGCCTGCATCCACCTTCTCCTTGAGATGCATGATATCCTCAAGGCTTGAAGAACTCTCCGGATGGACTTCCGGATAGCACGCCCCGCCGATGCAGAAGTCATATCCGGTCTCCTTCAGTTCGCGGATCAGCTGGACCGCATGCTGGTAATCCCATTTGCTCCGGTCCTGATCCGTCATGTCGGCCGGGATATCTCCGCGAAGCGCCATGACATTCTCGATGCCTGCGTCATGGATCTTCTCGATCTGCTCCCGGACGATCTCCCTTGTGGAGGAGATACAGGTCAGATGCGCCATCATCGGCACATTGTATTTCTCCTGAATATTCCTGGCGATATCGATCGTATAGTTGCTGGTACCGCCGCCCACGCCATAAGTGACGCTCATGAAAGAAGGATGCAGCTCAGCGATCCCTTCTGTGGCGCTTCTTACAGTCTCAAATGAACTTGCTTTTTTCGGCGGAAAAACCTCGAAAGAAACCGTCAGCTGATCGCTTTTCAGTATATCTCTAATCTTCATACCTGTATTCTCCGGATATTACTTAAAATACTCAAACTGCAGCTCGTACAACTTGACTGTGTCTCCGTCTTCCACCCCAAGTTTCTCAAGTTCCTTCAGTATGCCGGTATCTTTGAGGAAATTCTGGAAGAACTGGAAGCCCTTCTCGGATCCAAGGTTCGTATATCCCAGCATCTTCTCGACCTTCGGTCCCTCCACATGGAACATATGGGGATCCTTCGCATCCTTCCATACCTGGTAGGGAAGGTTATTTCCGGGAATGTGTTCCTCCGGGAAATACTCCTGCTCGAATATGGTAACATCCTTCGGAACCGTCTGCAGCAGTTCATAGACCGCATAGAGCAGTTCCTTCAGGCCCTGGCCGGTAGCTGCCGATATCTCAAATATCTTAACACCTTTCGGCTCAAATTCGGCACGGATCCGTGCGATCGGATCTTCTGCCTCCTCATCAGGCTGCACCGCATCAACTTTATTTGCCGCGATGATCTGAGGCTTGTTTTCCAGAGAGACATCGTAGTTCGCAAGCTCCTCGTCGATCTTATAGATATCCTCCACAGGATCGCGCCCTTCGACCGAAGCGGCGTCAACCACATGGACCAGTATCTTGCAGCGCTCGATATGGCGGAGGAATTCATGGCCAAGGCCCGCCCCCTCACTTGCTCCCTCGATCAGTCCGGGGATATCCGCGACAATGAATCCCTGTTCGTCGCCAAGATCCACAACACCCAGATTCGGCTCCAGTGTTGTAAAATGATAATTGGCGATCTTCGGATTCGCGTTGGAAATCCGTGAAAGCAGCGTAGACTTGCCCACATTCGGATATCCGATCAGGCCCACGTCCGCGATCACCTTCAGCTCCAGCTGGACTTCCAGCTCCCTGGCATCCTGGCCGGGCTGCGCGTAAGTCGGAGCCTGCATGGTAGAAGTTGCGTAATGCATATTTCCGTTGCCGCCTCTTCCGCCCTTCAGGATAACCTGGCGCATATTCTCGCCGGACATATCAGCTATGACTTCACCGGTACTGGCAAGCTTTACGACCGTACCTTCCGGCACCTTGAGCGTCAGATCCTTGCCGTCGCTTCCATGCTGCCTCTTCTTCCTGCCCGGTTCACCGTCCGTCGCCGAAAACTTCCTGTGATGGCGGAACGCGATCAGCGTCGTCAGGCCCTTGTCCACTTCAAAGATCACATCGCCCCCGCGGCCGCCATCGCCTCCATCCGGTCCTCCGTCAGGCACAAACTTCTCCCTGCGGAAACTTACATGGCCGTCACCGCCCTTGCCAGACCTTATAATTATTTTTGCTCTGTCAGCAAACATAGCACTCCTCTTTATTTCAATCAATTCAATGACTTTTATTTCACCAAATTACAGATATCGTCACGGTTATGAAAAAAGATGCGAATACCCGAAGTATCCGCACCCCTCTCGAAAAACAATGTTCAGGCTTACTCAGCAGCAGCCTCAGTCTCTTCTCTAACAATGATGGAGACCTGCTTGCGATACTTGCCAAGTCTGTGGAAATGAACAACTCCGTCTGCCTTTGCATACAGAGTATCATCCTTGCCGAGGCCTACGTTCTCACCCGGATGGATATGAGTTCCACGCTGTCTGTAAAGAATGTTGCCAGCCTTAACAAACTGTCCGTCCGCTCTCTTAGCGCCAAGTCTCTTGGACTCGGAATCACGGCCGTTCTTAGTGGAACCGACACCTTTCTTATGAGCGAAGAACTGAAGGTTCATGTTAAGCATAATAAATACCTCCCGTAATTCTATCTTTCGATGTGTCTGATCCGGAGATTCTCCGGATAACTGTCAGCCATCTGACTGATGCCAAGATGCAGCGCTTTCATAAGAAGCTGCGCGTCATGGTCTTCCTCATACTGAGGCGCCAGAATGACTTTCAGGAAACCGCCCTCTTCATCTGCCTCTTCTTCCTCAATCCGAGCCTTCGTAAAACTCTCAATGGCATTCACAGTGGAGATACTCAGTGCCGAAACAGCGCTGCATACGATATCGTATCCGTACTCTCCGGCTCCTGCATGGCCTTCAAACTGAAAACCACGAAAGATACCATCTTTATTCTGGAAGAAATCAACTGTGATCATGCGGAATCCCCAAGGTTCCGGTTCAGGCGTTGATCTTCTCGATCTTAACCTGAGTGTACTGCTGTCTGTGGCCGTTCTTCTTGTGATATCCAGTCTTGCGCTTATACTTGTAAACGATGACCTTCTTCGCCTTACCGTTTGCCACGACCGAAGCGTCAACTGTTGCGGAAGCAACATCAGCACCGGCCTTCAGACCATCATCAGTGCTCACTGCCAGAACGGAATCAAAGGTAACCTTCTCTCCTTCTTCCAGTCCGAGCTTCTCGACTCTGATCTCGTCGCCCTCAGCGACCTTGTACTGTTTACCACCTGTTGCGATAATAGCGTACATCTGGGTTTCCTCCCATTCTTAAAAACTCGCCAGATCCGGCGGCATCCCCGGTAAAAAGGACACACTTAGGCCTCTCTGTGCGGCATACCTGCATAATATAGCACAAGGCGTAAACAGAAGTCAACGGCAAATTTAGAGAATGAACAAGTGCCAATGAACAAGTGCCTGACACTCGTGCAAAATTGCACGAGTGTCAGGCACTTGTTCACAAAATCCGCTCGTTCATCTTACAATTCCGTATTATGGAAGATCACCCAGTACCGGTCTGTCCCGTCATCCAGTTCCTCACGGGTCATGCTCATCCGGTGGCTGAACCACTGTGCGCTCTTACTGCTGTCCATGGTCCGCAACAGTTCCTTCACTGCATCGTAATCGGACTCTTCTGATCCCTTATCCAGCAGCCCATTGTAGACATCGTTGTCCTCGCCAGATTCCACCCACAGAACAGAGGAGATTGCATTCAGAAGATTCGGCATTAATGAACCTGCCGCCCAGTCTGTACGCTGGGAGCTGTCCAGATCGACTTTATACGCATATGCATATACATCATTGCCGCCGTTCTGATAGACCAGATACAGTTCATGTGTGGCGCCGATATATCTGTCCCAGGCAAGCTGTTCTGATGCGATCCCTCTGTCTTCATATTCTGCAAAGAATTCATCCGAAGGATTCTCGTGCGACAGAACTTCTTCCAGAGCAATCTGATGGTCTGCGACCACTCCGGTGAAAGGCACATTGAACTGGCTGATTATATCCGGAAATGGATTGTCATAGGAAGGCTCTGTCTCCGGTTCAGGCTCGGGTTCCGGAGCAGCCGTTTCTTCCTGTTCTGATTCCTGGGCTGTGGTCTGCAGCTGGACAGGTTCCGGCTCAGTTGTTTCCGGTTGAGCCGGTTCCGGAGTCGATGCAGGTTTTGCAGTCTGTGTTTCTGCGGGTGCCGGTTTCGGCGCACCGCATCTGGCACAGTAATCATCTGTATTGCCCTCATGCCCATTCTTGCATGTCCATGTTTCACCCTCAGGTTTCGGGGCGCCGCACTGTGTACAGTAATTCCCTGTATTGCCTTCATGTCCGTTCTTGCAGGTCCATTCCTCTACCGGTGCCGGCTTCTCAGCACCGCACTCCGGACAGAACTTACCGGTATTGCCCTCATGCCCGTTCGGACAGGTCCATGTATCTTCCTCCGCATACGAGACAGATGCAAAGCCTGATGACAGTATCAGTAAAATAACAAGTAATACACTTACTTTCTTCATTGTCTGAACGCCCTCCTTCCTGACTGTGAAAATCCACTAATTTCTTGGTATCACAAAACCATTGTTAAGTCAAATTGTTATAAATAATCTTCCCTCCGGGGCGGTACCTATCCTTAACATAGAACAAACCCGACAGTTTGAATTCTGCCGGGTCTCTTCTTATCATCTCCGGACCGGATGCAGGCCATGCATCCGATCCGCGCACACCCGCAGCAGCTGATGAATGAGGGGAAAACTGCCACAGATGCGGTGATGTCATGTTGTGTGTGCATCTCCTGTTTCCTGAAAATGAATTCAAGGGAGATGCTTCCGGAAACGTCCGGCTGATGCCGGCCGTCTCCGGTTGATCTTAATTCAATTCAGCCTATCAGTCTTTCGACTGTGAAGCCTTCCTGCGTCTGCGGATCGCCTCTTCCAGAATGATCGCAGCTGCCGCAAAGAACAGGAGCATGTACGGTGCGATCGGTGTATCATCACCGGTCTTGACCGGAGACTTGTAGCCGCCGCCCGGAGTTCCGGGAGTAGTCGGTGTGCACGGCTTCTTCGGCGTATGCTTGTTGGTGATGTCGTAGGAGCCCTTCTTGTACTTCGCAACGTATCCCTGTACCGGATCCTCTACAACCGTGTAGACGATCTCAGTCTTGGTGCCGTCAGCCTTGATGTTGTACTTCGGCAGATCCGTCCACTTGTACATCCAGTACGTGTCGGCCGTAACTACCTTGTCAGATCCCTTGACAACCTTGCCGTCCGCGAACAGCCTGATCGTAATCTTCTCCGGTCTGAGTTTGTCTACGTTGTAACCGTCATCCCAGGTCTTCTTACCACTGATCTCAACGGTATCGATCGTGTTGGTGATGACTCCGCTGATCTCCGGCTCGAGATAGCCGTCCGGCTTGTCGACTTCCTCGACCGTATAGACGATCTCATGTCCGCCTGTCTTCGTGGTGACTTCATTGCCTTCGTCGTCCGTGGTCGTCTCTTCAACGATCTTGTACTTCGGAAGGTTCTTCCAGGTTCTGGTCCAGTTGTTGATTTGGCTCAGTACCAGCGGAATGCCTACCGGTTCGCCATCCGCGTACAGTTGTGCGGATACCGTGTACGGACGCTTCTTGCAGCAGTTGTCACCGTCTTCCCAAACCTTGGTTACCGAGATCTCAACCGTCTCCGGAATATGCGTGTTCTTGTACCGGAATCCGGTCGGCGAACTGCTTTCCATCGTCGTCGTGTAGTCTTCAATCTCTTCCTCATCTACCTGATAGGAAATCTCTTCACCATCCAGAGTCTTCAGAAGCTTGCTCCAGATATGATACTCATTCTTCAGAGTAGACCAGGTGACCTCCTCTACATCCTTGATCTCATCGTTCTCCGCGTCATACATCTGCGGAGTGATCTCCTTGCCGCCAGCAAATGCTGTCAGCGTGAACTTAGCTTCTTTACGCTTACCATCCTGATCATTTGCATCGTCCCAGGTCTTCAGTACCCAGACCGCCGTGGTCGCAATAGCATGCGTATTGGTGATGGTTGTAGTTCCCTCTGCAGTATCTGCGGAAGCATTGTAGCCTTCCGGCACAACTTCAAATGCGCTGTACTTGATCTCGATGCCGCCCTGTTCTTTACCGTCAACGATGCCCTTCTTATACTTCGGAAGATTCTCCCACTTGTATGTGCAGGTACCGTCTTCTTCGACTGGAACGATTACGGTCTGTCCTTCGACTTCCTTACCGTCAGCAAGCAGCTTAAAGGTCAGGGTCTTCGGACGGATCTTGTCGTGATCATCTGCATCCTTCCAGGTCTTCTCAACCTCATGTTCAGTTACTTCCGGTACGTGCTTGTTCGTTACTACGATGCCGCTGCAGCAGCCTGCTTCGCCAACAATCGAAACAAGTTCGTAGCCTTCCGGAACCTCATCCTCCTTCACCTCGTACTTGATCTCAGTACCATGATCTTTGTACTTCGGCAGATGATACCATGTGTAGGTCCATCCATTGTCCGCATTCAGAGTAGCCGGATTCTCAAATTCGGTATCCGCCTGCGAATCATCATCTGCTGCACGCAGATCCGGTGCTGACTTCGGACTATCATCCGAAGATGTCTCTGATGCCTGCTGATAAACCTCACCATCTGCGAACAGAGTGACCTTCACATCATCCGGTCTTACACCATCCTGATCATTCGCATCGTCCCAAGCCTTCTTGACTACGACGAACGTCTCCTCAGGCGTGTACTTATTGGTAATAGTAGTCTTGCCATCACCTAATTCGATGAACGGTGTGTAATTCTCAATCGGAAGTTCGTCGACGGTGTATTCGATCTCAATCTTCTTACCATCTGCCGACTTCCTGTACTTCGGAAGATCTTCCCATTTGACGGTCCATGCCGGATCACTGTCTGCCGTGACAATCCTGTCAGATACGACTTCACCGTCAGCCAGCAATCTCATGGTAATGAATCCCGGACGTACTCCATCACGGTCGTCATCGTCATCCCAGATCTTCTCAGCTTCCCATTCGGTCGTTTCACGGGTATTGGTAAATGCAGCATCATCCACTGCTACAACCTCGCCGCTATCGTCCACATCGATCATTCCGGAATCACCGGAAGATTCGGTGTCGAATCTGGGATCTTCCACTTCAGTTACTTTATACTCAGTTCCGATCGGAAGATTGGTAAATGTGACTTTTTCACCATCTCTCAGCCAGAATCTTGCAGTTCCCTCTGTGAAGGAATAGCCGCCATAGACACCGTTCAGAGGATCACCCTTATAGGTCAAGGTGATGGTGAACAGGAATGCTTCCTTATCGTCACCCTCCACATCACTGTTGACAGTCTTGGTGACAGTCAGTTCTCCTGTCTTGGCAGTATTGACGAACTGTGCCTTGCCTGCCTGTTTCTTCTCAATCGTACCGGTTACTTCGTTATTAGTTTCTCCGTTTACAGTAGTTGTGAACAGGTTATCCGCAGTCTCAGTTACGGTGTACTCCATACCGATCGGAAGCCCGGTCGCGTACTTGATCTCACCATCTTTGAGCGTGAATTTTGCAACACCTTCACTGAATTCCATCTCACCGTAGATACCGGTGATATCTGATGCACCATCACCTGTGAGTTCAACCGTAAACTCAAATTCCTTCGTGGTATGATCAGTAGCTATGCTGCTGATTACACTCTTGCTTACGATCAGACCGCCTTCATCCTTGATGTTGGTGAATCCTGCATGTGCGGTTTCAAGGCAGATCACTCCGGTTTCACCCGTCTTCGTGGTAACGAAGCCTGGCTGATAACCATCCTGTCCCTCTGTTGCTTCTTCCACGGTATACGTGATACCGGTAGGAAGCCCATCTGCCGTCTTTGTTGCTCCATGCGTCAGAGTAAACGTCGCAACACCTTCATCGAATTCCATCTCGCCGAAGGTACCGTTTATCTTCGTCACATCGATTTCTTCTGACGGATCACTCAGCGTAACCTTGAAAGTGAATTCCTTATCATTGTCTGCAGTATTGCTGCTGACAACCTGTTTCTTGACTTCCAGGCCGCCCGTCTTGCGTTCGTTGACAAATGGCACTTCCGCAACATCGCCTTCAGCGACTTCTCCTTCTGCCACATTGCCTTTTTCGCCATCCGCAGTCGTATTGAAGCGGTTGTCGATTGCTTCGATGATCGTGTAAGTCACACCTGCCGGCAGCCCCTTGATCGTCAGGGTCTCACCGCCCGCAACAGTGACCGTCGCCTTGCCGTCTGTGAAATCAACTGGTTCTCCGGATTCTTCACCATCGCCTTTATCTTCATCATCTGCAGCCGTCAGTACTGGTTCCGGCTCTTCCTCTGAATTGGTGACTCTAACAGCTGTAAATGTTCCATTCACAGCCTCGTTCAGCTGGATTGTGAAGGTGAATTCAGCTTTTCCTTCCGCTTCGACCGGAGTCTTGACTTCCTTACTGATCACAATGTCGCCGGTCTTGCGGGTGTTGGTAACAATCACTTCTACAATCGGGCCATCCTCTGATTCAGACGCCTCGATCGTTCCGGAAGCTTCCTCAACCTCATCTCCGTCTACGGTAATGACCGCCTCGAATCTGTCATCCGCTTCCTCAGTAACTGTATACTCAGTTCCGACCGGAATCTGGTCGATAGTGACAGTCTCTCCTGCCTTCAGCCAGACTCTGATCTCGCCATCCTCGAAGGTATATCCGCCGTACGTACCGTTCAGAGTCTCTCCCTCATATTCAAGTGTTACTATGAATCCAAAGAGTGTCTGATAATCATCCACTGACTCACTGTCCACTTCCTTGGTCAGTGTCAGTTTTCCGGTATCTCGTGTATTGACGAAGTCTGCCTTCTGTGTCTCATCCTTGCTGATGGAGCCCTCGATTTCACTTGTCGTCTCTCCGTCAACAGTTGTCGTGAATCCTTCTGCGGAGGTCTCAGTCACTGTGTACGCCATGCCATCCGGCAGACCGGTAATGATCTGATACTCACCATCTTTCAGAGTGAATTCATCCGATTCGCCCTCGGTAAATGTGATACCACCGAAGGTTCCACTTACATCTTCTGCTCCTTCACCGGTCAGTTTGATCTGGAAGGTGAACTCCGTATCATGATCCGCCTCAAGGGCACTGATCACCCGTTTGCTCACTACCAGGCCGCCTTCTGACTTCACGTTGGTAAATGCAGCTTCTGCAACATTTTCCTTGACGATAGTTCCGGTTTCACCCGTCTTCACCGTCACGAAGCCATCCTGACCATCCTCTTCCTCAGCGACCTCGTAAGTGATGCCTGCCGGAAGACCGGTAGCTGTCTTGCTGTCACCATCTTTCAGCGTGAATTCCGCCACACCATCCGTAAATGTGATATCTCCGAATGTTCCGGATACCGTATCATCACCAAGCGTGATCGTAAAGTGGAATTCTTTATTCTTATCACCTTCATTTGTACTGTCAACAGTCTTGCTGACAACCAGATCGCCAGTTTCGCGGGTGTTGGTAAACGCAGCCTCAGCAGAACTACCTTCTGCTTCCGCAGTGTTTCCATCTCGTGTAGGTTCGCCTTCATCGCCGGACGTCTCATCAGATGCCTCAGTAATGATTCCGGTATTGCCTTCCGAACTGATGATGAAGTAATCTTCCGCTTTTTCTACTACCGTATAGGTAATTCCTGCGGGCAGTCCTTCAATCGTCAGCGTTTCACCATCAGCCAGTTCGATCGGTTCTTCAGTGGAACCGTTCACGAACTTGACCTTGGTTGCGCCGCCATCCTGATCGACTGCGTCGAATTCACCGTTCACATCCATATTCAGGATGACTGTGAATTCAAACTTCTTCTCGCTGTCTGATCCCGCCGGACTATCAACCGTCTTGCTGATCGTCAGGCTGCCGGTCTTCAGCGTGTTGGTGATCGTCGTGCTGCCGTCTTCGTTGACGACAGTTTCAGAATTATACAGACCTTCAGGCAGATCATACTCTTCGAAGGTATATTCAATCTCACTGACTTCACCGTCAACGTTCTTGTTCTTCGGAAGTCCGGTTTCTGTATATGTCCAGGAACCATCTCCCTGTGTCTCAACACGGATTGTCTTGATCTCTTCGCCATCTGCAAGCAGCTTCAGGTCGATGTGATCCGGTCTGATTCCAGCCTGGTTTTCATTATCTTCCCAAACCTTCTCAATAGTTACTTCAGTCTCTTCCGGAGTATGACGGTTGATGATGACACCGCCATCAGCAGCTTCCTTTTCATCCGTCTCATAATCTTTGATTGCATCTTCTATTACAGAATAGTTGATCGTAACTTTGTTCAGCTTCTCCGGAAGATCCGTCCACTTCACTGTATAGGTGTTATCACCATTATCAGTGACTGTCTTTGTGGCATCATAATCTGTCGTAATGACACCGTTTGCTTTCAGATGCACACTTTCTTTGAACTCTTCCGCTGTCGGGCGGAGTCCATCCTGATCATCCGCATCTTCCCAGACCTTGGTGATCTCGATTTCCACCGTATTCGGAGTATGCTCATTGGTGATGGTATAACCTGTCTCTGCGTCTCCCTCGACTGTATCGATGTAGCCTTCCGGTACATTGATCTCTTCAACCGTATACTCGATCTCAGTGGTCGAATGGTTGTACTTCGGCAGGTTTTCAAATGTGTAAATCCAGTTACCGTCATCATCCTGACTGGTAGCCTTGATTACAGCCTTCTGAACCGGCTCGCCGTCTGCAAGAAGAAGCACTTCTATCTGCTTCGGACGAATGCCATCCTGATCATCTGCATCATCCCAGACCTTAGTTATCGGGATATTTGTGAATTCCGGTTCATGTGTATTCGTCAGTGTCGTAATCCTGGAATCAAGATCCGCCGTAACGAATCCATCCTCATCCGCACCTTCCAGCGTATAACCTTCCGGAAGATCAGACTCGGACCACTTGTACTCGATCGGCTTGCCATCAGCATCCATCGGAAGTCCGGTTACCAGTGCAGTCCAGTTGTTGCTGTCATCCAGTGTGACAACTACATCCTTGCCATCCTGCTGAGCGATTTCACCGTTCGCATAGAGGGTTACTTCGAGACTGTCGGGTCTCAGACCATCCTGATTATCCGCATCATCCCATACTTTCAGCACTGCCAGGCAGAACCTGTCAGGTGTGTAACTGTTGGTAATGGTTGTCGTTATGGAACCATCTTCAGCCTTCTCCGTTGCAATATCAGACATACTGTAGCCGGAGGCTGCATACTCTTCAGCTGTCGTATCCTCGATCCAGCTGTAAGTCTGATAGACACCATCCACATACTGCGGAAGCTTATCAAGGGTTGCTTTCGGATTCTCCGGATCTTCATCCTTAGTGATCGTCACATCCTTATAGATGTCATCCGTCGGTTTCTTATTCGTTCCACTCGGAAGCACGATCTCGAATCCGGTTTCTTCATTGTTTGCCAGCAGCTTCATCGTCACGGTTGTTGGACGGAATCCTGCGGCATCGTTTCCATCGTCCCAAGACTTGATGACGACAGCTTTCGTCAGTTCCGGCATACGAGAGTTTGTGATGGTGTAACCATTCTCAGCGTCACCACTGATCTCCACCTCATACTCTGCACCGTTGAAGGTAATCTTGTTTTCAGTTGCTCCGACCTCCTTGACAGAGTACTCAATCTTAGAGACATCGCCTTCCACATTCTTATTCTTAGGAAGATTCTTCCAGGTGTGCGTCCATTTATCACCGACCAGTACTGCACTGTCGATAGGTTCATCATCTGCAAGCAGATTGACGAATACCGCATTCGGACGCTTACCATCCTGGTTTTCGTTATCTTCCCAGGCCTTGGTTACCTTGACCTCAGTTGTCTCAGGCTTGTAGGTATTGGTGATAGTCAGAGTATCGCCATTGTTGACTTCCGAAGCAACGTTTGCGGTTGGGGAAGCAGTATATTCGGATCCTTCCGAAAGAATCTCAATTACACTGTATGTCAGCCTCTTACCATCCTCTGTGTAAACAGGCAAGTTATCCCATGTCTTAATCAATCCATCAGTGACTGGCACCTCAACAGTTTCTTTGACAGTCTTTTCTGTTTCACCTTCTACCTGTGCCAACAGTGATACTTTTGCCTTTACATCCTTCCGGATTCCATCACGATCGCCATCGTCATCCCAGATCTTCTCAACAGAAATCTCTGTGGTTTCGATGTTTGTGAACTCGATGTCGTCCGCACCCTCTGTAACTGCTTCCAGTTTTCCTGTTTCAGGATCATAAGTCAGGGTAACTTTAACAGGGTATTCCGTATCATCATACTGAATACTTTCATCGTCTCCGGCAACTTCCTTCACCGTATAGGTAAATTCTTTCTCTGTCGCTCCTTCATCCAGATCACTTATCTTATAAGTAATCGGATCAAACTTAAATGTACCATCCTTTCCGCTGATTGCTGTTGATACAGTTTCACCTGTGGAATCCAACAGTACAAATTCGAATCCGGCAAGATTCGTGGCGCCTGGCATGATCTTAGTACCGTCAATGACAATTTCTGTCGTAGGTACATGCTTATTTACAAGTACGACCGTCCAGTTACCATCCTCATCCTGCTCTCCAGTTGATTCTTCTTTAACCAACTCATATCCGTCGATCTTATACTCTTCCCAAGTGTATTCGATCTCATGAGGTTCTTCGTCACCTTCGTCCTTCACGTACTTCGGAAGATTCTCCACCTTAGCAGTGAAGTTACCCTCCTCATCGAGACGAACCGTCTGCAGGAACTCTTCATCAGCCATCAGTTTTACATCGACATGATCCGGACGGATACCATCCTGGTCATCGCCGTCATCCCACTGCTTGGTAATGTCGATCCAGACCTTTTCAGGCTCGTAAGTATTGGTCAAATACGTAATCGTATCTTCTGTCTTCGAACTGGGCGTGTAAGCTGCAATAACTTCTCCATTTGCATCTGTGATCTTCAGACCAGATTCATCTTCGACCCAAACATATTCGAAGTCGTCTCTAGGAAGGCCTTTAACCATCGCTGTCCAGTGGTTGCCTTCGTTCAGCTTGTACTCAGTCTCGATCGCTTCTCCGTCTGCATTAAGCAGTTCGCCATCCTCAAATGCTACAGGTTCTCCGTCTACCACCTTCATCAGAGTGACTTTAAGTTCATCCGGACGGAAGCCCGCACTATTGTTATCGTCATTCCATACCTTCAGCACCGCCAGGCAGAACCTGTCAGTCTCAAGGGTGTTCGTGATGGTCGTCGTGTCACCGTCTATCTCATAGCCGGTCATTACATACTCGCTGCCTGTGCCGATCTTCTCAACCCAGCTGTAAGTCAGCAGGTTCCCGTCTTCATCATAATTCGACAGGTTCTTTACAGTCAGCGTCCATGTATTCTCATCTTCAGACTTTTTGAAGGTTACGTTTTCATCTTCTCCCGTGTAAGGAAGCGGGATGTCTTTGTAATCTTCTACGGGTTCGTTGTTCGCCAGCAGCGTTACGGTCACGGCCGCGTCTCCGCGCTTTCCTGCCGCGTCGCTGTTGTCGTTCCAGACCTTGATGACCGTAGCTTCCGTCAGC
>CADCII010000014.1 GCA_902801515.1 uncultured Lachnospiraceae bacterium
GAAGAGCACACCGTGACGGTAAAGATGACCGACAACGGAAAAGGAGTGCTGGAGCCGGAGATCAAGTACGACGGAAAAGAGAGCCTGACGATCACGAACAATTATACGGCGAGCGGAACTACCAGCTTCAAGATTTCCAAAGATCTCCAGGGCAGAGACTGGGAGAAAGGAGACAGCTTTACCTTCACTGTAACCGGCTCTGACGGAGCTCCGATGCCGGAGGTGACGACCGGTACTGCAACAAAGGAAGAGAAGGACGTCACATTTGGACCGATCGATCTCACGAACGAAGATGCCGGCAAGACCTACACTTATATGATTACCGAAGACATTCCGAAGGATGCTGTCAAAGGCGTGAAGGATGGTATAACCTATGACGGTCATACCGTAACAGTCACGATCACTCCGGAGGATGACGGCAAAGGCAATATTACGGCAGAGCCTGTGTATAGCGGAAGTACTACATTTACGAATGTGTACGAAGAAGATACATATGATCTGAGCATCAATAAAACCTTTACCGGTGCTAAGGTTAAGGCTCCTGATAAACTGAGTTTCACTGTGACAGGCCCGAACGGATATAAGAAAACAATTTCCTACAGCGAGTTTACTGATGGGAAATATGTTCTTAAAGATCTGGAGCCGGGCACCTATACAGTTGTTGAGAATAATGCTGATATCAAGGGGTATACATTAAAGACGACTGTCAGCGCAGAGAACGGCAAAGTCAAGGTCGGTGAGAGAAAGAGGGCAGACATCAGATTTGTCAATAACTATAGCAATGTGCCCAGAACAGCAGATGATACACCTCTTCTGAACTGGATCATAACAATGGTCGCTGCATTGTATCTTAGTATTATAGCGGCATACTACAGAAGAAAACTTCTGCGCCGTGCCTGATACTTAAGCAGCAGGAAGAGTACAGCCGCCGACTGAGAATATCAGCCGGCGGTTTTTCCTGCAGCTGCAGACCTGAGTTGACTCCCGAAACACTGGAAAAGAAAGTAGTGCTTTGGTATAATGAGTCATTAGTTTGAGAGAGGCAGATCAGTTCGATGACGGATGAAGAGTTAAAGAGAGAAAAAGAACTTCGAAAACAGGATCAGGCCAGAGCCAGGAAAGAAGAGTGGGAGAAGATCCGAAGTCTCGGAACCGGAGCAAGGATCAGGTATTTCTGGGATTATTACAAGTTTGTCCTTGTAATCGGCTTTTTCGTGATCATGGCAGTATACTTCATTGCCAATATGATCATCGGTTCGCGGATTGAAAGACTGCTGTATACCTGCATAATGAATGTAGATGAGATTGACGCAGATTCAGAACTGCTGGCGAAGGATTTCGAGCAGAGTCTCGGCGGGATCGGAAAATGGGAGAGGGTCGAATTTGATCTGTCGCTCAGGATCGATCCTGATTCCAGCGGAACATCGCAGGCGGATGTGGCAAACACTATGAAGATGACCGCTCTTCTCCAGACCGGTACCCTGGATGTCTGCATCGCTCCGCCGGCCGTCACCAGGTTTCTGCAGGAGCAGGGGATGCTTCTGGAACTTGATGAACTTCCGGAGAGTGAATGGAATCTGGGAGCTGTGGCAGAAGACTGCCTGTACTACGCGCCTGAGCCATTGTATGATGAGGAGACCGGAGAACTGATCCTGCCTCAGACAGAGGCAGATGGGAGTGCTCAGACTGGTGAGATATCGGAACGCGCAGAGCATCTCTATGCGGTACGGATCGACCAGGCAGGCGTACTTCAGCGTTATGGAATTCACGTAGGCAATGAAGTATGGTTCTCTGTAATAGGGAGTTCAGATCACACAGAGATGGCTTCAAAACTGTTTGATTTTCTTCTGGGGCAGGCATAAAGATGTGGAACTGTAAACGGGTGAGGATGATTTGCAAGAGAGGGTATTGGTTATGAACGATGGATATGAAGAGATTCTGGTGAAGAGACAGCCCAGAGCAGTGGATACGGTCCTGAAGATACTGGTGATCGCAGCTGCAGTGGTTCCGGTCGTATTCGGTCTTGTGTTTGCGTTCCTTCCTGCGATGGCGATTGGCGTCGTACTGGGGTTCCTCGGTTATTATTTTCTTCTTCCCCAACTGGACATTGAGTATGAGTATCTGTATGTGGGCGGGGATATTGACATAGATAAGATTATGTCGAAGCGCAAAAGAAAAAAAGTGGCCTCCTATAACAAGGACAACCTGGAGATTCTTGCTCCTACAGGGAGTGACCAGCTTGCTTCTTACATGAAGGAAGGCAAAGTCCTGGACTACACCAGCGGCGATCCGGGAGTGAAAACATGGACAGCTGTCTACGGAAGCGAAAAGGAAGCAGCCATTGTTAAAATGGAGCTTACGGAGGAGATTGCCCAGGATATGAGACGGTATGCGCCCAGAAAGGTTTTCTTCAGCTGATCAGTGTGACGCATTGCACGAATCGGTTTTGTGTGTTATCATGTCCGAAACTTTTTTGATCAGGATGAAATGAAAGGAGATCCGCCGCCCTATGGGAAAGATCATTAATGAAGGAATTACTTTCGACGACGTACTTCTGGTTCCGGCCTATTCCGAGGTTATTCCCAATCAGATTGACCTTACGACCCATCTTACAAAATCTGTAAAACTGAACATTCCTGTGATGAGTGCAGGAATGGATACTGTAACAGAATACCGTATGGCGATCGCCATGGCGCGTCAGGGCGGCATCGGTATCATCCATAAGAATATGTCCATCGCCATGCAGGCGGAGGAAGTTGACAAGGTCAAGAGATCTGAGTTCGGCGTTATCACCGATCCGTTTTATCTGGGACCGGACAACACCCTGCAGGAGGCTGAGGACCTCATGCACAAATACCGCATCAGCGGTGTCCCGATCGTTGATACGGAGGGAAAACTGGTCGGTATTATTACAAACCGCGACCTGAAGTTCCAGGAGGACCTGACAAGAAAGGTCTATCAGGATATGACCAGCGAGAATCTGGTCACAGCCCGCGAGGGGATCACCATGGAAGAGGCAAAGCGCATTCTGGGAAGAGCGCGCAAGGAGAAGCTTCCGATCGTGGATGGATCCGGTCATCTCAAGGGACTTATCACCATCAAAGATATCGAGAAGAATATCAAGTACCCGAATTCCGCCAAGGATTCCCAGGGAAGGCTGCTGGCCGGTGCCGGCGTCGGTATTACCGCGGATGTCCTGGACAGAGTAGGGGAACTTGTGAAGTCTCACGTAGACGTGATCGTGGTCGACAGTGCCCATGGTCATTCTGCAAATGTTCTGCGTGTGGTCAGTATGATCAAGGAAAAGTATCCGGACGTACAGGTCATCGCAGGCAATGTGGCAACCGCAGAGGGAACAGAAGCTTTGATTAAGGCCGGCGCGGACTGCGTCAAAGTCGGTATCGGCCCCGGTTCTATCTGTACGACCCGTGTCGTCGCCGGTATCGGAGTACCGCAGATCACGGCTGTTATGAGCAGCTATGAGGCTGCTGACAAGTATGGCATCCCGATCATTGCGGACGGCGGCATCAAGTATTCCGGAGACATTACGAAAGCAATCGCCGCCGGAGCGAATGTCTGCATGATGGGTTCACTGTTTGCCGGCTGTGATGAGGCGCCTGGTGATTTCGAACTCTATCAGGGAAGAAAGTATAAAGTATACCGCGGCATGGGATCGATTGCTGCGATGGAAAATGGTTCCAAAGACCGTTATTTCCAGACCAATGCGAGAAAACTGGTTCCGGAAGGAGTCGAGGGACGTGTTGCCTACAAGGGATCGGTGGAAGATTCTATTTTCCAGCTGATGGGCGGCCTTCGTTCCGGTATGGGATACTGCGGCGCACCGGATATCGAGACTCTCAAGCAGAAGGGCACATTTATGAAGATCACAAGTGCAGCGCTTCGTGAGAGCCATCCGCATGATATCCATATTACGAAAGAAGCGCCGAACTATACAGTAGAAGATGATATCTGATACTACGGAGGTGTCAGGAAGGCAGCGATGAAGAAATGAGTGGCAGGAGCGATAATCACAACCGACAGGAGCAGAACCGGCGGAGGAACCTCGCGGGGGGACCATCTTCCGCGGAACATTCCAGATACTCTTCAGCCGGCAGATCTTCCCACAGGAAGGAAGGGCAGCAGGCAGGAGGGAATCCGTACTATAATCTGACTCCTTATGAGAGATATCTCAGAGAGAAGAAACGCAAGCGTGCCGGGAGAATTATATTCTGGGTAATCCTGATCGAGGCGGTGTGTCTTGCGGTCGGCGCATTTGTTCTGCTCATGCCCAAGGAAGATCCGGAACTGGATGAACTGGTCAACAAGAAGGTGAAGTTTGAATACCAGACGGAGACCGACCGTGTTGTTACTTACGGACTCGCGGTTCCCAGACCGAACATTGACATTCAGCTGCTGACGGTAAATGACTGGTCCAGGCCCGGGATCAAGGTTGACAGTATAGATAAAGTTATTGTTCATTATCTTGGCAATCCGGAGACAACAGCCCAGCAGAATCATGATTATTTCCAGAGTCTGAAGAATCTTCAGAACACCTATATGAGTGCCAACTATGTTGTCGGCACTGACGGTGAGATCATTCAGTGTGTCCCGGACGGTGAGGTCGCGTGGGCATCCAATGAGGCTAACTATTACTCCATTTCCATAGAGAACTGTCACCTGGATTCTTCCGGAAAATTCACAGAGGCGACCTACTGGTCTGATGTGCATCTGGTCGCTTATCTGACCGAGAAGTACGGTCTGGACAGGGATGATATCATCCGCCATTATGACGTTACCGGCAAAGACTGTCCGAAGTGGTATGTAGAGCATCCGGATGAGTGGGAACAGTTTAAGGATGATGTAATGACATACCGTCAGGAGTGTGCGCAGGCGCAGAGGAACATGATCGATGAACTTCTCCATCCGAAGGATGACGATGAGACGGAAGAGGACATCCTGCGGAAATATCTGGACGGACTGAACGCTGAGACGGATGTGCAGCTTGAGACATCAGACCAGAATCTCTGGGATGATCTTAAGAAGAGAGCGGAGAAGGCTGCGGCGAAAGACGACGCAGAAGACGAAGGTTGATACAGGGGGAGGCGGAAGCCTCCCTCTCTTATGAGAAAGAGGATCGGTATGGCCAGACTTGAACAGATGCTTGAGATGGTGAAGAAGGACAGGGATGTGAGACAGAACCTGATCCAGATCAGGCAGAATATATCGGATGAGTCGCTCCGGCGCAATTTCATGTATCTGCTGGGCGGGGACTTTACTCTCCTGACGGATCTTCTGGAAAATGAGGATCCCAAGGTGCGGAAGAATGCCGCTCTGATCCTGGGCATGACGGAGGATGAGGATGTCCTTCCGGCTCTGTTTGAAGCATGGGAGAAGGAGGAGACTCTCTTTATCAGGGAAGATTACCTGAAGGCAGCTTCGATGCTGGACTACAGAGAGTACCTGCCGAAACTGAAGGAGAGGATCCTGGAGCTGGAAAAGATGCAGGAGGAGAGTCAGTCCGTGCAGTCTGCTCAGAAAAATGAGACGGATAATGAGGAGACAGATGTCCGGTCTCTGTGGGATAACAACAAGCATCTGCTCCTGGAACTGTCCAGGCTCCGCAGTATGGTCAGCCGCTATGAACGCCGCAGGAACCACAAATATGTGAAGATGTCCCCGGCACCGGACGTGATTCTTCAGACGAACCGTCTGCATGCTGACGTCACAGCTGCGCAGGTACATACCGGTACCGTCAATACCATGAGAGGAGCAGTTCATGTGAAGGGCGGGGATATAGAGGAACTTCTGAAGATCCGCACATGGACAGAGATGCTGTTCCCGATTCCGGGTACCAGACCGGTCGCCGGAGATGAGAAGACGATCGCGCAGAAACTCCGCGATCTGAAGATCGGTAATTACCTGAAATATCTGCATGAAGAGTCAGACCAGCCGTTCAGATACAGGATCGAGCTGAAGAGCCAGTCGATTCCAAGAGAGAAGAGAGGAGAGTTCATTTCGCGCATCGCTTCCAGGCTGGACGCACTTCAGAAAGGGACTCTGCAGAATACAGATTCCGGATATGAAGTGGAGCTGCGGCTGATCGAGCGCAAAGACAAGAGTTTCATCCCGCTGCTGAAACTTTTCACGATCCCGGACAGAAGATATGCATACAGGAAAGAGACGACTGCCCAGAGCACATCTGCTTCACTGGCTGCACTTGCTGTGGAACTGGCCCGTCCGTATCTCAAGGATGGAGCCCAGCTCCTGGATCCGTTCTGCGGAACCGGAACTCTTCTGATGGAGAGATGTATCGCTGCCGGCGCGGATCCGGTCTACGGAGTGGACAGATTCGGGGAAGCGGTCGCGAAGGCAAAGATCAATTCGGAGATCTCACAGAGTTATCCGCATGCGCCGTTCCATTTTATAAACAGAGACTTCTTCGATTTTACCCACGAGTATTCATTTGACGAAGTTATCACGGAACTTCCGAAGGAAGAAGCAGCAGGGGAGAACGGGAAAGAGTTCACAGAGCGTTTCCTGGAGAAGGTCTCAACACTTCTGTCAGGCGGAGCGGTCCTGACGGTCCTCACAGACAATGCCCTGGCGATGGAAGATGCTCTTAAGAAAGAGCGGGATTTCACGATGGAAGATTCCTTCCTGCTGAATGAGAGGGCAGGGACCACAGAGTTTATTTTGAAATATAAGTGATGTCATTAGTGCAAATTGTTCTAATAAACGAGGAATAATTTCATTTTTTCAGACATATTGTAGTGCGCTGAGGCCTCGGCTTTGCTATACTGGAGTTAACTCTTTGGTACGGCGAAGCTGAGGCTTTTGCTGTGACTGGAAAAAGAATGCGGAAAGGAGACATGAATGAAGAAACAACTTGTAATGCTGTTGGGACTTGCTATGATCTTCGGAACCACTGCCATGGCGGAGGAACCGGCATCGGAATCGACGGGGCTTAACCAGGATCTCGTTGTGCTTTTCACGAGTGACGTACACTGCGGAGTCGATCAGGGATTCGGCTATGTCGGCCTGCAGGCTGTCAAGGAGCAGATGGAAGCAGCCGGGAATCACGTTATTCTTGTGGATGACGGTGACTCCATACAGGGCGAGCCTCTGGGTACTCTGACGACCGGTGAAGAAAGCATCGAACTGATGAATGATATGGGATACGAGATCGCTATCCCCGGAAACCATGAGTTTGATTATGGCATGGACCGTTTCCTGGAACTGGCGGAAATGGCAGAATTCCCCTATATCAGCTGTAATTTCAACAAGGAAGGGGAACTGATCTTTGACCCGTATGTCATCAAGGAGTTCGATGAAGTGAAGGTTGCCTTTGTCGGTGTGACGACTCCTAAGACACTGACAACTTCAACGCCGAAGTATTTCAAGGATGAGGAAGGCAATTTTATCTACGGATTCTGCCAGGATGAAACCGGAGAGGGTGTGTACAATGCTGTTCAGACAGCGGTGGATGACGCCCGGGCTGAAGGCGCGGACTATGTCTTCATCATGGGACATATGGGAAATGAAGCGGAGTGCGAGCCCTGGACTTATGCGGATGTGATCCGCAATACTTCCGGAATCGATGTATTCCTGGATGGACACAGCCATGATATGGACCAGGTTGTCATGCAGGATAAGGACGGCAAGGATGTGTACCGCAGTGCATGCGGCACAAAGATGCAGGGGATCGGATATGCCCGCATAAGTGCTGAAGACGGCAGCATCGAGACCGGAGTTTATACCTGGAACAATGATGTGCCGGCACCGGAACTGATGGGTATCAGCAACAGCATGTCGAAAGAGATGGAGGAAGCCACAACCGAACTGGATGAGGCGCTGAGTGAAGTTGTCGCGAAGACAGCGGTTGATCTGGTGATCAATGATCCGGAGGTAAGAGATGGCGACGGCAATCCGATCCGTATCATCCGTATGGCTGAGACGAATCTGGGCGACCTGTGCGCGGACGCTTATCTGGATCAGAGCGGAGCGGATATCGCATTCGTCAACGGCGGCGGCATCCGTGTAGACATCCCTGCGGGTGATATTACACTCGGCGATATTCTGAAAGTGCATCCGTTCGGCAACTCAATGTGCGTGATCGAAGTGACCGGTCAGCAGATTCTGGATGCTCTGGAGTGGGGCGCCCATGCAGTGCCGGGAGAGAATGGCGGATTCCTGCAGGTGGCCGGCCTTACCTACGAGATCCATACATATATCGACAGCAGCTGTACGCAGGATGAGAACACCCTGTTTACAGGAGTAGACGGCGAATACCGTGTAAAGAATGTCATGGTCGGCGGCGAACCGCTTGATCTTGAGAAGACTTATACACTGGCATCCCACAACTATATGCTGAAGAATCAGGGTGACGGATATACCATGTTCAGCGGATGCAACATCCTTCAGGATGAAGTGAAACTGGACAACCAGGTTCTGATCGACTACATCACCGGTACCCTTGGCGGAGTCATCGGAGAAGAATATGCAGATCCGTATGGCCAGGGACGTATCATAGCTGTAGACGAAGCACCTGCTGCAGAGACCGAAACCGAGTAACTAACTTATTAAACAAGTACCTAAACAAGTGCCTGTCACTCGTTCATGAACGAGTGACAGGCACTTGTCCAACAACAGGCACTTGTTCAGTGAAAATAAACTGTGTTTTTTTAATCACCTGTGGCAGCCTGGTATGGAAACTGGTATATGTATGACTGAAACAGGTTAAATGGTTTCATTCTGTTTGACAGGGGTATCTGATACAATGCGTTATAGGTAAGTCCCGTTTGGATTACAGACTGCAATTGTACAGGAGGAATAGTATGAACGAATTTATCGCAGGCATGGTTGAAAAAGCGAAGGTATCCCCGCAGAGGGTATGTTTTCCGGAATCATTCAGTGTTGATGTCCTGAAGACTGCCGCAGAGGTCGTACGCACGAAGATCGGTACTCCGGTTCTGATCGGAAGTAAGGATGACGTTGAGAAGCTGGCTGCGGAGAATGGCGTTTCCACAGAGGGTTTTGAATATTTCAATCCGAAGGATGAGGCTTTCATCGATGCCTATGTCGACGATTATATTGCAAAAAATGAAGGAAAGCGCAAGAAACCGACTTTGAAGCGCCTTACCTCTGACCCGGTGCGCTGCGGTATGTTCCTGCTGAAGGTAGGCGATGTTGACTGTGTTGCAGCAGGCAAAGAGTATTCGACCGGTGATGTTATCACGGAAGCCATGCAGGGTGTCGGCCTTCAGGCCGGCGTTCAGGCTGCATCCAGCCTGGGTATCGCAGATATCCCGGGATTCGAGGGACCGCAGGGACAGATGCTCGCTATCGCGGACTGCGCAGTGACTGCCCAGCCTGATGTAGAAGCTCTGGCCGGTATTGCTATCTCTTCCGCAGATACTGTACGTGATCTACTTGGATGGGAGCCGAGAGTTGCGATGCTTGCATTTTCCACTCTGGGAAGCGCGAAACACGAGACAGTCGATGTGGTCATAAACGCAGTTCAGAAGGTCCATGAGCTTCGCCCCGAGATCAAGTGTGACGGCGAGTTCCAGCTGGATTCCGCTATCATTCCGCAGGTTGCTGAGCACAAGGTGAAGCGTGAGAGTGATGTGGCAGGCAAGGCCAACGTCCTGATCTTCCCGAATCTTCATGCCGGCAATATCGGAGTTAAACTGATCCAGATCTTCGGACATGCGAATGCGTATGGCCCGGTCCTTCAGGGATTTGACAAGCCGGTATGCGACTTCTCCAGAAGTGCCCCGGTTGATGAGATGCTTGGAAATGTTGCCATGCTCGTGATCCGCGCGGCAGCAGCGAAAAAGAAGGGCTGATGTGGATCGTCTGATCATGAATAGGTGAAGTCTGACTGCTCCCCGGCGCTGCGGCGCAGGGGAGCAGTTTATTTCTTTCAGGATGACCAGGAGGACAGAGTATGTTTCCCGGAACTATGAGATTCAGCTTTTTCAATAAGGGATTCACGATCCCGGAGTCTTACAGAGACCCGGGAATCCTGTTTGTATTGCGCGGCAGCGCTCAGGTGAAGGTCGGAAATGAGAAGGCTGATCTGGGAGTGTCGGACTACTACACGATTAATTCTTATGAGCATTTCTCAGTGGAGACGGGAGAGGACAGCCTGGTCGGTGGCCTTCTGATCGCTTATGACGGGGCAAAGAGTTATCTGGATCTTTCACATTATGACATTCGCTGCAGCAGCCTGATGGAGAATCCGGAAGTGCGGGAGCGCATTCGCAGGAGACTGATGCGCCTGTTTGGCAGTTATGGGAATATTGATAATGAAGAAGCTGCTCCGGCAGCAGCTGCATTCTATGAGCTTCTGTATGATCTGCGCATAAACTGCATGGTGCTTAAGTCAGGAATCCGGACAGGAAAAAAGAAAACCGGTATTCCGGCGGAGATCGCAATCCGGAGATATCTGGAAGAGCATTATCAGGAAAAAGTATCTCTGGGGGATCTGTCCAGAGAAACTTATTTCTCAGAGGCATACCTGTCACGTTTTATCAAACAGCGCTTTGGTCAGAATTTCGGGAAAATGCTTACAGATATCCGTCTGACTCATGCAAGACAGCTGCTGGGCGAAGAGAATACCTCTATTCTGCATGTCGCCCTGGAGAGCGGGTTTGCCGATACTGCTGCACTGAACAAGGCATTCGGCGCAGAGTATGGGATAACGCCGTCTGAGTACAGGAAACAGGAAAGACAGAAGAAGGACCGGACGCAGGAAAAGGAGACCGAGAGTTCGGAACTGGACCGGAAGGTCAGAGACTTCTTCCTGAAAGAAGGAGCTGATTACAGGACAGAAGAAGCTGCGGTACAGCGTCTGTTCGCTGATACCAACAAGTTCCGCCGCATGACACCATTCTGGTCCAGGATGATCAACGGCGGCAGGGCTTCGGATATGCTGAAGGCTGATGTACAGATGCAGATCCTTCATCTGTGCAGAGAGATTGGTTTCCAGTATGTCCGGATCTGGGATCTGTGGTCTCCGGAGGTTCTGCTCTACAGCGGAAAAGGGAATTATAATTTCTCAGTGATGGATGCGATCATGGCGTTCCTGTATGACAACCATCTGCGTCCTTATCTGGAACTGGGATTTAAGCCGATTCAGATTAATTCCGACTATTTCAGGCCAGTCTTCTATGAAGAGCGCAGGCGTCCGTTCGAAACGATAGAGGCCTACGCTGACTGTATGGAAGCAATGCTCCGACACTATGAATGGCTTTACGGTCACAGTTTTGTAGAGAGCTGGTATCTGGAAATGTGGATGGGGGTGGAAGAGACTGATCTGTCGCTCTATCTGGATAACTTCGATCTTGTGTACAACCGGCTCAAAAACGCGTTTCCGGGTATACGGATCGGCGGAGTCGGTACGAACCGTGAAAACAGATCGGAATTTGAGGAACTGATCCGTCTGTGGAGCAGGCGGATCAACCAGCCGGACTTTATTTCGGTTTATGTATATCCTTTTGACAATGGTTTCCTGCGGGAATATACAGATGATCCTGCCTCGGCAGTCTGGAGGACCGGGGATTATAACTGCCTGTTCCTGGATAAGGTGAAACATATCATTGAGGAAAATGAACTCAGGACCGGGGAACTGCATATATCGGAGTGGAACTTTACTCCGGGAAGCCGTGACATGATCAATGACAGTTCCTTTAAGGGAGCCTATGTGGTCAAGTCCCTGATGGAGATGATGGGACGGGTGGATGTTGCCGGATACTGGCCGGGACTGGACCTTACCTCCGGTTACTATGATACAAAGCATCTGATCGATGGCCGCGGCGGCCTGCTTACAAAAGGCAATATCTGTAAGCCGGCTTTCTATGGTTTCGCTTTCTTCAGCCAGCTGGACCCATATCTCCTTGCGCTGGATGAGAATATGGTGATCACCACAAACCGCCGGAACAATTACCGGATTGTATGCCATAATTACACACATCCGGCGGAAAGCTATTACGAGCCCCGGAAGGATGCGGATATCTCTTTAACGGAATCAGATGCGTATTTCAATTACCAGACCCGTGCATTCCGGATTGTGATCAGAAATGCTGAGAACGGCAGATACTATGTCAAGAAGCGCCTGCTGGATCGAAGACACGGATGTGTACAGAATGAATGGCAGCAGATGGGACTGTCAGATGCTCTGAACGTCAGGGATATCGAGTATCTTCAGGGCGTTTGTGTACCCCGGATCACCATGGATACTGTGCATGTACAGAACGGAGAATTAACCATAGATTATACGCTTGAGACAAACGCGATCCTGAGCATTCATGTTTTTCCGGAAGGATCGTAATTGTGTGGAAGATATAGTCATTTGCAAAATTGACATTTTTTTATCACCCCTCTTCATTTTGAAGAGGGGTAATCGTTTTCGAAAGTCAAATATCAAAAAAATGCATTGAAATATTGACATTTCACCTGCTTTTTTGTTTCTCCATAGCTGTCTCAGAAGATTCCGGATAAAAAATGAGAGTGAAAATGTTAAAGAATGCATCGAGCGAAATGCATTTTAACGGTAAAGTTTAAACATCAGATAAATGTCCGGAGACGATTGCCCGGGTATGGCGGACTGACCGGACAGCAAAAGGAGGATAAGCAATGAAGAAAAAGTTACTGTCCCTGTTACTTGCGTCTACAATGGTTTTCTCTGCATTCTCAATGTGCGCATATGCGGAAGAAGAGGAAGTTGCCGGCGGCGAGGAAGCTGCTGAAGGTTTTGACGATATCGTTGAGATCAATATGGTCGGCCTCGGATTCTTCGGAGAAGGCGGCAAAGAAGAAGTTCTTGACGCAATCAATGAGATCGCTGAAGAAGAGATCGGCGTTCATGTCAATTATACCATCATGGATGTGCAGACCTATCTGTCACAGGTTCCGCTGATGATGACCGACACCTCTGATCCGATCGACCTGTGCATGCTGACCTCGATCCCGACCACAAGTTTCTCTACCTTTACGGCTCAGAATCAGCTGACGGACATCACGGATTACATCGATGAGTATGCTCCTGAGATGGCAGAGCTGATGGCTCCGTACATCGCAGCTACGACAGTCGGTGATTCTGTCTACGGCGTACCGGCATATCGTATCTACAACTCCAGCTACTACATTGTTATGAGAAAAGACATCCTGGATGAGCTGGGACTTACCGAGCAGGCTCAGGCAATCCAGTCCTGGTCTGATTACAAGGCACTCCTTGAGCAGGTTCGTGACGCGCAGGATTCCCTTCCGGCAGAGATGCAGACGACCGCTATGGTCTGCAACGCGGACGCACAGGGCAACGTCATCAATGGTATGTACATCGACACCGCAACGGATGAGTTCTCCGGCAACTACGGATTCGATGTCCTGAACGATGCTAACCGTATCATCAAGGTCAATGAGGATGGAAAGGTCGAGAACTATTTCGCATCCGAGGATTATCGTGCAACACTCGAGCGTGTCATCGACTGGTACAACAGCGATCTGGTCTACAAAGATGCAGCTACCGCACAGGATACTGCTGATACAGAGATGGCTAACGGAATCACCTTCTCCTATATCGTACAGTCTGAGTTTGGCGTAGAGCAGGCGAAGGCCAATGCGACCGGTTATGAAGTTGTCTGTGTACCGTACGTAGATGTTCCGATCCAGACTTCCAACGGCAACTCCTGGGGCTGGGCAGTACCGGTCACTTCCGAAGAGCCGGAAGCAGCTGTGGCATTCATGAACCTGATGTACACCAATCCTGATATCGAGAACCTGTTCGTATATGGTATCGAAGGACGTGATTATGAGCTCAACGAGGAAGGCGAAGCCTGCCTGCTCGACACCAAGGAATATCAGAACAGCGACTTCTTCTTCGGCAACCAGTTCAACGCATATCCGGCACAGGGTGCAGGCGGAGACTTCCGTGAAAGAGCACTTGAGAATATGCAGGCAGCTGAGATCTCTCCGTACTATGGCTGTGTTGTGGATACCAACCCGGTCGCAAATGAGATCACTGCACTGAAGGCAGTCCTTACCAAATATGAGAACGGCCTGGAGAGCGGATCTTCCGATATCAGTAATCTGGATGCAATGCTGAAAGAACTTGATGACGCCGGAATGCAGGATTTCCTGAACTACTATCAGGAATCTCTGGATGCATGGGTCGCAGAGCAGGGCTGACAGAATCTTCAAATAAAACTTACAAACAACGATTCGGCTGATAATTGATCCTGCATAAGGATTCTTAGTGATGAGGGCGGTCAGAGGCACTGCGTGCCCCGGCTGCCCTCATTTTGCAAGGCATGCTGAATCAGCATTCATAAGGGGATTTGTCTATGGAACAAACTCAGAAAAAAGGAGTCCTGGCCATTCTGACCATACTCCCTGCTTTGATCGCAGCTGCCGCGATCTTTCTGCTGTGGCGGCTGCCTGTGGCAAGTTACCAGTTTAAGAGAAAGAATTATATCCTCCGGGGAAGATCCCTTCTGAAGGGAACTACGATCGGAGGCGGTTCGGTGGAGATTCCTCCCTATACAGTCCTGATTCTGTTTGTGATTGCGATGGCAGTGGTCATCGTATTCTCCCTGCTGCGGGGCAGAATGAAGGAGACTGTCCGGGCTGAGATCGCAGCTGTCGCGGCTCTGGTTGGTTTTATCAGTGCAGTTGTCACGGCTTCAAGCGGTATCAATACCGTGCTGAGCGAGATGAAGAAAGTCACCGCAGGCTACGGTCTGATCGTTATTGCCGTACTGAGCCTGATCCTGATCTTCTTCGGGCTGTATGATCTTCGCAGGAGCAAGGTGCTCTGTGCACTGGACTTTATGGTCCTTCCTGGATTTCTGTATTTTGTCATCAACAACTATATCCCGATGTTCGGCATCTACATCGCCTTTAAGAAGGTTGACTATTCCAAGGGCCTGTGGGGGAGCGACTGGGTTGGATTCGACAACTTCAAGTACCTGTTCTCTACGTCGGATGCTTTCATCATTACCAGAAATACGATCCTTTACAACGTCGCGTTTATCGTGCTCGGCCTTCTGTCCGGCATCGTTGTAGGAATCTGCCTGTCGGAGGTCTACAACAAGTTCTTCCGCAAGACCTATCAGACAGCGATTCTTCTTCCGCAGCTGATCTCATTTGTCATCGTATCCTACATTGTCTATGCACTGCTCAGCAATGAGACCGGTATGATCACAAAACTGATGGGAGGCTCGGTAAACTTCTACGCGGAGAAAAAGTACTGGCCGTTTATCCTGATCTTCATCAACATCTGGAAGCAGCTGGGCTATAACGGCATTGTGTTCCTGTCATCCATTATCGGCATTGACTATGGTCTGTATGAGGCAGCCAGAGTTGACGGCGCAACCAAATGGGAACAGATCCGGTCAATCACCCTTCCGCAGCTGAAGCCGACAATCATGACACTGTTCCTGCTGCAGGTAGGCCGTATCTTCTATTCGGATTTCGGACTGTTCTATCAGGTCCCGCTGAACGCAGGAGCCCTGCTGGATGTGACGAACACCATCGACACTTATGTATATCGCGCATTGATGGTCAATAACAATATCTCGATCGCTTCTGCGGCCAGTACTTATCAGGCTGTAGTCGGATTCGTTCTCGTTCTGGCTGTCAACATGATCGTCCGCAAGGTCGACCGTGAAAACGCAATGTTCTGAGGAAGGAGGTATATATGGAAACAACAGGTGTAAAAGGCACTGGCGATAAGCAATTCCAGGTGCTGATCAACGTAATCCTGATCATACTGACACTGCTCGCAGTGCTGCCGTTCCTTCTTCTGCTGTCATCGTCACTGACAGATGATACGGTGCTGATGAAGTTCGGGTACAGCTTCATACCGAGGAAATTCTCCACATATGCATATCAGTATCTGTTCACGACCAACGGAGCCAATGTAATCCGTTCCTACGGAATCACGATGCTGGTGACGGTCATCGGAACCGTGATCTCCCTGATCCTGGCACCGATGCTTGCATATCCTCTTGCGAGACGTGACTACAAGAGAGCAAAGTTATTTACCTTCCTTGTGTTCTTTACCATGCTGTTCAACGGCGGTATTGTTCCGTCCTATATCATGTGGACACAGACATTCCACATCAAGAACACAATCTGGGCACTGATCCTGCCGACTCTTGTCATGAACGGATTCTATGTCATTCTGTACAAGAACAATTTTGCGACCAACATCCATCCGGCACTGATCGAAGCTGCGAAGATCGACGGAGCAAGTGAGTGGACGATTTATTTCAAGATCGTACTTCCGCTGTCTCTCCCGATCCTTGCGACAGTCGGACTGATGGTTGCCCTGGGTTACTGGAATGACTGGACTAACGGTCTGTACTATATCACAGAGCAGAGACTCTATTCTCTGCAGCTTCTGCTCAAGAGCATCATTGACAATATAAGGAACCTGGCTTCCCTGAGTGTCAATACTGGTTCGGCAGCGGCGCAGATGCCCAGCAATTCGATCCGTATGGCGATGGCTGTCATCGGTGTCATTCCGATCATGGCGCTGTATCCGTTCTTCCAGAGAGTATTTGTCGCCGGTATCTCACTTGGAGGCGTCAAGGAATAACAGGAGGAAACAGTTATGTTTGATCAGTTTCTGATACGTAAGGATTCCCTGGAAAATGTTACAGAGAACGGGCGTGTCACCGGATTTAAGTTTGCGGTGCGTATCGCAGATTACCGGGGATGTTTCCTCTCTCTGCACAATGGGTATTACCTGACAGTAGACGGCGTTGAATATCCCAATGAACTGCAGAAGTTCCAGATTAACGGGAAAGAGCCGCGTACCTATGAGGAACTGAAGACCTGCTGCTGGGAACACTGGGACTATGACGACGAAGGCTTTGTCTATGTTCAGAAAGAGGGCGGCCTTGAAAGCGGAGTACACCATATCGGCATCCAGCAGTCGATCCTGGCACAGTATGGTTATATGCCATGGGACGAAGAGTGGGTCCTGCACCCGCCTGTTCCCGGAAGCGGCCAGGGCGCGGGCAAGACGGAGACGGTCAGTTTCTTCGACATTGCCCTGTCTGAGGGAGGTAATGAGTAATGGCGATCAAAAGAGGAGTTTCCCTGTACAGTTATCAGCAGTCCCAGTTCTTTAAAAAGCTGGACTGGAAGGCCCAGATCCGTGAGGTTCGCGAGGGACTTGGCACTGACGGGATCGAGATCATCAATGAACAGTTGATCCGGCATTATCCGTTCCCGACTGAAGAGTTCCTGTATGACTGGCGCAGCTATATGGCACGCTACAATATGCAGGCGGTGACGATGGATGTCTATCTGGACGTGCATCAGTTCCGCGATCATGTAATGACTCACCGTGAAGCGGCTGAACATCTGAAAAATGATATCCGGCTGGCGGCAAAGATGGGATTCCAGAATATCAGGACACTGGTGCTGGTTCCGATCGATGTGATCGAGGCGGTACTGCCCACGGCAGAGAAGTATAATGTTAAGATCGGCAAAGAGATCCACGCCCCGTGGCCGATTAAGCCCGGCAACTTTGTCCAGCCGAAAAAGGGTATGGCTGCGGGAATCAATTTCCGCGCTGTGGATGAGATCGTGGAACTGCGTGAGAGGACAGGCAGCAGATACGTCGGACTGGTACCGGATTTCGGTATCTTCCAGCATTCTCCATCTGATGTGGCAATTGCCTATGTCAAGAGACATGCGAAGAAGCCGGAGGCCGTTGACTGGATCCTGGAAAATGCTCCGGCATACGGACATGATGAACTGATCGACGCAGTTGATGAAAAGTTCCCGGATCACGGGATCCCGATCAACAACATCGACCGTATGGCGCTCCACAAACCGTGCTGCGCTCCTGAGGATCTGATCGATATCATTCCGTATATAGTAAGCATCCACGGCAAGTTCTATAATATGACAGAGATTCCGGGAAAACCTGGCTGTTATGAGGACAAATGTATTGATTACGAGACGCCGGTCAGATATCTTCGCCAGCATGGTTTCGATGGCTATATCAATTCGGAATTCGAGGGTCAGAGGGACCAGCAGGATATGGGCGAAGAAGGCCTGGTCGATGAAGTAGAACAGGTCCGCAGACATCATGAGATGCTGAAGAGACTTCTCGGGTGAGTGTATGTTTCAATATGACAATCCCTTTTTTCAGGGAGTGAGAAAACTTCTGGGACTGATCGTACTGTGTGCGGTATTTCTGGTCTGCTGCCTGCCGGTGTTTACGGCGGGGGCGTCTTTCGCCGCACTCTATGACGCAGTAGAGAAGAATATGAAGCATGACAGAGGATATCCTGCCCAGGAATTCTGGGCAGGGTTCCGGACAAACTTCAAAAAGGCGACACTGTGTTTTCTGGTGATCCTGGCTGCGGCAGCCATCTGCGTGGCAGACCTGAGGGTTCTTCAGGTACTCGCTCAGGCAGGGAAAGTGCCGGCGGGGGTTTCATTTTTCTTCTATGTGCTTCTGATACTGATCGCAGTGTGGGCCGTCTGGGTGCTTGCGCAGTGCGTGCGGTTTGAGAATACGACAGGTGCCCTGCTGAAAAACGGGCTTGTCCTGATGCTGTTTCATTTACCGTCTTCTCTGGGTATCCTTGGGATCCTTGCCGCAGGCGTAATGATCATATATCTGCTGCCTGTGACGATACTGGTCATGCCGGGTGTCATGGTCTGGTTCATCACGATGCTGACCGAGAAAGTGTTCCGGTCTCATATGACGCCGGAGCAGAGACAGCAGTATGATGAGACAAACCGGTTCTGACAATGTCCGGGGGGAGAAGATGGAACGACTGACTTTCAGACAGAAACTGAGATGGTTTGCGGACTATTACCTTTTCAAGGTTATCCTGATCACGGCAGGAGCAGTGCTTGCGTTTATCCTGCTGAAACTGGTCATGTTTCCGGGAAGTGTTCCGGAGGCTCAGATCCTGGTCATATCGAAAGTCAGGGGAGACTATTCGGCGGTGGAGAATCTGCTGTCGGAGAAAATGGGATATCCGGAATCGGATCATGCGGTCCATATCGAATACATGGAGGAGAAAACAGCGTTTTCCGGAACGGTCCTGGGCATGAAGCTCTCTTCCGGTGAGTTCGACGCAGTCATATCGGAGAGAGAATATTATCATTTTTTCGAAAACTCCGGACTGCTTGCAGATCTGGAGAAAGTGTCCGGAGGAAAAATTTCGGATCTTCCGGAGGACAGGCTGATCCGCTGCGAAGGCGGACAGGCTGACACGGAATCTTCTGATGCGGGGGAAGAAGTAATCCCCGGCGCAGTACAGCCGGATTCCTATATCTCAGGGATCAGTCTGGAAGGAAATGAGTTGTATTCTGTATGTACGGAGTATATGGAGGATCCTGTTCTGGGGATCATTCAGTCAACCGATGATATGGAAGAGGAGAAAGTGATCCTGGAGTGCGCATACTGAAGGAGAAACTTTCCCTGATATACAGTAAGAAGTTTTTAGGAGGTACGTTATGAAAGTACTTGGCATCTCCATGGGGAGAAAGAACGAGCGTTGCGACATCTATTGCAAACAGGTACTGATGGGCGTGGAAGCTGCGGCAAAGGCTTCCGGAAAAGACATCGAAGTAGAGTTCATCAACACAGTAACCATGGATATCGGACAGTGCCGCGGCTGCGGAGCCTGCAGCAAGGCGCCGGACGGCAAGATCAAATGTATCCTGAAGGATGATTACTTGGAACTGGAAGAGAAGGTTCTGGATGCAGACGGCATTATAATTGCAGCACCAGTCTATTCCGTAGGCATCGTCGGACAGCTGAAGAATTTCCTGGATCGTTTCGGAGCGGCTCATGACAGAGCTTCCATGATTGACGAACAGAATAAGCGCAGAGAAGACGGACGTCCTCTCCTGGATGAGAGATATTTCAAGGACCGCTACTGCAGTTATGTTGCGGTAGGCGGCGCATGGACTGAAGACTGGACCTGCCTGGGTCTTCCGATGATGCATCTGTTCAGCTGCTCGCAGACCATGAAGGTTGTCGGACAGATCAATGCCAATGACCAGGGCCGCAAGACCAGCCCGTTCCTGGATGGCAAAGAGGGAACATGTCCGGTATGCCATCTGAATCTTCTGATGGTGAACGGAACGGATACCGTGACCTGCCCGGTCTGCGGAATCCACGGGAAGATCACTCTGGCCGACGGAAAACTGAAGGTGAACTTCCCGCCGGAACAGGTAAAGCGTGCGCGTAATACCATCAACGGTGTGAACGAGCACCATGCCGAGATCGGTGAGATGATGCGCATCTGTATTCCGATCCTGCAGGAGAAGAAGGAATTCCTTGCAGAGAAGAAGAAAGAATATATGGCTTACAAACCAAAGTGGTCATAATAGAGGGGACAGGATAGTTTTATCTTCCTGAATAGTGAGGCCCTGCGCTGTCACAGCGCAGGGCCTCCTGTCTTGCCGTTTCAAAAAGGAAAAAGAAGATTTGAGCAATCCGGCTGCATACAGTACCCTGTGATAGAGGGTGTGGACCGATATGCGGTACTACATATAATACCGGAGTTTTTCTTCCAGTGCCTGCCTGGTACGGAGACTGCCGATATCTTCCTGCCGGTTCATCCTGTAGATGCCCCGCTTGATACGGAAGATCAGCGGCCTGTCTTCCACGCGGAAGGCGGCAGTGAGAATGATCCGGATCCTGCAGTTTCCCCAGTTCATCCTGTGTCTCAGGATCGCGATACACAGCTGGGTACGGTCTGCGGGAGTGAGAGCAAACTGAAAGAGCGCGCCTGACTGGATGGCATTGCTGCACAGTGATTCCCGGTGCAGGAGTGATGACGTATATTCGGATCCGACGGCTCCGGATTCTGTCAGTTCGGATGAGAGTTCCTCTATTGCAGAGAATACAGAAGAAAATTCACAGTTCTCTTTCCAGAGTGCACTGTCGAACAGGGCGTCCATTGAAGGCATCCGGGGGTAGAAGCGCAGGATCATGTTCTCCTGTATATAGGTTTCGATACTGCGTATATCTGCCGGTGTGATATAGGGAGAGATCTCTACAACATCTGTCCCGGGGTTGTTTGTGACCGGCTTGTGGACAGTAGACAGTACCAGATCCGTATCGCTGAAGTCGTATGCGCTCTTTGCGTTTACGGGCAGGAGAGTAGTGACATTCAGATAGTTATCAAACGCGCCGAGGATCCGTCTCTTGATCGCCCATGCGATGGACATGTGCTGATGGCAGAAGATGACAGTGCGGGGCTTGCATTCCGGATGATGACGAAGAAAGAATTCCAGCGCTCCTGAGGTACAGTGTGCTATATGCAGGAGTTCCCATTCAGACAGGTGGATTCCTTCCTTCTGGACCCAGATATCTTCCAGCAGCCATGCCAGCTCTGTCTCCAGGAGCAGATGCTGTTTAACCTGCTCAGGACGGCTCTGGGAGATCAGATGGTGCACAGGATTCAGAAGATAGCGGATATCCTGCAGGAGAGTGATATAGAAGTCTTCATCATTGAAGAAATCAAGACCATAGTTATCCCGGATCGCCTGCAGATAGGCATCTGCCAGTTCGATTGCAGATGAAGAGAATTCCTGACTGACCGTATCAAATGAGAGTTTTTCCGGATCCATCATATGACCGGATGCGATCAGCAGATAGATACGGTCCCTCTCCTGCTGCGGAATCAGGAAATGAAGTCTGTATTCCAGTTCGCCGAGCAGTTCTTCTGCTGCTCTGTCAGCGGCGGCGTCTTCACGGACCACCGGCTCACTTTCCGGCAGAAGATGACCTGAGGTGATGCGTTTGTACATGATCGTACAGGCAAGATCCAGTCCTACCATATTGGCGTCTTCCATCAGGATACCGTGACGGTTCAGATATACTGGAATGATGTCTATGATCTGGTCCAGCAGATCCGGGTCGAGATAGGACATACCGTAGACAGCGTTGCTCCTGCCGTTGTAGTTCCAGTGTTCCATGAACAGGCTGCTGAGCAGTTCCCTGCGTTTGATTTCATCCTGTTCGAAGGCGATATCATTGTGCTGCGTTATAACGCGGATTCGCGGTCCGTTCATCATATATCGCAGCCGAAGAAGGCGGATGTCATTTTCCAGAGTCGTATGGCTGACAAACATGTCGTCTTCCAGATCAAAGCAGCTGATCGGCTCTTCAGCGATGCACAGCTGGATCGCCAGAGCGCGAATGCGGTCTTCTCTGGTGAAGAATGCTGTTTCGATCCGGTTGATCTCGCGGATCTTCTCCGGATCTTCGGCTTCAAAATAATAGCCCTTGCTGCGGATCGACTCAATCCGGGCATTGTAGGGTTCAAGTTCATGGTTAATGGTGACAACGTCACTCCTGATCGTACGCGCGGAGGCATTCAGCATCGAGGCCAGATCCTGGCCGGTGATCATGCCGCTGCGGCTCTGGATCGTATGAAGGAGTTTGCGCTGGCGAAGCGTGAGATTCAGTGATGCCATACAGAGTACCTTTCCCCCGTCTGCCTGCAGTGCAGGAGACAGGAACTGATCCGCAGGAGGATCACGGAAACAGAAGCAGGTGTGATTTGATTTTATTTTACCACAGAAAATGAGTCAGCACTAAACAGGCGCGATGTTTTTGCCGGAATGGCCGACAGGTGACAGAAAGACGAGGTTTCATATGAAGAAGTACAGCAAAACCAGACTATATCCTGCGATTGCAGCAATCTCTTTTATTCAGGGACTGCAGTTCTGCGTATCCCCGGTGCTCGGAGATATCCAGGCGCATTATCCGAATGTAAATGTGAGTCTGATACAGATGCTGATCACGGCACCCGGCCTGTTCTCGCTGGTAGTGGCGCTGGTATCCGGATGGCTGGTACTTCGAATTACGAAAAAGCAGATGCTCGTCTTCGCAGGTCTGGTTGCAGGTATAACGGGACTGCTTCCGCTCCTTCATGACAGCTTCACGCTGCTGCTGGTCTCCAGGACCGTGTACGGAATCAGCCTGGGAATTGCGACAACGATGAATATGGCTGTGGTCGCGGAATTCTTCGAAGGCCAGGACCGGGTGAAAGCCATGGGCTTCCAGGCAGCCTGTGTCGGAGCGGGTATGGTGGTGACGACTGTATGTGCAGGTATCCTCGGAAGAAGCGGATTCCGCAATTCTTATTTCATCAATGTGATCGGGTTTATCTCCATGGTCCTTCTGATCGTATGCCTTCCTGAGACGGGAGTCGCGAAGGAGACGAAGACCGAGAAGATCCGGCTTAACGGCAAGGTATTCCTCATGGACCTGTTTGCCCTGCTGGAGTTCTTCTTCCTGATCACTTATACGACCAATATCGCAATGCATCTGTCAGGAGCCCTTGCGGGCAATACATCGGTCTCCGGCACTCTGTCCGGGATCTTTTCAGGCGTCCAGATCGTGGCAGGGATCCTGCTGGGAGTGATCACGGCTAAACTGAAGAAGTATACACCGGCTGCAGCCATGCTGAGTTTCGCTGCAGGTGCTGCGCTGCTGGCGCTGTTCCCGGGCAATATCGTGATGCTGACGATCAGTTCTATCCTCTGCGGAATGTCGCAGGGCGTGTTTATTCCGACAGCGTCCACCTATCTGTCCAACCATGTGGCGCCGGTTGCGACCGCTCTGGCAGCCGCTACGATGACGGTTGCAATGAATGCAGGACAGCTGCTATCTCCGGTGATCCTGAATACGACTGCAGCAAAGATATTCGGAGAGACGACCACCACAGGCGTGTACACGATCAGTGCCGTAGGTATGGCAGTCTGTGCTGCGGCAATGTTCCTGTGGAGACACTTTGCGAAGGACTGATACGGCAGCAGTCTGGCATCCATCAGCCGGATTGCCGTTTTAAAACGGAAAAAGAGTATTTGAGCATCCCTTTCTCTTGAGGTACGCTGTGATCAGATAAGAAAACAGCATTACTGGAAGGAGGAAGGGATGAGTTTTCATTTCTTTGTAAAAAGTAATCTTGAGTTTGGTATCGGTTCAGCTGCGGTTCTTCCGGAACTGATAAAAAAGTATGACCTGAAGAAGGTCATGGTCATCTATGACGGCGGCGTCAAAGCTGCAGGAATCGCTGAGAAAGTTCTGGCAGAGGTGAAGAAAGCGGATGTGCCGTATGTGATCTTTGATGACGTAATCCCGAACCCCACCAATGAAGTCGTAGAGACAGCTGCATCTCTTGCGAAGCAGGAGAAGGTTGACGGATTTGTTGCAGTCGGCGGCGGCAGCAGTATCGACACGGCTAAGGCTGTGAACGTTCTGATGACGAATCCGGGCACCATCGGTGAGTATGGCGGAATGAACATGGTGAAGAATCCATGCCTGCCTCTGATCGCGATCCCGACCACCGCGGGAACTTCCAGTGAGATCACCAATGTAAGTGCCCTGATCGATACCCAGAAGGTCGTAAAGTATGTTGTGATCGATGACAAGATCACTCCTTCTGATGTGATCGCTGATCCGGAATTCACCAGGACGGCGCCGGCAGGAGTTACGGCTGCTACGGGTATGGATGCCATTACACATGCGGTTGAGAGCTATATCTCCAATATGGCGACTCTCCTTACAAAGTACAATTCCCTGAAGGGCCTTCAGATTCTCTATCAGAATGTCGAGAAGGTCGTTGCCAACGGAAATGACATGGAGGCAAGGGAACAGATGATGCTCGGATGCGTCATCACAGGCTTCGGATTCTCCAATGCCAACCTTGGATTCGTACACGCCATCGCACATACGCTCAGTGCTCATTTCGGTCTTGCGCACGGCATGGCAAATGCATGTGTGCTCCCCTACGTCATGGCTTACAATTCGGAAGCAGTTCCGGAGCTTATGGTTGAGCTGGCGGAGGCGATCGGGCTTGAGAAGACCGGCGACATAGAGAAAGACCGTCTGCTTCTGGCCGATGCTCTGCTGGATCTGATCCGCAGACTGAAGATCAAGACCCTGTCGGAACAGGGCATTGAGAAGAAAGACTTCGAGATGCTGGCGGACGATGTTCTGAAGGAGCCGGTACTTGGATTCAACCCGCGCCAGGGCGTGACAAAAGAAGATGTAATCGCAATTCTTGAAAAAGCATATTGAGAACCACCTGATGATCCAGACAAGGAGGAAATGATCATGGAAAAGAGAAAAATGGCACTGTGCACACCGATCCCGGAAGACAAGCTGGCTTTTATCAAAGAGCAGTGTGATATCACGATCTGCGGCGAGCTGAAGCACGGAAAAGGCAATGTTACAGAAGAGATGACCCGTGAGGAGTGCATGGGAAATGAACTGGTTGTCCTGGGTGACGAGTACGCAGGTGCAGATACCATCAAGGCATGGGCAGACGCGGGGATGAAGTTCCTCGGCGTTGCTAAGGGAACGCCGGCAACCGTCGATTATGACGCTATCGCAGATGCGGGACTGGAACTTTCCTATACACCGGGCCGCAACCGTGTCGCAGTCGCAGAGTTCACCATCGGCCTGATGATCGCTGCTGCCAGAAAGATGACTCTGAGCGCAGCCGGCCTTATGAAGGGTGAGCACACTTCTGAGGCATGTGATATCTACGATGTCCCGGATGTCAAGAATGTTACCTTCGGACCGCTGGATGAGAAGCATCCGTTCGTAGACTACGGTATCGGATTCGAACTGTACGGCAAGAAACTCGGCATCGCCGGATATGGCGCGATCGGCCGTGAAGTTGCTGTCCGTGCGAAGGCATTCGGCATGGAGATCCTGGCTTACGACCCGTTCCTGGATCCGGAGAAGATCAAGGCAGACGGAGCAGTCCCGGCAGATCTGGACACCATGCTTGCTGAAAGTGATATCGTCAGCATTCACCTTCCGGTCATTCCTTCCACCAAGGCAACCGTCAATAAAGACTGGTTCAGCAAGATGAAGAAGACCGCGATCCTGGTCAATACCGCAAGAGCATATGTCGTGGACCAGAAGGATCTGATTGAGGCTCTGGAGAACGGAGACATCGGCGGCGCTGCCATCGACGTATACTGGAAAGAGCCGGTTCCGGTCAACCACCCGCTGCTGAAGATGCGCAACGTTGTCTGCACGCCTCATATGGCCGGCCTTACCACCGACGTTGACGGATGGTCCGGAAAGATGATGGGTGATGAAGTCATCGCATACCTGAAGGGCGAGCCGAGAAAGTTCCTGTGGAAGCTCAGGAAATAAGTAAAACAGCACCAGAAGTATCGATAATCAATATACGGAAAGGAAGAGACTGATATGGGAGCAAGATGCTGCGCCGGAAAGCAGAAATATCCGCATTTATTTGAACCGATCAGAATCGGAAATATCAGACTGAAGAACCGCATCATCGCTGCGCCGACCAGCCCCAGTATGATGACCACAGAGGGACATTTTACTCCGGAGATGATCGCGTATCTTGAAGAGAAGGCAAAAGGCGGTGCCGCAGTTGTAACCTACGGTGAAGCTATCGTTCATTCCGCGACAGGCAAGTCCCACAACAAACAGCTCCAGCTGGACTCCTTCGGAGTCAGGGAAGGCCTTGCGATCGCGACCCGGAAGATCCATAACGCAGGTGCCTATGCCAACATTCAGCTGTCACACGGCGGAAAATGGGGCGGACTTGCCAGCGTTGGCGGAACCGTCGGTGCCAAGACCGAAGCCTGGGGCGTCAGCGATGAAGATCTTCCGCAGGGCCACGTGAAAGAGATGCCGAAGGAAATGATCCTTGAGATCGTGGAATCCTATGGCGCGGCTGCAAAGCTCTGCCAGGAGTGCGGATTTGACATGGTTCAGGTTCATGCAGCCCATGGATGGCTGTTCTCCCAGTTCCTCTCTCCTGTGGAGAATAAGAGGACGGATGAGTTTGGCGGAAGCCTGGAGAACCGTGCAAGGTTCCTGATGATGTCCCTGGATGCTGTCCGCAAGGCAGTAGGTCCCAGATTCCCGATTGAATGCCGCATCTCCGGTGACGACCTCACGGATGTAGGCCTGGATATGGACGGCTGCGTGGAAGTCGCGAAGCTGATCGAGGACAAGGTAGACTTGTTCCAGGTATCCTGCGGCAACCATGAAGATCCGGCGATGTTCTGCCGTACGCACCCGAATGCATTCTTCCCCAGAGGCGTCAATGTGTATCTTGCCGCCAATATCAAGAAGAATGTCAGTAAACCCGTTGCCTGTGTCGGATCCCTCAATGATCCGAAGCAGATGGAAGAGATCATCGCAACCGGTCAGGCGGATATCGTAGAGATCGCCCGCGGTCTGGTAGCGGATCCGTATATCCCATACAAAGCCCTGCACGATCAGGCAGACGACATCACGCCATGTCTTCGCTGCTATGAGTGTTTCGCAGAAACTGTGAGACAGGAGTCAGTGAAATGTTCTGTCAATCCGACCATGGGACAGCAGCTGGATGCCAAGGCCGGGATCCCTGCAGCGAAGGAAGTCAAGAGAGTACTGATCGCCGGCGGCGGTCCTGCAGGCATGGAAGCAGCCATCACACTGGCTAAGAGAGGACATGACGTCACACTGGTCGAGAAGAACGATGAGCTCGGCGGCAATCTGGCGCCGGCAGGAGCAGCGTTCTTCAAGGAAGATATCCGCAAACTGCGCGTTACCCTCTCAAACCGTCTTCTGAAGTCTGGCGCGAAAGTTGTGATGAATACGGAAGTGACTCCGGAGTATGTGAAGCAGTTTGATCCGGACACCCTGATCGTAGCGATCGGCTCCAATGAGCTCCGTCCGCCCATCAAGGGTATGGACCTTCCTCATGTAGTCATGGCAATCGATGCAGAACTGCATCCCGAGAAGCTTGGAAAACGCGTCGCGATCATGGGCGGCGGCCTGGTCGGCGGAGAAGCTGCGATCGGTTTCCACCATGAAGGCCATGAGGTCTCGATCATCGAGATGAAGCCGGAAGTTGCCATGGAAGTGAATTCCTTCTACCGCGGCGGTCTGATGCCGCAGATCGAGAAGGCAGCGACCAGCTACGTTAATACAAAGGTGCTGGAGATCGTTCCGGAAGGCGTGAAAGTCGAGAAGGATGGCGAGCAGTTTGTGATCGAAGCAGATTCTGTGGTATGCGCACTCGGATTCCGCGCGCCTTACGCAGCAGTCGACGCACTGTGCGATGAGGTGGATGAATCCTACATCATCGGTGACTGCCGCAATGTCGGTCAGATCCACCATGCGATCAACCAGGGTTATTACACAGCGCTTCTGGTATAAAATATAAAACAGACAACACAAAAAAGGATCAGCCGTATCCGATGGGACCGGCTGATCCTTTCTTTATGCCTGCAGAAGATATATGCGCAGGGCTTGCTGTCATCTGATCAGGTCTCCGGATCGAGAGGTCCGGGATCCTTTGGAATCTTAAAATAAGGCCGCTCCGGATGCCAGTAGACATAGGGCGTGTCATGACCGACTTCGTCAAGTGGGATGAGGCGGCGGAACTTTCCGGTCTTCTCGTCTTCCTCGAGCATCTTCTCAAAGGCGGTATGATCCTTCCCGATATCGGATTCAAACTGGTTTGCAGGATCCACTTCGATCGCGCCGAACGGACAGATCATGTAGCAGAAGGAACACTCATGGCAGTCATCACACTTGTCTCCCCGGTTTCCGAATACCTGGGGATCCTTTGACAGATCGATGTATCCCATGGTGCAGTTGTCCATGCACAGATGACATTTCGGATAGCGGCATTTCTCCGGATGCCGTACAAAGGCTCCCTGCGGATTCGTGGGACACAGCAGCATATTGGAACAGATCATGGCCTGTCGGAACACCTTGTCATTCATCTCCGGATCCGGATAGATCAGTGAAGTATCCCCGGCTGCGATCTTCGAGCTGTTGACAGCCATCTCATACCCGAATTCCTCCGCTTCCCTGAAGTCTGTCTCATCAGGATGCCCAAAGGTGTAATAGGGCTTAGGCATACCCGGCATAGTGACATCCCCGTACCAGTCTTTGTAACCGATGGGCAGCAGACCGTGCTCCTTCAGGTTGGGGATCACGATGGGCCAGTACAGATGCGGCAGAGTCCCGTGGGTGTTGAATCCGAAACACTGTTTTCCGCCCTGATCCGGCATCTTGTCGATAAAATGGTGCATGTTGGGCGTGTCTGCTTTCCAGACGGGAGAGCCCAGACCGATCAGGTCATAGTCTTTCATCATCTCGTAGGAAGCATCTTTCAGCTTTACGACAGTGACATCAGCGCCGGCTCTGCGCAGGCCTTTCTCAATGTGGCGGGCGATCAGCATCGTATTGCCGGACTGAGAATAATAGATGATCAGTACTTTCATGATGAAACTCCTTTCCGGAAAAGTGAATTGCATTTCATAAGCCTATTATTGCATGGATTCTCGTTGGATGCACTATCCTGTTTTTGATATCGACTATATTGCCGTTTTAAAACGGCAATTATCAGATTGTTGAATAGAGCAGTGCTGTATATACTGGACACAGAGACAGGGGGAATCCCTGAAGAACAATCACAATTCATTTTCAAATAAGGAGAGAATACGTATGAGATACGAAGAGACCAGAAAGATCGTCCTGGAAGCAATCATGGAAGCAGTCGAGCAGAAACTGATCAACGGAACCTCGGGCAATATCGCCATGCGTACTCCGGAAGATCCGAATATGGTCTGCATCACCCCCAGCGGCATTCCCTACACAGGAATGAAGCCGGAAGATATCGCAGTCGTTGAGATGCTTGAGGACGGCACCAACAAGTGGATCGAAGGCAACTACAAGCCGTCATCTGAAGTTCCGATGCACTGTGCAGTCATGCGTGCAAGGAAGGACGTCAATGCTACTGTCCATACCCACAGCATGTATGCAACGATCTGCGCGATGGGCGACGATCCGAAACTGGTTCCGATCACTCCTCCGCAGTGCGAATTCACTCCGGTTGGCATCGTCAGCTTTACCATGCCGGGCTCCAATGATGTAGCCGACAAGGTAAGAGATACCCTGGGCGAGACCGGACGTGTCTGCCTGATCAAGAACCATGGCATGTTCTCCTGCGGAAAGAACATGAAGGCAGCTATGCATGCAACGGTCTATACCGAAGAGATGGCACAGACCACCGTTATCGCCAAGACGCTCGGCACCTATGAGCCGATGCCGGAAGAGGCAGTGAAGGCAATGCAGGCTCTGATCGCAGCCGATCAGGCAGTCTGATATACAGCAGTATTTGAATCGAATATAAGGAACACAGATAATCGTATCAGTAAACAGGAAAGAGTGAAGGAGAAAGATCATGGAAGAAAGAAATGAAGTTCTGGCTAATATCATCAAGTTCGCGGCAATGGCTTATAAGAAACCGGAAGAAGAGATCAATGAGAATACCAATGTTTCCGAGGAACTGGGAGTGCAGTCCATGCAGCGTGTCGCTCTGAGCGCTTCCATCGAAAATGAGTATGATGTCATGATCCCGGTTGCCCGTATCGGTCAGTTCGAGACCATCGGCGACATCGTAGACTATGTCATGGATGAGATGTAATACAGACGCATTCAGCTTGTGAAAAGGAGAGAATCATGCTGACGAATGTTAAACTCGGCAAGAATATGAGAAGTGTCTCCATCGTCGGTATCGGCGCGACCCCGTTCTTCAACGGTGTTGAGAATCCGACATACAAGGGACTGACCAATGGTGAACTGTTTGGATATGCGGCTCTTGATGCCATGGCGGACGCCGGCATAGAGCCCAGAGATGTACAGTACTTCTTCCACGGATCTGCCAATCCGCACGTACTGAACAACTGCATTACACCGAACCTGCAGGTTGCAGACTGGTTCGGAATGAGGGGAAAAGGTTCCCTGTCCCATTCGGAAGGATGCTGCACCGGTTATATCGCGCTTGAAGAAGCAGTGTTTGCAGTAGCCAGCGGCGCCTATGACATCGTATTGAGCGGCGCCTGCGACCAGGGTACCGGCATGCCGGACGGAAACACCCCGGATCATATGCGTGTTCCGCTTACCTCAGAGGTTCTGTTCCCGGATCTTGATTCTATCTTCGACCGTGCATACGGAAGATACCTGGGCGGCGGCCCCGGCATGAATCATGATGACTGGATCAACTATTACGCACATGAGAACGGACTGACCGCAGATCAGATTGATGACGTACTGAACCATCAGTCTTATCATTTCCGCAGAAATGCGACCCTGTGCGAGCGTGCGATCCGCAGAACACCGTTCGATGAACTGGCAAAAGAGGCCGGTTATGATGATGTCTGGGAATACATGAAGTCCCCGTATAACCCGAAGATGTCCCAGTATCTGCGCTCTTCCAGCGACTCCTGCGTTGCGGACGGAGCTGCAGCCTGCATCGTAGTGCCGACAGAGATCGCAAAACAGTTCAACGCCAAGCCGATCGAAGTCCTTGGATGCGGCGCATCTGTCCTGGATGCAATCGTTCCGCACCTGGAGAAGAAGGCAACTGCCGAGGCAGCACGCCAGGTCTATGAGCTGACCGGACTTACAGGCGATGATATCGATCTGCTCTTTGTCAATGACTTTATCGGCTCTTCTGCATTCCTTGCAGCTGAGGAAGTCGGTTACCTGCCCAAGGGTGAAGGATGGAAATATGTACTGGACGGCAGACTGGCTTATGACGGCGACAAGCCTATGAATACCAATGGCGGCCGTACCTCTTACGGACATGCCTTCGGTGCTTCCGGTATGGCGGATGTCTTTGAAGCTGTTACACAGATGCGCGGAGAGGCCGGAGACCGTCAGGTCAAGAAACTGCCGAAGCATACCTTCCTGCGTGGATTCGGCGGAGCACAGAATGTGCGCGCTATCATTCTGGAAGCAAATTATTAAGGAGGGGCGGACATGAGTGCAGAGAAGATCAAGATAAAGACAGAAGATTTCTGGAACAGGGAGCATGTAGTCGAGAAGTTCTGGAACGGACTGAAGGAAGGCGTGATCTATGCCAGAAAGTGCAAAGAGTGCGGAGCGATCGAGTTCCCGCCGCATCATGCATGCAATACCTGCGGATATCATGAGACAGAGTGGACCACCCTCAAGGGAACCGGCATGCTGAAGAGTTTCGTTTTCACCGGCGTGCTGAATGCCCGCCTGGAACTGGAAGACCGCGGACTGAAATATGTATGCGGCGAAGTCCAGTTTGATGAAGGCCCTGCTATTAACGCAGTTATCCTGGGAATCAACCGCAAGAAAGCGAGAACGCTCCAGCCGAAGCTGCCGGTCCGTGTAAAACCGGTCTTCTACGATATGGGAAGATATACAACACTGTTCTTCGAAGTGGATGAGGAAGAGTAAGCAGAAAGATCTGCGATACAGATAAACAAGAACTTAAGCAAGAGCCTAAACAAGTGCCTGTCACTTGTGCAATATTGCACAAGTGACAGGCACTTGTGCATGCGCTCTTGTTCATCGCAGAATCTATTTCCTTTTCAATTAGGAAAAAGCGGATTTGAGGCAGTATGCGGCAGACAGTTATAGTATAGACAGAAGATATGAGAATGCTCATTTACGCAGCAGGGCTGCGGATTATTCAGGAATAGAGATAACAGATACAGGAGGCGTGAAGATGGAAGCAGGATATTCGTATGTGATCGGAATGGATATGGGCACGACAAACATCAAGGCGATCGCTCTTCGCTCTGACGGTGCCGTGGTGGCGGAAGCAAGTCTTCCCAGCACACATTACAATCCCGGACTGAACATGCAGGAGCAGGATGCAGAAGAGTGGTGGGAGCATGTCTGCACGATCCTTAAGTCAGTTACAGGAAAACTGGGGGCGGAAGAGGCACAGAAGATCGGAGGCATCTGTATCAGTTCCCACACCGTTTCCATGCTGCCGGTTGCAGAGGACGGCACGCCGCTTTACAGAGCTCTGACGGTACAGGACGGCAGGTCCTATGCGGAGATGGAAGAGATCGTACAGAAGGTTGGTCCGGACCGGTTTGTCCAGATCGTCGGGGGTCAGCCTGCGGTTGCGTTCCTTCCCTGGAAGATCCTGTGGTACAAGCGCCATGAACCGGAACTGTATGCAAAGACCCGCTGGTATCTGCAGGCCAGCTCCTTTATAAACTACCGCCTGACAGGCGTTATGGTTTCTGACCTCGACCAGGCACTGAGAACGCAGTGCATGGACAGAGACACTCTGGAGTGGTCTCCTGAGATCGGGGAAGCTATGGGAGTCGATCTGAATAAGGTCCTTCCCGAGGTAAAACTTTCCCAGGAGGTAATCGGACAGGTAACGTCTGATGCTGCGAAGGCAACAGGGCTTCCGGAAGGTGCGCCGGTTCTGGGAGGCTGTTCCGATGCGCTGGCTGCCATGGCAGCGATCGGTCTGAAACGTCTTGGAGAGTGCGGAGAGTCTTCCGGTACAACATCGCTGGTATTTGCGGGAAGCGATATCAAGAGCCCCTCAGACGTGCCGGTGGTCACACGTCCATGCCCGATCGAGACGATCCCGTGGATCTTTGACGCGCCGATCCAGGCATCAGGATCTGCCCTGAAATGGTTTATTGATTCACTTGCCGGACCTGAAAAGGAAGAGACTGAGAGAAGAGGCATCAACATCTATACCTATTTAAATGAACTGGCTCTGGAAGCGCCTGCGGGCTGCGGCGGTCTTCTGTTCTTCCCGTATCTGCAGGGAGAGCGCGCGCCGCTGTGGAACAACTATGCCAGCGGCATGTTTATCGGCATGCGCCTGGAGATGACCCGTGCGGAACTGACCCGTTCCATATTTGAGGGAACTGCCTACGCTCTGCGGCACGTGATCGAGACTCTGAGAGAAGAAGGAGCCCAGATCGACTGCCTGCGTGTCTGCGGGGGCGGTGCCAGGAGCCGTACCTGGAACATGATCAAAGCATCCATTCTGAATCTGCCGGTCCATGTGCTGAACCAGACTTCAGGCGATGTCCCGGTTGGCGATGCGCTGATGGCAGCCAATGTTTCCGGTATGTTTGGCAGCCTTGAGGAAGGCGTGGAAAAATCGATCAAAGTCGATGAGATCATCCAGCCGGATCCGGAATGGGTGAAGATCTACGATGAGCTGTATCCTTATTTTGTAAAGATGTATAAGAGCCTGGATGCAGATCTGAAGGACATTGATAAAACTCTGGAAGGACTCAGATAACGTACTTGAGCAGGACGTCATGACAGGAGGAAAAGATGATGAGAGAGATGAACTGCGATCTCGCGGTGGTGGCGTGCGGCGCCGGAGGAACTGCTGCATGCGCACAGGCGGCGCAGATGGGGCTGAAAGTCATCGGCATAGAAAAAGGCAAGAAGACAGGCGGAGCCGCCAATGGCGGAATGGGCCCTCTCGGTATCAACACGGATGTCCAGAAGAGAGATCTGAATTCCATCAGCGTGGAAGACGCGTTCCGGATGTTCATGGACTACACCCACTGGAGAGTGGACGCAAACCTGGTCAAAAAGTATTTCCGCAAGTCTTCCGAGACGATCCGGTGGCTGGAAGATATGGGTGTTGAGTTCTACAAAGCAGCACGTTATTTCCCCGGATCCGAGGCAACCTGGCACATCGTGATGCCGGAGAACCGCAAACCCGGACCTGGCTGTGCAGGAACCATGATAAAGATCATGACGCAGTATGCCCAGGAACATGGGGCACAGTTTCTGCTGCAGACTTCTGCGCAGCATCTGCTGATGGAAGACGGACGTGTATGCGGAGTAACCTGCGTGGATAAGGACGGAGAAGAGATCGTAATCCATGCGAAGGCTGTGATCATCTCTACCGGCGGTTTCGGCGGCAACAAGGAGCAGGTACTGGAGCGGACAGGCTATACCTATAACAAGGACTTCTTCGGATTCTGCATTGCAAATATGCAGGGAGACGGGATCCGGATGGCAAGAGAAGCAGGAGCTGCGAAGACGGAAGAGTCCATGGAGCTGGTAGTATCTCCGGGTGGAGCGCTGAAAGAGTCAGTGCGCGCTGCATTTCATCAGCCGAATCTTCTGGTCAATTATCAGGGCGAGAGATTCTTCAACGAAGAATTCTTTGAGAACAGCACATTTGCAGCCAATGCCTGCAACCTGCAGCAGGGGCGCTGCGGAATAATGGTCATCGATGACGCGATCCGTGATCTGTATGAAAATGAAGGCGTGGACGTCTCGAGCTATGTCCTGAACCGGACGGATGCGAAGGGTTTCACGGAAGACTTTGAGAAGGCGCTTGCCTCGAATCCTTACGTCGCGAAGGCGGATACGCTGGAGGAACTGGCGCAGAAGATGGGGATCGATGTCCGGACATTTGTACAGACCGTAGAGACCTACAATCACTACTGCGACTCCAGGGACGAACAGTTCGGGAAACGGCCGGATTATCTCAAACCAATCCGGAAAGCTCCGTTCTATGCCTGCAAGTTCTTCCCGGGTGCCTACGGGACTCTGGGCGGCATTAAGATCAACCACAAAACCGAGGTGATCAACGAAGAGTTCAGACCCATTCCCGGACTGTATGCGGCAGGGACAGATACCTGCACGATCTACGGAGACAGTTATATGTTCAAGCTGCCGGGCAATTCCATGGGATACTCTGTGAATACCGGCAGGATGGCAGCGGAGAGCGCGGCCTCCTACATCCGGGAATAATTATTCGGATTTTTTAATGTCATTCTCCAGGACCGTCAAAAAACAGACCAAATAACGCAACGGACGGATTAAGAACGGAAATGTGAGTTTTGTCCCGTCTGCGTATAATTAAAACATCAGAAGACAAAGTGACATGATTCCTTAGGAAATGATGTGAGAATAGGGGGGCGAACAAGTTCGCTCCCCTATTTCCAGAATTGGCAGTAAACCAGGATTCATAGTGATACAGGACAGGAGGAGAACCATGGCATTTGCAATGAAGATGAACTTTGTGGATGTGGTCTGTGACGACTCACTGAAACATTACTATGCAGGCGGACGCAGGATGGGTTATCAGTTTGAGATCCGGCTGGGATATTACAGAGGTCATTTTCTGTCTGTTATCGATGAATTCGCGGTCACTGTCGACGGGCAGGAAGTACCGAATGAATCGGTTAAGTTCTGCATCAACGGGAAAGAATTCAGCCCCAATGAATTTGACAAGTGCTATACAGAATTCTGGCAGATCATCGAGCCGGCTGTGATCCGGGTATTCTGCCCCGGGGGCCTGGCAGAAGGCGAGCATACCATCGATGTAAAGCTGATGTTCCGCTCTCCCTATATGGCGATCGGACCGGATCACGCATATATGCCTGTTGACAGCAGTGGAAGCAAGACACTGACCATCACGGATTAAGGAGGGGAAGATCATGGCAGACATCAAAGCCGGCATTACTTTATTTTCACTGGGAACTGCCTACCTGAAGGGTGAACTCGACCTGGAAGGCGTGATCCGCACGGCGGCTGAAATGGGAGCGGAAGGTTATGAGATCGTAGCATCCCAGATGATCCCATCCTATCCCTATGTATCTGATGAATTTGTGGAATTCATCAATGAGATGGAGAAGAAGTACGGCATCCGTCCTGTATGCTACTCCGCACAGTGCGACAGGGGAATGCTGAAGGACCGCGATCTCACGGAAGATGAGATGGTCTCCAGAGCGATCACGGACATTATATCTGCAAATAAACTTGGCTGCACGGTTATGCGTGAACAGTTTCTGCTAGGACCGAACGGATTGAAGCGCCTTGCTCCCTACGCGGAGGCTTATAATGTCCGTGTGGGTATCGAGATCCACAATCCGGACAGCCCTGTGACCCCAATCATGATGGAGTACCGGAAAGTGATCGAAGAGTCCGGGAGTAAATATATCGGATTCATCGTGGACTTCGGATGCTTCGCGACGAAGCCCAACAAACCTTACTGGGACCGTGCGCTCGAGGCAGGCGTTCCTGAGGAGATCCTTCAGAAAGCGGCTTCCCTTCGCTATGACAATGTACCGCAGGAAGAGGCATTCTCCATCATGGGACCGTATCTTGGACAGTATCCGGCACTGGGCGGTACGCTCAGCAGCATGTACGGTTTTGTCCAGTTCAGAAAGAGCATTGAGAAAGAACTGCAGGGTTTCAGGGAGATCATGCCCTACTGCTTCGAGATGCACGGCAAGTGCCACTATGTGGACGAGAATCTGCATGAAGTATCGATTCCTTATGAAGAGATCATTCCGGTTATCGCACAGACAGACTTTGACGGCTTCATCGTGACCGAGTATGAGGATGAAGGCGGATACGGATGCATTGAACAGACCTCCCGCCATGTGGCAATGATGAAAAAGATCATTGAGGAATGTAAGTGAAAAGTAATACGGGATTTGGAAAAAAGAGACAGACAGGAACGAATATGACCGAGGGAAACGCCTTCGGTCTTATTCTGCGTTTTGCGGTTCCTCTGTTTATAGGGAATATCTTTCAGCAGGTTTACAACATGGTCGACTCGGTCGTGGTCGGCAGGTTTGTCAGCAGTGACGCTCTTGCTGCAGTAGGCTGCGGTGCATCGCCCTTTGGATTCTTTATGACTCTGATCCAGGGGTTCACGGTGGCGGCGTCCGTGCTGATCTCCCAGGCTTATGGAGCGGGGAATAAGAAACAGCTGCGGCAGGCTTATGTGACGTCTTCCGCGATCACCCTGGCAGCGGGAATCCTGCTGACCGTAATCGGCACCCTGATCGCAAGACCGCTTCTTATCCTTCTTAAGACGCCGCCGAATGTCCTGGACCAGTCTGTAATCTATCTGAGGACGGTCTGCATGGGACTGCTTGCTACCTGCCTCTACAACACCATGGCGTCGTGCCTGCGGGCGGTCGGCAACTCCGTGATCCCGCTGTATGCACTGATTTTTACCAGCCTGATGAATGTAGCACTCGATCTGCTGTTCGTGATCTCATTTGGCATGGGAGTGTTCGGAGTCGCGCTTGCAACAGTCCTGTCCCAGCTGGTTTCAGGAGTGCTCTGTCTGGTCTATGCGATGAAGTATTTCCCGGAGTTTTCTCTGCTGAATATCGCCGGATCACTTCACAGACAGATGGCTGCGGAAGTGATGCGCATCGGAATGCCGTCTTCACTGCAGAGCTCCATCGTATCGATCTCTGCCATGTGCATGCAGAGGGCAGTGAATTCCTATGGATCTACAGTCACCGCCGGGTACACCATAGGAAACCGGACAGATCAGCTGTTTTTCTGTCTGTCTTTTGCAATCGGACTGGCGGTGGGAACCTTTGCCGGGCAAAACGCCGGAGCCGGAAACTATGACCGGGTGCGTGAGGGTGTAAAGAAGGGATTCCTGATCAGCACAGTCTATACACTGGCTACTGCAGCGATCCTGATCCCGTTTGCGCCGCAGATCTGCCGGATATTTACAACAGACACAACTGTAATAAACATTGCAGTACCATACTGCAGGCTCATGTCTGCCTTCGCACCGATGCTTGGCATGGTCTTTATCTATCAGAACGTTCTTCGCAGCTGCTCGGATATCGCACCGACAGTTTGGATGAGCATCACCGAAGTGACATCCAGAGCAATCCTTCCTTTTGTATTCTCCGCTCTCTGGGGTTATGCGGGAATCTGGTGGGCGACTCCTGTCGGCTGGACTGCCTCAGTTATCATCGGTTTTCTGAGGTTCAGAAGTGGAAAATGGATGCAGAAGAGCCGGAAGACTCAGGAAAGACTGGAAGGTGCATAAAATCATAAAATGCAGATGAACTGCGCCCATAACGAAGGCCCCCGGCTCCATAAGAGAGCCGGAGGCTTTTTCTGTCATCCTTCATAGTCGGGATTCGGAATCTGTGCAAGGGTATCCAGCGCTGCCTGCTTTTCTTCAGCGGATGCAAGGCTGAATCCGCAGATGTCACAGAACATCATATGCGGGAACTGGGAGACCATACCTTCCAATGTGGCTTTGCTTCCGTCGAAGGTCATGGCTTTCGAGACAACGCCGCGGATTGCCTGTGCTGCTTCCGGGATGGCAGAAAGTTTTATCAGTGTGCATTCGCCGGAGAGCATAGGTTCAAAGTTTCCGTTGATAAAATGACTGCAGCGCGGTTCATCAAGTCCGTCCGGACCGAAATCACCGAATACATCCTTCAGGAATCCGATGCTGTCCGCGACCCAGTTTGGAATGCGGCTGCATAAGTCTTTGCGCGGGACCTCAAGGGAACTGTCGCCCTTGGAGAATCCGTGCGGACCGAAGCCATAGATATGGCTTTCAAATGTGATTCCCTTCTGCGCCAGGGCGGTCATGAACCGAAGTGAATTCTCCACCGGGACTGTTCCGTCGCATCTTGCGTGGAAGAGGAAGCAGGGAGGCGTCTGAAGATCTACTTCGCCGACGGTGTCAGGTGCAGTATCATTGCATCCTATGACATCCTCGGTCACTACAGCGTATCCGAGGACAGCGGCGTTCGGGCGGTTTTTCGCCATCGTGGCTGCTGCTGCGGCAAGGTGGCCGCCAGCGGAGAAACCGATGACAGCGATCTTGTCCGGCAGGATGTGCCATTTCTTCGCATGTTCCCTGATATAGCTCATCGCCTGTTCATAGTCATCCAGAGGATTGGGCCACTTTCTGTGTTCGCGGACGGAATAGCGCAGGATAAATGCGTCATATCCGGCGGCCAGATATGACATGGCGACCGGCTCTGCTTCTCTTTCAGAACACATGCCATAGCCGCCGCCCGGAAGGATCAGGATCGCCGGCCTTGCGGGGATATTGCGGAATTCACCGCCCACAGGAAGTATAAAAGATGTGAGGGTGACATTTCTTTCTTCATTCAGGCAAATCGTTTCGTACTTCAAGATAGTATCTCCTTTTCTTTCTCATTGAGCGCCGGCCACAGACGGTTAACGTTCAGTGATCGTTCAGCAGTACCTGACGGTGATTCTATTTAGAAAAACTGCGTATGCTTCCGGACCAGCTCCAGAAGCAGCGCATCCTTTTCAGGTGCCATGCCGCTGCGGTCCTCATCGAACATCATCAGCTGCGGATTCTCACTGGTATAGGGCTCCCAGTGGAGGACATCCGTTGAAGGATTGCCGGTTCTGGCAAATGTAACCCACGCCCGGCTGATCTCCTCCTGAAGCCTTTCTGTATACTGATATGCGCAGCACATGGCGGGCTCCATATCTACGTTGCGGAACACGTACGGTATCTCAGCACAGTGCCATGGCGCAACGCCGCCCATGTAGGGGATGATGGGGCAGAACATATAGGAATAGACCGGTGCGCCTGCCCATTCTGCCCTTGCCTGCACAAAGGAACGTGCCGGCGGACGGAACAGAGCGTCCACGCTGAGGGCGTACAGGATATCCTTGTCCGGATAGACCTTCCGGAATTCTTCCAGCACTGTGTCCGCATCCTCCTGAAACTGGTCACGGATCATCTGAAGTTTCTGTTCTTCCGTATACTGGTTCTTGTCTCCGAGAAAATGCATGAAAGAGAATTCTCCCAGCACAGTGCCGTTGATCATGGGGATATGCCGGCTTTCCTCACGGAAGCCCTGAAAACGCCAGGATCCGGTATATACTCCCTCCACCGGCACCGGTTTGAAGAGCATCATCCCGTCGGGGATACCAAGGTCCTTCGCCGCCTGCTGGGAGGCAGCAGCAATCTGGTCATATGGAAGAATATCGATCTGTCCGATCGTTTCTCTGGTAAGGCCCAGCAGCTCCACGACACGGTCTGTGATGCGTTTGCTTTCTTCGATTCCTGCCTCCTCTGAGACACTGCCGGATGCGGTCAGTGAACCGCTCTCTATGATTCCCTTATGAAAAAGACCGTCCGCAATGGGCATCTGAAGCAGCATCTGCACCTTGCCGCCTCCGCCGGACTGTCCGAATACCGTCACATTGTCAGGATCTCCGCCGAAAGAAGCAATATTGTCCCGCACCCATTCCAGCGCCAGAACGATATCCATCATTCCCAGACAGCCTGTATACCGGTACTGCTCACCATAGTCAGACAGATTCATGAATCCGATGCAGTTCAGCCTGTGGTTCAATGACACAACGACGACATCTCCGTAATCACACAGATTATGTCCGTCATAGGCGGGCTGTTCGATGGAGGAACCAGCGCCGAATCCGCCGCCGTGAAGCCAGACCATGACCGGCCTGCGGGCGTCTTCGTTGATGTGCTTACTCCACACATTGAGGTACAGACAGTTCTCACTCATAGGCCAATAGCGGTGAGGCATTTCAAATGAATTCTCCGGTGAGCCGTTCTCATCGCCTTCCGGATGCGGATCCTCCGGAAGAAGAGGACAGATGTAGCCGTAGGATTTCGCCTGCTTCACACCATCCCACGAAGGAGTGGGAGTGGCCGGACGGAACCGCTGCGCCGATGCGTACTGTATTCCGTGGAAATGAAAGACGTCGTTTAACTGAAATCCGTGCAGTCCGCCTTTCGGTGTCTGTACGACAGGATAATCCGGCGTTCTGATTACTTTATTCAAGATTAGTTTCTCCTTTCCATTGTTTAATCCTGACTCAGGCAGGATCCGTTCTGTGAATCTATTATCTCTCATCAGGAAGAGGAATACTATGCAGATGGTAACCTGATACATATCTGCAGATAAACAGAATCTGTCCAGGGAGCAGGAGGACTTCTGTCACAGCACAATGAAAACAGTGACTTTGCTGCAACAATGAAAACAACGTCTTTGTTGCAAAAATTAACGCGCAGTACTTCCGGTGGGTATAAAGATGCAAACAAATGACATTCTTTGGTTAATTCATGGCAATTCTGACAAAGATAATTATGGTATCGTGATATTTGTAGGAAGTTTAAATTGTATCGCATCAACTCCGTCCGATCAGATTGCGGAATATATGCGGTGATGTTTTGAACAGACTGAAACAGACAGAAACAGACAGAAACAGATAGAAAGGAAAGACTCAGCATGGCGAATCATATTTTTCCGTTTCTATGGATGCGCGGTGAGGAGGAAAGCATACTGAGGGAAGAACTGTCAAAGATCCGCGAGTGCGGGATCAGCGCAGTATGTGTTGAGGCAAGGCCGCACGATGACTTCTGTGGTCCGGGATGGTGGCATGATATGGATATCGTGCTGGATGAAGCGAAGAAGCATGATATGAAGGTCTGGATCCTGGATGACAAGCATTTTCCGACCGGCTACGCAAATGGCGGGATCGAAAAGCATCCGGAGAGAAAGAAACTTTATCTTGCCTGCTCCACTTCAGATATTTTTGGCAGGAAAGGGAAGCATACTCTTGATATTTCCCGTATGCTGAAGCCGTCGATCGGTTACTGGGACATCGGCAAACCGGCGGATTACGCTGAGCGGGCGAATAACCGTCTGTACGCGATCCTTGCGCTGCGGTTCACGGAAGGAGACATATTCTCGGAAGATGTCCTGGATCTGACAGATACGTATGACGGGGAGAGGTTTGCGGATTTTGAACTCCCTGAAGGACAGTGGAGGATACACGTTCTCTATACGACCAGGACAGACGGCGGAGCCGACAACTATATCAATATGATAGACGCGGAATCTGCCCACACGCAGATCGAAGGCGTCTATGAAGCTCATTTTGAAAAATACGGTGACCTGTTTGGGTCTGTGATCGCCGGATTCTTCTCCGATGAACCACAGTTTGGCAACATCAGTGCGGTGAACTTCTGGGATACCCAGATAGGCCGCTGCCGCATGCAGCTTCCCTGGAGCGCTGAACTGGAAGAAAACCTGCTAAGTCTTTACAAGAGTAAAAATGAGCTGGCAAGATCTCTGCCGTTCCTGTTCGCGGAATCTTCGGAGCGCCTGATGCGGATGAAGATCCGTCAGGATTATATGGATCAGGTCTCCCTTCTGTATAAGAAGAACTTCAGTGATGCGATCGGTAAGTGGTGCGAAGAACACCATGTGGAGTACATCGGCCACGTAGTGGAAGACAACGGACTTCATTCCAGGCTGGGCATGGGAGCGGCACATTATTTCCGCGCCATGAGCGGACAGCATATGGCTGGCATCGATGACATCGGAGGACAGTACTTCTACGGAGCCGCGAACCTTCAACGGAAGGGCATGACGGATACAGACGGGGAATTCTTCCACCATGCACTGGGTAAACTCGGCCCGTCTGAAGGCCATCTTGACCCGAAAAAGAAGGGCCGCACCATGGCGGAACTGTTTGGTGCGTATGGATGGAGCTTCGGCGTGCGGGATATGAAGTATCTTCTGGAACATTTCCTGGCAAAGGGTGTGAACCATCTGGTGCCTCATGCGTTTTCCATGGCGGAGTATCCGGACATCGACTGCCCGCCTCATTTCTACGCCAGAGGGAACAATCCGGAATTTCCATACTTTGCGCAGCTTATGAAGTACGCAGAGCGGATGTGCACCCTTCTGTCAGACGGACAGCATGTTCCCTCCTGTGCAGTGCTCTATGATGCGGAGGGTGACTGGAACGGTGACAACCTGCCCATGCAGAAGATCTGCAGAGTACTGGATGAGAACCAGATCGATTATGATATCGTACCGGTCGATTACCTGGTCCGTCCGGAGCTGATGGCCGGAGAAGTGAAGGACGGGAAACTGTATCTGAACGGCATGTGCTTCGAGGCGCTGATCTGCGGATACGCACCTGCCATCCCGCAGGCACTGGCTGATTTTATCAGCTCGAATCCGGAGTTTCCTGTTTTCTATGTACAGGATCGCCCCTGGAAGGTCATAACGGAGACAGGTGTAAAAGGCCTGAGCCTGGATTCCTGCAGGACAGTCGCTCTGCCTGATCTGGCAGAGTTCCTGGCAGATACCAGCGCTGCAAAGATTCATATAGAGCGTTCTTCCGATGAACTGACTGTGTACCATTACAGCAAAGACGGACAGATCTTTGTGCTGCTGAATGAATCCGCCGAGGCACCATACCGTGGACAGGTACTGCTTCCGACGGCAGAGAAACTGTGTGTATACGACGGGTGGACAGACAGGTTCCTGGAATCGGGCAGCCTGGATGCCACAGTGCATGATACAGCTGACGGCAAAGGATCTGTGACAGAAGTGTCGCTCAGCCTGGCTCCGGGTTCCATGCTGGTACTTACAGAGCAGAAGGACAGAGAAACTGACGGCGTCTATGTGCCTTACGAAAGACAGATTGACGGATTGACATGTATCGATCTGTCAGAAGACTGGGAAGTCAGCAGGGTTAAGGCGAAGGATTATCCTCAGTTTCCGGATCCGGAACATGTTAAGGAACTGGCACCGGTATCGGATACGGATCCGGTGTTCGCTGGTGTGATCCGGTACGAGAAAACCGTCACACTGGAGAAAACGCCACAGACAGCAGTGCTGCGCGCGGAGAATGTATATGATGTTATGAAACTGACTGTCAACGGAGTCCAGGTACAGTACTGTCTCGCGCCGCCTTATCAGATCCCTGTGAAAGGACTTCTGACAGCGGGAGAAAACAGGATCTGCATAGAAGTCGCGACAACGCCGGCGCGTGACCAGCTGTCTCTTCCGCAGCCGCCGTTTGACTTCCAGTATGATGCAATGGATCCCACCGGAATGTTCGGCAAAGTGGGATTGTGGATATAGATATAAAAAACAGAGAAGACAAGAACAGGGAGGTACATGAAATGGCAAACAAACTGCAGAATCCGATCATTCCGGGATTTTATCCTGATCCCAGCATCTGCCGGGTGGGGGATGATTTCTATCTGGCAGTATCCAGCTTTGAGCTGTGTCCCGGGGTGCCGGTTTTTCACAGTAAGGATCTGGCGAACTGGGAACTGATCTCACATGCGGTAACTCCTGCAAACGGATTCCATGTCGAAGCCAACTGCGGAGTCGGCGGCGTCATGGCTCCCACGATCAGGTACTGGAAGGGAACCTATTACATTATCAACGCCAATTTCTCGGATAAAGGCAATTACATCGTAACAGCCGCAGATCCCCGCGGACCGTGGTCAGATCCTCACTGGATGGACGACGTGCCAGGAATTGATGCGTCGATCTTCTTTGACACAGACGATAAGTGCTATGTGATCGGGACCGGTGACGTCTGGGAAAATGAAGGCGGCCACATGGAACGAGGGATCTGGATCGCAGAGTATGACATTGAGAACTTCAAAGTGGTGTCAGAACCGTTTACGATCTTCAACAGCGCACTGCGCGGAGGAGCGGCTCCCGAAGCTCCGCATATCTACCACATCGGTGATTACTATTATCTGATCTATGCGGAGGGCGGCACGGAGCATTATCATGCTGTCATGTCTGCACGGAGCAAAGAACTGTTCACCTTCTTTGAACGCAACCCTGCCAACCCGGTTATGACTCACCGCCATATGGGGTTTGCAAGCCCGATCATTAATATCGGACACGCTGACCTGATCGATCTGCCGGATGGCAGCTGGTATGCGGTCATGCTCGGATCGAGACTGATCGATGGGGCAGCAAAGAATCTTGGAAGAGAGACATTTATCTGCCCGGTGGTCTGGGAGAGAGACTGGCCGCTGATGAGCCCGCAGACCGGCAAAGTAGAGTGGGAGTACGACGCACCGGCATCACTGCCCTGGACTCCCTGGCCAAAGCCGGAGCGCAGAGATGATTTCGACGCGGATACACTCGGTGCGGACTGGACCTTCTGGGGAACTCCCTATGAATCCTACTGGAAGCTGGAGGACAGTGCACTCAGGATCCGCTGTATCAGCAAGGCAATGACAAAGGATCTGGAGGCGATGGGCTTTGGAGTGAATATATCCAGAGAGAATTACCGTCCGTTTATCGCAAAGCGCCAGCTCCAGCCATGCTACAGCTTCAGTACACAGATGCATTTCATCCCGAAGGGATCTGAGACAGCAGGACTTGCAGTGCTTCAGGCGATGAACCATCAGCTGCGCGTTGAGGTCTGTGCAAATGGGGATGAGCAAAAACTCAGGGTCGTCCTGTCGACAGCTGACTGGAATGTCCCGCCTTATTTCCCGGGCTTCGAGTCTCAGACACAGATAAAGACACTGTTTGAGACACCGTGGAGTGAAGCGTGTACCGTGCTCAGGATCGATATGGTAGGCGAGGACTGGACCGTCTATGCAGGAACTGCCGAAGACAGTCTCCGGAAACTGTGCAGTGTGGATGGATTACTGATCAATCCGGAGAAAGTTGGCTGCATGGTCGGCACCATGCTGGGAGTATTTGCATCAGGCAACGGGACGGACAGTGATAATGAGGCAGTTTTTGACTGGTTTGACTGCGGCGAGATTTAATAAGAGATAAAAAATATCTGGATAAGGAGTTAAATAAGATGAATCTTACTCAGGAACAGAAAGACAGAGTTGAATCCATTCTTTCTCAGATGACCCTGGAAGAGAAGATCGGGCAGGTGAACCTGGAGTCCCCATCCATCGTCGGAGGATTTGACGTTCCGTTTGAGGAACTGATTGAGATGATGACAGACGGCCGGATCTCCAAAGAAGAGTTTGGCCAGATCATGGCGACTTCCACAAGAGATTACCATGAGGATGACATACGTGCCGGAAGAGTCGGAGCCATGATGGGAGATGATCCTGTCAAGGCAAATGAACTGCAGAAGATTGCGGTGGAAGAGAGCCGTCTTGGCATTCCGCTGATTATGGGATTCGACGTGATCCACGGACTGCGCACAGTCTATCCGATCGCAATCGCAGAGGCAGGGAGTTTTGACGATGATCTGTTTGAGCGTACAGCCCATATGGCGGCTGTTGAGTCCAGGGCACACGGGATCAACTGGAATTTTGCGCCGATGCTTGACGTAGCCAGGGACTCACGCTGGGGACGCGTCTCAGAAGGCCCGGGTGAGGATCCCAGGCTTGGAGCACGGTTTGCCCGTGCGAAGATCCGGGGTCTTCAGAATGACCAGAGTACTAAAGAAAACTACGTGGCGGCATGTGTAAAGCACTATGTGGCGTACGGTGCATGTGAATCCGGTAGAGATTACAACACGACCATGATGCCCGCATCCCTGCTGCACAGTGTCTATCTGCAGGCATTCAAGGCTGCGGTGGAGGAAGGCGCTGCCAGCGCCATGGCTTCCTTTAATGACCTGAACGGAGTCCCCTGCACAGTGAATCCCTACACACTGCGTACGGTCCTGAAAGATGGATACGGAATGGACGGTTTCGTGGTCTCTGATGCCAACGGGATCAAAGAATGTGTCACCCATGGGATCGCAGAAGATAACGAAGATGCAGGGATCCAGGCAATGAACGCAGGTCTGGATATGGATATGGGGACACACATTTACAAGGACTTCCTGCAGAAAGCAGTTGAAGAAGGCAAAGTCTCCATGGATGTGCTGGATGACGCGGTCCGCCGGATCCTGACTGTCAAGATGTGGCTGGGGCTGTTTGACAACCCGTATGTTCCGGAAGAGAGCATTGCCGAATATGCAGACGCAGACGTTCCTGCCGCACACTCTGACCTGGCGCTGGAAGCAGCTGAAAAGTCCATCGTTCTTCTGAAAAATGAGGAGGCTCTGCTTCCCCTTAACAAGGAGACGAAGATCAGCCTGGTCGGTGAACTGTCAGACAGCCGTACCGAGATCATCGGCGCATGGGCGATGAGCTGGAAGGAGAGAGACTGTGTTTCCATCCGGGAAGGACTGGAGAAACGCGGCGCCAATGTGAAGTATTTTGCCTGCGGCGGTCCGGAAGGAGATCTTAACAAAGAAGAGATCGAACAGGCAGCTGAGTGGGGCGATGTGATCGTAGCCGTGCTGGGCGAACTGGACAGCATGAGCGGAGAAGCTTCTTCCAAGGCAGATATCACACTTCCCGGAAAGCAGAGAAAACTTCTGAAGAAACTGCTTAAAACAGGGAAGAAAGTCGTTCTTGTGCTTATGAACGGAAGACCGCTCGCTCTTGGCTGGGAAGATGAGAATGTTCCCGCAATCCTGGAGGGATGGCATCTTGGAGTCCGGATGGGTGATGCTGTTGCTGAAGTTCTGCTGGGTGAGAAAGTTCCGGAAGGAAAACTGAGTTCTTCTTTCCCGGCAGTGAACGGGATCGAGCCGCTTTACTACAACCATCCCAGCACAGGACGGCCGGGCAGTAAGAGCAAGTTCACTTCCCGCTACCTGGATGCGCCGTTCGCAGCTTTGTATCCTTTCGGTTATGGCCTGAGCTATACCACATTCAGCTATTCAGATCTTACCGTGAAGGAAGAGGCAGACTGCCTGGAGATCAGTGTGAAAGTTGCCAATACCGGAGACCGGGAAGGTACAGAAACTGTCCAGCTGTATATGCAGGATGTCACAGCCTCTCTGGTCCGCCCGGTCAAAGAACTGAAGGATTATGCAAGGGTTACCCTCCCTGCAGGCGCTGAAGAGACAGTATGCTTCCGTCTTCCGAAGCAGGATATGGGATTCTACAATAATGATGCGGAGTATGTACTGGAAGACGGACTGTTCCGCATCTATGCAGGCGGCAATTCCAGAGACTGCCTGGAGGCAGAGATCCGTATTGCATTCTGACAGGTTATCCGGTGCAAAACCGGCAGGGCATACGGAAATCAGGATAAAGTGATAAAGGAGAAGAAACAGATGGTAGTAGTCATGAATGATGACCGGGTAACGGATGTGGAAGCGTATCTTCCTCATGCGAAGGCATTTGCGAAGGATGCTGTTGAACACGATAAAGGACTCATTTCCATGGAAGTACTGACGGATCCGTCGGTACCCGGAAGAGTCGTATACCTGTCTCATTTTGAAACGGAAGAAGACTTCCGCAATCATGCCTCAGGCGCGACTTTTCAGAAGCATCTGCCGAATCTGGGACCTTATTTCATCTCAGCGCAGGATACGATCCTGACTGTGGTCTGATTCGTGCAGGATAAAAAAACTGAAAAAAAATAAAGCCTGAAAATTGCCTGACCGCCTGGATTGGGTGGTCAGGCAATTATGCTGAAGGGAAAAAGATAAATAATAAGATGTCGGCATATCAGTGTGTTTCTATAATATAGATACGCGTGAGAAGGTTCTGCGTCTGAGCATGCAAGGTGCGTGGAACCATATCTGTTATTTCAGAAGAGAAGATTAAGGAGAAAATGATATGCTGCATGTATTAGGACTTTCATTTGGAAAAAGGAATGCAAACAGTGACATTCTTTGCAAGGAAGCGCTTTACGGTGTAAGAGAAGCATTTCCGGATGCGGAGATCAAGTTTATCAATACACAGAGGCTGAAGATCGACCGCTGCATCGGCTGCGGGGCATGTTCCGGCGGTCTGGAGCACGGCAAAGACAATAAGTGCGTAGTGAAGGATGATTTCCAGATGGTAGAGAACTGGATCCGCTGGGCGGATTCCATCATTCTTGTAGCTCCGGTCTATGCACTGCAGCCGGTCGGACAGTTCAAGAACATGGTAGACCGTTATTCCTGCCGTCATGACACCTCTGCCATCAACTGGGTGCTGGATAAGAGACGCACCGGAGAGATGCCGGGCAATCCGGATGATTTCCCGCAGCAGAGACTGAGAGTGAAGTCTGTCTCCTATGTCTCCGTCGGCGGCGCTACCACCGAGGACTGGACTTCCATGGGAACGGCAACACTTCATATCTTCGGTTTCCCGACCATGATGAATGTAGTCTCCAACTACAATGCCAACAGCATGGGCACGATCGGCAATCCGTATCTGAAAGAGGAACTGATCGAGCATATGCATGAGATCGGAAAGCGCACCGCGCAGGCATACGGCAAGGACAAGTCTGAGATCGAATACTACAATCCGAAGGATGGAGACGGTATCTGCCCGATCTGCCACCAGAGACTTCTTACGATCGAGAGAACCGGAACGAATGTAACCTGCCCGATCTGCGGTACGCACGGAACCATCTCAATCGAAGACGGACAGATCAAGGTCAACTGGCCGGCGTCCGAGTTCGAGAGAGCAAGAGGCACCTTCAAGGGACTGCGTGAGCACACTACCGAGATCCAGGGCTTCGGAGCTATCTGCGGACCGAAGATCATGGCAAACAAAGAGATGCTGGATGAGAAGATGGACAGCCGGATCAAGAAGTTTGACGAAGCGATCGGAGCACTGACCAATCAGGAAGCGGATATTCCGTGGAATGTCTGATAATAAAAAAGTATAGAAACTGGAAACGTTATTGATTCTGCACGGAGGATAAGTATGGTACAGAGAGTGATCTATGATCCAAATGGCTTCAGGAATGTGGAGAAAGACGGGAAGGTAATCGGATACAGCTTCGGTTACAAAGCACAGTATTATCGCGGATTTTCTCCGTCGATTGTACGTGGTGTGAAGATCACCGTGGACGGAGAGGAGGCTCCTCAGGACGCAATCCTGTTTACGAACAAGGGAGAGACTTTCACCCTTGACGAGCTGACAACGGTAGTGGATGCCGACATGCGCTGGGAGTACGGTGAGTATGCAGTGTTCACCGTTCTGAAGGAAGGCGGACTGGCAGCAGGCAAGCATCATCTCGACACTGAGATTACGATCTGCCCGTCTTATATGCCTTTCCCGAATGTTGCAGCTACCGGCATTGATTTCGAGATTTGAGGAGGAGTGAAGAATGAGCGATATTAAGAGAAGTATCTCCCTGTACAGCTATCAGGATGAGTATTATGCAGGACTTCTGGATCTTGAAGGATGCCTGAGAGAGACTGCCAAGACCGGCGCGACCGGCGTAGAACTTCTTGCTGAGCAGATGATCCGCAATTTCCCGAATCCGATCGAGGATGAAGCGTTCCGTGAGAACTGGTTTGCGATGCTGAAAAAGTACGGACTTACACCGTCCTGCTATGACGCATTCCTGGAGAACAGACTGTTTGCAAACCGTACCCTCAGCCTGACTGAGCAGGTCAACCAGATGAAACGTGATCTTCGCTGCGCGAAGCTCCTTGGCTTCCCGGTGATCCGTACGCTGGTTTCCACTCCGATGGATGTCATCGAAGGTTCTCTTGAGTATGCTGAGAAGGTCGGCGTCAAGATCGGTATCGAAGTCCATGCTCCGTTCTCACTGAACTCCGGATGGGCTGACGGCTATATGGAGATGATCACCCGCACAGGTACGAAGTATTTCGGATTCATTCCGGATATGGGTATCTTCTGCCGGAACGTCCCGGATGTTGTTGCTGACAAGGCAAGACGTATGGGCGCAACTGAAGAGTGCATCAAGATCGTAGACGATGCTTATGCAAAACGTGTTGCGAACGGATTCACCAAGATCAAATATGATCTGGATCTGGGCAAGGCTAACATGGAATACCGCATGGCTAACGGAATGGGCGAGATGATGGATGCAGTCAAGGCAGCAGGCGGCAACCCGGGCGATCTGTGGTATGCGGGCGTATCCTTCACCTACAGCTGGTCTGAACCGCAGGATCTGATCGACAACATCGATTATATCTTCCATACCCACGCTAAGTTCTACAATGTCCATGAGGACTACAAGGAAACAGCGGTTGCGATTCCGGAAGTCGTCGAAGCATACAAGAAAGCCGGATATGACGGATTCCTGAGCTCCGAGTATGAAGGAGGAGAGCATCTGCGTGACGTAGGCGTTGATTCCATCGAACAGCTGCGCCGTCATCAGGAAGCCATGAGAAGAGCGATCGAAGGATAATATAACCGGTTTTTTTGCAATAAATGACTGGACGATTCTTATCTGATATGGTATAAGAATGAAACGCAGAAATGATTCAGGAGGACTGCCGCTTCTGCGGCAGTCCTTTTTACAATACATGTCATAAAGATTCACGCCGCTTAACGTTTTTTGACATGACTCTGAACAGGGACGGCCTTTCCGGGCGGATCGGAGAGGGCATAACACTTTGAAGGAGGTCATTTCATGATGAACGTTCTCAGACGACTCTACGAACCGGTCGATATGACAACCGGGACTCCATGGAAAAAGATCCTGCTGTTTACGATCCCGATGCTGATCGGAAATATTACGCAGCAGTTATATAACACGGTAGACAGCATCGTTGTCGGAAAATATGTCGGGGACAACGCGCTGGCTGCAGTGGGCAACGCAGGCCCGATCGTTAACCTTCTGATCTGCCTGTTTGTTGGTATCAGTATGGGTGCAAGCATAACCGTTTCCCAGTTTCTGGGTGCGAGAAGACGGGAAGCGCTCTCCCATACCATCGGAAACTGCCTGATTCTGATCATGATATCGACAGTGATCATCATGGTGGTGGGAACTCTGATCACGAGACCGCTGCTGGTTGCTCTTCATACCCCTGAGAGCATCCTGGACTGGTGCACGGACTACCTGCATATCATGTTCTGGGGTGCTGCGGGACTGTCATTTTACAACATTCTCAGCGGAGTTCTGCGAGGCCTTGGAGATTCCATGGCTGCGCTGCTGTACCTGGTGATCGCCAGTATACTGAATATATTCCTGGATCTGTTCTTTGTGCGTTCTTTCCATATGGGGGTTGCGGGAGTTGCTCTTGCGACGGTCATCGCACAGGCAATCTCTGCTGTTTTCTGCCTGCACAGGCTGTATACGATGCGTGACCTGTTTGATCTGAATCGCAGTTATGTCAAATGGAACAGGAAGTATGCGATGAATATTATCCGTCTGGGGATCCCGTCAGGCATCACACAGGCGATTCTGTCCATGGCGATGATCCTGGTGCAGTCTCTTACGAATACTTTCGGTGAGCAGTTCATCGCAGCCAATGTTATCGTGATGCGTGTGGACGGATTCGCAATGCTGCCGAATATGTCTTTCGGAACCGCCATGACGACCTATGCAGGACAGAATGTCGGCGCGGGAGACTATGACAGGGTTACAAAAGGAGCCCGCCAGGGAACGATCCTTGCGATGGCGGTAACCACCGCTATCACCGGCCTGATCCTCATATTCGGCCATACTCTGATGGGTCTGTTTACCAACACACAGGAACTGATCGACATAGCTGTCCATCTGATCCGAATCCTTGCCGTGGGCTATATCGCCATGGCGGTTCTCCAGTGCCTGTCGGGCGTGATGCGCGGAGCAGGGGATACCATGACACCCATGTGGATCTCCATCTTCCAGACACTGGGTGTGCGTGTCGTGCTGGCGTATCTGTTTGTGCACCTGACGAAAACACCCGAGCTTCCACAGGGTGACAGGAATATGATCTATGTGTCACTGATGTGTGCCTGGGTGATCGGAACTCTGGTAACCTGTTTCTTCTACTTCAAGGGAGACTGGAAGAAGAAGGCATTAAAGTAAAAGAATAGCAAATAATGAGAGGACGGTCATATCGTACCGTCCTCGTCTTTTTCCATAAAATAGTTGATTACCCTGTCATAACTTGTGATGGTGTCAGAGCGGATCTGCCACAGCATACCGGGGGTTTCGATCACAAACATTTTTTTGGGCTTCATGCTGAAAGTATAGAGCAGATTCTTATCTTCCAGCCGAACCTGGACGATCTCATCCGGACGGAGTTCGGCGGTCTTTCCGAATTGTTTCAGCAGGATCTTTTCACCTCTGTCTGTGACTTCCAGCGATTTGAAGTTCTGTCCAAGCAGAGCCAGGAAATTATACAGCAGAACAAGGGCAAAAATGCCAAGAAGGACGATCAGACAGTACTGCCAGGCGTTTTTGTCGGGTGTACGGACCACCATAACCAGGACTGCCAGTGATATCAATGCACATGCAAGCCAGATAAGAGCTCCGATTGTTTGTACGATACGGTAGCTTGCAGCTGTTTCTGATCTGAAATTCATAATGCCTCCTGGTTTTGCAGAAGCCCTCCTGCCCCGGCTTCCTTTTTTTATTTTACATCATTAAGATAACAGAGTTTTGTGTTCCGGTCCACGTTAAAAAACACTTTCGATAATTATCCTGCGGGATTCATTTTTCAGGCAGGCTGCAGAAATCTGTTAAAAATTAACTTGTTTAAAGCATTAAATAGGAGTAATTCGGGAAGCCGGTTTTTCATGCCATCTCTATAATAGAGTCATATAGATTTTATAAAATGGAATCTATATCTGTTTTATAAAAACGGATGTGAAATACTCTGGGGGGAGAATTTCTATGAACAGGATCATACAGACGAAGAGAGGAAAAATCAGGGGAATCGGACAGGATGGCTATACGGTCTTCCGGGGGATTCCCTATGCCCAGGCACCTGTCGGGGAGATGAGATGGAGAAAACCGGAACCTGTTGAACCATGGGACGGAGAGTATGCGGCAGACACTTTCCGCAATATGTGTCCGCAGACTATGCCCGATCCGGAAACACCGTGGGGAGCCGGCTATTATAAAGAGTTTTATTCTGAGAAAGAATATATTCCGCCTATGAGTGAAGACTGTCTGTATCTGAATCTCTGGGTGCCGGACAGCGCACAGGAAGGAAGTGCTCTGCCTGTGGCGTTCTATATTCACGGAGGCGGTTTCTCGGGAGGATATGGCAGTGAGAAGGAATTCGACGGGAAAGCTTTCTGCTCGAAGGATGTCATCCTGGTGACGATCAATTACAGGGTCGGAATCTTTGGATTTTTCGCCCATCCATGGCTGGATGAGGAAAATGAAGAAGGCGTGTCGGGAAATTACGGAATACTGGACCAGATCGCTGCGCTTACCTGGGTATATGAGAATATCGCAGCATTCGGAGGAAATCCCGAGAACATCACGGTGTTCGGGCAGTCCGCCGGGAGTATGAGCACACAGGTGCTTATTTCCAGCCCTCTGACCCAGGGGATGATCGCAAAGGCGATCCTTCAGAGCGGGGTAAGCTGCAATGAGCGGATACTGTACACACCTACCCTGGAAGAAGAAGAGAGGATCGGTGAAGATTTTGTGCAGATCACAGGAGTGTCCTGCCTGGATGAACTGAGAGCGCTGAGCTGGGAACAGCTGATGACGTATAAGGAAAAACTGGACCAGGGCAATTTTATGAAACTGAAGGATGCTCTGGTACTGGTACCCAATGCGGATGGGTATGTTCTGAAAAAAACTGTCCCTGCGGTCTGGAGAGATGGAGAGATGGCTGCGATTCCGACTATGGCTGGCGTGACGCTGGAGGATCTGGGAAGCCGTCCTGAAGAAGTGGAAAAAAGAGAATTTGGTGTTCTGCTGGAGGAGTGCAGACGTTGGAGCACAGGATGTGCGCAGGCATATGGTATCCCTGCTTATGTCTACGGTTTCGCCCATCCGCTTCCCGGGGATGAGTGGGGTGCGAACTCCTTCCACTCATCGGAACTGTGGTATGTGATGGGAACGCTGGGTCGCTGCTGGCGTCCGATGCAGCAGGATGATTATGACCTGAGTGAAGAGATGGTCACTGCGTGGACGGACTTTATGAAGACCGGAAAACCATCCGGAGACTGGAGACCATACACGCAGCAGGATCCATATGTGAAGGTCTTCCGGTAATCAGGTTTCCATGGTGATGACCCACAGGCAGACATTGTGAACAGACAGGTGGACTTCCAGTTCCAGATCATTTTCAGTTTCAATGTAGGTTGTGTTCTCCAGAGGTCTGCATGTTCCCGACAGGTATTCTTCCATATTAGGCCTCAGCAGATGGACCCTTCTCAGATAGCGCTCTTCTTCGAGATTGGATGCCGTCAGGCCTGACAGAAGCAGGTCATGCAGGCTGCCGTGAGAACGGTCCAGAAGATACCTGTGGATCCGGTATACACCCGGTTCCAGGTCTGTCAGCGTAAAGTGAAAATCGATGGGCGGACTATCCTCAAAGTAAGAGTACATGTCTGTCATGGAGATCTTCTCCGAGCGCTGCAGTCTGTGCAGATCCGCGGGGCGTACATAGTAATAGGTCAGGATCTGGTAACATCCCGGTTCGCTTTTTGTAATGCAGTAGTGTTCTCCGCACCTGACCAGAACGGGACCAAGCTTGGTCAGGAACCGGTACGCGTGATACGCCGGCAGAGGAATGCCGGATTTGTCCAGAAGGCTGACGCCTGCCTGCGGACGGTTGGTCATGTTGGCGATGGAGAAAGCGATATCATTCAGCATCCAGTAACCGACCATCGGTGAGCCTTCACACAGTCGCAGCAGGTTGTGGCAGATGAAAGTCGCCTGATAGCAGGAGGTATTGATGTAGGTATCCGGAATCATGCAGGAATTAAACTCTGTGATATAGAGCGGGATATCGCTGCCGAATATCCTGCTGATCTGTTCCTGAACCCAGCTTTGCTGCTTGATAAGAGGACGTTCGACAGAGGAGAGGTTCCTGCGCTGTGAATTCTCTCCGCTCTCATACTGCATGGCAAAGAAATGAACAGATATAAAGTCGGGATCTGTACCGCTGTCATGCATTTTCGTCAGGACTTCCAGTAATTCATCCGATGACACACCGGAATTGCACCCGGGCCCACCGAACCTGCAATCCGGAAGATGTCTGCGGAGAACCTGCCGGATCGATAAGTAATCACTGATATACTGCTCGCAGCTCAGACCGGCAGGTTTATAAAATTCAAATATCCACTTCTTCATCCAGACCGGATCAAAGCGGGAGCATATGTTTTCCAGAAAAACATCCAGAAGCTTCAGTTCTCTCTCCGTAAAGCGGGAAGGATGCGATTCCGAATCATCGCCTGTCAGCATCTCCATCGTATGGACAGAATTACCGCTCAGTTCCACAAACGGGACCAGCCGGTTTTCGTACATATAATTCAGGATATAGAGGACATTTCTGAAGTCGTATTCAGAGGTGTCCAGCAGCTTCGGGATCAGAGAAGCACTGATCAGTCCTTCCATGCGTACATATGTAAAGTTCAGTTCTGCGCGTGCTGACAGGAGTGTCTCCTGAAAATAAGAGGACAGCATGTTTCGCGCAAATCCGATATTGATCACACGGCAGAAATCCTGAATAAATTCACTTTCATTCCGAACGCTGACAGAGATGCTGCGTCTGCTGATCAGATTGGAAAGTGCAGAGAATTCTTCCGGTTTCACCGGCTCCTCCACCGGAGTATTCTGTTTCTGCCTGCGCAGATCTTCCCTGTATTGTTTGGGAGACATTCCGTATTCAGCCCTGAAATTCCGGTTGAAGGTAGAGACATTTATAAAACCGCTGCTGAAGGCAATATCTGTAATACTTCGGTCAGTGTAACGGATATCCCTCACGGCGTGCTCCATGCGTACATGGTTCAGATAACCGCTGAAGCTGCTTCCGAAGTTTTTGCGGAAGAACTTTGAGACATACTGCGGAGTCAGGTGAAGATACTCGGATAGATCGGGTAGTGATACCGGATTCTGGTAGTGGGATCCGATATACTCTTCGATCTGCCTGATCCGGCTGTCATATTTTCCGCTGGAATCGACATCTGTCCTGGCAGGATTTATCCGGAAATCCTGTGACAGGATATCCAGGAGCTGGAACAGACGCCCTGTGATCGAAAGCGTATGATCTCTGGTGTAATCCAGATATTCGCTTGACACAGAAGCAAGGATCCTGCGGATAGGATAATAATCTCTGTCCGGTTCAAGCACAGAGTCGCACATGATACGGTGCTCCGGACAAGCTGTCTGTTCAATAAAGGCAGGCGTGATGCCGATATGCAGAATAATACAGGACGGTTTTGGAATAAGGTCGTAATCCACTCCGCTCCGGATCATGGTCAGGTCTCCCTGTTCATAATACAGAGCCCTTGCCAGGCCTCGGCTGATCTGCAGGTCTCCGGAGAGAACATAGATGATCTCGAAGGACTGGCTGACACAGGACACTCTTGCCTTCAGATGTTTCTGAGCCAGAAAAGTGACCGGGAAATCAATAGTCTGCATAGGATCTCCTTTTATCATTCTCAGATCGTGCTGCGGTCGATGAGCAGCAGGACCGTCTCCATGGGTGCAAGCATAAGGTCAAGGTTGAGCTCACCGGATGCGGGCACTGTACAGGGCTCAGCAGTTACTTCCGGAGTCGGAAATCTGCGGAAGAAAGCGTAATCAGAATCATCCAGTGCACTCAGGATGGAAGAATGGTACAGCCAGAGCCTGTGCAGGTTTCCCTTCCCCGGTTCCATCCGGAGTGCCTTGACCAGGTACTGTCCGGGAGATGCGCCGCGGATCCGGAAGTGAAGCTGCAGCCGGTCTCCGTTTTCAGCGCACCAGGTTTCAAAAGCCAGAACATCCTCGTCCTCGTGAAGCTGTTCCAGACGCCCGGAGATATGGCGGTAGTGGAAAGCCACCAGCTGGTAACTGAACCGTGACCGGGCAGTTAAAATATGGTGTGTCCCTGCAGACAGAACAGAGTTCCCCAGCTGGGAGAGAAAGGAAAATGCATACAGGGAAGGCTTTCGAAGGCCATGTGTTGAATACAGTCCTGCGCATCCGAAGAATTCCCGATCCAGAGGCCTGTCGATCTCACCCAGGTCATCCATCATATGATAACCCATGCCGTCCGCTTTTGGCGTATTTACCGTGATGAACCGCAGGATAAAGGAAGCCTGAAAGAGGGAGTCGTTCAGAGCGCTTCTGAGAAAATGTGCAAACCCGAATTCTGTGATATAGAGGGGCTGCGTACTATAGTAACGGCGGATTATCGCTGTCGTATCCGTGACACGCCTGTCAATCTCATTTTCATCGGTAGTGTACAGGTATTCTCCGCTTCCGTTGTTCTTGGGGAGAATCAGGCCGTTTACATGGATGCTGGTAAAGTCAAGCCTGCAGCCCAGAGACTGCAGCTGCTCAAGCATACTCTGAAGAGTACCCGGATGGAGAGCGGCATCAAATCCAAGCCCTCCGATACAGACATCCGGAAGTACTTTCCGCGCAGCGGCTTCAATCTTGCGGAACGCGGACAGAAACTGCCAGAATGTATAATTCCGGTTATTCTGATAGCTGAAATGAAATTCCAGGACCCATTGTTCCACCGCACTTCTGCCGTAGCGGTTAACTGCTGCCCGCAGGAATTCAGGAAGGATAAGGACGAGCTTTTCATAATAGAGGTCGATCGAATCGGCATTGAAAGCAAATGTCGAAACCGGCATGCGGTGTCCGGGAACATCTCTGTATCCGAGATCGAGGAACGGTATCAGCCCCGCACGTATGACAAAATCCAGATTCTGGAACACCAGCTCAAAACCGTAATAGGTTCTGGAGCCGGATACATAGGCGGTGACCAGATTGAGAAGACTGTACATGCGGCAGTACCGGAAGGATATGGCACCATTGAACTCATGCAGGACCTTGAGAAACGGATCAAAGAAGAGAGACCCTGCGCTTCCGATGTTCAGGATAGCCTTCCAGGCATCTGCCGGTCCTGCATCCGGCTTGATCTCTGCTTCAACGACCTCCTTGCGGATGTGGAGAACTGGTTCTGAAAGAGAGTGCTTTTCTTCAACTGGCTGCACTGCAGTATACAGCATGGAAGAAGGATTCCGGACGATGTCCTCCTCAGGAAGATCCAGGAAGGAGATGGCGTTCTTTTCCTGCAGTTCTTCCCAGCTGCAGCCATACCTTGCCTCTATGCTCTTGCGGAAGGCAGAGAACGTCTTGAAGCCTGCTATGCCGCATACCTCTTCAGGAGAAAGATCCGAGTACAGAAGCCATTCACAGGCCTTCTCTGCTTTGATCCGGTTGATATATTCCATGAAGGTGCAGTTCATACTTTTCTGGAAGAAAGAAGAGAGATACTGCGGAGTGAGGCCGCAGGTCGCAGCGGTTTCCTGCAGGCTGATCTGTTTTTCTATATTAGCAGTGATATAGGCATCCACAGACTGCTGGCGGGACATAAGTGCACTGTCCGGATTCTCAGAAGCGGATGCAGTCGATTCCAGCATATGGTCCATACTCCCCAGAATCGTAAACAGAAGACGGTTTATTCCCAGACGGTTGCGGTCTTTCGACTCCTGATACAGCGGGACAAGGGACAGAAGGTCGGGAAGGATTTCAGCCAGCGCAGGAACGTCCGATGAAGAGATGATCTCGCTGAGCAGACGGTCTCTTGAGAAGGCTTCCATAAGGAAAACCGGAGACAGCCGGAGTACCAGATATTCACAGTTCTCACTGCCGGAGAGCGTCACGAGTCTCCCGCACGGAATCAGGAGAACACCCTGCCCGTCGAATGCATACTGAGTATTGCCCGCGCTGATCTGCGCAGTTCCTGTAAGCGGACACAGAATCGTATGGGAGGAATGGCAGAAACTGCGTCCCCCCGCTGACTGGTACAGGTCCAGGCTTCTGATGATATCCGTGCCAAAATGTTTCATGGAATACCTCTTTGTGTTATAATTACACTACTTGTTTGCATCAGTTATTCTATTACTATACCTCATAATTAATAAAATGGCAAAAAAATTAATCTGATATCCGGGGATGGAGATTACTGAAAGAGGACTTAAAAGACAGACTGCGTCAAAAAGTTTATGAAACAGAAGATTTAGGCGTCATAATTACAGACAGCTGCCCCGGGCCGCAGGAAAAATGTTAAATCGTGAGTGAAACAGGTTAATTGGAACAGTGCGGCCTTTCTCAACATTAGGTATACTTTCCACAAAGGATTTTTATACTTTCACAGAATGTATTTTGAGCAGACTTAAGATTAATACTACCGGGAAACAGCAGGGACAGTACCCTGTATGATCATATTCATCAAAGGAGAAAACATTATGGCAGATTACACCACACAGATTTGTATCGTCGGTGCAGGTCCCACGGGACTTGCGGCAGCAGTTCAGGCAGCAGAGGACGGAGCGGATGTCCTGGTGATCGATAAGGCGGCGGCTGTCGGCGGTGCTGCGAACATGGGAATGGGCCCTCTGGGCATCGGAACCAAATATCAGAAGAGAGATATGCAGGATATCACAGTGGAGAAGGCATTTGACATGATCATGACCTACACCCACTACATGGTAGACGCACGTGTGGTCAAGAGATACTTCGACAAGTATTTCCCGCAGGCAGAACCGACCTGGCACATTGTCAAGACAGATCAGGGTATCGGACCGAGAGCTGCTTCTTTCATGAACAAAGCACTCTATGCCCATGCACAGGAACTGGGCGTTGAGTTCCTCCTTGAGACACCGGCGAAGAAGCTGATCAAGGAAGACGGAGCGGTTACGGGTGTGATCGCGACAACGAAGGATGGCAAGGATATTACCATCGAGGCAAAGGCTGTCATCGTATGCACCGGCGGTGCAGGCGGCAACCCTGAATTCATCAAGAAGGAAACCGGATGGGATTTCGGTAAGAATATGTTCAACTTTGCAATCCCGGGTATCATGGGCGACGGCCTGAAGATGATGTGGGAAGCAGGCGTTGACAAACTTCCTGTCCGCATCGAGCAGGCTGCCAACTTTGAAGGCATCGATGAACTTCCGCAGGCGATCCCGAATGTAATGCTTCAGCCGAACCTGCTGGTCAATTCACACGGCAAGCGCTTCATGAACGAAGACTACATGCAGAACGCAACCTTCCTGTCCAACGCGGTCGGACAGCAGAAGGATGCAGTCGGATTCTCCATCGTGGACAGCTCCATCGTGAAATACTACATCAGAAACGGTGTTGATAATGTATCTCTGGTCCGTCCGGATCCGGATGTATCCGGCTTCATGGATGGAATCAAGCAGGCGCAGGAGACCGGCAACGAGGGCATCATCGTTGCGGATACCATCGAGGAACTGGCAGAGAAGGCCGGCATCGATGTCGACAATCTGGTAGATACTGTCGATGAGTACAATGACTACTGCGACAGCGTAGACGAGGAATTCTTCAAGCAGAAGAGATACCTGCGTCCGATCACCAAGGCTCCGTTCTACTGCGCGAAGGTCCGTCCGGGCGGATACGGCACTGTCGGCGGCGTGCGCATCAATGAGAACTGCGAGTGCTGTGACAGCGAGTTCGAACCGATCCCGGGTCTGTATTCCGCAGGCGCGGATGCTTGCAACTTCTATAACGATTCCTACATGTTCCTGCTTCCTGGAAACTCCATGGGATGGTCAGTGAACTCAGGACGTATCGCAGGTATGGAAGCAGCCGAGTTCGTTGCAGATGACGACGAAGACGATGAATAATATGCGCTGACTGCGGAGCAGCGGAACCGCCGGATCTGCAGAAGAAAACAGCTCTTGAGCGGGAGACCGTGTGTCTCCCGCTCAGGGTTATGTATAGACAACGTATTGCAGGGAGGACATCATGCAGGAGAAGAACAAAGAGGTAGTGCGTGCTCTGTATAAGGAGTTTTTCAACGATCATGTCGTGGAGTCGGCAGATAAGTATGTCCGTGAAGACTATATACAGCACAATCCCGGTGTCGCACAGGGAAGAGAAGCTCTGAAGAACGCGTTTGCCGAGAAGTTCATCGAGCATCCGGATTTCAAACTGGATATCAAGATGATGGTTGCTGACGGCGATATGGTATGGGTCTATCTGAAGAATGTAGACCCGGAAGGCAATACCAAATGCCGTGTTGTTGATATGTACCGTCTGGTGGACGGAAAACTTGCAGAGCACTGGGATGTGCTTCAGCCATGCTGAAGAAAGATGAACTGCGGATCGGCGGAAGCGTATTCCTGGTTGCCTTCTCCATCGGTCTGCATCTGGTAGGGGTTGCGCCGATCCTCGGAGTTCTCAATGAAGTCTATGCGGACAAGGGCACCGCGATGATCCAGATGCTGCAGACGATCCCCTATCTGACACTGATTCTGGGTTCCCTGCTTGTGGGGTGGCTCACACATCATATCAGTGTCAAACGGCTGGAACTGATCAGTCTGCTCCTGATCGGGGTGCTGGGTCTGACTCCGTTCTTTCTGGTGAACTTCTGGGTGCTGTTTGCCACCCGCATGCTGATCGGATTAGGATTCGGAGTGATCAGCCCTCTGAATAATACGATCATAACGGTTGCCCTGCCTCCGGAGAAAAGAGCCGGGTTTATGGGACTGCATGTGGTCGCGATGGGAATAGGCGCCATGTCTTCGAGCCTGATCGGAGGTTTCCTGGCATCCATCCATTACAGGTATTTTTTCCTGATCTACCTGATGGCATTCGCGGCCTGGTTCTTCGTACAGTTCACCATGAAAGAAGTCACTCCGCAGGCCGGACAGTCGCGCGGTATGCGCGGGTACGGCAGGCAGATCTGGCTTCTGTCAGCATGCAGTTTCTTCCACACAATCCTGATCAATGCTTTCAGCACCAATCTCGGGATCTATGTGCTGCAGAATCTGAAGATGGGGACCGGAGTAACAGGTGCAATCAACACGGTCAATTCCATTCTCGCCCTGCTTGTCGGGATATTTTTTGCAAAGATCGCCGGATTATTTGGGAAGTATACGATTGTATTTGCCATCGGTGCCGCCGCTCTTGGATTTGGCTGTGCGCTGATGATTCCGGGGATCGCCGGGATCGTTCTGGCATCGGCAAGCTGCGGTATCTCACTGAGCTGTTTCCAGGCGGGATGCATGCAGCGGATCTCCATGGCAGTGCCGCCCGATGAAGTGGCCGGAGCAGGAGGCGTCTTCTCTGTCGCCGGAAGTATCGGAGGCCTGATCGGCCCCATCGTGCTTGGATATGCTGCAGCCTTACTGGGCGGAAATACGCCGGTGCACCAGTTCACGGCAGCTTTTGCAGGATTCGCTGCACTGTTTGTTGTGACGCTGCTCCTGGTCAGGAAAGAAACGGCATAAGCCGTCAAATAAAAATAAACGGCAATAGCCGTTAAATAAATGAAACAAGGAGGTAAATATGGCTGTTATCACCATTGACGGGGTAAAGCTCAACGTGCCTGACGGAGCCAATGTCCTTGACTGCGCGCTCGAGAACGGCATCTACATTCCCCACCTGTGTCATCACAAGGATCTGAATCCGCTCGGATCCTGCCGGATGTGCATCGTTGAACTGGAAGGACAGGAGGGAGTAGTGACATCCTGTACCCTGAAGGCGAAGGATGGAATGGTCATCCATACGAAGACGGAAGAAGTAACCCGTCTTCGCATGCTTGCTCTGGAGCTGCTTCTTGCCGGACATCCGGAAGACTGCTCAACATGTCCCAAGTACGGCAACTGCGAACTGCAGATGCTCATTCAGTACATCGGACCGAAGACGGGACGTCTGAAGATGCGTGTAAAGGGATTCAAGGAGAATACCGCAAACCCGCTCATCATTCACGACATGAACCGCTGCGTGCTCTGCGGCCGCTGTGTGCGTGCCTGCAACGAGCTTCGCGGAGTCAAAGTACTGGATTACCACAAGAAGGGCATGGAGACCTACGTCGGAACACTGCATGATAAGCTGCTGGCTGATGCAGACTGCCGTTTCTGCCAGGCATGCGCAGAAGTATGTCCAACCGGAACCATCCGTGACAAACTCGCTACGACCGAGAAGAAGAGAGAGGATTACATCGTTCCCTGTAAGGCAGAATGTCCGGCGCATGCAGAGATCCCGCGCTATCTGAGAGCGGCTAAGGAAGGCGACATGGAGAAGGCGATCGCCATCATCCGTGAGAAGCTTCCGATCCCCCGCATCCTGGGTTATATCTGCACACAGGCCTGCGCGACGCAGTGTAAGAGAAACTGTCTGTCGGATCCGATGTCGATCCGCCTGATCAAGCGCTATGCTGCAGATAAGGATATCGAGCATAAGTGGAGAGCAAGATCCAAACAGCTTCCTGATACCGGCAAGAAGGTGTGCGTCGTCGGCGCAGGACCTGCCGGACTGTCAGCTGCCTACTATCTGCGTAAGCAGGGCCATGACGTAACGATCAAGGAAGCATTGCCCACCGCAGGCGGAACTACCGCATACGGAATCCCGGCTTACCGTCTCCCGAGAGACGTCATCGCTGAGGAAGTAAAGATCATCGAAGAGCAGGGTGTCAAGATCGAGTGCGGTGTAAAGGTCACGAAACCGGCAGAACTGCTCAATGACTATGACGCAGTGCTGATGGCTGTCGGCGGAACCGTAGGCGTTCGCCTGGGCATGCCCGGCAATGATCTTCCCGGAGTGCTTCTGAACGCTGACTTCCTGCGTGACTGCTCCATGGGCAAAGAGACAGGTATGGGCAAGCATGTCATCGTCCTTGGAGGCGGCAATGTTGCGTTTGACTGTGCAAGATCTGCAGTCCGCCTGGGTGCGGAAACTGTTCATCTGGCATGCCTGGAAGCACGTGACAAGATGACTGCGGACGATGAAGAGATCGAGCAGGCACAGGAAGAGGGCATCGTAGTCCATCCTGCGCAGACCTTCGAGCGGATCACCGGCGAAGACCATGTGACCGGCGTAGACTTCATGAAGGTGAAAGCATTCTATTTCGATGAGAACCGCAGAGCTGTCATCGAGAAAGAAGAGGGATCAGAACTTCACATCGAAGGCGATACAGTCATCTTTGCAACCGGCCAGAAGCCGGATCTGAATGAAGAATCCGGATTCAAACTGTTCCGCGGAGCATGGATCGTCGTCAATGACAATACGAACGACAAGCAGACATCGATCCCGGGCATCTTCGCCGCAGGCGACTGCGTATACGGAACCAAGTCCGTTGTCATGGCAGTCCAGTCCGGAAGAGAGGCAGCCAGCCAGATCGACAAGTATCTGGGAGGCGACGGA
>CADCII010000015.1 GCA_902801515.1 uncultured Lachnospiraceae bacterium
TGGTGATGGCGGAGGAAGCAGGAACCGCTTCTTCCGGGGATGCCGAACTTACAGTCGGTCTTCCCCAGGACCTGGATAATAGTCTTGACCCGTATCAGATCACGGCTGCAGGAACCAGAGAGGTCTTATTCAATGTCTATGAAGGGCTTGTAAAGCCTGACACGGATGGCAATTTCGTCGATGCCGTCGCCTCTGAACATGAGATCTCAGAGGATGGACTCACTTACACTTTCACGCTTCGTGATGGTGTCGTCTTCCATAATGGGGAGAAAGTGACGATCGACGATGTTCTCTATTCCTTCGAAACCTGCGCCGCGACTACGACCAGCACTGCCGTAGCCGAGGCGCTTTCTGATATTCAGGACATCACCGCTGACGGGAATAAGGTTGTGATTACGCTTCCGGCAGCGAACAGCAGTTTTCTGAGTACCGTCTCCGGTGTCTCGATCGTTCCGGCATCGTATAAAGACCAGGCGACGGCGCCGGTAGGAACCGGGCCTTTTAAGTTCGATTCCTACTCACCGCAGGATAAGGCAGTATTCGTCAGAAATGATGATTATTATGGCGATAAGCCTGCTCTTGCGAAGGTTACATGCAAGATCTACGAAGACGCGAATGCACTGTTTACTGCGCTGAATTCCGGTGCGCTGGATATGGCGTTCCATCTGACGGTTGATCAGGTGAACAATCTGTCCAACGGATACAATGTCGTTGAGGGAGAAATGAATCTCGTTCAGGCCCTCTATCTGAATAATGCAAGAGCACCGTTCGATGATGAGAGAGTCCGCCAGGCGCTCTGCTATGCGATCGATATCGATTCTCTTCTGGAACTGACAGAGGACGGACATGGAGAAAAACTTGGTTCTTCTGTCTATCCGAGTTTCACGAAATATTATGATGAGAGTCTTGTGGACGCATATCCGTATGACCCGGATAAGGCAGCTGCGCTTCTTAAGGAAGCAGGAGCGGAAGGCATCAGCTTCAGCATTAAGGTGCCCGGCAACTATACGCCTCATGTAGACACAGCCAATGTTATCGTAGAGATGCTCTCCATGGTCGGAGTCAATGCAGTTATCGAGAAGGTTGAGTTCAGCACCTGGCTGACAGATGTCTATAAGGGTCGCGATTTCGATGCAACCGTCATTGGCTTTGACGCAGCATACCTCAGTCCGGATGCTCTGCTTCAGAGATGGGTGTCTGACGACAGCGGCAACATGATCAATTATAACAATGCAGATTATGATGCGGCGATCAAAAAGGCCCAGTCCTCTGCGGATGAGGAAGAGCAGGTTCAGGCTTACAAAAAAGCACAGAAGATTCTCTCAGATACCGCAGCAAATGTATACCTTCAGGACCTTGCAGACTTTGTGGCACTGAATCCGGAATTCACAGGGTATGAGTTCTATCCGATTTATGCAGTGGACTTCTCAAAGATCAGGCCTGCGGCATAAAGCGACAGTACAGATTACACAGCAAAACTTTCAGGAAAGGAGGAAAGCAGCATGAAACTGGTTTTAAAAAAGATCATATCTCTCATTATTACATTGTTCATCGTTTCTCTGCTTGCCTTCCTCGCTTTCCAGATCATTCCCGGAGACCCTACGACAAAACTCCTGGGTACGAATGCGACGCCGGAAAAGGTGACGCAGCTTCGATCGCAGCTGGGACTGGACAGGCCGGTACTGATCCGCTATATGGACTGGCTTGTTTCATTTGTCAAAGGTGACTTCGGGACCAGTTATACCTATAACAGAGCTGTCAGCACACTGCTGTCGGATAAACTTCCGGTGACAGTGCTGCTGACGGTGCTCTCATTTCTGATTACGGCAGTAGTTTCGTTTCCGATCGGAATCTGGGCCGGAAACACGAGGAATAAATGGGTGGACCATATCTTCGTGATCCTGGATCAGATCCTGATGGCGATACCGCCGTTTTTCTTCGGCATTGTGTCCTGCTTTGTGTTTGGAATCGTGCTGAAATGGTTCATGCCCGGGAATTTCATCTCACTGTCGGAAAGTGTCAGCGGCTGTATAAGCTATCTGATCCTTCCGGCCATCTGTCTTGCACTTCCCCGGATCGCGATGACGTCCCGCATGCTGCGATCGTCGATCCAGGAAGAATTGACCCAGAATTATGTGTATACCGCAAGGTCCCGCGGTCTTTCCAGAGCCGGCATCATGCGCCGGCACATTCTGAAAAATGCGATGATCCCGGTAGTCACATTTCTTGCGGTCAGTGCCGCAGAGATCATGACGGGAACTATCATAATCGAGCAGGTATTTACGATCCCCGGAACGGGAAGGCTCCTGGTCAGTTCGATCGGGAACAGGGATTTTCCTGTTGTGCAGGCGATTGTTGTGATCCTTGCCGCATGGATCGTGATCGTCAACTTTGCGGCAGATATGCTGAATCACTGGATGGATCCGAGGCTGAGACAGTAAGAGGACCGACACTATGAAGATCAGGAAAAACGCATATTTCATAACAGGCGGAATCCTGTCCGCGGTTCTCACGGTGATCATCATCGTGGGTCTGTTCTGGACCCCTTACAGCACGACGGGCATGAACGCAAAAGAGAAGATGCAGCCGCCTTCATTTGCGCATATTCTCGGGACCGATAACTTCGGACGGGATGTCTTTTCGAGAGTTATGGAAGGCGCCGGAACCAGTTTTGTCATAGCGCTGATGGTTGTGGTGATCGGCTGTGTATGCGGGATCATAATCGGATCTCTGTGCGGATACTTCGGAGGGATCGCGGATATGATACTGATGCATATCTGCGATACGATCACGGCATTTCCGGCGATCCTTCTGGCGCTGGTCATCATCAGCATCACAGGCGGCGGGTCACTTAATATCGTACTTGCCCTGGGCATCCTGTTCATTCCCAGTTTCGCACGTGTTGTAAGGACAGAATATGCGGGGATAAGAGACCTGAACTATATTAAGTCCGCACGGCTGATGGGTGTGTCGACGCCCAGAATCCTGTACTCACATATCCTTCCGAATACGCTTCCGGTCCTGATCCCGGCGATTACGATCGGATTCAACAATGCAGTCCTGGCGGAGGCGAGCATGAGCTTCCTGGGAATCGGGATCCAGCCGCCGCAGGCGAGCCTGGGCTCCATGCTGAAGGACAGCCAGAATTATCTGAATTCCGCACCCTGGTATGCGCTGGGAACCGGTTTTGCAGTCGTACTGCTGATCCTGGCGTTCTCACTTCTGAGCGAAGGAGTGCAGCAGGGCAGCCGCAGATCCTGAGGAATGATCAGAGCAGCTGCAGGAGAATTAAACAGTATGAGTCTTCTTGAAGTAAATGATCTCAAAGTACGTTTTCATGATGCGGCTCCGGACCATTATGCGGTCGGCGGGGTCTCATTTTCCATGGAAAAGGGTGATATCCTCGGCCTGGTAGGTGAGAGCGGAACCGGAAAAACGGTTACAGCCATGTGCATCAGCGGACTTCTGCCCAGGGAAAAAGCAGACAGAAGCGGCAGCATCCTGCTGGACGGAACGGAGATCTTTGACTGCACTGAAGAGGAACTGAACCGCATGCTGGGCAGCGACATGACAGTGGTATTTCAGGAACCTATGACCTCCTTCAATCCGGTATACCGTATCGGGCGTCAGGTGGAGGAGGGACTGTATGTCCATGAGAAGAATCTGAGCAAAGCCCAGAGAAAAGAGCGTGCGCTGGAGGCAATGCGAAGAGCCGGTCTTTCCGATGCTGAAGAAATCTACCGGAAGTACCCTCATGAATTGTCAGGAGGAATGCTTCAGAGGGCAATGATCGCAGCAGCGATCGTCACGAATCCGAAACTGCTGATCGCAGATGAGATCACGACTGCGCTGGATGTGACGATTCAGGCGCAGATCATTGACCTGCTGCTGGACCTTAACCACAATGACGGCATGACGATCCTGTTTATCAGTCATGATCTGCGGGTGGTCAGGAGACTGTGCAGTCATGTGATCGTGATGCAGAAGGGGAAAATAGTGGAGAACGGCCGGACGGAGAATGTGTTTGCGCATCCGCAGCACACATATACCCGACATCTGATCGAGGCGATTCCGCACCGGGCAAAGAGGCTGAATGAAGATGAGTGACCTGATCCTGGAAGTGAGACATCTGAATAGTTTCTACGAGGAAGACCTGACGGATTTCAGCCATGACGACAGGCAGCAGGTGCTGAGGGATGTGAGCTTTGAGATCCGGAAAGGGGATATTCTCGGACTGGTCGGCGAGAGCGGAAGCGGCAAGACAACACTTGCGAAGGTCATCCTTGGAATTGTGAAAGACTACAACGGAGAGGTGATCAATCACACCAGGCTTCCGCAGATGGTATTTCAGGATCCCTTCTCCAGTCTCAATCCGGCACGTACAGTCGGGTGGATCCTGGAAGAACCTCTGAGGGCTCTGGAGAAGAGAGCAGACGCTGCTGTGAGAAAAGACAGGACTCAAAAAGAGGCTTATGACTGGATCCCGCGCACGAGGCAGCAAAGGCGGGAAGTGGTCCGGGAGACTCTTCACGCGGTCGGACTGGATGATGAGTACCTGGACAGAAGACCCTGGGAACTGTCCGGAGGACAGCGCCAGAGAATAAGCATAGCTTCTGCGGTGATCACACGGCCGCAGTTTATCATTGCCGATGAGCCGGTCTCAGCCCTGGACGTGACGATTCAGGCACAGATCCTGGAGCTGCTGGCGGAATTGAAAGATAAATACGAACTGAGCTACCTGTTTATCAGTCATGACCTCAATGTCATTTACCAGATCTGCAATCGTGTAATGGTGATGCAGCATGGTCAGATCGTTGAACAGGGCGATGTGGAGCAGGTCTACAGAAGACCACAGCATGAATATACAAAGGCGCTGCTCAAGGCTGCGCTGTAACCTGCAGCACGTATATCCGACAGAAAGACGGGACCATACACTATGAAACTTACATGGTTGGGAACAGCTGCGTTTGTACTGGAGAGCGGAGATCTGAAGATCCTGTTTGACCCGTTCCTGCAGCTGTCCGGCGGAGAGACAGCAGTCTCTGCGGAAGAGTTTGCCAGATACGATACGATCTTCGTGACACACTGCCATTTTGACCACCTTTATGAGGCGGAGGAACTGCTCAGCGAGGGAGAGAACAATAATACGGTTTTCTGTACGAAACAGTGCTGCGACACACTGGAGAGATTTCTGGAGGATACAAGCAATGTGGCCTGTATCCGGCCGGGGCAGACATACGATATTTTCGATGACCGGTGCGGCGCTGAGCCTTCCCACCCGGCTCCGGGCAATCCCGGACATGTCAGGATCGGCGTACTGCGCGGCAGACATATCGATTTCAGGTACAGATACATATTCGATACGCTGAGTCCGGGGAGAGTTCTTCGCTATGCGGGAAACCTTCCTTTTCTGTACTGGGCGAACCGGATCTTTAAAGAAGCCGGTCAGATCGTTGCGTTTGATATCAGGGCAGAGAAAAGGGAGATACTGATCCTGGGAAGTCTTGCGCTGCACCCTGAGGAAACCTATCCGGAGAACGTGGATGTACTGGTGCTTCCCTACCAGGGCAATAATGATCTTCCGGCAAGAGCGCGGGAGGTGCTGTCAAGGATCCGGCCAAAGTCGGTGATACTGAGTCATTTTGACAACGCATTTCCTCCTATGTCCAGAACGGTGGACCTGCGTCCGCTTAAAAGACTGCTGGAAAATGAATTCCCTCAGATCAAAGTAGTGAAACCATCCGCTTTCAAGGCAATTGAACTGTAAATGGCAGTTCATTTTCGGATACAGCGGACTGCTGAAAAGGAGAGAAGACTATGCTGCTTGCAATCGACGTTGGAAATACAAATATCGTGATCGGCTGCATGGATGGGGAGAAGATCCTGTTCACGGAGCGGCTTTCCACAGATCAGGGAAAGACCTCGCTGGAATACGCGATCCTGTTCAAGACTGCGTTGGATATTCACAAAACTGAAACGACACAGATCGACGGAGCGATCATTTCCTCAGTCGTACCCCCGGTCACGCCGGTGATCCGTACTGCTCTTCGCAAAATCACTGGAATCCAGGCGCTGGTTCTGGGCCCGGGCACCAGAACGGGACTGAATATCCGCCTTGATGATCCGAGTGCGGTAGGAGCCGACCTGGTCGCAGGGGCGGTCGGGGCGCTGACCAAATATGAACCGCCGGTGATCGTCATTGACCTGGGCACTGCGACCACTCTGATGGCGATCGACAAAGACAGGAATTTCCTGGGCGGAGCGATCATGCCCGGGGTGCGTCTGAGCCTGAATTCCCTGGTGTCGGAAGCATCCATGCTGCAGGGTATCAGTCTGGATACGCCAAAGCATGCGATCGGACGCAATACAGTGGATGCCATGAGAAGCGGTATCCTGTACGGCCATGCGGCGATGATCGACGGACTGCTGGACCGGGCGGAAGAGGAACTGGGAGGCGATGTGACAGTGGTTGCCACCGGCGGACTGGCAGCAGGCATCATTCCATCCTGCCGGCACAGTATAAAGCTGGATAAAAACCTTCTGCTTACCGGGATGCAGGCGATCTATGAGAAGAACCGGAAAAAATAACCGTTAAAAACAGTAGAGAACAGCAGATCAGATTGGAAAGAAGGACAAGGCAGCATGAGTGTACCTGAGAGACTGGCAGCAATGCGGCAGAAGATGGAAGAGAACGGGATCGATGCGTATCTGGTGCCGACCGATGACTTCCACGGTTCGGAGTATGTAGGCGATTATTTTAAATGCAGAATGTTCCTGACGGGATTCACCGGCTCTGCCGGTACGGCTCTTGTCACCATGGACGGAGCGTGGCTGTGGACGGATGGGAGATACTTTCTCCAGGCACAGGAGGAACTGAAGGATACCACAGTTTCCCTGATGAAAGCCGGAGAGGAAGGTGTTCCGACGATCGAGCAGTTTGTGGCGGAGCGTCTTGGTGAAGGGAACGTTCTGGGATTTGACGGAAGGTGCATGACAGCCGGGAAGGGCGACCGTTTTGAGCGCATTCTGAAGAAGAATGGCGCCTGCGTTATGGTCAGCAAAAACGGCAGTCCGCTGGATCTTGCAGGAGAGATCTGGGAGGACCGTCCGGCTCTTTCCTGTGAGAAGGTCTGGAGCCTTGATATCGCGTATTCGGGAAAGACCAGGGCGGATAAACTGAAAGAACTCAGGGCTGCGATGGAAGAGAAGAAGTGCGGATATCATATATTGACGTCCATCGATGATATCGCGTGGCTGCTGAATCTGCGTGGCAATGATATTGCCTGCAATCCGGTCTTCCTGTCTTATCTGATCGTAACTCCGGACAACGTACTGCTCTTTGCGCAGGCAGAGGCATTTGATGAAGAGATCATCCGCAGCCTGGAGGATGACGGAGTATTCCTGAAGGGGTATAACGACATTTACTCATATGTGAATGCTATTCCGGAAAAGAGCAGGGTCCTGCTGGACTCTTCTCTTGTCAATTACACGATCTGGACTTCGCTTGGACATGTGATCAGGGTGGACAGCCAGAACCCCACCATGCTTGCCAAAGCCGTCAAGAATCCGGTGGAAATGAAACATATGAGAGAAGCGCACATCAAGGATGGCGTGGCAGTCACCCGGTTCATGTACTGGCTGAAGAAACGGATGGCGTCATACGATCCGGCAGACCCGGAGACGGAACTCTCCGCCGCGGACAAGCTGCTTGAGTTTCGAAGAGAGCAGGATCATTTCCTGGATCTGAGTTTTGAGACCATCGCCGCCTACGGACCTCACGGAGCGGTCATCCACTACAGCCCGACTCCGGATACGGACATTCCGGTTGAGGCAAAGAGCTTCCTGCTGGTGGATTCAGGAGGACAGTATCTGGAAGGAACGACCGATATCACGAGAACATTTGCCTGCGGCCCACTGACAGAGGAAGAGAAAGAATATTACACCCGGGTCCTGAAAGGAAACCTGAATCTGGCATCTGCAGTGTTCAGGTATGGTGCGACCGGAACGACATTTGACTATCTCGCCCGCAGTCCGCTTTGGGAGATCGGGAAGGATTACAATCACGGAACCGGCCACGGAGTCGGGTTCCTGCTCAATGTGCATGAGGCTCCGAACAGTTTCAGCTACAAGCCGATGCAGGGAAGACGCACGCCCTGCGTCTTTGAGGAGGGCATGGTCACGTCCGATGAGCCCGGATTCTACCTGGAAGGCAGGTTCGGAGTACGGTGTGAGAATCTTCTCCTGTGTGTGGAAGCAGAGAAAAATGAATACGGCCGGTTCATGAAGTTTGAAACGCTCACCATGGTTCCCTGGGACCTTGACGCAGTTGTCCCGGAACTGCTCACAGAAAGAGAGAAGCGCCTTCTGAATGAATATCACACGCAGGTGTGGGAGAAGATCTCCCCGTATCTGGAGGGTGATGAGAAAGAATGGCTGAAGGAAGCTGTCAGAGCCATCTGACTTAAGCATCTGAATATCAGGGAACAGAATAACCGTCTACCCGGAGTGCCATTCCTGGAGTGATATTCTTTATGAAGTATGTTATTATACAACCTCAGAGGGGTGTCCCCCACTGAGGTGTAGCCTCCGGCGGATGCCACGACCGCGCAGTGGAAGGCCTCTAAAGCGGCCGCGCGGTCGGGCGCAAGTACGCCAATGGCGTACTTGAACTCAGTCGGTGATATATATAAAAAGGAGGATTACTATTATGGCGGAAAAAGATCAGGCATGTTCCAGTGCCTCCAGCTGCAGCAGGGAGAGCTGTGAAGGATGTCCCAGCAAGGATAAGGGACCGCAGTCTTTCCGCGTTGACCAGAACGCGTTCAGCAATATTAAGCATGTGATCGGTGTTGTATCTGGCAAGGGCGGCGTGGGCAAGTCTCTCGTGACAGCATCCCTGGCAAATGCGCTTGCGAAGACCGGCGCCAGCGTCGGTATCCTTGATGCTGATATCACCGGTCCGTCCATCCCGAAGATGTATGGTCTGACCGGTCCGGCGGACGCGCTGGATGAGAATCAGATCCTTCCGGAACTGACTGCGAACGGGATCAAGGTCATGAGCCTTAACCTGATCATGCCCGATCCGGAGCAGGCTGTAGTCTGGAGAGGCCCGATCATCGCAGGCGTTGTCAAGCAGTTCTGGACCGATGTGGTTTGGGGAGAACTGGATTATCTCCTGGTCGACATGCCTCCGGGAACCGGTGACGTGCCGCTGACAGTATTCCAGTCACTTCCGGTTGACGGAATCTTTATCGTGACCAGCCCGCAGGATCTGGTCCGCATGATCGTTGCCAAGGCAGTCAATATGGCGAAGCTGATGAACGTTCCGGTCCTCGGAGTAATCGAGAACTACAGCTTCCTGAAGTGCCCGGACTGCGGCAGGAAGATCGATGTATTCGGCAAGAGCCGTATTGAGGAGATCGCGAAGGAGATGGGTATTGCTTTCGCAGGCCAGATTCCGATCGAACCCGGTTATGCCGAGATGTCTGATGAGGGAAGATTCGCAGAAGTAGACAACGGTTACATTGCGCAGGCAATGGAACTGCTTCGCGGGATCTGACCCGTGGCTGCGGCTGTGTTTCAGGAAAAGCAGGGGAATATTATGATATAAAATGCCGCGTACCGTGTCTTTTGTGATACGGTGCGCGGCATCTTTTAATTGTCATCCGGATGGATCAGAAGGTAATCTGTCAGTTCCATCTGTGTGCCTTCGGTGACCAGGTTCTGCATCTGCGGATCCTGTCCGTAGCGTGATATGATGTTGTGAACGGTTCCTACCCCAAGCCCCACATGTGAGGCAATCTCACGGATATAGCAGCCTTTCCTCCGCAGCTTCAGCACGATCAGCACCTGACGCTCATCCACCTTCTGGGGATTGGAGGATTCCGGCTCTCTGCGGCATTCTGCCTGGGCTTTCCGGGAGCGGCGCTCTTTCATGATCGCCTTCTCCATGAGTTCAACGACGTCATTGATCTCATTGAGATGATCCTCATCCGGGACACGGAAACGCTCCACATTGACAACCTGCCTGGCTTCACTGCGCAGGTCATTCATACGCGCGCGCATCATCTCCATCTCCAGAGTCGCGCTGCTGAGCTGACCCTTCAGTTCCGAGACCTGTTTATTCAGATTTGCGATCAGCTGTCTGCTGTCGATGGGGTTATCCTGCGGATCTGCCATGGCTGCCTTCTTTCAGAACAGAACAATACTGAAATGAGTATATCACATTATGCAGGGGATTGGCGGAACCGGACAAAAAAACCTTCCGGAGTTGCTGGTCGCCAGTGGCGACCGTTCAGCAACGACCGAGCCGGAGGCGAGACCTGCACCTGAGCGGGTAATTACCGGACACCTCACTGAGGTTGTATCATGCGCTGAAATGCGCTAAAATAGAGCAAACCGTGCCCAAATTCCGGCAGGCACATGTCACAGTATGTGATGGAGGATATTATGAAGAACAAAAGATGGAGCGCAGCAATCTGTGCTGCTGCGGGACTGGTGCTGGCAACAGCTTTCTGCGCATCTGCGTCGGAGATCCGCATTATAAACGAAGAGTCGGAGTCAGAAGAGACCGCGGCAGTCATTTCTCAGGGACAGGTTCAGGGCGGAGCCATGACCGGTGACGAGACAGAGCAGGAGGCAGATACTTCCAGACCTCTTAATCCGTCTGCGGAGAAGATCACAGCCGACGATGCGGTCAGTGGCGCCCGCACTTTGTATTCGCAGATGCAGCATTATGCTGACATCAATGATAATACGAATTTCGCGGCACTTTTTGAGCCAGGTGCTGACGCACAGACGATTCAGAACCAGCTGCAGAAGATCAAGAATTCTCTGACCGAGCTGAATGGACTGAATTCCCATTCGGATTTCTGTTTCTATGACCCCACGTCTGATACGACCCAGAGCCCGTATTATTTCGCAGTCGCTCTGTGCGATTACGATGTGGACAGCGACGGGGCAGCTGCCTGGTATTCTACTCTGATGCGTGTCGCCAGATATGAGGATGGATGGAAGGCCAGTGTCATGCCGGCCGGAGAACTGCTGACGCAGATTCTTCCGCAGGGCTTCAGGGATGCGCAGTCGGCAAAGCGCAACAGCGAGAACCTGTATCCTTCATTTGCGCTTCCCTATAAAGAGAATACCGTTTTCGAAGGAGCCCTCTATGCGCTTCCGGTCCTGCTCTGGCAGGAAGAGAACGGGGATGTAAACTGTGCTGTGTGGATAGCGAACGGAACACAGACAGCAAAGTGGTGCGATTCCATAGATCTGATCGCGAATGACAAGGAACTCGGCGAGGTCATGGCTGTCAATGTGCCGGTGCAGATAGCGCTGGAGGGCAGTCAGCCGACGCTTGCAGTCTGCACGGTTCCTGCCAATTATGTCAAGACCGGGACAGATGCATGGACCGCGGTCAATGTTAATTCCAATCTTAAGTATCAGTAAGATTCCGGGGGCGGTATGCAAGTTTGTAGGAAGTGCGGAGCTGCGCTGCGGGATACGGATAAGTACTGCAGCCAGTGCGGAGCCAGGGCACCCAGCGCCAGTGTCAGGGCGAGGAAGGAAAAAGCACAGAAGAAAAAGGAGCAGAAGGAGATCACCTTCCGTACTCAGCCGGAGAAGGGAACTCCTTACCGGGAGAATTTTGAGGAAGGCGAGAATCGCAGAAGTGCTCTGAGGATGACTGTGACGATTCTGGTCCTTATGATGCTGGCAGTCGCGGGATTTGCCGGATACTATCTCTATCTGGGAAGATCTTCAAGAAATGTATCCGCCGGAAGAGACGGTGCGCGAATCGAGATCCTGACAGAAGGCAGTGTGTCGGCTCCTGACGCTGAGGCTGCCGAACCTGCTAATGTCAAAGAGAGAGAAGATGCTCCGAAGATCGTCGGCCAGGAGGACGCCGGAGCAGAGGATAAGCAGCAGGAGACTGCGGTGCAGGAAGCAGCCGTGGAGACAGAAGTTCAGACAGAGGCACAGACTGAACCTCAGACTGAACCACCTGCGCCGGTTGCTGCTGATGTGATCGATGTCTCGCAGATCCAGACCCTGCTTGCCTCCGGAAGTACGGCTACTTCCGCTGAAGTATATATCTATGACCTGAAGCATGACAGTGAAGTGGCAGTCAATGACTGCACGGTTCAGCTCAGACTGTCCGCCATGATCACTGTCCCGATCCTGTACACAGCTGCAAGCCGGATCGATGCAGGGGAACTGAGCATGGATACGGAGATCACCTATGTGACCACGATAGGCGGAAGAGGTGAGATCACGACGGAATCCAGGGATGGACAGTCATATCCGCTTTCCTTCTACCTGCAGACAATGGTCAACTATTCTGACAATAACTGCATCAATATCCTGATCGACTTCCTGGGACTTGATTCCATCAACGCAGTATGCCAGGAAGCAGGCTACACATCCATCTGGATGGAACGCGGCCTGGTCGCGTCCGGAGATACCGGAGGACTGGACAACTATGGATCGGCGAAGGACATCACATTGATGATACGAGATCTGTATACCGGCAAATTCAACTCGATCGGAACAGATTTTATGAAGGAATACTTCCATATCGATGGGGGCGACAGTCTCCCGACCGTGATCGGCCTTGCGCCTTCTGTCGCTGACGCGACACTGTTCCTGAACCAGAACGGTCACGTTGACACACGCTATCTGGAGTCCGCTGTCATTGAAGAAAACGGAGCGGAATATATTCTGACGATCATGCTCAACGGGGACAATGGCCTGGTCTACAATCCGGCGGTACAGGATATAGCTGAATATGTCAGTACTGCTGTAACACCATAGTTAAGAAAGCAGAAAGAGAGCTTAGTGAATGAGTAAAGTACGCCGTGTTTACGCAGAAAAGAAGGAAGCATACGCCGGAGCGGCAAAAGATCTCGCCCATGAGATCCGCAGTTATCTGGGAGTCAGCGGACTGGAGAAGATCCGTATCCTGATCCGGTATGACATCGAGAATATCTCCGATGCCATCTATGAAGAAGCGAAGGCATGTGTGTTTGCCGAACCTCCGGTGGACATTCTGTACGAAGAAGAATTTCAGAAGAAGGAGACGGACCGGGTATTTGCAGTAGAGTACCTGCCCGGACAGTTTGACCAGAGAGCGGATTCTGCAGTGCAGTGCATCCGTTTTCTGAATGAAAATGAAGATGTCCTGATCCGTACCGCAACGGTCTATGTCCTGGAGGGCAGCATATCGGATGAGGATATGAAGGCGATCGAAGAATACTGCTACAACCCTGTGGATTCAAGGCTTGCGGGACTCCAGAAACCGGAGACCCTGGAGCAGAAGTTTGATGAGCCGGAAGACATCAAAACCTTTGAGGCTTTCACTTCCATGGAAGAAGATAAGTTCCGGGAACTCTATGATTCCCTGGGACTTGCCATGACATACAGGGATTTTCATTTCATCAGAGAGTACTTTTCTCAGGAAGAGCACAGGGATCCGACAGTCACTGAGATCCGGGTGCTGGATACCTACTGGTCGGATCACTGCCGCCATACGACATTTTCAACAGAGCTGAAGAATGTGACCTTTGACGACGGGTATTACCGTGAGCCGATCGAAGCTGCGTTCCGGAAGTATCTCGAAGATCGCGCTGAAGTGTACGGCGACAGGAAAGACAAGTTTGTCTGCCTGATGGACCTGGCGACTATGGGAGCCAGAAAACTGAAGAAAGACGGGCTGCTGGAAGACCAGGAGGAGACAGACGAGATCAATGCCTGCTCTATCGTTGTTCCTGTAGAGATTGACGGACAGACTGAGGAATGGCTGATCAATTTTAAAAATGAAACACATAATCATCCGACGGAGATCGAACCGTTCGGCGGCGCAGCGACCTGCCTGGGCGGCGCGATCCGCGATCCGCTGTCAGGCCGCACCTATGTCTATCAGGCAATGCGCGTGACCGGAGCAGCTGATCCGAGGACTTCCATGGCGGATACGCTCAGGGGCAAGCTTCCGCAGAAGAAACTGGTCCGTGAGGCAGCTCACGGCTACAGTTCTTACGGAAACCAGATCGGACTTGCGACCGGCTATGTGAAAGAGATCTATCATCCGGCTTATGTGGCCAAGCGTATGGAGATCGGCGCTGTAATGGCTGCTGCTCCGAGGAAGAATGTTATCCGCGAGACATCCAGACCGGGCGACGTGATCATACTGCTGGGCGGAAGGACCGGACGCGACGGGATCGGAGGGGCGACGGGTTCCTCAAAGGCTCACACGGCGTCTTCCATCGAAGTTTGCGGTGCTGAGGTCCAGAAGGGAAATGCGCCGACTGAGAGAAAACTGCAGCGTATGTTCCGAAGACCCGAGGTCTCGAGACTGATCCGCAAGTGTAATGACTTTGGCGCCGGCGGAGTCTCCGTCGCGATCGGTGAGCTTGCCGAAGGACTGGAGATCGATCTGGATAAGGTACCCAAGAAATACGCAGGTCTTGACGGAACCGAGCTTGCGATCTCGGAGTCCCAGGAGAGAATGGCCTGTGTCATCGGACCTGAGGATGTGGATGAATTCCTGAAATATGCGGCACAGGAGAATCTGGAAGCAGTAAAGGTAGCTGTTGTCACTGCGTCCGGGCGCCTGGTCATGAACTGGCGCGGGAATACGATCGTCGATATCAGCAGGGCATTCCTCGACACCAACGGAGCCCACCAGGAGACGGACGTTGAGGTAGAGATGCCTTCCTGCGAAAACAGGTATTTTGACAAGAAGCCTCTGGAAGAGGTCAGAGTCCGTGAATGCTGGACCGGCAGGCTGAAGGATCTGAACGGCTGCTCCCAGAAGGGACTGGTCGAGATGTTCGACTCTTCCATCGGAGCTGGATCTGTGCTGATGCCTTACGGCGGAAAATATCAGCTGACTGAGACCCAGACGATGGTCGCCAAACTCCCCATGGACAGTGGAAAGTGCGACACTGTCACCATGATGGCTTACGGATTTGATCCTTATCTGTCGGGCTGGAGCCCGTATCACGGCGCGATCTATGCGGTACTGGAGTCTGTTGCCAGGATCACTGCTTCCGGCGGCGACTGGTCGAAGATCCGGTTTACATTCCAGGAGTATTTCCGCAGGATGAGCGATGATCCGAAACGCTGGAGCCAGCCGGCCGCAGCTTTGCTCGGAGCGTACACTGCCCAGATCGGACTGGGACTTCCGTCTATAGGCGGCAAGGATTCCATGAGCGGTTCATTTGACGACATCGATGTACCGCCGACACTGGTTTCATTTGCAGTAGATGTCAATACGGTCGGAAACATAATCAGTCCGGAACTGAAGAAGGCAGGAAGCAAACTGGTCCTGATACAGATCGACAGAGATCAATATGATGTGCCGGACTTTGAGGATGCGAAACGTCAGTACAGCGCGTTTTTTGAGGATGTGAAAGCCGGCCGTATCCTGAGTGCCTACGCAGTTGACGCGCAGGGCTTTGCCGCAGCGCTGAGCAAGATGGCGTTCGGCAACAGGCTGGGATTCAGGATCGAGCATAACGTCGCTCCGGAAGATTTGTTCTTCCCGGACTTCGGCGCGATCATATGCGAAGTGAAGGACGGTGAAGTCGGCAGTCTCCACACCCGGTATACGGTTGTGGGCGTTGTCGAAGATACACAGAGATTCGAATACAGAAATACATCGATACCCATCGATGAAGCGCTTGAGGCATGGACCGGAACCCTGGAGAAGACATTCCGCTCCGTTCCCGCGCATGAACCGGATCAGACTGCTTCTGCACCGGCGGATGTGGAACCGTTTGATGTCACTAAAGCAGGCTCTGTCTATGTGTGCGGCCATAAGATCGCACAGCCGAAAGTCTTTATTCCGGTATTCCCGGGGACCAACTGCGAATATGACAGTGCAAAGGCATTCGAACGTGCAGGTGCCCGGACAGACGTGAGAGTATTCAGGAATCTTTCTTCTGATGATATCAGAGCGTCAGTGGACGAATTCGCATCTGCTATCGATGATGCCCAGATCATAATGTTCCCGGGCGGCTTCTCGGCAGGTGACGAGCCTGACGGATCTGCGAAGTTCTTCGCAACGGCATTCCGCAATGCGAAGATCAGCGAGTCGGTGGAGAGACTCCTCGGTGAGAGAGACGGCCTGATCCTGGGTATCTGCAACGGATTCCAGGCACTGATCAAACTGGGACTTGTTCCGGAAGGAAAGATTGCCCCGGTCAGTGAGAACAGTCCGACACTGACATTTAATACGATCCACCGCCATGTATCCCGCATGGTCTGCACGAAGGTCATGACCAACAAGAGTCCGTGGCTGGCCCAGGCTGAACTTGGAGGAGTCTATGTCAACGCGGCTTCCCACGGAGAGGGAAGATTTGTCGCAGATGAAAGCTGGATCAGAAAACTCATCGAAAACGGTCAGGTCGCGACAATGTACTGCGATCCGGACGGAATGATCACTGCGGATCCAAGATGGAATGTAAATGGCTCCTTCGCGTGTATCGAAGGCATTACCAGTCCGGATGGCAGGATCCTCGGAAAGATGGCGCACATCGAGCGGCGCGGCGAAGGAGTCGCAGTCAATATCAGCGGCGAGCAGGACATGAAGGTGTTTGAGAGCGGCGTGCAGTATTTCAGATAAAGATACTCTATAACCCTGGATTGGGAGAAACACAGAATGGATAACGAAGAGATCAAGAAACTGCTTCAGGAGCTCAAGAAGAATTCCGATGAAAGCACAGCTGTACGAAGTGAGGTGGTGAAGATTCATTTCGACACCCCGGCGGAAGCAGCGCGGCGCAGGAAGGCTAAAGCACGGGCAGAGGCGGAAGAAGCGAGAAGAAAACGCGAGGAAGAGGAGAAGGCCAGAGCAGCGGAAGAAGCGAGGCGCCTGGAAGCCGAGCGCATGGCGCGCGAAGTAGTCGAAGAAGCGAAGCTTCAGGCAAAAGCCGGTTTCTCCTCCGATCTCGAACAGGATCTGGACCTGATCACAGAAGGGCAGGAACTTCCTGAAGATGAGTTCGGCGAAAGTGCGGATGATCTGGATCTCAACTGGGAGTATGAGAGACCGCGCCTGAGTACCGACGCTCCTGAGGATGAAGAGTCTGAGGGAGATGACGAGGATGCGGACTATATGTCTGATTCTGATGAGTTCCGTGACGGTATTATCCCGGATGACAGCAATCCTGTCCGCTCTGCATTTGGTGCGATCACAGGGGCCTTTGCTTCTCTGACAGAACGCCTTCGGGAGAAAGAACCGAAGGAAGATGACGGGGAAGAGGAGCCGGCCGGTGAAGAGCCCGGAGAAGGAGACGGCGAACCGGAAGATGTGTCTGTTAAAGAGACGGATTCTTCGGAGGAGTCTTCGTCTTCTGACGATGCTCCGAAGAAAAGGAGATGGAGTTTTAGCTTCGGCGGGAAGCAGAAAGATGATTCTTCTGTGAGTGAAGACGAATCTGCGGAGGCTGAGGAAGAGCCTGCAGCGGATGAGTACGATCCTGACGAGGAATGGAAACGCCGCATGGAAGAACCCCCTTCAGGCAAGCGGAAACGCAGAAAGCTTCCAAAGGAACCACTGTTCAGTTTCTCAAAAAAAGACAGAAAGAAGTCAGAACTTCCGGAAGAGGTTCCTGCAGAGGGAAATGATTCCATACCACTTTCAGAGAATGGTCAGGAAGATGCATATCATTCTGAGGATGAGACGGCGGATGAGTATGGCTCTGAGCCAGGGATGGAGGATGACTACGCCGCTGAGTCCGGGATGACAGATGAGTACAATCCTGAGAGCGGCCGCGATACCGGCAGCAGCCTTGAACCTGATGCGGACAACTTCGACCGTGAGAACTATGGAATACAGGAACAAGGCCAGGATTCCGGCTATAATACCGGGCAGGAGGAAGACGCCGGCCCGCAGTCCGAAGAAGAACCGTTTCAGGAAAAAAGTATAGAGGTCATTGACCTTGATGAAAATACGAACAGCAAAGAAGCAGAAGTGATCCCGCTGGATGCCCGTTCCACCGGGCCGCTCCCGAGGCTGAAAGCCGGAAGATTCCTGTCAGGAAGAAAGACGGTACCGTCTCCTGCCGAGGAAGCGAAGAAAAAAGAAAAGAAGAAAAAATCCAAAGAACCAAAAGAACCGAAAAAGCCGAATGAGACGTGGCTTAAGATCAAAAGATTCATCTCAGAACACCGCCGTCAGTGCCTGATCGGCCTGGCTGCAGTGCTTGTCCTGATCCTTGCGATTGCCGCATTTATGCTGGTGATCTCGAAGATGCAGAGCAGGCGCCGGGCGACGATCCGCGAAGATGAAGGACTGACGATCCAGATTCTGTCGCAGCCGGATTCATTTACTCCGGAAGGGGACATATCACTGCGGGTGAAAGCTCCTGAGACAATCCAGTCGATAACGATCAACGGGGAGAATATTGATATAAAGCAGGGAAGGACCGTTGACCTGGATTATCATGCGCAGACCGGAGCTCTTGAAATGATGGTGGTATCTACCGACAAAGTGCGCAGCGCAGATATCACACTTGCATATGTTGATTCCCAGCCGCCGGCAGTCACGGTGTCTGAGAATAACGGGATGATCGAACTGACAGCTGAGGACAAGGAAACCGGGGTCAAGGCGATCTACATCGGCAGAAATGACGGACTGTCTGATGTCCCGACTTACGAGGAGTATACGGAGCCGATTCCTGCAGATCCGGATGCAGTATTCTCATATTATGCGACGGATGAGGCGGGCAACAGTTCCGCGCCGGCAGTTTCGGCAATGATCCCTGCAACCGAGATCGCGTTCCCGCAGAACAGATACGGTATCTTCCCGGGATCTGAGACGCCTCTGCAGGTTGTCACGACACCGGAGAATGCATTTGTCAACAACCTGACCTATGAGGTTGAAAATGAAAAAGTCGCCAAGGTCAGCGACGGAATCCTGACCGGCATCAGTGAAGGAGATACGAAGGTCATCGCTTCAGCGGACGGTCTGTCTTCCGTTTCGGCAACCGTATCTGTTAAGGCTGACCGGAGTGTGACGATCTCCTGTGTCGGAGACTGCACACTGGGAACCGATATAAACCTGAGCGCGAACACCAGCTTCAATGCATATCAGGCTACGTACGGCAACAGTTATTTCTTCGATAATGTAAGGACGATCCTGAGCCAGGATGACGCGACTTTCGCAAACTTTGAAGGGACACTGACAACTCTGGATGAAAGCCACAGGAAGGACAAGCCGTATGCTTTTAAGGCGGATCCCTCATACGCAGAGATCCTGACGGATGGAAGCATAGAAGTTGTGACGCTTGCAAACAACCACACCTATGACTACGGTGACCAGAGTACGCAGGATACGAAGGACGCTCTGGATGCGGCAGGCGTGAACTGGTGCTCGGGAGAAGATATAGCGTATATGGATCTGAATGGCGTCAAGACCGCCTTTATAGGCATCTATGCTCTGGAGAACGGCCTGGAGAGTATGGATCTGGTACAGAATACGATCGCGGACGCGAAGGAGAACGGAGCAGATCTGATCATCATACATTTCCACTGGGGCGTGGAACTGGTCACGACACTGGACGACTTTGAGAGACAGCTTGCACATGCTGCAATAGACGCAGGTGCGGATCTGGTACTCGGAACCCATGCACATATGATCCTTCCTGTGGAGAAGTATAACGGAAGGTATATCGTATATGGACTGAGCAACTTCTGCTTCGGCGGAAATGCGTATCCCCATTCCTACGACACGATCATCTGGCAGCAGACATTTACATTTGCTCCGGACGGCCTGGAGTCGGAGGATGATATCCATATCATTCCGTGCAGTATCAGCAGCGATACTTCCATCAATAACTATCAGCCTACCCCGGTTACCGGCGACAAGGCGGCTGAAATCATACAGACGATGAACAGCCTCAGCACAGAGTTCGGCCTGACGTTTGACCAGTATCTGACAGACGGCACGCAGATCACCGGGTAAAACAATGAAATAACCGCCGGAAATATGTGCATATTTACGACACCTGAAAAAAGGGACGGGAATTACCGTTCCTTTTTTCAGTTTCAGAAGACGGCAGGGGATAACATGACGATAAATGCAATATAATATTGTGCATATTCGATATTTACTGTTGTTTTTGCGCATGATAATATGTTGCTTGCGTTCAGCTCCTGCCTGGCAGAGGGCAGGTGTTTCGCATCTGGTGGGAGAATAATTAGTACGGGAGGAATTATTGTGACAGAATGGAGGAAGATCTCCCAGAGAGGGTCGAAGGAGATCTATTACACAGACCTTAAGGTATCGTCAGAAGTTTTCGCGAATGAATGGGACAAACAAATTCTTCTGACTTCACTGGAAAGGCTCAGGAAACTGTTTGACTTTGAACTGTATGCGTTCTGTGTCCTGAATGACAGAATACGTCTGCTGATAGGAGGCACCAGGCTGAAGGCGTCGGCAGTTCGCCATATGCTTGCGACTCTTCTGGAAAGATATGACTGCAGGACGGACCAGATCGGAGAGTACGATCTGCTGCCCCCGGGGATGATGGCCAGGGCGTGCGTGACCAGGATCGAGTGCGAACAGGATGCCATCGATGTGCTGAGGTACATACATCTGACCCCTTCGTCCGAAGGGTATTCGCTTACGGCAGGGGATTACTGGTGGACCAGTTTCAGCAGTTACCGCGGAAGATACTGCTGGCCGATGGTGGATGCGGAAGCAGTGATGCGTGTTCTGGAGCGTCAGGACCGGCACGGGGAGTATCATCTGCTGGACTGGAAAAGAGATTATATACCGGCAGGAAATTCAGAAGAAAATCTTAATGAAACTTTCGGTGCATAAAAGAAGCCTCCGTGATATGATGTCTCTGCATATAAGGGCTAATATTACAGGGAGGTAATTTCAGAATGAGGAATACCTATCAGATTAGAAAATATCTGGCATTGGCATTATCACTTGCCCTTGCCGCAGGACTGCTCGCCGGCTGTTCCAAATCAGACAGCAGCAAACAGGATTCAGCTGCCGGCACAGGCAATACAGGAGTAAACGCATCCGGAAATGTAGTGGCGGGGGCAGGAAGCACTGCAGCTCAGACAGCTCAGTCAGAAACCCAGACTGCGGCAGCACCGCAGCAGGAGACCGCAGCTGCACCCGGAACGGCACAGAATGCTCAGAATGTGTCAGGAACGACGACACAGACACAGCAGACCAATAATACTTCAACTAATCAGACAGCACCTGCTTCGACAAACCAGGCACCGGCTGCTTCATCATCCCCTTCGGGTACGCAGCAGCAGAATAAGCCTGCCGCCAATGTTGACGACGATGATGAAGGATTCAACGGAACGTTCGAAAAGAGCGACGGTGAGGAGAAGGTCCAGATCAAGGTTGAAGGCAGTGATAAGATCAGGTTTGTCTTCAGGACTTCCATGATCAACGGAACCGCGAAGATCAACGGTAACACCGCCCGGTATACCGGGGACGATGATTACAAGATCATATTTGATGTAGCAGAAGATATTCTGATGGTTACCGTCGAAGGAGAAGACGGCGATCTGTCCGACATGAACGGTATCTATTACCGCGATTACGGTGACGATGAGACGGAAGATGATGACGCCGTATTTGACGGAGATGAGACAGAGGAAGCGGACGATTATTTTGAAGACGATGACCTGGAAGACTTCCTGGAGGATGAAACGGAGTAATTTTTCGGAGACGAACAGGTTGTGAGAATCTGCGGATAAGGTAAGATAAACGGATGCCTTTCCTGCATTATTGCAGGGGCATCCGTTTTTTCTTTTTCATATCCCGCAGACAGCAGGAACAGTATGTTCAGACTGCCGGCAGGGAACCTTTGACACATACAAAGAAGGGGATTACACTTATCGTGTATATCTGTAAAATAACGAACCTGAATTTGTATTAAACATAAAAGATCCGAGGAAAGGCGGAAAAGCGGTATGTCAAAGATCCAGTACGGAAGCCAGACCTACCCCTGGCAGATGCGGGTAGAAAAATATGCCGGTCAGGTGCCGCACATGGTGGAGGTGCTCAAGAAGGCCGGTTTCACAGGCATGGAAGCCGAGATTGTCATGCTTGGAGATTATTATCATGACTGGCAGGCGCTGAAAGATCTGCTGGACAGAGAGGATATTGCCTTTGCGGCGCTTGCTGTCCATGAAGACTGGCTTCATGAGAAGGAGACAGATCAGGAGAAGGCTGACCTGGATGAGGCGATCGAGTTTCTGACTCATTTCCCGACTGCGAAACTGATGCTGTGCCATGTGGCGGCTGATCCGGTGCGTGAGCACAACCTGTATGAAAAGCAGATGAACCAGCTTGCGTGCCTGTCGGATATCGCCATGCGTGCAAGAGAGAGAGGCGTGGTTCCGGTATATCACCCCAATTCAGGAGAGAATTCTATCTTCCGCTATGAGAGCGACTATCACATCATGTTCGATACCCTTTACAGCAGCGGCATCGGATATGCGCCGGACGTAGGGCATATGGCAAACGGAGGGATCGATCCTCTGAGAGTGATTAAAGAAAACAGAAGGATCGTGCAGCATGTTCATTTCAAAGACATGACAGCGGAGCATCAGTGGGCAACAATGGGCGAGGGCGTGATTGATTTTGAGTCCATCGTCCGCTTCCTGGAGGAGACTGATTACAGAGGCTGGATCATGACAGAGGATGAGTCTCCTAATGCGGTAAATGATTCGGACGGTGTAGTGATGGCTGACGGCAGATATATGGGCAGGATAGGAGGTTTCTGACATGGCAAAACACAGAACTGCGATAATGGGACTTGGTGTACGGGGAAAGACTCATCTGAAGGCAATGCTGGAAAATCCGGACAGTTATGAGATCGTAGGAATCTGTGACATCCGTCCGGAAGTGATGGAGGATGTGAAGAAGCGCTTCAGCCTGGACGTTCCTGCCTATACGGACGTGGAGAAGATGCTGGATGAGACAAGGCCGGAAGTATTTGTCTTTGTAACTTATCCGGATCTTCGCCTTTCCATGATCGAACTTGCGGTCAAGTACAACGTACAAGCGGTCTCTCTGGAGAAGCCTATGGCAGAGAATATGGCGGAAGCCAGAAAGATGGCACAGCTGTGCGAGGAACATAACATCAAGGCAGTGGTCTGCCACCAGCAGAAGTATCTGAAACAGATGCAGGACCTGAAGCGGAAGGTCGACAGCGGGGTACTGGGAAAGGTAAAGAAGATCTTTGCAGAATGTCAGCCCTGGATGGCGCAGCTTGGCACGCATTACATGGACTATATGATCTGGGCAAACGGCGGCAGCCGGGCGAAATCTGTCATCGGGCATGTCCATGGTCCTGCGACCATGCAGGATGACCATCCGTCGCCGGACTTTCTGTTCGGAGAGGTCCTGTTTGAGAACGGGGCAAGAGGATATCTGGAGTGCGGTTATTTCGCGGAACAGCATAACCCGGATATGTACAGGGATACGGACAACCGCCTGACTGTCTGGGGCGAGGACGGATACGCCTATGCCGAGACGGACGGTTACTGGGGCGAGTGCAGCAGCAATACCGGTTCGAAGCTGGTAACGGGCAAAGATCCCGGCTGGTATCATTTCCAGGAGAAAGAGATCCAGACGCCGTATTATACCGAATTCGCACAGTGGCTGGATGATGATGCGAAGGTCCATTCCTGTGATATCAAAACGGCGCTGCACGGATATGAGATCCTGGAGGCAATCGTGCTCTCTGCACTTGATAACCGCAGAGTTGACCTGCCGCTGAAAGAGATTGATTATGAGCCTGTCATGGAACGCATGAAGAAAGAACTTCCCTGGTTCGAGGGCTGCGACAAAGCCCCCAGGGACCTGTACAAGGGAGACTGGGACAGGCCGGAGAGAGACTGAGAGGAAGATGATATGAGTAAGGAATGCATCGCGAATGGTCTTCGGATCAACTATGAAGAATACGGACAGGGAGAACCCCTGCTTCTTCTGATGGGACTTGGTGCGCCGGGGAGAAAATGGGCTCCTCACATCGCAGCTTATGAGAAGCATTTTCATGTGATCGCTCCGGATAACCGCGGGGCGGGACAGTCTGACAAGCCTGTGGCTTACGCCTATACAATACAGGAGATGGCAGAAGACATGGTTGCCCTGATGGATGAGCTTGGTATTGAGAAGGCTCACATTAACGGAATCTCCATGGGAGGCGCTATCGCCCAGCATCTGGCAGTTTATTATCCGGAAAGAGTGAAGAGCCTGATTCTGACAAACACATTTCCATGGTGCTGTGCCAGCAACCGCAGGGCAATCGAACTGCTGCGGGAAACCTGCGGACAGCTTGATCCGGTGACGGCGACAAGGCTGTGTCAGTGGATGATCTTTGCCATCCCGTTCCAGAATGAGAGAGAAGATTATATGCTGGAGTGTGAATATGCGGATCTGAACGAACCTTATCCCATGCCCTCATATGCCTATAAGGCACAGTGCAACGCTATCCTGGATTTTGACATTCGGGACAGGCTCGGGGAGATAAAGGCACCGGCGCTTGTGGTCGGCGGAGACAGGGATCTGCTGATTCCCGCGTGGGTAACGAAAGAGATGGCTGAGGCCATCCCGGGCGCGAGACTGTATATGGCTCCGGACGGAGGCCACGTGCAGCACTGGGAACAGCTTGAAAAGTATAATGAATTGACTCTTCAGTTTCTTCTTGAGAATCGCGGATAAAGAAAATCACGGATAAACAGAAGACGGCCATACAGCGGCAGCGATACGCCCTGTGGCCGTCTTTTTAAATGAAAATGAACAAGAATGAATATAGAGGGTGCTATTCATTCATGTAAAGTAGTATAATGCATTTATGTATATACAAGATGCGGAGAAGTGATCTTCCGGCAGGGAGATGCCGGAAACAGCTTTTTCCAGATTCTTGACGGAAGTGTAGATGTCATCCTGGGCTACGGCAGCGAGGATCAGCTGAAGCTGACCGAACTGAAAAAAGATCAGTTTCTCGGAGAGATGGCTGTAATCGATCAGTGCCCGCGCAGCGCGACAGCTGTTGCCGGTCCTGACGGCGTGCAGATGGAAGAGATCACTTCCGGTGAAGTTAATGCATATCTGGACGAGGATCCCGGACATGTCGAGCTTCTGGTCAACTATCTTGGAGCCCGCCTGAAAGACCTGACCGGACAGTATCAGGAAGTCAGCACACTGATCCGTGAGATCCGCGATGCAGAGAAGAAAGAGGGATTCGCTGCGAAGATCAAGAAATTTGCCGGATTCTACAAGGCAGGAAAAGGCAGCAAACCCAGTGCTGAAGTGCTGCGTCAGACCAGTGAGCTTGAACACTCAGGCGGATATGCCAAGAAGGTAGTCGAATATCCGAAGGGAACTGTCATCTTCAAGGAAGGCGAGCGCGGAGACTGCATCTATGATATCCATTTTGGATCAGTAGGTATCTATTCTGGTTATGGAACTGCAGAAGAGACTAAACTTACGCAGCTGTATCCGAATACATTCTTCGGCGAACTGGGAATGGTCAGTGGGGAGCCGCGCAGTGCGACTGCTGTTGCACTGGATGACGCGACGGTTGAGTTGATCCATCCGGAGGATCTGAACGAGCTGTTTGAAAAGAATCCTCCCAAGATCGGAATGATCCTCGGACATCTGTCCGGCAGGCTCAGGAAGCTGACAGAAGAGTACATGTCTGCATGTAGCCTTGTATACGACGTTTCTCAGAATCTGGATAAAAACCAGCCTCTGAGCGCAGAACTGTCTGAGAAGGTCAAGGCATTCAGCGAGAAACTGTACGACTGATCGCAGCACAGCCGCTGAATCTATGACGGATCACAGCACAGCCGCTGGAGAACAGATGAATATAAAAAGAGCGGAACCGGATGGGTTCCGCTCTTTTTATATTCTACAACGGTATATGCGTCCTTCCGTGCGTTAACGTAATACCAGTGCTGCATTTTACTCCAGGTTCAGTCTGCGGTCCAGCAGATACCAGCACAGGATACCATAGACTGCAATCCCGATCAGAGCCATCAGTGTTCCTGTCTGCATAGACCGGACACTCATAAAGCCTGCCGCATTTGTGGAATTGAGCAGCCTTGCCGGAAGAAGATGCAGTTTATTTCCGACAAAGCTGAGGATCATCTCGATGATACCGAATCCGAGATAGGCGAGCACACTTCCCGCAAGCCTGTGGGAATTAAACTGATGTCCGACTGCAATCGCGGCATAAACTTTGATCATGGACTCCATCACGCCGGCAGCGAGCATTATGATCAGCCAGATGACCGGAGCCAGAGCCATGCTTGGTGAGAGCGTAGCCCATACCTCTTTTACCTGGCGTATGAATTCCGGAACATTGCTGGTAATAGCGACCATCGCAAAACCTGCGATCACTCCGGAAACAGCTCCGATGACCATCCACAGAAAAGCACTGAGAGCCTTGCTGAGAATGTGCTCATGTGTCTTTGCCGGCAGTGTGAACATCAGATAACCCTCTGTACCCAGAAGATTTTTGTAAAACCTCTGGATCACCATGATAACCATGACCACGCCGACTACGAGCACCGCGGCGCCGAACAGGACACCTGTTACAATCGCGAACTTCTCGACAAAGAACTTGGCGAATCCATCCATGCTCAGCCGAAGATTGAAGGCAAACAGGCAGGAGGCGAGGACCATCACTGCATACAGGGGGAGCAACACCCTTCCCATCGCTTTCATTTCATTTTTAAACAGTTTTCCTAACATCTGAAGACCTCCCTGAAGTATTCATCTACGCTCTTGCCGGTTTCCTCCCGGATCTCATCAGTGCTCTTGTGCAGTACGATCTGTCCCTCTTTCAGAAATACAGCTTCGTCCAGCACGGATTCCACATCTGCGATCAGATGTGTGGAAATCAGCACCAGAGCGTTCTCTTCATAGTTGTTGAGAATCGTGCGGAGGATATAATCTCTGGCTGCCGGGTCAACGCCAGCAATCGGTTCATCCAGCAGATAGACCTGTGCTCTGCGGGACATGATCAAGATCAGCTGCACCTTCTCCCTGGTTCCCTTAGACATCTTTTTCAGTGGCAGGTTTGAAGGGATGTTCAGGCTCATGAGCATCTCCTCTGCCCTCTGGCGGTCAAAGTCCGGGAAGAAGTCCCCGTAAAACTTCAGCAGCGCATCCGTCTTCATCCAGTCCGGAAGAAAATCCTTATCCGGAAGATAAGCGATAGCAGCCTTGGTCTTCACACCCGGCGTTTCCCCGGCGATCCTCAGCTCTCCCGAAGTCGGCTGAAGCAGACGGTTTGCCAGCTTGATCAGCGTGGTCTTTCCGCTTCCGTTCGGACCGAGCAGCCCGACGATCCGCCCGCTTTCCAGCTGAAGGCTGATTCCTTTCAGCGCGGTGACATTCCCGTAGGATTTCACCAGATCTCTGCATTCAAATATTACACTCATGTTCTTTCTGTCTCCTCCCTGCAATATCACGTGAACAAGTGACAGGCACTTGTTCAGCTTATTCCACCTCTTTCAGACTGTGTTCCACCTCTTTCAGAATCTGTTCCTCTGTGAGGCCGAGGTTCTTCAGACTTCCTATGAGAGCGCGGATGCTGTCAGCGGCAAGATCGCTTCGTGTCCGGCTGATCAGTTCCTGATCCTCTGTGACAAACTTGCCGGTTGTCCGCACAGTTACGAGAAGTCCTTCCCGTTCCAGCTCTGCGAGTGCACGCTGCATGGTATTGGGATTGACGCCTGCCTCCAGAGCCAGCTCGCGGACAGCAGGAAATCTGCATCCTGGCGGATATTCACCGCTGGCAATCTGTGTCCTGAGCACACGCATGATCTGCTGATAGATCGGCTCTCCACTTTTAAAATCCCATTTCATAGGCAATCCATTTCCGCATCTGTATCACTGTGCTACTGTATTACGTGCTTAATACAACAGTAGCACTATAATACAGCGAGCTTCTGCTGTCAATACTTTTTTCAGGCAACCTGTTTTTTCGGGCAGGACATATATTCAGAAGTGTTGTGTATACAGATTTGTGGTATGATCTTCATTGACGAATCGGTGGCAGACTTGAATATAAGGAGGCATAAAGCTGGTGGATATAATACTGGAAATTATATTTAATCTGATCATAGACGGCTATAACGAAGCTGCTTCTGACAGAAAAATCCCATTGGCCGTGCGAGTGATTGTGGCAATTCTGCTGATCGCTGTTTACGGAGGGCTGACCGGATTCTGTCTTTACCAGGGAATTCACGACAAGAGCATGCTTGCTCTGGTGATCGGGGTCTTGATCCTGCTCACCGGCGTGTCAGTAATAATTCAGTTTTATAAAAAGTATAAGCAGCGGAAAGGCTGACAGAGGAGGAGAGCATACTATGACAAATAAAGAAATCGTATCTGAGTTTATTGACAAGGTGTTCAATGCCTGGGATCTGACGGAATGTGACCGTTTCATGCGGGAAGACTATATTCAGCACAGCCCGGAAGTGAAGAACGGACGGGATGGCTTTAAAGAGTTTGCGGAGCATTTCTTTGCAATGAAGCCGCATATGCATGTGTTCAAGATGGCAGAAGACGGAGATATGGTGTTCGTATTTTTCAAGTGCACGTTTGGGGGACAGGAGAATGCGGCAAAGGTCTGCGATATTTACCGTCTGGAAAACGGGAAGCTTGCAGAACACTGGGATGTACTGCAGCCGATAGATCCGGCTGACCCGGGGGCCAGCGGGAACGGACATTTTTAACTCAGTCGGGGAGTCCCCCGACTGAGTTAAAGCCTCCGGCGGATCGCAGCCGCGCTCAGAGGAAGGTGCTTCGCACCGAGCGCGGCGCGGTAAGAACGCCGTTGGCGTTCTTGAATAGTATAACTGGAATCAGGGATCGCTGAAACGCAGCGATCCTTTTTTGTGCCATTACTGTGACATATGGTCTGATAAATTATGGTCATTAAAAAAAACACACAAAAAAACATAAGAAATTCTGAATAAATAAAAAAGGAGAAAACATAATGAAATTCAAAAAAGTAATCGCAATGGGGCTTGCAGCAACAATGCTCCTCAGTACAGCAGGAATGACCACATACGCAGAAGAGACAGCGATCGTCGAGGTCGCAGAAGACGGGGAAACCGTTATTGAAGAATCCGGCAGCATTGCCGATGACAGCACAGATGATATCAGCATTGATGATGTCAGTGAGGATAAGCCCGCAGCTGATGACAACACGGAAGATGCTGAAGAGGCGGACACGATCATTGATGAAGATGAAGAAGAGCAGGAACCAGACGGAATACAGGTAGAAATCGAAGGAGCCACCGAAGAAGAGGAAGAGGAAAAATCCGCCCTGATCGAGGATACGGATGCCGATGAGAAAGAGAAGAAAGATAACGGCTTCGACGCTCCGGCACTCTTCATGATAAAATCAAGCAAAGAGATGGTGAAGTCCACGATTATGGATGTGATCGACGAAATTGCCAAAAAGTTCCCGGCATATTCGTATGCACTGTCCGCGTTGAAAACGGTGATCGGAGAGGTGTTCGGACTGAGCGGCAAAGAAGATTCCAACAAGGACATCCTGGACAAGCTGGAAGAGGTTGATAAGCATCTGGATCGTATAGAAAACAGCCTGAAGGAGCATATGGAGAATGTCGCAGCCTTTGATTCCATCGGTGGGGAATTCCAGAAAGTGACAAACGCAAGCTCACCTCTTGAAGACAAGATCGGCGATATAAACGGTCTGTATAAGAGCGGAAAGATCAATGAAGAGGAGAAGAACAGCAGACTTGCAGCCCTGTACAACAGCTCGGAATATAATTCCCTGATGCAGGCACTCTCCGGCGCGACCAACGCTTATGGCGGAAAAACCAGCTATACGCTGGACCAGCGTTCAATCTTCGGAGCTGCTTATAATCTGCAGTGCAACAGTGTAATGTTCTCCGGGGAAGCCGTTGACTGTGTGGCTCCGTATCTGATCAGGCAGCTCTGCATCTACCTGAGGGGTTATGCGCTCATCAACACAGTGCTTGACGCCTATGAATCGGTCAATGGAACCGAGGCAACAATGAGAACCAGAAATACTATGTTCAAGAATCTCGGTGGTGTTGTAAACGGTAAAGTTGATGAGAAAAATCCTGGCGTGTTCGGCCTTTACAGTGAGTTTTTCAATACGAACCGTTACATCTTTGTCAATAAGAGTTCAAACAAGGCAAACCATGTGAAGCTTGATAAAACGATTACGGCTCTTCTGGGTATGCCGGAAGCCAATCTTGGGAATGACGGAGCAATCTTTAATACCGAAAAGTTGAAAGCTAGTACGCCGCAAGTAATGAGTCGTTTCCCGTTAAACGCCGAACAGATGAAGAATCTTGCAGCTTATTGTGCAGCGAAGAAACTCACACTGATTGATTTTCTTCTTAATAACGTAGGCTTCGAACTGGCAATACCGTATACGCCTGCCCTGAGCAGACTTGTTACTGAGTATGAAGTTAGTCACGGGGTGACTCCTCAGACGGTTATCTCCGGCTCAGGATCAGGTACGCTCCTGGAGTATCTGAAGAAAGGTGATACATTCGTGCCGACAGGGGCTCAGAACTACACATATGAGTCAGGGCAGTACTTTGGATATTCGTTCTGCGAACCGCCGAGATACAATTACATGCAGGCAATCAGGGCAAACAAGGTTGGTGCCGGTGACGAAAAAGTGACAGTTGCCAGCAATCTCGACAAAAAAAGAACAGGCAAGGCTGTCAATGCAAACCTGCTGTTCTTCTACAAAGCGAAATGATGATAAGAAAGTGAAGCCTCACTTTGAGAGCGAAAAAACGGACGGGAAACACCCGTCCGTTTTGACTTGCAAACAGTTAATGTTCTTTCTGAAATCGTGTCAGTTGCCGGCAAGAGGATCCTGTGTTCCATCGGGCGGCTCAACCGCATATCCGGCGTATGCCTCATCCCTCTTGGGGCAGATATGATTGCGGAATTCATTTCCTTCCGGATAATACTGTCCGCAGTAGATGCAGTATGCCTGACCCGGCGCGGAGGGATCCTGCGTTCCGTTTACGGAATCGATTGCTTCCTCGCCCCTTGCTATTGCCGCATCCCTGGCCGGACACACATGGTTCCAGAATGCATCACCTTCCGGATAGTACTTACCGCAATAGATGCAGTATGACTGACCCGGTGCAGAGGGATCCTGTGTTCCATTAGCGGAATCCAGCGCATAGTTTCCATTACCGGATGATCCTGAGTTCTTGTCTGCAGGTTTTGTTTCAGACAGGAAGGAGGAAGAAATATACGCTTTTGAATTATTGAAGTCGATCTGGTACCAGCCGATATCGGTGCCGTTCTTCTGTACAGTGCCGGTTACGTGAACCTCTTCCCCGTAGTATTTCGTCCCGATCGACTTATCATCGATCGAGAAGCCGATACGGACATTAACATCGTCACTGGTGATGTAGTAAATCTTATCCATAGGCACGATCTCAATTGACGCAGCATCAGTCTCCGGATTGACAGCGGATTTAGTGTCAAACTTCAGGATTTTGATAGTGCCGATTGCCTTCATGACTGATTCAAGCTCTTCGGCCTTGGGGGAGCAGCCCTTTACGGCGAATACTTCATTCCTGGTAGAAACAAACGCCTGATAAACGGCAGCATAGGTATCATCTGCAACTGCTACAGCCGGCAGGTTTTCGCCATTGCTCAGATGTTCGATCGTGATCGTGTTCGTGCCGTCCGTCATCGTAAACCAGTGATTCGCATCCTGCATCACTTCCCAGTCATCAGAAGGAGCCTCGATAGAAAGAACCCCATCGGAAGTGGCGATGATTCTGGGTTTTGGAGTTGTGTCAGCCTCTTCTGCAATGGTACATACGGATGTGCCAAGTATCATACAGAGAGCCAAAGCTAAAATTCTTTTCTTCATTTTCTGTTATTCTCCTCTCTTTAATTATGTATGTCCCCTTCTCCAGTTTCTATACCGTATAATGCTGACGGAGAAAGAAATTTCAAAATATATTATAGTACAGACAAAAATTATATACAATTAGAATTAAAAGCAGAAAGTAAGGTATAATCATGAACAGGACAAATGGAAGTCAGTGAGGTGTCAGACAAATGAAAAAAGTTATCGTGGGTATGTCAGGGGGCGTGGACAGCGCCGTGGCAGCTTATCTTCTCAAACAGGCCGGATATGATGTCGTGGGCGTCACACTGCGCACCTGGGCCGGCACAGAAGGACAGGAGAGCCGCTGCTGTGAGATTGACGACGCAAGACAGACCGCCCGCGCGATCGGGATCCCTTATCACGCATTTAACTGTCTTTCCGATTTTGAGAACAAGGTTGTAACGCCCTTCGTCCAGGATTATCTTCACGGAATGACGCCGAACCCCTGTGTAGTGTGCAACAGGGAAATAAAATGGGAACGGCTGCTTTATCATGCGGATGTGCTGCAGGCCGGCTATGTGGCGACAGGCCACTATGCTTCGGTGGTAAAGCTTGAGAACGGAAGATATACGGTCCGGAAGGCGTCTCATTTCGAGAAGGACCAGACATATATGCTTTACCGCCTGACGCAGGAGCAGCTGTCAAGAACCCTCATGCCGCTGGGAGAGTATGCCAAGTCAGACGTCCGGCAGATAGCAGAGGAAGCAGGGATCCAGGTTGCGTCAAAACCTGATTCCCAGGAGATCTGTTTTGTTTCCGATGAGAATTATGCGGATTTCATCCGCGATCATGAGAATGGAGCGGTGCCCGGGGAAGGGAACTATGTCGATGAAGAGGGCAATGTTCTTGGCAGGCACAGAGGCATCATTCACTATACAGTCGGACAGCGCAAGGGCCTTGGAGTGGCATTCGGACATCCCATGTACATTAAGGAAATACGTGCCGACAGAAATGAGATCGTGCTCAGCGGGTATGAAGAGACCTACTGCAAAGCGATCCTGTGCAGCGACCTGAACTTTATGAGCATTCCTGAACCGGAGACGGGTGAAGCACTTCGCTGCCAGGCCAAAGTGAGATACCGGCATTCAGGCCAGTATGCGCTGCTTGAGAAAATCGACAAAGACCGGGTCAGAATCTCTTTCGACGAACCCGTGCGGTTTGCAGCACCGGGGCAGTCCGCCGTATTCTACGATCAGGATGACTGTCTGCTGGGAGGCGGTGTCTGCTGGGAGGCGGCGTCATATCAGAAGTGATCTATGTGTAGAGGGTGATCCGTCACGCGATAGTCATTTCTTTTCTTCAGCCAGGCAAGGCAGGCAAAACACATGAATATCTGCAGCAAAGATGAGCAGGGTGTGGCAAGTCCGATGTAAAACAGGGACACAGGCCGTATCCTGCTCATAAACCATGATACGGGCACCCTGACACAGAATGCACTGATAATGCCCTGCAGCATGACAAAGCGGGTGAGCCCGAGACCATTGTAGTATCCGATGAAGACAAAGAAGATGGCGGTGAACAGGCAGTCAATCGCATAGGATTTAAGGTAATCCGTTCCTGCCAGTATGACTTCGGGATCATTTGAGAAGATACTGCAGAGCAGGTCTCCCCGGAAAAATGAGAAAACTCCGATCACTGCGCCGGCCGCAAGGGAGGCACTGATGCCATAGCGAAGAGCCAGAAGCGCACGCTTCCCCTTCCCGGCACCGATGTTCTGCGCAGAGAGGGCTGCCATTGACTGCATAAATGAACTGGGCACGAGCATGATAAACGCGCATACTTTTTCGGCAACTCCGATGCCCGCAGACGGAACCAGTCCGAGCGAATTAACGATCGCCTGAATGATCATGAACGAAAGGCCTACGAGCAGGTCAGAGATGGCAAGAGGAAGTCCGAGAGCAGTGATCCTGCGCCAGATTCCGGTGTTAACGCAGATCATTCTACGGGAAAATGAAAACGGGAGGGGCTGTTTCCGGATAAGGACCAGGGAGATCAGGACACTGATCCCCTGGGCGGCAACGGTAGCAATCGCGGCTCCTCTGGCACCAAGACCGCACGCAGCAACCAGGAACAGATCTCCTGCGACATTGAAGATGCAAGCGATAAGAACCGCGATCAGCGGCGTTTTTGAATCCCCGATCCCACGGAAGATGCTGCCGATCAGATTATAAGCGACAATGACAAGCACGCCGGCTCCGCAGATACGTACGTATCCGGAAGTCTGCAGGAACGCAGCTTCCGGAGCGTGCATGGCTGTAGCAATCGCATCAGGAAAACCGACCAGGATAGCTGTCAGGACCGATCCCAGAAGGATGAACAGTGTGATGCCTGCACCTATGATCCGGCCGCCATTTCTCCCGTCTCCGCTTCCGATCTGCTGTCCAAGCAGAACCGTGATCCCCATGGCAAAGCTTGAAAGAGGACCTGTCAGCGTCATCATAATGTTGGATCCGGTGGCGACGGCAGAAACATCCGCCGAAGTGGCAAACTGCCCGACTACCATAAGATCGACGGCGCCGTAAGTTGCCTGCAGCAGAAGCGCGAACAAAACCGGCACAGAGAACCGTATCAGTTTCGGGAGAATACTCCCGGTAGTAAAATCGTGTGCATCCTGTGCTTTAGAATTCATTTCATCTCCCAATAAAAAAGACCGGACAGACTGCAGGTACAAACCTGCCATCTTATCCAGCCGCTCATTCTTACTGTCTGAAGAACAATCAACCCTCCGATGACCGAAATCATTCTACGGGAACAAATATGTAAAGTCAATAGAGATTCTCAGGAGCAGGAAAACGCATTTTACAGATGCGGAAAAGTAATCTGGTACTCTGACATTGGCAAATAACAATCCATGCAATGACACAACAGGAGGTAAGGCATGAAAAAAAGAAACAGGAAATGGATTACTTTTGTACTGATGGCAGCGGTCTTTACATTGCTCGCAGGGATGAGTGCATTCGCAAAGACTCACAAGGAAACGAAGGGTGTTCCGTACGGGCAAAGAGAATACTTTGTATACAGCGGACCGGCATCAGGCATATCAAAGGTCAAATCTTCCAACAAGAAAGTAGCATCAGTTACAACCCGGAAAGAAGGGGCAGGCGTTGAGGTCTGCCTGAAGCTCAAGAAGCAGGGTATGACGAATCTTTCCTACAAGGTCAAGAAAAATGGCAAAACGGTTACCTACAAGATCAAATTGTGTGTATACAAGAATCCATTCAAGACCTTAAAGGTTGGCAATGCAAACTACAAATCACAGTTTAGTGTTGGAGATTACAGTACCCTTCTGAAAGGCAAGGGCAAGGTCAAAATCAAGTTAAAGAAAGGCTGGAAGGTCAAATCTATTAAAGTGCAGGGAGGCGGCAGCAACTGGAGAAAACTGAAAAAGGGCGAACAGGTCGATATTGAACATAAGCACAGCTTGCGGATCACCCTGAAGAATACAAAATATCGCTTCACAACAGACTACTGGATCTGGGGTGGCGGCGTCTAAAGATGAAAAAGGCGCAGCGTGCCAAAGCGGCGGCTGCGCCAGATCTTTCGCATAGAGGAAAGCGGGACAGTTGAATGTACAATAACTACTTAGACAAAATGAACAGGAACCATACTGTCAGAATTGAAATATATTAGTACATAATAGAAGGAGACTAAATAGATGATGGACCGTAAAAGAATAACTTCAGTATGTCTAGCTGCAACGTTCACAGCTGCTTTACTTGTAAGTCCTGCATGGGCTGATGAAGAAAGCCCCTGGGCAGTAGCAGATAATGTATTGAATGTGAATAACCCGCTTCCCGAATACAAAGAGATCGTCATAGAAGAGGAACCGGTTGTCGAACGGGAAGGGCAGTTCACAGATGAAGAGAGAGAGTTCTCATATAGTTATACTGCACCGCGGGATGGGTATTACTTACTTTGGATTGATGATTTTACTCCGAATTGTGGGGCATCGGTTTCCTGGACTGATCCGTATGGAAATAAACTAAGCAACTCTGATGTCCAGTTGGAAGAAGGATTGACTTATGATATTACCGTCTGGAGCGGTAACAATACTCATTTTAAAGTATCTGTATTCCAACAGAAACCAACTACGGATCTTTCAGGATATATTAAGGCAAAGGATCAAATTGCTTTTGATGCACAACATAATTACTATACGTATACAGCTAAAAACACAGGTACTCATGTGCTTTTCCTGGATCTGGCTCCTAATATAGGCGTTTGGTATGGGGTTTATGATTCCTATGGTAATGAAATAAAATGCAGTAATACTTGGTATGGGGATAAACATGTTAGTGTTGAATTGGAGAAAGACGAGACGTATACACTTGAGATTTGCTCTTCGGATCACGGGTATTATTCGGTTTACTTTGGAGAGAAAAAGCCGCTTGTTGATGTGAGTGGGTATTCGGTAATAAATGATGCGTTTGACTATAGAAAGCAGGTTAATAATTATTCTTTTAATCCACCAATAGAGGGAAAGTATAGAATTTACTGTGAAGGAAAACAGGTTGATTCATTTAAAGTATATAGTGAAGAGGGGGATGACATTAATCCGAATCCGTTCAACGATTACCAATGTTCCTTAGAAGAAGGAGCAGAATATAGTTTTGTGGTTTATGGAACAGATGATGGTATCAGCGATTATACAATTACGATCGATTACCCATCTGAAGCCCAGGCTTACCTGGATCAGGTTGCTTCCGGCGTTGTAGAGACGGAGGCGGACGGGACTGCGGAAGTCGATCCGAAATATGCTGAATTGGAAGCCAGGAATCAGGAACTGGAATCTGAACTTGCTGCGCTTCAGGAAAAATATGATCTGCTGACAGACATTCTCGGCGACAGCGGTCTGCAGATTGATGGAGAATGATATGGATTTTCCGAAGCTCCCGCAGAAATGGGATGACTGGATTATAACAGAGAAGGTCGGTGAAGGGTCCTACACTAGACTTCAATGTGAAAGCCAGATAAACAGCATATTGTCTAAGTAGATTCTGAACAGCGGCGTATGGGGCCGCTGTTCTTCATTCGCTGACAACATATCTTTGATATTAATCGATTCTGAAGCGTCAATCCGACAGATTTTGTAATCTCAATCAGGCTGATTCCAAACTTTCCCCTTGCAGACTGAGAGCAGGAAAACGGATTTTACAGGAATAGAAAAGCATATGGTACAGTGGTTTCAGCAATCAATAGCATACAAATCTTTGAGGAGGATCATCATGAGGAAAAAATGGATTGCGTACCTGGTTTTAACGTTTTTTGTTCTTATGCTTTCATTCAACACTTTTGCCGATGAAGTGAATGAATTCACATTCAGAAATTGTATTAAATTTGGGATGAGCAAAGCAGAAGTATTACAGGCAGAAATAGAGATTAATCAAACAAATAAATCGGATTGGTATCCCCTTACACCGGAAAAATGGGAATGGCTATTTTATGATGACTTTGTTGAGGTTAGTGATTATGCAGGGATCGTTATGTACAGTTTTGCTGACGGCTTCCTTCAGGGGGCCAACTACATGTTTGGGATATACGGTGAGGGGGAATATAAAGATTTATCAGAAGCCTTGTCCGAGGTCTACGGAGAAAAAACTTCGATCCCGAACGACAAACTTAATGAAATGGCAAGGCCTGTAATAGCAGGCGTATTAGGCTCAGATGTTAAGCTATCAGACGGATATGTCTGGTATCAGGACAATGTGACCATATATGAATACCAGTATGGGGATGACGGACAATTTGCAATTACGTATCTCAATCCGAATTTTGATTACGAGGCATTTAACAATGGTACAGCAAGCACAGGAGGATTATAAGGAAAACCCATCTTGGGCTTTCAGGCGAAACGGTCGTAATCACTGAATCCATAGGGGAGAACCGGAAATGAAGACTAGAAGATGGAATAATTGCCTGTTGACTGAATTAATCGCCGTGATGCTCGTCATTACTCATATGGGAGGAATGGTAGCTCTGGCGGACGAGGAATTCGAAGTGATTCCGGATATTGATGCTGTATGTATTGAAAACGATCCGGGAGGTACAGAAGAAAGAATAGAGTCCGGCATGAGTTTAACGGATGAAGAGGAACCGATCGCCTGCTTAATTGAAGATCTGGAGAAGGAAGAGCCTGAACCTGATGGACTGACCGTGGATGACACGAGTGAAACGGAGTCAGAAGATATATCGGCAGAGAACGGAATCTGGCAGGAAGAAGCTGACATATCCGGAGATGGCGTGCCTGAGACAGATGGCGCAGCAGGTATCGAGGAGACAGAGACGGAGTATACTCTGGGGGAGACTGTTTCGGAGGAGATTACTTCGGAAGAAATGGCTCTGATGGAAGCGGCAGCGGACAATTCTTCTGAATCTGCAGGAGAACTTACACTTAAGCAGAGTGAGGTTACACTGTATTATGCATCGGACAATCTGAAGAATCAGAAGGAAATCCCTGCAGATAAGCCAGGGCAATATAAGATCGAATTGTCTCAGACATATGATGGAAATGTAACATACAGTTACTGGTCGAAAGATAACAATTGCAGTTTTGCAAATGACCTGTATGTCGATCTGACAGAGGATGGCGTAATCACTGCGAAGAAAGCGGGGGAATCGATGATCCGGGTGCGGGCCGGTTCATCCGTGATGTTCCTGACAGTCCATGTAAAGTCTTACGACCGGGAGTATGTGGAAAATATACTGGATTCATATATACAGGAACATATTCTGCCGCTTTCTACCCAGAAGGAACAGGCGGAGGCTATAGTCCGGTACGTTGCTGAAAACTACAGTTACAGCGCGTCTTACAGCGGATATGTTTCCATGGGGGTAAACGGTGCCGGTGACTGCTGGGCCAGTACGGATATGATTCAGTATATGTGCAAGAAGGCGGGAATTCCTTCAGAAATGTGGATTGAGGACAAGGAAAACTTCGGAGTACTTACCGGCGGGCATATGAAGGCGATTATCTATGCAGATGGAGAATATTACATCGGAGAGGCCGGATATGTTCAGCAGAAACCCCGCAGATATGATTTCTACAAATTGTCAGGTCCCTTCTCTATTGAAAAGCTGACAGATACCACCTGCGAGATTACCCGGTATGACGGTGTGGAGGGGGACGTGGTGATTCCGGAGAAGATCAATGGCTTTACTGTAACCTCCATCGGACATCACTGTTTTTACCGGACTGGCGTGCAGATTACATCTGTCAGGATTCCGGATACTGTAACCAACATTGGGAAATTTGCATTTGCAGGCTGCAGCCAGCTCTCGGAAATGATGATTCCGGCATCGGTCACATCCATCGGTTCAGGCATTTTCTGGAGTGATATCAGCCTGAAAGAGATAAAAGTTGATTCCCGGAATTCAAGCTATAAGAGCATCGACGGCGTACTGTTCTCTGCGGATGGGAAAGTTCTGGTCGAATGCCCGAGAGGACTTACAGGCGCTTTTGTGGTTCCGGAGGGGACAGAAGAGATACAGGCAGCAGCATTTTCCGGTTCTGAGATAACCGAAGTCACCATTCCCGGATCGGTCCGAACTATCGGGAACAGTGCTTTTCAGTATTCCAAGCTGAATAAAGTAACATTGAATGAGGGCCTTGTGACGATCGGAGAATGTGCATTTGCGTCCACGTATACGAAGAGCATTACGATTCCATCCTCCGTAAAGAGCATTCAGGCAGGAGCGCTGCAGAATATCACGAGAGGCATTCTCGTACTGACAAAGGACGCAGAGATCGGTACGGAAGCGATGCCTCACGGGTATATTGCAGCCTATCCCGGATCCACTGCACAGGCTTATGCAGAGGAAAACAACTACAGATTCACAGAATTGGACAGCAGCGGGAGGATTCTGCTGAAGGATGAATGGTTTGCGCTGAAGAGCACGGAGTATACCTACAGTGGAAGGGAGATGCGGCCTGAGGTTTCTGTTTCAGGATCGATTGTGCAGAACAATCAGGACCAGGCGGACTATACAGTTACTTATGAGAATAATACTGACGCCGGATGCGGATATGCCGTCATAAACGGGATAAACCGATTCAGCGGAACGGTGCGTCTGCCGTTTACCGTTCAACCGCAGAAGATTAATATGAGCAGCCTGAACACATCTGTTGCGGTGGATGACTGTTTCCTCTCTGACTACAGCAACGGGTGCGAGCCGCAGATAGAAGTGTATACCGGGAGCTATTATTATCGAAAGACCTATACACAGGGGAAAGATTATACAGTTGTCTATGCGGAGAACAAAGACCTTGGAGAGGCAACTGCAACCATCACCATGACTGGAAATTACACTGCGGATACGACAAAGACGATTACCTTCCGTGTGTATGAGCATCTTCCCGAGCCGGAAAAGATTGAGGATGTGGTATATAACGGAAACGATCAGAAACCGGATGTTGCAGTGAATGGACTGAGCCCGAATGAAGATTACGGAGTCCGGTATACAAACAACAGGGAGACCGGTGTGGCAACTGCAACAGTGATCGGCATGGGTTATTACAGGGGAGAAAAGACGGTTGAATTCAACATTCTGCCATGCCCGATAGAACGGGTGGAAATCAGTGTAAATGCATCAGATATTGTTTATTCGGGCAAAGAGCAGAGGCCGAAGATCACTGTGTATCATAAGATCCCGTATACAGTCGATGAGAAAACGTATTATACACGCCGTTCCCTGGAGGAGGGGAAGGATTACAGCGTCATATATAAAAACAATGTCAATGCCGGAACTGCCGGCGTGACATTGACCGGCATGGGAAATTATACCGATGAAAAAACGGAGACATTTACCATAAAGCCGGCATCCATCTATGATGTGGTATTTAACACAATGACCCTGAAAGACGGCCAGGTTTCAACAGAAGCTCAGTACAGCGGGATGAAGCTTACGGAAGGAGTGGATTACAGCACGGAACTGAAGAGCTATTATATCAGGCTGTCGGCTGCGGAGAAATATCGACAGGAAGTTGGAACTGTACTGTTCCGGGGAATCGGTAACTTTGGAGAAAGCTGCGAAAGCAAGGTATCTGGCGAGAGGGAATCCGGTACGTTTATCCCCATTGCACCAATCGATGACAGAACTTATATCGGCCAGGATATCTGCCCAAAAGCGGAGGTGCTCTATGACGGAAACACACTGACCGAAGGGACGGACTATAGCCTTTCTTACCGGAACAACCGGTATGTGGGAACTGGAACGGTCCGGATCAGCGGAATCGGAAACTATCGGTTTGATGAGGAAGTCTCGTTTAGCATCGTAGAGAAGAAAGATGCTGATGACTCGACAGGAGGAATCGGAAACGGCGATAACGATGATGACGTTGGGAATGGCGATAACGACGGTATCACAAGCCGAGAGAATGAGGAACACAGACATACCTTTGGAAGCTGGAGAATTGTGAGGAAAGCTACTGCTGTTTCTACGGGTATGAAGTGCAGGGTGTGTTCATGCGGAGCGACTGAAAGCAAACCTGTTGCCAGGCTGCGCGCAACCGGCCGGTTCAACAGAAAGAAAGTAATGGTCAGGAAAGGGAAGACATATCGAAAACTGAGTGTGACCGGACTTGCGGAAGGCGACTATGTGGTGAGCGTCCGCTCCACGAAGAAGAAGGTGCTTCAGGTTAAGAACTTTGACAGGACAGGAAAGATTGTATTGAAAGGGAAAAAGAAAGGAAGGGCTAAACTTATCGTGACACTTGCCAGCGGCAGGAGGATCAGCATGAAGGTAAAGTGCAGGTAGACGGCAAATAGAGAAAACTGAAAAAGGCGCAGCATGCCTTGCGGCCGGCTGCGCCGGATCATTCACAAAGAGGAAAGCGGGACAGTCGAATATACAACTCAGTCAATTTGTATATTGTCTAAGTAGATTTTGAACAGCGGTGTATGAGGCCGCTGTTCTTCATTCGCTGACAACATATCTTTGATTATAATCGATTCAGAAGCATCAATCCGACAGATTCCAGGAATTCAATTTCGAAAGATTTCATACTCTCCCCTTGCAGATTGTGACCAGGAAAACGGATTTTACAGGCAGGAGATCGCAGGATGCTAAGATAAATTACCGTGTATAGAGTACAGACAGGGGCAATGACTGAAATTGGAGGTTGATGTGATGAAGAGAGTAAAAAGACAAATTGTTATGCCGGTTGCTATTATAATGATGTTCACGGTGCTTGCTTCGAACGTATATGCAGCAGGCGATTATGCGGAAGACAACTCAGAAGTTCAAAATGCAGACAGTCAAGTGTATACGATCTCAGACATTGATCATACTTATCAGGCAAGCATAACGGAGATGCCGGATCATTGGGTGGACGCCTCTGATTCCACGGTCACGTTCCTAGAGGAGGGTAATCCATTTAATCGTGTTACCTACTTTTTCGATAACTCAACAACAGAGGAAGTGGTTCTGTTGAACGCACATTCTTATTATGACACGGATCATAAAGTCACGGATGATGGTTTGGATGATCCCGGATCCTTTACGCTGGAGGACGGGACGGAAGTTTTTATGGCAGGATACCATTATCTCTATGGCGGAGATGAGTATACGAAAAGCATGACCGGTTATGTACAGGTATCGGATGATTCTATGTATGGTACATATTTATGTGTCAAAATACAACGAGTCACAACGGATCCGGATAACTTCGTCCCTGTATCAGAGGAAGAGATGAGAGAGGCCTGGTCTCGAGTTACCCTGACAGAAAATGATTCGGAATATACCGGCAGTTATGAGGATGACGCTTACTATAACGATGATGAATATTACGAAGATGCTGATCAAGATACCGGACTTTTTCATATACGGGAACAGGATGATAAGTATGATATCGAACTGGTTATTGACAGCCCTGATGGCCTCTCGGGACATGCTAGAGAAAACAGCGCATGGTTTTCTGATGACTTCTATATAACTGATGTGACATATGAAATCTTTGCACAGTATATTATTGATCAGGAGATATATGCGGATCAGTACAGATACCAGAACAAACTATGGAGTGTGTACGACCCGGATGAAGAAGACAATGAAGATGATGTGATAACTTACGAAGAGTATCCGAACAGCGACCTTTATAAGACATCCCTTCCTGATGGTCGCGAAGCAACCTGGTTTACGACAACATACGAAGATCCGGCAAATGAAGCATATATCTATATTCCGCTTGATGAGGAGTCATTTATCAGAATCTTCATTTCAAGATTTGATGAGGAAGGGGAGCATATTGTAGATGAAGAAGAGGTCTTGTACTACTATGGATTGATCCGGGAGATTAATCTGATTCCGGCAGAGGAATCAGATCCGGATTTTATGGTTGGATATAAGGAAGACTTCGTAGAACCCATCGAAAGGCCTCCGTACTGTTTTACATCTTCTGAAAATAATGAATGTTCAGCTGTCATAACCGCCAGACCGGCTGGCACCGCTGTTGCCAGCGTATACGAGGATGCCGCAAACTTTTTCAGCATGACTGTATCTCCTGCCGCAAGAACGGTGGAGTACGATTTCCTTCAGATGACTGTCGATGAATATGAACAGGAATACCTTCCTCAGGCATTAGTGAATCCTGACTGGATGGACGTCTTTTACAATTCTGCTGCCATTGAGATTGATGAAGAAAGTGGAGAAGAGCTGTATGATGCCAGCCAGGGTGTGTTTCAGACAGGTGATCTGTCTGATGACTATTCAGGCGTGTGGGCAGCCATGACCTGCCATTACAAGGGACTGGATGGTTCAGGGGCAGCTTTTCATGACTATTATGCCAATACAGCATCTGCCTGCCTGGATCTTGAAAACGGCTGGCTGTTATCTGTGATCGTTTCTGATATTACGGATGCAGAGACATTTTCCGTTCCATATACGGAAGAATCCCTGCGGACATTGTTTGAGTGCGTGGATATAACTGTAGCGTAGTCTGCATATATTGATAATATACACAGCAGAGGAATAATTATGAAGAGAAAAACTATAATGCTGATGTGTCTCTTTACTATATTTGGACTGGCCTTTGACACGTCTGCAGATGAGGCAGATGCAGATGTTCACGACCGTTACATTGAATATATAGATAATCAGTGGGATCTAGATGAGGAATATTTTATTTTTATAGCAGCTGAAGGAGATCTCAACGGGGATCAGGTAAATGATTTTGTTTTATTCAATGCGGCTGGAGATTTTGAAACCGATACGGAAATGACCATCTGGACTGCTTATCCCTTAGATATCCTGACGGTGGAAGATGGATCTGTGATATCTGTTGCAGGAGATGTGTTTGCGGATAATGCTTCTGTTATATATGATCCAGAAGCTGTGAACTACTCTTACAAAGGATACTGTGCGGAAACGCATCAGATGCTGGTCGAAAAAACCTGGTCTGAACAAAATGAAGAAGATATAGATGGACTATCAGATATTAAATCTCAGTATTATGCACTTGAAATAAGCGGAGATAAAATTGCAATGTCCGAAGCAGACGATAGTTCAGGTGCAGATAAATGGGATGATGCTATGGAATTCCAGTTCATCAGATGTGCCTTCACAGATCAGACGGATATAAAGTTACTTTTTAATGATTATGAATGGGCTTTTTATGATGAGTCAGACGAAAATACGTACTCCGCATGGGGCGGCGGAGGAGATGAATCTATTGACGACTGGGATGAATATGATGCTGAGTACGAAGACATTGGAGACTATGATATTTCTGTTGACGAGCTGCAGAAAAACTGCGCAGAAGCTGCAGAACAGATAGAGCAATGCCATACAACGGTGTCGGTTTCTCTTGGGGGAACTCTTTACAATGCGATTACGAACTCACATAATAATCCTTATGGCATGCATATACCGTCTGTATTCAACAGCATTTCCTGCATCAACGATAATTATGAGATTGATTATCGGAAGGAGCCCTTCGCTTTCAAGGTGGAAAGAGAATTGAGCAGTGCTGACAGTTATGATGGAAAAGGGGATTTCGACATGAATCCGGCAGGCAATTTCACACTGTATATACTGGAAGAGGAAGATGGTGGAAAGGTCTATTATTCCGGACAGTTTAGCATCGGCGGATTTGAATTGAATTCCTCTGGGTGGGAATCAGCCAGCCTTGACGCAGACAAGCTCGAAAGCATCAAAAATCATATCAATGCCGTATACACTGCGGGCTGTGAGAATACTACAGCATATCTTGTAAATTTGCTTGCAATTGCCGGAAACTATAGAATGTCAGAGTTTATCACTTCGCTGAGTCAGATGAAGCCGATGGATCCGGATGAACTATCTACAACAACGACAAAATGGGAAGAGATAACCGGTTCGGACTCACAGCAATATGACGAGTGTTTTCTTTCTACAAGCCATATTATGGAATACGCTATGGAAGTGTTCTTGGGCAGCTTCAGAGAGATGCTGGGATTAGAGCCACGAATGGTTCCGGAGGATTACAGAAAGTATATGGACCTCATGAATACTGAACAGATCTCAGCTCTCACAGAGAAGACTAAAGACCTATATCTGGCAGATTCCGTCAGTATTTTCGGCCCTGGATCAAGCGATGGAACCTGGTATGCATCCTCTGTTTCGCTGGACATGGAACAGTTCGCAAATATGGTTTTCTCTGTAATTCAGGATACAGCAAGTGAAGAGGATAATCCGTATCTGCAGGGGTTAAAATCTTTGTTTACTGAAGAAAAATACGATGTCTACTATTACTATGATAAATCATACAGGCCTCTTGAGATCATGTTCTGCATCGATAATACCAAGAATAACCAGATCTACCAGGAGTTTGCGAACAAGGTCGGCAGCCTGATCGCTGCTTCGAGGGGAATGGGCGATGAGGATATTAAAGAGAGTTACATTACACTTGACAGATGGTTTGGCATCATTGTGAACTGCCAGTATGACGGAGATCTGGATTTTACGCCACCTGTCAACCTATTGAGATGATGGAAACCTGCCGGTTTATGAAGATGAATTGTGAGGCCGTTCTGTGGGAGCAGATCACTTATGACAGATGAAATCTATCAGAATACAGACCACGTACAACTCCCTGAAGCATGGTCAGACTGGGAACTATCAGAACAGATCGGCACAGGTTCTTTTGGGACGGTTTTCCTTGCAGTCCGGGGGCCGGAGAAGTGTGCTGTCAAGGTAATAAAGATCCCTTCGGATAATTCCGAAAGATCTGCGTTGCTGGCGGAAGCCAAAAATGAAGCAACAGCGCAGCAGTATCTGAGTGATCTGGTTGAGAATTATTCCAGAGAGATTCAGTCTCTGTATGCTCTTCGGGATAACCCTCATATTGTTCGAATAGAAGATCATTATATTGAAGAGTTGAAACCCTTTGGATATAAGATCTATATCCGGATGGAACTTCTGACAACACTCAGGGAGCATCTGGACGGAAGAACCGTGGCAGAGGAGGATGCTGTGCAGGCAGGGATGGATATCTGCGATGCACTGACAGCCTGTGAAGAACAGCACATAATACACCGGGACATTAAACCGGATAATATCTTCTGGTCTGAAAAAGGTACATATAAACTTGGCGATTTTGGGACTGCCAGGCAGATGGATCTCACCTTTGGTACTTATTCTGCCAAGGGGACCTTCAGTTTCATGGCACCGGAGATCTATAAAGGAGAGAGGTATAATAAGCAGGTAGATATATATTCACTTGGAATTGTATTGTACCGTCTTATGAACAGGAACCGGGATCCGTTTCTGGATCCGCTCAAGCAGCTGGTTTTTTATCAGGAACGGGAAGAAGCCCTGCGCAGCCGAATGGAAGGAGAACCGCTGCCGAAGCCCATCGATGCCAGCGATAGATTTGCACAGGTGATATACAAAGCCTGTGCTTATCGTGCTGAAGATCGCTATGAGGATGCCGCGGCCTTTAAGGCAGATCTGAAGAGAGTACTGGACCCAAGGGCAGTGATCAAAGCTTCATTGTCCGCCGATAAAAGAGAAATCCGGAATACTGCCGCCGGAACCGGAAGAAAGAAGGCTCTTCTGACAGGCATCATAATATCAATTGTGGCTTTAATTCTGGCCGGCACTGCAGTATGGCATACGATCCGAAAACCCTCAAAACCATCTGCCGGTATACTTGATCTTGAAGCAGGCGAGATTAAGATGCGGAAGCCGGATGCAACTGCTTCGCCCGGCATGGAGGAAGCGCTCAACGCAGCAGAAAAACTTGTTGATGATATGTCGCAGTACGCGATGAAGGACAGGACCCTGTTCAGCCATTATTTCCATAATGTTGATGATGAGATAATAGATAATTACTTTTTGCAGTTTAAAGACTTTAATGAATACCCTCATCGAATGATAATTCCGGTACTGAAACAGGATGACTTGTATATAATAAATGTGATTGGCTACAGTGATGAAGAACCAGAGAAGGATAGTTCAAAAAACTGGGATTATGGAATAACATTATTCCTGTCCAAAGCCAATGATGAATGGTATATAGAGGGAGCTGACTCCGCTGAAAACGCAATGGATGTACTGCTTGAAGGTGCATTCCCTGCGGGATTCAGGGAAGCCGATAATTATTATTATGCTGCCGGAAACTGGATCTACCTGTACAGCGATCTTGCATATGAGGGATTTAATACCAGCAGACCTATGTATATATGGCAGACTGATTCAGGCGACGTATACCTTAGCATAGATTTTGCGAATGGGACAGATGCGAATGCCCGGTTCAGGAATCTCTCAGTACAGGTGAATGATGAAGAGCTGGGAACAATACTGGCAGCAGATATTAAAGGGGATGTTATCGTTGAACCAGGTAAAAATGAATTGATGACATACAGATTTGATTCATCACTTATTGAAACCGGAAATGAACAATGGTCCATAGAAGATGAATTAGTAGATAAGATTACGATCGTTCTTGATTCGAAAGTAGAAGAGATCAGCTGATAAAGGAGAGACATAAATGAGAAGAAAACAGCATGCAGTAATATCTCTGGTATTGGCAGGCGTATTATGTGCCGGAAATATAAGCAGTGCAGTTTATGCCGGTGAAGCAGGAATCATTGAGGACGTATCTGTAATCACAGAAGAAACAGAATCAGAAGAGACTGAAGCTTCCTGCGATGTGGAAGACCTTATGATCTGCGAAGATGAAGATGGTCAAGAGGAAGAAGTATATGACAACTTTATGGAGGAAGAGTTGTCTGTTGCTGAAGATTCGGGCGATGCAGATATTGTTGAGGAAGGGGTATGCGGAACTAACGTAAAATGGAAATTGGACGCAAACGGTAAACTGACTGTCTATAGCGGGTCAGATACTCCCCAGCCGATGAGTGACTATTCTGATGGACAGAGTCCGTTCAGTGATGATGAACGGATAGAAACAGTGGTTATCGGCCCAAATGTTTCAAGTATTGGAGCGTATGCTTTCAGCGGATGTTGCTGCATCAGTTCCATGGAATTACAAAGTAGTGTTTATGATATCAACGGAACAGCATTTCAGTGGTGTGATTCTCTTTCCAGTATTATTCTTTCAGAAGACAATAATCATTTTGCTTTTAAAGAAGGTGTGTTGTATAACAGAGAATTCACCAAACTGATTTTCTGCATAAAACGAAAGGATTCGGTAGTTATTCCCGATACAGTCAAACAGATAGGCCCGTTTGCATTTGCAGGCTGTTCAAACCTTTCAAGTATAACTATTCCAGACAGTGTAACGGAAATAGGAGTACACGCTTTTGACGAGTGTACAAACCTTTCAAGTATAACTATTCCAGACAGTGTAAAGGAGTTAGGAGAATACTCCTTTAACAATTGCAGAGGACTTACAAGTGTTGTTATCTCAAACAGTGTAACAGAAATAGGTGCATTTACCTTTTGGGATTGTGAAGGACTTACAAGTGTTACTGTTCCAGACAGCGTAAGTGTATTGGGAAAATACGCTTTTGGAAGATGTAAGAAGATTAAAGAAGTCAATCTTTCCAATAACTTAACTACTATTAGTGAAGCGGCGTTTGGTGCATGTGAAAGTTTAAAAACAATTCGAATTCCGGAAAGTGTACAAGAGATCGGAATATTTGCTTTTACCAATTGTGGACTTGAGGAGTTTATTTTTCCACATGGAGTATCTGTTATTGAAGGAAATATATTCTCGAACTGTTATCATCTAAGGAAAGTGTTTATCCCTGATACCATCACGGAAATAAAAACCAGTGCATTTCGCAACTGCTCGAGTCTGAGAAAATTGTATATTCCTCAGAGTGTGCGGAATAATGGAATCGAAACGGGTGCTTTTTCCGAGCATTTGGAAACGGTACTATATGGTTATAAAGAATCTTATGCGGAAAAATATGCGGAAGTATTTGGTCTTCCATTCAGCCAGGTGTTTTATCATGGGATTGTCTCGTTCGATGAAGAGAAAAATGTATGGATTGATGAAGATACAGGGCGTTTTTGGGAATATGACAGCAAGCAAAGTGCATATCATTTCTTTGATCCGTCTGTAAATGAATGGGTTTCTGCCGCTGCCATTGCCGGAGATGGTTCGGATTACTCAACATTCCTGATATCATATAGTAACGGGATGGCTGAACTAATCGTTGCAGCAGATAATAATACCATCGGTGAGGAAGACCCTGTTGAGTTAGATCCAATAGGGGAAGATAATAAAACTGGCCGATGCGGGCCCGAAGTGACATGGACTCTGGACGAGCAAGGAGTCTTAACCATTGATGGAACAGGGCGCGTATATGAATTTGGTCCTCAGTCCAGTCCTTTTTACAACTCTCCTCTGATTCGATCCGTAATCATAGGGGAGGGAGTGACAAACATTGGGGCATACATGTTCCACCTTTGCAAGAATCTGGAGAGTATCTCAATTCCAGACCAGGTTTCTAAAATAGGAAAGGAAGCATTTGGGGGGTGCATTAGTCTGGAAAGCATCACTGTACCCGCTGGTGTAAAAGTTGTTTATGACGATACTTATAGTGGCTGCGTGAATTTAAGTGAAGTAAAATATCTGGGAGATATTTCTTATATTGGAGAAGGGGCTTTTCTGAATTGTAAAAAACTTGAAGCGCTTCCATCTTTTAAGAGTGTTGAAGCGATCCGGTCAATCGCTTTTCAAAACTGTGATGGCTTGAAAGAAATATCAATACCAGAAGGGGTACAAATAATAGATTATTATGCGTTTTCTGGATGCAAGAATGTACGCAGTGTTGCTATTCCTAAGAGTGTTAGTGCAATCGTAACCCCATTTAGCGGTTGCTCTCAACTAGAGAGCTTTGATGTGGATCCTGAGAATATATTTTACAAATCTTCAGATGGAATTATATATAGCAAGGATGGCAAGAGTTTGGTCATGTGCCCACCAGCAGTAACAGAACTTTCACTACTTGATGGGACAACGCAAATCAGAGATTGGGCATTTTACGACTGCAGAATAAAGAATATTGATAATTTTGGAAGCGTTGAGCGTATAGGGACATGTGCGTTTTGTCGCTGTACGGAACTGCTGCAGGCTCCAATTTCTTCTGTCACAAAATATATCGGGAATGAAGCCTTTAGTCACTGTTCAAGCTTAGAAGGAGTTTCTCTTTCGGATAGTGTGACCAAAATAGGACAAAGAGCATTTGCTGAATGTGACAATCTTTCGGATGTCAGATTGCCCGGCAATATTACAGAACTACCCGCAAGCCTGTTTTGGGGCTGTAGAAGTTTAGTAAGTATTGAAATTCCCCAAACTGTTGCCCTCATAGGAAACTGTGCTTTTGCAGAATGCAGTAATCTCACAAAGGTATTATTTGGCAGTTCTTCAAGTTTGAGCCATATTGGGGAGTATGCGTTTAGAAATTGCATTGTACTTTCAGGGATTGCATTGCCGAGTGAGGTAACCGCTGTTGATCAGGCAGCATTTAGCGGGTGCTGGAACCTGGGAGAAATATGGATTCCGGATCACCTGACAGATATTGGAAAGAATGCTTTTCGCGATTGTTATGATATAAAGATTATCCGGTATCAGGATCAGGATTTTGATGAAGCTTCTTCCGAATATGAGAAACACTTCAGCATTGATCTTTATAACGATGAAAACGGCAGGCTGATCGATGATCAGGGCAATGAATACTACTATGATGAAGAGAATACTGAACTGTACAGACTGGATGGATCCGGGGGAAAGATTCCTGTCAGAGAGTACTACAGACAGAAACTGATTCAAGAGGGATATACAGCAAGTGAAGTAGATGATTTCTTTGCTGCAGATATCATAGAATACCATAGAGCAACACCTGATAACGATGAAGACATTCTTTCTGCAGCATCTATTTCGGATTTATCAGTCAGGGGCAGATATGCATTCTTCATTAGAAGAAAGAAATATGTCAGTGCGACTGCAGATAAGCAGAAAAGAGCGCAGACAGCTCTTAATAAATCAACTAAGACGTCTTCCCGCCCGACAGTCAGGATCAGTTACAGAGGAACGATCTATATGACAGCGGGCAAGAAACTCCGGGGTGCCCGTGTATATGGGATGAAGAGCGGGGACAGTGTGCTTAAGTGGAAATCCTCCAAAACGACGGTTGTACGCGTTAACTCTAAAACCGGTATGCTGACAGCAAAGAAAAAGGGGACTGCGGCTATCACGGTTACGACCCGTTATGGCGCCCGTGCATCTTTCATAGTAAAAGTCACTAAACCGACTGTAAGGCTCAGTAAAAAGAGGGTGACCATGCAAACAGGAACCAGTACTATGGTTGCTGTAAGTATGGTATCAGGAGACAGGATATCATCGGTGAAATCCAGCAAGAAGAAGGTAGTGCGGGTTGTTCGCCTGGGGAAGAGTATCTATCTGATTGCCAGGAAAAAGGGGACAGCAAAGATAACGGTACGAACCAAATATGGCGGAAAGAAAACGCTGAAAGTTATTGTGAAAAAGGCGAAATAGCAGCTGATATGAAAGGCTGTAGCTATCGAAAGGACGGGGAATGCCCGTCCTTTCGCATTTCAGTAGTTGATGCGGTTTTTGATATAGGGGAACTGAGTTTTACAGAACAGGCTCCTGTGGCTGTTATGATGCAGATAACCTACATACAGACAACAGGAAATTCAAAAACGGAGGGTTGCAGAGTGAGGCAAAAAAGTAAATGGTCAACCCGTGGGGGAGAGTTCATTCAGATCGTAGTTTGGAAGGGCAAGTATACAGGGTACCTAAACTTCGTTAAATGAACGTTCTCCTGAAGAAGACGATGATGATGACTTTTAACTGATTTATTAACAGATTTCTGAGGCTGTATGCAGTCAGGATGCTGAGATCCCCGGCTTAATAGCCGGGGATCTCCTTATAAGAGTTGATATAACAAAGGAGATCAAAATGTGTGAGTTGAGCAATGCGCAAAAACCTGTCCTGAAGGAACTTTTTTCGTGGATTCAGGTTATCGCGGCCGCAGTCATCTTTGCGTTGTTTATTAACAATGTGATCATTATCAATGCCTCTGTTCCGTCTGGTTCTATGGAGAATACCATCACGACCGGCAGCAGACTGCTTGGCTTCAGGCTGTCATATACTTTCGCAGATCCCAAGAGAGGTGATATCGTAGTTTTCAAATATCCTGTTGCGAAGGCTATGACAAGAGAAGAGCGAAAAGAAAACGATGTACAAGAGACATACGTGAAAAGAATTATAGGTCTCCCTAGAGAAACGATTGTTATCCGTGATTTAAAAATCTATATAGACGAATCGGACACTCCTCTTTCCGAGAACTATCTTCCTGAAAAATGGAATATAAAAAACACAGATCAAGTGTATCATGTGCCTGAAAACTGCTATTTTCTTCTGGGTGATAATCGCAATAATTCTGCAGATTCCAGATATTGGGCGGAGGAAGCTTTTGATTATGGGGTTGCTGACAGTATTGAGGAATCCGAGCATTAAGCTTCTTCAGCGCTTGGCAGACGGTATGGGAATGGTTCTGAATGTAACCTTTACTCCGAAGGATGCTGTCGTAGGAATCAAAAAGATTTGATGGTTTTGATGTACTTTTGAAAAGTACATAAGAGCGGTATGTACTGGACGGGGTCAATCCCCGTCCATTCACTTTCTGCGGACAACTTCATATACAGTGGACATATACAGCGGTTATTACGGGGAAAGTCCATCTTACAGAACGCGTATTTATTGTCGATATAATGATCTCACAAAAAAGAACCCCTGTTTTGGCGGCAGCGGGATCCGCTATTGATACGTTAGCGACTGACATTTATTTAAGGAGGAGACGAAATGACAGGAATCGGAATTGCAATTATTGTTGTATCTATACTGATTATACTTGAGTATGACAGTATGCTGCTGTTGGCATTCAGCTTTCTTACCGGGATTGGTTTCATAATAGCCGGCAGCAAGCTGGGGGAACTGATGAAGAGAGTGGATTCGGTTTCCAGAAATGAAGGGGAAGAATCTTTGCCGGAGTAACATAGCGACGGATGAAAGCAGTCTGTATAAAAGTACAGGCATGACGGTATATGTGATTATAAAGAGAACAACAGGTTAGCAGTAATATATAGTGTCCCGGGACCTTGCCATAAGGCTCCGGGATTCTTTGTATATCTGGCCTGGCTCTCAGGGAAAGTCCATCTTACAGAACGAGCCGCCGGTACTGTTAAGATACAGACAACAAGAACATGAATTGCAGCGATTATAGGAAGCATGTTCAGATCGTACAGTTCAGAGGAGACGGAGGTTACGATTATGAATAAAGGAACGAGATTAGGGTTGGCGGCGGTGATCCTGATTATCATTGTATCGGGATTCGCCGGATATACAGTACGGACGAATGGGATGACAGACATATACAATACTGCCCTTCAGCTTCATGAAGCGACGGATCCGAAGAAGCTCTGGAATCTTCCTGTCTTAGATATCCGCAGGAGCAGATCAACAGAAGACGGCGAAGAAGATAATTCTGCATCCAGTCAGAGCACTATAGTACCGTCTGTCAACTATATCACCTGTCCGAGCTGCGGTGGTGCCGGAAGGTTTATCTGCGGAATCTGTGGAGGAACCGGGCAGCAGTATATACCGAATCTGTATTACGATGCTGTCATGGGATGGACCGGCGGATACCAGGGCTGCGGCGGCTGCGGCGGAAGCGGTGGAACAGTTTGCTCAACCTGCGGCGGAACCGGACAGGTTATAGGCTGATAGGATTGCAGACTGAGAAAGAATGGAAGGAGACAAATGATATGTATTGCAGTAAATGTGGGCAGATGCTGCCAGACGGAATGAAATATTGCACTAAGTGCGGATCCTTATTATCGGAATCCGCCCCGGATGTAAAACCGAAAGATATAACCTTGGGTATGGCTGCGGATGCAGCAGGCATATCTGATGTGGAAGCAGCAGACGTACCAGACGTACAGCCCAAGACTTATATGTCTGAAGAAAGCGTTACCAACCAGCTTCTTCGGGAAATTCTGCAGAAGCTTGACGAGAACAAGTGTGATCTTCGAAGCAATCAGAAATATAAAGTCACAGACAAACCGACAATAAACAGCGAATCAGCAAATATCGGCGGCAGTATTACGGCATATGTTTTGTGTGCGCTCTCTGTTATTTATATGACTCTCATTGTGTATACGTCAGTGATTACCTACACGGGAGATGTGCTTGACCTTCTACAGTATATAATCCCGAATCTTGTGATCTGCGCAGTTATATGGGGTCTTGGAATGTGTGTCCATCATCTGCATCATATTTATCATAGTCAGAAAGATTTCTATGAGAGTCACAAGACACCGACAGGTTTTGAGGAGTTGGAGGATTAAGACATCGTTAAGTATCTTATGTAAAGCAAGAGGAGAGATTCTATGTATTGTCCGGAATGTGGTAAACAGAATAGAGAGGACGCCAATTACTGCGGCTATTGCGGATACAGACTCCAGGTCTTGATGGACCACGATCCGGCGTATGCCCCGGAATTCCCGGAAGGGGATCTGCTTCTATCCGACAGCCCGGCTATGGAGGAGGAAGAATGTACAGAGTCTTTAAAAGAGGATGACGTAGATATAATTGACAAGACTGGAACTTCCGCCCGGAGAGTCTGGAAGAATCGTTTCTGGATCATGGGCATCCTGTGGCTGATTGCTCCTTACGCTGGACAGCTCATTCTTCTCACTCTTCCCAATGTGTATGTAAAGCGCATCATCGATCTGTTCAGCAACAGTGCGGTATACGGACAGCTTTCTGCAGAAATGGCGAGGATCAGTGAATCGATCAGCAACCTCCGTTTTTCTGGGGTGTCAGATATCATTCCGATGGCTGGAAGGACAGTTTCTCTATTTGTACAGGTTCTGAGAGCCGGGGCAGCGATAATCATCCTCACGATACGAACACTTCCTGTTTTTTTCCTGCCTCTGCTTGTCCTTTCCGGACTGCTGTTAGCTGGCAGGTTCCTGCTTGAAAGAGGAGCTGCCTGGCGCCTGTTCAAGAAAGCAGGAATGGCACCATGGAAGAGCATTATTCCGGTCTATAACATTTACTGCAGAGTGAAGATCGCGACACATGAGACGAAACTGTTCTGGCGCAGTTTGATTGTTGTTCTATGCGAGACAGTTGTGTCAGGGGCTCTCATTCGACAGCTGTTCACACTCCAGGGGCTGGAGGGAGCACCGAATACTGAGGGGATTAAGCTTATTGTGCTCTTGATCGTACAGATAGCTTTACTGCTGTATGTCCTGGTAATGACCCTGAAGGTTTATCATAGTATGGGAGTCTGCTTTGGATATGGACGGACGTTCCTGATAGTAACAGCGTTGGTGCTGCCTATATTATTCCTTGCAGTCTATTATGAATTCATTTCCGCAACCCCATATCCAGGCGTCTCAACCGTTGAGGACATTTTCACTCTGATAACATTTTTAAGTTTTCCGAAGCTTACTGAGTTCCTGCTTGGCTGGAATGACGATGCCTACCTTGAAGAAGACTTTGGCTGGGAGCCCCGGAGCTGCCGAAGTGTTGGGATTGTAATTGCTATAACCGCCGGGCTGCTGGTTGCACTTGCTGCAGGTATACGATTTGGCGGAAAGGGAGCGGAACTGAATCCGCTAAATGCTGCTGTGGCAGAAAGCGAAGTCTCGCAGACAGATGTGACAACTCAGCTATCTCCGGCTCCAGAAGATTCCTCTCTGTTAACGCCCGCGCAGGAGACAGACCCCGGGAATTCAATGGTTCCGGCATCTGCGCAGGAAACACCTTCTCAACCTTCAACAGATACCTGTATGGGTGGCGGCGTGACGGTATCGTATGTTGGATCTGACAAAGGCAGCAACACTGTCACACTGCGGATCGAGAACAACATCGATTCCAATATCTCTCTTTTCGGGTTGCCCACACAGATCATCAACGGACAAAGTATCAGCCTGAATCCATATGCAAATATGGGATTAACAAGAGAGGAGATACTGCCGGATACATATCGGGATATTACATTCGCAGTCGACACACAGCTGCTTGACACAGGAGGAACGATCCAGGGAGAGCTGTTTATTCTGAACCCGACCATAGAGGATCGTATCTACTCCATAGATATCGCAGCGAAATAACAGGACAGAGTCATGACAAATACGAATTACCCCGAATTATTCCAGCAAATTGATCTCGACCGCTCCATCAAGGACTTTGAATATACGCGCAGGGCAATGAAGAACATACGCACCCTCACGCAGTCTGAAGATTTCCGGACGATGGATTCAGAGACGATATATAACTACCTGCAGGATAACCAGACCTTTGTGTTTTTCTGCGATTACCTGAAGCGGTACATTTACCAGAATGTAGGAATAGAAGAGCCTTTTTCTGAGGTCGACGATGTGGTGTATCGCACCATACTGCGAGATTCCTTTGAAGCGACCAGAACGCCGAAATCTTTTACACCGACGTCCACAAAATGGAACGCGATCTTTAATAACTGGCTGAAACAGTACTCGGTAAGAAGATCAACGGTGTTTATTCTGGGATTTGGTCTGCATATGCCCGTTGAAGATGTCTCCGAGTTTCTGACTAAGGTACTGAAGGAAGAGGACTTCCGTTTTGACGATGCGCAGGAAGTGATCTACTGGTTCTGCTACAGGAACGGCTTTGGATATCCGAAGGCAGTGGCGCTTCAGGAAGCCTATGAAACCCTGGATACGAAGGTACTGCCAGAGGATAAGCCGGTAATGAAGGCAGAGGATATCCTGCTTTTGCCGGACTTCCATCTGGAGGATGAGGAAGATCTTCTTTTCTACCTTGCCTGCCTGAAGGGATCTGGCGAACAGTCGCACCAGCTTAATGCCTTTAGACATTTTTCGGAGCTTGTGGAAGAAGCCAGGGAGGAGATTGCCCGCTATTATACGAAAGACGATGGCGAGGAAGAGGCTGACAATAAAGGCAGGAAAAAGACCTGGAACCGCGCGGATATATCAAATGGCGATATTGAAAAATGGATCTGCAGCGGGATCCCTACCACGGGAAACGGGAACCTTATGAAGGCGTCTGACTCGACGCTCAGCAGGCTCTTTGGAAACCATCGTATGAGCAGGCAGCGGCTGGATGAACTCCTTTCAAAGAAATCGCCCGTAGAGCGCTTTGACCTGATAACAATGAAGTTTTTTCTTGTCGCTATATCCCCGATCGATGATGCCGCCGAACGCTACAGGACATTTGCCGAACAGATGAATGAAATACTCGAAGACAGCCATATGATGAGCATTTATCCTGCCAACCCATATGAGGCGTTCATACTGTTGTGCCTGATGACTGATGGGCCGCTGGCAGTATATTCCGATATATGGGAGATGTCTTACCATAATGAGGATTGATTACTTATGAGTTATCGCGTTGAATATGCTGCCATCTGTTTTACCGGAAAAGAGAGGGTGAACAATGAAGATAACTTCTATGTGGACGGGCGGTTCCTTCCAGAGAAGAACAGTGGGCTGCCCGGGCTGATAGAGGGGACATTCCTTTCAGGGGACAGGGCAATGGCAGCTGTCTTCGACGGACTGGGAGGTTGTGAAGCGGGAGAAAGAGCCGCGTTCCTGGCAGCGAAGACAATGGGAACGCTTTTAAACAGCAAAGCGGAAAAAGAAGTGGCAGAGGCAGATACACATTCTCTGATAAACAGCATGTGTGAAGAACTGAACCGGGCAGTGTGCGGCTCACAGGCAAACGCGACGCCCTTGTCAAGGGGGACGACCGTCGTATCAGCCCTTTTCAGGAACGGAAAGGTCGCGGCGTGGAATGTTGGGGACAGCATGTCTTTCCTTATCAGGGAAGGGAGAATAAAGTCCGTTTCAAAGCAGCATGTGGCGGATTACGGGTTCGCTTTTGGAAAACCACCCATCACGCAGTGTCTTGGCATTCCGGTTGATGAGATGGTCATTGAGCCATATATCAGCGAGTTTCCTGCCAGGGAAGGGGATATTATCCTCCTGACGTCCGATGGGGTCACGGATGTCCTTTCGGAAGAAGAGATCCTGACGCTGGTGGAGCGTGGAGAAACATTAGGTGAAACCACTAAGAAAATCGCGTCCGTAGTGAACTTAAGGGGTGCTCCTGATAATACGACGGCCGTGTTATGCAGGGTGCAGATATAGAAAAAAGTATGCAAAAGCAAGAGTTCACCAGAAAGGAGGAACGAAAGATGTTTCATGCAAAACGTCTGATCGTGTTTGTGATGTGTCTTGGTCTTGTCTCTGATGCGAAAGCAGTGTTTGCGGAGGATTACTTTGAAAGAGTTCCTCTGTACCTGTCATCTGTCACAGGATACTCTGATGAGTATCGGCTGAATTACCATTTTCCGACGTATGAATTGAACGTTGAGATCTCTGATACTGGTGTCGGGAACGGCGAGGAGAATTACAGTCCGCTTGACATGGTGCTGTTTTTATCGAAACAGGAACCTGGTCTGTCAGGGTATGACCTGAATCTATGGCAGTTTGCAGCGGTACAGAACTATCCGGAGCAGTTGCTGTTTCTTTTGAGCCAGGATATTCGAAACGGCAATATAGCAAGTATTCATTGTACTTATTCCGAAGAAGATGATTACCCATTCACAGGGATTGACTATCTTTTCGAGACCGATGGAGAGACACATCTGTTGGGGTATACAGAATCTTTCACATTTTCCGACAATGTCGAGAGAGCCAGAGCCCTTGAACTGGAGTATATATATCACTATACAGAGGACTGGAGGCTGACTCAGATCGAAGTAGTATTCACGCAAAACAATCTCACGGCATTTCGATATCATATATGGCCGGAGATTACATATGATGAGAGTGGCCGTATTGTACATTTCGTTGGTGGAACCTGTTATAAAGATGTGACTGAGTCCTGTACTCTGAGCTATGACGAAACGGGGAATATCTCCCAATGTTCAAGCCAGCCATGTTCAGTAAATGATCATACGGTTTTAAGTGCACAGACAGATACCACAAGTTTTCAATTTGACCAGGAGCATCGGATACTGTCCTCCTCTTCAGACAGCCCGGAAAAAGAATCAGCTGTATATACCTATGATGAGTACGGGTATGTGACAACAGCTGCGACAACCATTGATGACTTTCCGGCGAGAGGAGCAAGCCTGGAGTATGGAGACGCGATCTCTCAAGATGCCAGGCATGTGTCGGATGAGTATGATATATATGTGGCAAAGGAACCGCCATTCAAGGTATTTACAGTTGGCCCGGAGAACATCACAGATCAGTTTACGACAGACAGTGCGTTCTTCTATGACGGAGTTATTGAACTTTATGTGGGTCCGCAAGATAGGATGGAGTCAATCAAAAATGGAGACGCCGTTGCGTTTGAGATGAATGAAGGCTGGAACGCCACTGTCACAGAACAAGACTATGATCATGGAGAGGAGAGGGAGATTAAAAGCGGTGACACCTTGAGCCTCTATACTGTCGGGACTGGCTGGGGGCTGAACATCCATGTCTGGCGAGGTACAGACTACTATTCTGATGATTACAGAGAATGTAACTACCTGCTGTTGTCAAATCCCGAGATGCTTGAAGAGGAAACGGACGAGGATTGGGATGAGGAATGGGATGAAGAGTGGGACGAAGAGTGGGACGAGGAATGGGATGAAGAATGGTACGAGGATTGAGAATAATGAAAATATGGAAGCTTCTTGCCATAGCAATGATCATTCTTGCTGCTAATATAAATGAGGCACTTCTGGTCCGGGCGGATGAGGCGACATACCGTACGGCTCCCTCCTTTCTCCCGTTTTCGTACACGGATGATTCCATTTTCCCGGATCCAGACATGATCTCTTTTCCGGGAAAAGAAGAACAGTTATATTTCATCGGTCTGAAGGAACAGGTAGACAAGTATGGAGAAATGCAGGGAATAATCAGTGATCAGGACGAGCCCCCGGGAGTCCGCTGGGCTTCGATGGCTGACTTTTGGGGCAGCGGTGATCAGATATTTGCTATCGTATACAGATCAGCGGGAGAGGAAAAGGATGCGTCAGAAACGCTCGACTGTACCCTTGATATATATAGAAGGGATGAGTCAGAGCTGACGCGGCTCTTCTCAACAACAGTCTCTGAGACCCCTGCGCTGATCAACAGCGGTGGGCAGGATCTTCTTCTTATCACTGATGCAGCCGGGGCGGAACTTCTCACGTATGACAATGGAAGGATATCCGTATTTCACGGGCTTACATCGGGGGGATCCGATGTGTTTCTGGACGGAGAAATCATATCACAGGGAAAATACTGGGACACCTTGTTCTCCTGGAAGACCTGTCTGAGGGAGACGAATGATTCGGTCATCTGGTACGAGGGATATAATGGGACAATGCACGCCGTCAATGCGGATATCTATGATGCCGTAACACGGATGACAGGCAGACAGCTGGGCGTCGTGCCATCCGATGGTGAAGCATATCTGTATAATTCCTACCTGAACGAGTGCATGAAGGATTGCTGCAACGCCGCTTCTTCTGATGCCGGTGATCTGAGCTATGCGCAAGGGGATTTTTACTTTAAGGATCTTGACGGGGATGGACACCTTGAAGTGATCAGCCATTTTCTGAATGAAAGCGATGGAAATGAGCAGTGGAATGTCGCGACATCGGATGGAACGGTGATCAATGGAAAATCCATATCCAATCGTCAGGTCAATGCGATCTTCTCGGATGGGAACATATGCGTGGAAAGCCAGGGATCAGAGGAGGATCAGTATAAAAACGCACAATATAGCAACTGCTTTTCGGTCTCGGAAGGGAGATTGAAGGACAGCAGGATCGGTTTCAGCTGGCAGTATTCTGACTATGGGGGACTGCAGTACCTGAACGGTGAGCCTGTGTCCAGTGAAAGCTTTGCATTTCATGAGACGAATATGGAGGAAGAGGAAGGTGCGGGTTGTGATGTGTATTCCAATTGGGAGGATCTTCCGGACGTATTAAGCAAAAATTGCCCTTAACGAAGACTTGGACGCAGGTGGACTATGAACGACAGAATATCTCTTCCTGATGGATGGCAGGGTTGGAAAATAGTTGGTCTGATCGGAAGCGGATCGTACGGGACCGTATACAAGGCGGAGCGCACAGTCCGCGGCAAGGTGTTTTCATGCGCCATAAAAGTGATCTCGATCCCTGGAGATGACTCGGAAGACCAGATGCTCCGCAGGGAGTACAAGACTGACGAATCCCTGAGAGCGTATTACAAAGATCTTGTCGATGGCTGTATTGAAGAGATCCAGATGATGGATTCGCTGAAAGGAATCTCAAACATCGTTTCGATCGAAGACTATGCTGTGACCGACCAGAAAAAAGGGATCGGATGGAACATTTTCATCCGAATGGAGTTTCTTCAGAGCCTGCCGGACTTTTACGTCTCAAATAAATTGAAAGAGCGTGAAGTTATAAAACTTGGGACTGATATCTGCACTGCCCTTTCCTACTGTGAAAAGCTGAACATCATTCACAGGGATATCAAGCCGGACAATATTTTCATCTCACCGCTTGGAGATTTCAAACTGGGAGATTTCGGACTGGCAAGAAAACTGGACCGGTCCGCAGGAAGTTTCTCCACAAGGGGTACAGTGTCTTTCATGGCGCCGGAGGTCTTCAACGGACTTCATTACGGCAGGCAGGCCGACATCTATTCGCTCGGACTGGTTCTGTACCGGGTATTAAATCGAAACAGGGATCCTTTCGTCAATCCGTATAAGGCAATCGCGTATTACAAGGATAAAGATGAGGCGTTGCGGCGGCGGATCAGCGGGGAAGAACTCCCGCGACCGATTGAGGCATCGGAGGAGCTGTCTGCCGTTATTTTAAAGGCATGTGCGTTTGATCCTGCCAAAAGATATCAGTCGGCGGCTGATTTTAAAGATGCGCTGCTTTCCATCTCACAAGGAGGAAAGACTGATCATAAGATTATCCGGAAGACGCCGGCAGGCAGCCCTGAGAAGGAGAAGCAGGCCACTGAAGAGCGCAGGAACAGATTGAAACACAAGCCGCAGCTGCCGCTCCTTGTGATCGCCGGCTGTATTGTGATCACCGCTGGGCTTCTTGCAGGAAGAGGATTAAAAAACAGGAACCGCAGTGTGGGGCAGAAAGATACGGAGCGCCAGACAGAGCGTGTGGAAAGCATCTTTACCGGGCATCAGACAGAACTGGAACAGGCTGAATCTATACAGGGTTATTCTGACAGCGGAGTTTCTGAGGGGGAGATATCCGGGACTGAAGACCACGGAGAAACAGAACAGCAGATCACAAATTATCCGGGTAATCTGACATACAGAGCAGATAAAGATAAACAGGTTATAGAGATAAGCGACTGTTTTCGCTGCGTTATCAAAGAGGATGAGAGCGGCAGGACCGTCAGGAAGTACTTCTCAAAAAAGATTCTTGAGGACAGCATCAAGACGGGACTGAAAAGCCCGGAAGCGGAAATCCTGGCAGATACCGTTACAATAGACGATTTTGACATAGAACAGAACGGTGATGTAATTACAGCCCGTTTCCTGCCGGATGAGGAGACAATCAGAACGGAAGAGCGTTACCACGTAAGCCTTGTTCTGAATCCGCAGGACGGTTCATCGGAAGAATAGATTCAGGAGGAGTCATATGCGTGTAGGAAGGCTTATTTCATGCTTTTGTGGCAGCCTGCTGTCTATCGCAGTTGTTCTGAGCAATGCTGCAGTCAGCGCAGGAGAGGAAGCACCGGGCGGGTATGCATCCGCTGTAAACCCGCTGGAGATTGCTCCTCTTCCAGAGGTGAGCGAGGTCAGCATTGAAGAGGAGGCTGCTGTTGAATTCGAAGGGGCGCTTGATTCGGAGAAAGAACAGGAGATTTTTTCATTTACGTCAAAAAGATCCGGGGCATACAATTTCTCAATCAGCACCAAAGACTCGGATCAGTCGGTATATATGTATATTCAGGATCCCTCCGGAGAAGAACTTGCAGCAACCTCCGGAAGCAGCCATACGGAGAACAAAACCGTATTACTCGATGTAGAGAAAACATACACGATTCTTGTGAAGAAGGAAGACGGCGGGGCTGCGGAGTTCAAAGTGACGGTTCTGTCTCAAAAACCTGTAGCAGACATCAGTGATAACCGTATTGTCAAAGACCAGATCGTATTCTCAAAACAGTGCAATTACTATACATATACTCCGGAAACCTCCGGTAGTCATTCACTGATCCTTCTCCCTTCCTCCTCCTCGTTATTCGGAGTCTATGTGTGGGATGAAAAGAAGGAGCTGGTGTTTCAAAGAGAAAATGACTTTGGAATATTGCCGGTAGAAATCTCATTGGAGGCCGGCAAAGCATATATGATCAGCATTACTACAGCTCTTTATCCATACGAAGAATTAGGTGCCTATTCCTTTCAGGTTGGTCCTGCAAAACCAAGGGTGGATATTTCAGGGTACACCTCGGTCCAGGACAAATTTGATTACAGAGGTCAGAAGAACACCTATTCTTTTACAGCGCCGTGTGACGGAACCTATGAATTTACATGCGATCCTGAATATAAGTATCTGTATCACATGTATACGGAAGACGAGCATGAGATGATCCTCCAGTGTACGAATCTGGCAGAAGAAAGCAATACGGTCTGTAATCTTGAAGAAGGAAAACAATACTATCTTGAGATTAACCAAAGCGACGACATGGGGGATTATAAGATAAACATCTCCTATCCTGAAAATGCGCAGAGTTATCTGGATGAGTTTGCCCGGTCAGGAAGAGCCGCATATATCGCTCAGCTTGAGAGCGAGAACGAGGCATTAATGCAGGAAAATGAACTGATTAGGAAACAGAATCAGAGGCTTCTGGATATAATCGATCAATTCGGCATCGTTGTACAGGAAGAATTGCTGGATGAAACAGGAGAGGTGACAAAATGAGAATAAGATGGTTATTAACATTTGCATCTGCAGCGGCGCTGGCATTAACATCAGGAGTCTTTTCCGCTGACATGGCGGAGGTTTATGCCCAGGGGAAGGACAATTCTGCATATGCTGAGCTGCTGGTGAGGTTAAAGGAGCAGCACGGAATATTTGAATACAATTCGCAGGACGGAATGTCGCATAGTGGACTATGTTATGCAAACCTTGTGGACTTTGAAGGGACTTATGAGCCGTATCTGGTCGTGGGATATGCGAATGAGATCGATGGCTCGAGAATATTCGGACAGATCCCTTTCCACTATGATATTGAGGTTTACGCTGACACAGGGACGGAGGCAGCGCTGATCCATGAAGCAAAGGATCTTCGCTCCTTCCAGATCCTGAAACTGGGTGATGCGGAATATCTGGATGAACAGTGGATCATCCGGGATGATCTTCGATTCGCTTACGATATGAGTTTCTCTCAGACAGAGCGATGGCCTTTTTATGATTATCGTACGGGGACCTATGACCGCACAGCAACAGATGAGGCGCACGACGTGAGGGAGATCAACCAATTTGATCCCGGGACAGTCCTCCTCACAGAAGAACTGTATACGGCTGAGGGCGGAGCGGTCATCTGCAGCGATCATCTGACCGTGATGATGCCTGAAGATGGCTTGAAGAGGGAAACTGAAGGTGCTGACGGCATGGATTATGAGTGGGAGGGAATTTCTCCGACACAGGTAACAGTTGAAGGAAGTCTCTTTGAGAAGGTTTACTCAGCTCCGTATGATGGGTGGGTCGAGCCTGCAGAAGGGCTTGCAATGGAACTCCTCACCTCTTGTGCAGACGGTTCTGTTCAGATGCAGAATCTGAACGGTTCGCCGTTCCCGCGCTGGCAGAACCCCTTGTATTCATTTACAGGATGGATCGATGATCAGGACATATTCCATGTGACACCGAAGGATCTGTACCACACGCTCAATATCATTGCAGATGAATCAGGGACAATGTTTTTTAATGATCGGAAAGGTTCTGATCAGGATACTCTGTATCACAGGCTTCTGGAGATCGCTGTCCCTGAGGCAGAGGAATACGGTTTTCTGGTTTCTGACACTGTACTTGACATGGGAAGGCCAGACAGTGTGCAGAGATATCTGAAGATTGAGATCACAGAAGAATCGGGCTTATACATTGACTATTCTCAAACCATGTTTGGAATTCTTGTCTCAATCTCGACAGACAGTATCTCAGGGATTTTTATCGGGCCGGATGACAGGGGCGGATCAGTCAGCATGGATTACTCTGCAGAATCCGGGAAGATCCGCCTTGTTCGAGCAGATTACTCCACTCGTTATGTGGTTCATTATTGTTTCCAGGTAGATGAAAACGAAGAGATTGAAAGAAAACATACAGCAATATCAAGAATGGTCGGAACCAGTACGGGGGATCATGCAATGTTTCCTTATTACTTCAGGTATATGGACGGAGTTCTTATTGCACCCCAAGTGATTTATGACGAGAATGGTTTTGTGATTGATACGGTTGGAACAGAAAACTTCTACTGGGACTGTGTAGGTGTGTTGATACCTGGCGGGAAAGAACTGGCACAGGACAATATCCAGGAACTTGCATGTGGGGAAATGTATGATTTCGAACCTGAGTGGTCTTCTGTTTCCAATCGGGAAGCCGCTTCCGAGTAATTTGTAAGAGACTGTAAGATGAGATTTTTAGACACAACAGATTTTGAATCGACTGTCCGGGATTTTGAATTTACACGAAAGGCGCAGAACCAGATCCTGAGAGTTGTGGAGTCGGATGATTTTGCCGATATGGATTCTGAGGCGATCTTCCGGTATCTGTATAAGACGATGGAGATCGTATCCTTCAAGGATTATCTGAAAAGGTATATCTATGAGCGGGCAGGGCTCAGGGAACCCTTCCGGGCTGTTCCGGATGATGTCTTCGGGGAGATCATCGCGTACTCGTTCGAGGAGAATGCTGCGCCGCATTCATTTGAGCCCAGCAGCACGAAATGGTCTGTAACGATTAAGGGATGGCTCCAGCATGACAGTGTAAGACGGAGCGCAGTGTTCCTTCTCGGGTTTGGCCTACGTATGTCTGACAGAGATGTGTCGTCTTTCCTGACGAAGGTCCTGAAGGAGGAAGACTTCGATTTTATGGATCCGAAGGAAACGGTATTCTGGCATTGCTATCGCAATGGGAAGAGTTATGCAGAAGCGCAGGCAGTACTCCGTGAGACAGAGGCCAGAATCTCTGAGGGAGCAGAAGGATCCGGAGAATTGTCGATAAGAAACCATCAGGATGCGCTTAAGGCACACCTGGATGACAGATCGGCATTGATCGATTATCTGATCTATCTCAATAAAAGCGGGAAAAGTACAGCAAAACAACGTACAGCATATGAGTATTTCTGCAGACTGTTGGAGCTGACAAAAGTAGAAGTTGCACGAATGAACAGTGAAGATCTGGCAGCAGATGCAGCAAAGAAGAGTTATTCACCGGAAGATATTACCTCTGCTGATATTGAGCAGGTGATCTGCAGCGGGATTCCTGTCACGAAGAACGGGAATCTGCAGAAGGCATCATCGTCTCTTCTCAGCAAGCAGTTTAACAATTTCCGCTTGAGCAGGCAGAGGATCGACGGAGTACTGAAAAAACAGCTTCAGGTAGACCGATATGATCTGATCACGCTGGAATTCTTCCTTTACTCGCAGAAAGACTATGAGTTTCCGGAAGATATGCTGAGAGATTTCATGGATGATATGAACCGGATACTGCAGGAAAGCGGTCTGAAAGAGCTGCACGCAGTGAATCCATATGAAGCTTTTGTGCTGATGTGTCTGCTGTCAGAGGTCCCGCTTGCAACATATGCAGACGTCTGGGAGATGTCATTTTGCTGAGTTCATAACGAAAGAAAACTATCCATCACCGGTCGGTTAAATGACCGGTGATTTGTTGTGTCCGAATCTGTCACCCTTCCCCAGGGAAAATCGATTTTACAGAATGATTGTTTCCAGTCGATAAAATGGAATCGCAAACAAAGGAATCCGAATCCATGCTGAAAAGACAGGTGAAGGATAACCAGGATGAAGGAATTCGTTGAGACATTAAACGAATCTAACTCAAGAGCGTGGATTGGGGGATATCGGGACGATAACTTTAACTGGCATTGGGTAACCGATGAGGACTGGGAATATACTAATTGGTCGCCCGGTGAGCCTAACAATTCATCAAATGTTATAAGCAATGAGAATCGAGCCGTGCTATGGAGGCAGAAGTGGAATGATTTAAATGAGAATAATACAGGAGAGAGCCACGGATATATATGTGAATGGGAAGAGGTTAACAACTCGGATATTGATTTAAACAATTCTGCTGATAAAAGTGAATCTCTGCAAACATTGCAGGAAGAGAATAAAAAGCTAAAAACAGAATTGGAGAAGTTGCAGAAAGATTATGATTTTCTCCTGAAGATTGTTCAGGATGCAGGCCTGGAGTATGAGCCGGCGGATTAAGATCCCGAGGCCTTGGGATGATGACTATCCGCAGGACACAGGATATACAGGTCAATTGTAATTGATTATTCAAAAGAGGAACGCATCATGAAAAGACAACTCTGTACATTTTCTTCTGTATTTGTTCTTTTGCTCAGCCAACTGGGCGGTTCAGTGTATGCAGATGAGCAGACTGCATGGACGGCAGATCCTGCCTCAGCTCTGGAATCAGTTGAAGATGGTTTCTATGAAGCAGCACAGGATGAAGATGTAACCGATGTTTCAGACAACTTCATCGAAGACAATAGTCTGGTTGATCTGACGGTCACAGAAGAAACGGAACGGTCGGATGATCTCGAAGACGATTGCATAATTGAGAACATCGATGAAGTGGGATTCGCTGAGATCATCCCGGATGGAATTACTGCTGAAGCAGAAGATTCTGAGATCATGCCGGATGGTATGGCAACTGAAACTGAAACGGAAAGTGAACTGCCGGATCCGGAGGAGCCGGTTACGATCTCAGAAGATGCTGAGGATGACACAGATGCCCAGGACAGCGAAGGCGAGATCCTGTGCGCCGCGGATTCAGGGATAACCATTAACGCAGAGGAAGTGACGCTCTATTATCTCAGAGGTAATTACACAGAATATATATCATCCATACCTGAAGATATGCCCACATCTTTTCAGATCAATGTTTCGGGAGCAAATAAAAAAGAGCGCTTTGTTCGGCGCAGCGGCGATATTTCAGTGGATGACAGCGGCTTCGTCACAATCTTACCAGGCAGCGGCAGCCGGAGTTCTTCGGGTGAGATAGAGGTTACGGTTGATGGAGAGACGATCGCTACAGTCAAAGTCAATCTCGTCAGCTATGAACGGTACTATGTTGAGCAGATTGTAAATGCGGATATAGAAAGACTCGGTATCAGGAATCTGAACAGTGATTACGAGAAAGTCAGCGCGATCTGCAATTACGTTTCTAAGACATACAATTACAGTCCCAAGAGTTCCAGCATGATGGGTGAAGTTCTTACGGGTGGTGCTGACTGCATAGGGAACAGTGACCTTGTCTGCTATATGTGTGAGCAGTGCGGGATTCCCGCACACATACGCAATGCGAACTTTGTTCCTGGTGCAGGTGCCGGTCATGAGAACAATATCGTAAAGATTGACGGGGAATATTATATAGTCGATTGCGGATATACAGGCGATGCTCCTCGTAGTTATCAGTTTTATAAAGTTTCCAATGACTTTGAATACTCTATGAACAGCGATGGAACGATCTGTCTGGACAGCTATATGCGTTTTGACTTGGATGTGGTAACCATTCCGGCGCAGCTAGACGGATACAAGGTCTCTTCCATTCGCAGTGGTATGCTGCAGGAGGACAGCTACAGCAGGATTCTGGTCGAAGAAGGGAGTGAATATTTCTCTTCAAGGAATAATGCCCTGTGTACTCTCGATGGAAAGAAGCTGATTGCCTGTCCGCAGAAGACAGCAGGATGCTATACGATTCCAAACGGTGTTGAGACAATTGGAGAGAAGGCATTCATGTATTGTAAGGATATTACACAACTCACGATGCCGGACAGTGTGACCGCGATCGAAGACCATGCATTTTTATGGTGTAACAAGATGTCTGAGGTAAACTGGTCCGACTCTCTTGAAGTCATCGGAAATGACGCTTTCAGTGCATGTGAAAGTCTGAAAGAGATTATCTTCCCGGAATCGTTGAGGGTGATCGGCGCTGACTCTTTCGCAGCAAGTATGCATCCAGAAGCGGTATACATTCCGTCAGGGGTCACTTCAATAGGAGCGGGTGCATTTTTGAGGGTGCCTTTCATGGTGATAGAAACGAAGGATCCGGAACTTGGTCATCATGCTGTCTGCGAGTGCACGACATTCTGCTATCCCGGGAGCACAGTTGATACAGTCTGCACCGGTCCGCACTATGATATCAACCTGCTGGATGAAAATAAGCGTCTGGTGCTGCGGAAGGAATTCTTCACAGTGGATCAGTCCGACAAAGTATATAAGGGAACCGAGCAGACACCTCTGGTACAGAATACAGAGGATTACAAATGGCTAGAGTATTATGACTGGAAATGGTCTGATGAAAAGAGTACATATGTAAAGCAGCTCATCAGAGATAATTATGACGTAACCTATAAGAATAATGTCAATGCAGGAACCGGGACGATCGTGATCAGCGGGAAAAACAGGTGTACAGGTACACTTTCCTACACCTTTAAGATAAAACCGCAGAAAATCTTCTCCTCAAGTTATTATTCTTACCGGCTGCAGTTTAAAGATTCCGGTTCCCGCCTGGCAAGTTTCAAGTATACCGGAGAGGAGATTCGGCCGGAGGTCGATATATGTAAGAAAGGGACTGTAGATACGTCTTTCCTGCCGGGAAGGGACTACACTCTCACTTATTCTGATAACACAGATATAGGTTATGAGACAGGAACTATCACGCTAAACGGAATCGGCAATTATGCAGGGACTGATACGATTCATTTTACGATAAAAGGATCGCTTCCGGAGCCGGAGCCGATTCCAGACCAGCAGTATACCGGAAGCAGTATAGAGCCGGAGGTAATCATACCTGGATTGCCCCGTGACAATAACTATTCTGTGTTCTTTGAAAATAATATGAATCCGGGAAGGGCTTCTGTGACGGTTCAGGGATACAGATGTTATGAAGGCAGTTGGACGATTTATTTCTCCATCATCAGAGAGCTTCCTGAGATCAGCAGAATCGCAGACTGTACGTATACAGGCGCAGAGATCAGGCCGAATGTCTACATTCCGGGGGCTATCGAGGGAACCGATTATATGCTGGAGTATTCCAATAATACGGAGGTCGGCACCGCTACTGTGACAGCCACAGGAGTCGGATATTATACAGGCACCCAGACTGCTGAATTCCGGATTACCGCCCCTGGTTCTTCGCTGTCAGAGGGTTCTGATTATGACTATAAGTATATGAATCCGACAATCAAACTGAACGCATTTTTTATTCCTCTCAAGGTGGGACAGTCCACCAGGAAATTGAAAGTTTCCGGATTGCAGAAGGGAGACTCTGTTTGGGAATGGGCGTCCAGCAATACGAAGATTGTTACCGTGAATCAGAAAGGCGTAATAAAAGCAGGCAAAAAGACCGGAACGGCATATATAGGAGTTTGGACGGATTACGGAGCTTTCGCAATGGCTAAGGTCAGTGTGCAGAAAAAGAAAGTTGCTGCGAAAAAGATCTCAGTGGTAAGAGCCATAACCCTGAAGAAAGGGGAGAAATACTCCCTGAATGCCAAGGTCACACCGATCACGGTCACTGACAAGATCAAATATAAGTCTTCGAAAAAGAAGATAGCCACTGTTTCCGGTAAAGGCGTGATCACCGCAAAGAAGAAAGGCAAAACCACGATCACGGTCAAATGCGGTAAGAAGAAGATTAGGGTCAAAGTCCTGGTAAAATAGAAATTGTTATAACTTTTACCGCCAGTTTCTTCTGAAAATCAATCCGCTTTCCTTTGCTGAGGTTTATGAGGGCGATAAACAGAATTCATGAAACCCTGGAGAGATGAACAGAGTGGATTCCTGTGATTGTTATGATGCAGATATAAGACAGGTTTTGAAGATCATTTGTGCGTTAAATGATAGATTACATACGTATGAAGCCTTTGTCTTAATGTGTCTTCTGTCAGAAGTTCCGCTTGCAACGTATGCCGACGTCTGGGAAATGTCATTTTCCTGCCCCACATCTAAGGAGAAATGAATTGGGAAAGCTGATACGATATGCTGCCTGGTCCAGCAAGGGCCATGTGCGGGACAAAAACCAGGATAACTTGTACTGTGGTGAAGGGTTCTTCCTTGAGGAAATGAACAATGGAATGGAAGAATTCTTTGTCGGTTCTACATCGCCGGGAGAGGGCAGCCTGTTCGCAGTATTCGATGGAATGGGCGGAGAGAAAGCAGGCGAAACTGCTGCGTATCTTGCTGCAAAAAGAATGCAGCAGATTGATATGAAGTATTCCGAATGGAAGAAGGCTCTGTTTCCTGAAAGATTCCTTGAATCATTCTGCAAGGCGGCCAGCGCGGAGATAGACAGCTGCCGAAAAGCCAGGCATTACGATGCGATGGGGACGACCACTGCTGCGGCGTATGTGCAGAGAGGGAAGGTGATCATCTGCAACGTCGGTGACAGCCGGATCTATCGCTATTCAGAAGGAGAGTTCAGACAGGTTTCCATAGATCACACAGAATCGTATTGCTTTGTCGGGAATGCAGCGCTTACACAATACCTGGGGATTCCGGCGGAAGAGATGGTGATCGAGCCGGCTGTCAGTCGGTTCCCTTACAGATCAGGAGATATCTATCTGCTGTGTACAGATGGGGTGTGGAACTGTTCGAATGAAACTGTTCTGCAGGAGCGCTTGTTGTCAGAGAGCAATATCCGAAGTAAGATGAGAAACCTCTTTGATATGGTATATGAATATGGAGAGAGGGACAACGCAACTGCAATTATTCTGGAATTAAAGTGAGGGAAATTCGATATTACAGAATGAGTGTTTCCAGTCGATATAATGGAGTCACAAATAAAGGAACCCGAGCCTTCGCAAAACGCGGGTGAGGGCGGGTTAATAGTAAGGTATAAGGAGAGACATATGAATTCATTAAGAACTGATAAGATCAGGAGCTTTGTCACAAAGGCGATCATAGTGCTGGGAATATTGCTCATGGCATTTATGGTACAGGGAAGCCGGAAGAGCGTGCATGCAGCATCTAAGAAGTATGTGTACTATTCGAGTCTTAGCAGGCAGGAAAACTATAGTACGTACTGGGGCAGGACATCAAAGATCAGTTTGAAAGGAAAGAAGCTCAAGATAACCGGAACCCTTACAAGAGCAAAATCGGAGCAAATGATTTCCAGAGCAGGCAGACTGCTTCCGAAGAAAAAGAGAACGTTTAAGCTCGCAAAGTCGTGTAAGTTTTATTTCAGGTCAGAGGACGGATTGTCAAGGGTCTCGAAGAGCAATTTTATGAAGTATGCTAAGCGTTACCTTGGCCTGGGATTTGTTATTTTTACCAATAAATCCGGGAAGGTTACCAGGCTCTATCTATCTTCATAAATCAGGTCGCATATTCACCGGTTTCCAGCATGTTGATATTGATCAGGAATCTTCTCAGGCGTTCATTATCAGGATGCTCGAAGATATCCTTCGCAGTGCCGTCTGCCACGTCCTGGGCAGCGGAACGGACAGTCTGAAGAACTTCGCCGACCAGTTCCGGATCCAGCGCGGAGGTTGGCTCATCCATGAGAAGGAGAAGCGGATTCATGGCCAGCGCCCTGGCAATGGCGACTCTCTGCTGCTGTCCGCCGGACAGATGTTTCGGATAATGAAACAGGCGGTCTTCCATGCCGACTTTGCGCAGGTGATACAGCGCGGTTTCCCGCGCTGTTTTTTCATCCATACCCTTCACAACGGTAAGTCCTTCCATGACATTCGCAAGGGCGGTCCGCTGCCTGAACAGATTGAACTGCTGGAAGACCATTTCCGTGTGGGACCGCAATTCATTGATCTCCTTGGAATTGCGGGTTGTCAGATCATAGCGCCTGCCCTCGATGGTGACGGTTCCGGACTCCGGCCTTTCCAGGAGGTTCAGGCATCGAAGGAGAGTGGACTTGCCGGTGCCGGAAGGACCGATCAGTGCGATCACATCTCCTTTTTCGATATCCATATCTACATTGTCCAGGACGATGTTGCTTCCAAAGCGTTTGCTTAGTCCCCGGATCTCTATATAACTCATGCCATATCTCCCTTATCCGGAGCGGACGCTGCCGGAGTGATTCCCAGCGACGCTGCCGGGATGACTTTTTCCTTTTTGCCTTTGCGGATGTGCAGATTGCCGTATTCATCCATTTCCGGAGCCTCATCGGGAACGGTGACTTTGGTCTCAAGCCATTTGATCAGCCGCTCCAGCATGAATGTGATCACCCAGTAGATGATCGCCAGGGAGCAGTAGACTTCAAAATACCGGTAGTTGCGACCTGCCAGGATCTTACCGGCGGCAGTGATCTCAACAACAGAGCAGGTAAACGCCAGGGATGTACCTTTGATCAGGGAGATCACGGAATTGCCAAGGGGGAGGAGCGCGACCGCACCTGCCTGCGGCAGGATCACCCGCTTCAGTACCTGGAACCCGGTCATACCGAGAGACCTGGCGGCGTCGATCTGACCGCGGTCTACAGACTGGATCGCAGAGCGGATCGTCTCTGAGTCAAATGCTGCCTGGTTCAGTCCCAGTGCGGCCATCGCAAAGACAATGCCGGGGATCGCGTTAACATCATAGTCGGTCCCGTTATAATAGTTAATATACTTCAGTGCGATCGGAATACCGAAATACGAGATATACAGCTGGACGATGATTGGTGTCCCGCGGATAACCGACACAAATGCGATCGACAGCTGCTTGAGAACAGGGATGTTGTTGATACGGATCAGTGCGATGATCAGTCCGAGTACCAGGCCGATCAGAAGGGCAGCCAGAGTCAGCCAGATCGTTGCCGGCAGATAATGCAGAATCGCCGGGATCTCGGTGAATACAAGTTTAAAATCAAATAAATTCGCCATAAGAGTACCCTTTTTTGCTTTTATTGTCTTATTTTATTCATTTACAGGCGCTGTGTCTAATATAAGTTTCCCGATCGACGCTTTTGGGCTTGTTATTGGTTTTCCCTATAGCCAGAGATATTAAAATCATAATATTCAAATTACTGATTATCCGATATAATGGGCGATAACAAGCCATTTTCAATTCAAGGCAAAGAGGAGGTATGATCATGAAATATCAGAAATTCGCAGCTGCCCTCGCAGCAGTTGTATCGGTTTCCCTGCTGGCAGGCAGCCTCAGCGTAATCAGCGCAGATGAGGTGAAGACGATCCATGTCGCGAATGCGGCTATGCCGAAGCCCTATTCATATCTGGGCGATGACGGAGAGGTTACCGGGTATGACATCGAGGTGATCAAGGCGATCTTCGAGCAGCTGCCCCAGTACGAACTGGACCTGGAAGTCACCGAGTTTCCGTCAATCCTTACAGGAATCGATGCCGGTCGATATGATCTGGGTATTAACTGCCTGAAGTCCACAGAGGAGAGAAGGGAAAAGTACCTCTTCTCGAATCCTTATCTTCTGGACCGCAATGTTGTGGTTGTCCGTGAAGATAATGATGAGATCCAGTCTCTGGCGGATTTTGCCGGCAAGTCTGTGGTTGACCTGACCGGTACCATCGGCGTGACCCAGATGGAGAATTACAACGCCCGCACGGGAGCGGACATCCAGATCAATTATTCAGAAGCAGATTATTCTGTCCTGCTCACCGAGCTTGAGGATGGAAAGTATGATTTCATGTATCTCAACAAACTGACATTTGACACTCTGAATGCAGAGAAGTCTTATGCGCTGAAGACGTTCTTCCTGACTCCGGAAGATCAGGCTGAGTTCGCGGACGGTGCGGACATCGAGTCCACCTACATCCTCGCATCGAAGACGGATGAGGGACAGGCGCTGATCAATGATGTCAACGGTGCACTTGCGACCCTGATCGAGAACGGAACACTGAACGAGTTCGCAGAGACTTATTTCGGCAGCACCGATTATGTCCCGACTCTGGATACGGCTGCGGAGACAGAAACCGAGTAAATACGCCGATGGCGCACTTGAACACAGATAGCTGACCGTCTGGTACACACAGATAACTGACCGAAAAAGGCCGGCAGAGAACCATATGGGTTCTCTGCCGGTTTTCATGCGATTGTTCATTTCGAAATTTTGCCATACCGATTCCCATGACTTCCGGTATGGGAAGAACGCATAACAATTTATGAATAATCTACCGCTTCCAGAAAACGCTTCATACCACCGGGGATTTCTGCCGCTTTATCCAGATTGGTTTTGCCCAGAGGGATAAACTTGTTTTTTCCATGATAATCGCTTCCTGCTGTCACATACAGATCATACTTTTCAGCGAAGGACAGAGTTTCCTTCCTCAGCTTCGGAGGAAAGGTGGAATAGAAGGCTTCTACTCCCTGCAGGCCATATTCGATCAGGCGGCGAAGGCGCTGGTCCATCTCTGATCCGACGATCAACTCATCTCCGCTGCCATAGGCGGGGTGCGCCAGAACCGGAATACCGTTTCCGGCAAGAATGCTCTGTATGGCATCCTCAGGGCGCACGTATTCACTGTGAACCGGTGCTTTATTCAGATAATCGCAGATGGCAGTCTCCTTTGACGGTGCATAGCCGTACCGGACCATCAGGTTTGCGATGTGCGGTTTTCCGGGACTGGACATGGCAAGCAGATCCTGAGTATCCTGCTCTGAAAAAGTGAAACCATACTCGTCCCTGATATAATCGAGTCTTGTCCGGACCTTCTTCATCCGGTACCGGTGTCCTGCTTCAACCATGTCTTTGATTGATTTACTGTCCGGGTCATAGTTGTAGCCGAGGATATGATATTTTCCATGCTCGTCCCTGCAGGAGAATTCTGTTCCGTTCAGCAGTTTCGGGTCATTCTCACTGAGGATCTCACGGATCATTGCGCATCCATTGACCGCATCATGATCTGTCAGCGAAAACAGGGTAATTCCCGCATCCCGGACATGCTTAAGCAGCTCCGAAGGCGTATCTGTACCATCGGAGACTATGGAATGCATATGCAGATCGATTTTTCCTATTTCCATTTTCTGCATGTCAGAATACCAGTGAATCTGTACGGGGCAGCAATTGGGCCAGTATTGACCGGCAGGTTTCAATCATTTTACGTCCGTCCTCGCGGTTCATGCCGTCACGCCGGATCTGATGACGCATGATCCGGGCCAGACCGATGATCATTGCCTTCTCCTCCACACTGTCGATGACGGCGGCGTCCTGTGTGCCGAGATAGAGTTCGAGGCTCCTGCGCCAGAAGGTATAACAGGTTTCGGCGGAAAGGCCAAGAAACTTCATGGTGCAGTCAGGATCGATCAGGCCGAAGCCTACATAGGCATTGTATATACTGGCAAGTTCAAAAACAGGATGGCCATGGCAGAGGGTGTCCATATCAATGAGAAGTATTTCATTATTCTGGTACATGATATTCTTGACGTGATAGTCGCCATGCATCAGATGCTCGTCCGCAGGCACAGCCGCGATCAGCGCGTGCAGTTTTTCATGCAACTCAGCAGGCAGATAATCCTTCAGGAAGTCTGCCCAGTCCAGCGCCACTGCTTTCATATCCGGCAGAGTGTCAGAGCGGATTACCTTGGAGTGAATGAGCTTGAGAAGATCAATGCTCATCTGTACCACTTCGTCAAGCGGTTTATCGTCATAGGCGAGCAGCTTCGCAAAACTCCTGGCAGTCAGTTTTTCGAAGACGGTGCCATATCCACCTCCTGCGATACGTACCACATCGTAGGGAATCGCCGTGGGCACGCCCGCGATGAAAGCAAGCCGGGCGAGTTCCCGCTCGCGGTGAATCTCCGGCAGGGCATCAGGGTTGCGGTAAACCTTGACAATTGTGTCCGGATCGATGCGGTATACCATTCCGTTGGCGCCCATACCGATTAATTCACAGCCTTCCACCGAGATTACGCGGTAAGCCCTGCGGACTTCCGTCATCTCAGTGAAGCCGGTCACATCCAGTATTTCATACATTTCAGAATGAACATTTGTAAGAATCACTTCATCCGTCTGCTGGATGAGCCGGAGCAGCACGCGCAGTCCCGCGCTGGAAGCGTATTCCAGCCGGTCGCAGTCCAGTTCGATGGAATCGTCGGGATACTGCTGCCGGATTTCATAGATCCGGGTCTCAACCTCTTGTGCGTTGGACGAATCAATCTCGCCGGAGAGGGAGATTATGAGCCTGCCGTTTTCCTCTCTGCTCTGTACCATATTGCATTTACTCCTTTTGACAGGCGGAAGAATACCTGTTATTCCACCGTGACAACATCCTGGAAACCTATCAGGTCGAATATAGACATGATAGGATCACTGACATGGATGAGCTTCATTTCCGCACCCCTGTTTTTCAGGGTCTGATTAAGACCAAGGAACAATCTTATTCCTGCGGATGATATGTAGTCCACATTCTCAAAGTCAACGATGAGGTTACTGACGCCTGACAGATGCGTACGCAGTTCCTCCTCGAAATCCGGCGTGGTCATGCTGTTCAGCTCACCGACAGGCTTTACAGTCAGCGTTGTACCATTCATTTCAAAAACCGTATTCGACATTCTTGTCAACCCCTTTCTTGTTTCTTCAAGAATCAATACTGATTTTATATTTTCTTCCGAATCGTCAGGATATTCTGCCCGTCCTTATATTTGTAAGAAACATCATCCATGCTTTGCTGCACCATGAACAGTCCGAGACCGCCGATTGGGCGTTCCCTTGCCGGGAGCCTGGTTGTATCAGGCCGTTCCTCAGCAAAGGGATCGAAGGGGATACCCTGATCAATGAACGTAATCACTACGCACAGCGGGTTTTCATCTACTTCGACTTTTATCGTCACAGATCCTGTTTCCGGGACGTAGGCATAGTTCGCAATATTGCTGAATATCTCATCAATGGCTACATCTATCTGAACTCTGGTCCGCTCGGAGCAGCCCAAAGGTTTAAGATGTTCGTTGACAAAGCGCGTTACCCGTTTTACCTGATTCACCTGTGCGATGACGGTAATCTGATCCGCTTCTTTTCTGCCGCGGTATCTGACTGACAGCATAGTAATGTCATCAAACTGGGGCACATCCTCCGTAAAGAGCGCTATTGCCTTCTGTACATTGTCAAGCAGCTCTTTGGGCTCTGCATCCGGGATCTGGTTCAGCGCATCGATCAGACGCTCTTCGCCAAACATCTCGCCCGATGTGTTTTTTGCCTCTATGATGCCATCCGTATAGACAAACAGGCAGTCCCCCGGATTCATTTCAAATTCACGATTCTGATACTTTGCTTTATCCATCACACCTGCAAACATGTTATGTTTATATTTCAACAGTTCAAATGATCCGTCAGAGCGCCGGATTGCCGGATGCTCATGGCCTGCGTTACAGGCAATTCCCCTGCCGGTGGAGATCTCCAGCACTGCCGCCCAGACCGTCACAAACATCCCGGATTCGTTGTTTTCGCACAACTGCACGTTGACATTCGTCATTGCCTCGGCAGGCGTAAGCCCTGTCATCAACTGGTTTTTGATCAGCGCTTTAGCCACCATCATAAACAGTGCGGCCGGAACACCCTTGCCGGATACGTCTGCTATGACCATTGCCAGATGGTCGTCATCGACCAGGAAATAATCATAAAAGTCGCCGCCGATATCCTTGGCCGGGGTCATGCTGGCATAAAGATCATACTTTTTATCTACAGAATCTGACAGAGAGGTATGCGGAAGAGCAGAAGACTGGATCTCTGAAGCAAGGCGCAAGTCTCCGGCTATGCGCTCCTCGTCTTTTCTCTTCTCGATCTGCAGGGCCTGCCTCTTCAGGAAAAGACGTACCAGCCACATATTGAGCAACAATGCAAAAAGGGCAATGAGAAACCAGAACCACAGCTGCTCATAAAACGCCGGCTTTTTGCTGATCAGCATGGAGATTTTATTGCTTTCATTTCCTGCTCCGATGTCAAGACTCATTATAAAATGGTATTTGCCGCCCTGCAGGTTTGTATAATCCAGACTTGTCAGGTTGCTGAGGTTTACTGTTAACGGCGATCGGTCAAAGCCTTGCAGATAACAGAAAACCTTCGGATTCAGGGGTGCATAATTGAAGACATAACCCCTGACTGTCAGCTTGTGGGTGTAGGAGGGAATCGTAAACTCTCCCTCGGGATCCGGCCAGACCCGGAAGCCATCCACGTCTACAAAGGGAACAGACATCTTCAGATCAACAGTTGCTTTATATGGGGTATCGATATTCACTTTAATCACGCCGTTTGTGCCGGCAATATACAGATCTCCGTCTTCTGTCAGTTCGCTGAAGGAATTGGCTGTAGCAACGTAGTGGAGACCGTTATTGAGATCATAGTGCACGGTCTCGATTTCCTCATTTACAAGCAGCTGTTCAACAGGTGCCACATAGATCCCGTCGCTGGACAGTACCCAGAGCTCACCCCTGCTGTTCTCATAAAGATCGTAGTTGTTGGCATAGGGGAATTTCCGGATTGTTGTCACTGTATAATCCGGAGTCATATAGGCAAGAGAGTTTCCTGTAACGATCCAGATCACATCCTCGCTGCGGCTGCGGGAAACGCGCATTACAACGTCTGATTCGAGACCGTTCTCCGTTCCGAAATGAGTAATCTCTCCCGGGCGGATGACCAGAAGACCGCCGCCGTCCGTGCCAAGGACATACTCCCCTCCGAAACCTTCCGTCACAGTCAGGACCGCATTGTTCGTAAGTCCGTCTTCCTGTTCGTAGACTTCAGTTATGCGATCGTCCCGGATTACGCAGAGCCCGCCGCTTAGCGCCGCAAGGATACTGCCGTCTGTACACTCGCTGATCGTGCGGCATTTTTCTGAAGGGATACCATCCTCTGGCGTGAAGACCATTATCTCTCCGTCAAAATAGCGAATCAGGCCGTCACCGTTCCATGTAGAAATCCAGAGATAACCCCGGCTGTCCTGCATAATGGAACGGATTCGGATCATATCCAGATAGGAGAGCAGATCCGTCGCTTTCAGAGACTTCCCGGAAGCTGTCACAGCCTTTGTGAGTGGGATGCTGGTCACTTCATCCCCATTCTGCATGGCGATCAGACCTTCGTCTGTTCCAAGTAAGAGCATGGAATCATACAGGCAGGTGGAATTGATGACCTGGGCAGGCATCTGCCACCGTTCGAACATATCCACAAACTGGTTGGGCACTATCTTCATCACGCCTTGCCTGGTAGATGTGAACCACAGGTTTCCCTGATAGTCTGTCATGACATGCTGAACAGAATTATCCATCGGAACACCGTTCAGCAGGGTAATGCCATCTTCATCCAGCCTGCCAATGCCGTTCCTGGCGCAGACCCAGATCCTGCCTCCGATTGCCTCCATACCTTCCGGTTCAGTCAATTCTCCAAGATCCAGCACCCGGGCATCCTGAAACGCTTTTGACGCCTCACCGTAATAGAGACTGGAACCCATATCGCCCAGCCAGAACCACCCTGGATTTTCCGGATCCGGGAGCATGCAGTTGACGTTTTCGATAGGGTTGTCTTCAGAACTTATCAGGCTGACCCGCTTTCCTTTTTCAAACCCTGCCAGGTCTCCTTCACGGGTAAGTGCATATACCACGCCGTCGGCTCCTGTGCGGAGATTATGAATCGACCCTTCAATTTGTTTATTGCTATCAACAGTAAATTTCAGTTCGGGATCGATGAACGCGATGCCGGAAATTGTACCGATATAGATGTATCCATCTTTATCTTCTGCAAAATTGCGGATCGTGAGGGATTCAAGTCCGTCAGCCCTCCCCCATCTCATGAACTGCCCGTTCTCCATCATCAGAACGCCTGCATCGTTGGTTCCGATCCACAGCCGGTTCCGACTGTCCTTAAACAGGACTTTTACATTGGAGATGGGTATATCTGCATCAATCCGTTCAAATGTTTTTCCATCGTAACAGATCAGGCCTGCATAGCTTCCGATCCAGATAAATCCGTCATCTGTATGCGCAATGGCATTTGCTTCGGAGGTAGGAAGACCGCTGCGGTTATCATACAGGACTGCAGAGAAGGATTCGCCTTGCCTGAACGGATCGACAGAAGGCGAGATATTCAGATTTCCGGCGGAATTGATGGGCTGAGCCGGGATATCGCAGTACGCCGGCCTGGACCATCCCCACATTGTCAGCACACAGAACAGCAGACATAACAGGAGCCTGCCGGCATGGTATAACGTCCACTTTTTTCGGAAAATGCTCATCCTCACGAAGCAGATGTCCTCCATCAGTACAATTTAAAAATAACCTTCTGTTGAATACTGGTGTAATTTATTCATTCTAGCATACCTGCCATATCTTTAGCCACAGAAAAAGCGTCTGCGCACAAAAAACAGACAAACATTTTTGAACAACTTTTTTTGAAATGAACGAGTGGATTTTCATTTCTGTGTACGTATAAAATTATGCTGCAGGGCAAAAGGAAAAATGAAATTGCCATTGCAAATTAAAATTATAACAATACTAAATATATATAAGGAGAAATAAAGATGAGGAAAAAAGGTTTATTTGCAGCAGTTATGATGTGTGTGTTAAGCGTGGCGTCTGTGATGTGTGTTCACGCAGAGGAAATACAGACTGAGGAAATCCAGACCGAAGCAGTAGATACGGTTGGTGCGCCTGCGGAATTCAAATGGGATGAGAAGATGCAGCAGATGTTTATCGACGAAGGTTTTGCCGGTACTGTTTATGATATAGATGCGCTCGGCATGCAGATGCTTGTTCCGGAAGGACTTGAGAAAAGACAGCCTACCGACGAGGAGAAGGAAAAAGATACCATTCTGGTATTTGAGAATGAAGAGCAGGATAAGAAGATCGAACTGGTGCTTGGCGCCGTCGGCGAATGCAAAACTCTTGATGAGGTCAAGGCATATATCGAGGAGAATGTCCCGGGTATCGTGATAACTCCGACAAAGATCAATGAGTTTGACACACTTGTATACGGCAGCGAAGAAACTGATTCCATGTGCGTACTGATCGGCGCCGGTGATGCCGGTTTCCTGAGGGTAATCTGCCGTCCGATAATGGATTCTCAGATGAACAGGCTGTACTCTTATGTGGCAGCGTCCATCCAGCAGATTAAAGACTGAAACAACGACAAGCCGGGCCGGGTGCCCGGCTTTCATACTGCAGACAAAATCCGGAGCATATGCTCTGGATTTTCTGTATTGATAAAGTGATAATGACGCTGAATGATCCGTAGACTATAATAAGTATCAGGAACAGGCTGACTGGATGAATGATGCATTAAAATACCTTCAGACAGGAGGAGAAAATGTCATTTTATGTTTGGGAACCTCTGCCGGGTGTTTTTCACATCCGGGATGTAATGGGGGTATGGATGACGCTGCTGAAAGGCAGTGATCGTGCGCTGCTGTTTGATACGGGATACGGCCTGGAAGATGTATCTGCATTCGTCTCCTCTCTGACCGGGCTTCCGCTTCAGGTACTCCTTTCCCACGCACATCACGATCACGTGATGGGGGCGAGGTTTTTTCCGTCGGTATCCATACTGGAAGCGGAGCAGGAGACTGCCCGGGAGTATACAGGAGAGAAATGGCGCAGGAAGGTACTGGCGGAAGCTGTGGCAGCCGGGATCGATGTGTGTACGGAAGAGTACCTGCACGCTGACATGCCGGCCTTTGTTCCTGTGGGGGAAGGATGCATTCAGCTGGGAGGGCTCACTGCGCAGATCATAGCGTGTCCGGGACATACACCCGGTTCGGCAGTGATCTATGTGCCGGAGAGAGAACTTCTGCTCACCGGAGATGACTGGAATCCCTGCACCTGGCTGTTTTTTCCGGAAGCTCTGGGTGCGGTGCAGTACAGAGAGAATATATCGAAACTTCTCGATCTTCCGTTCAGACATATTCTCTGCCCGCATTCTGACAGACTGTGCGCAAGGGAAGAATTTGAGGCGTTTGTGCACGCTCTCTCGGATGAAGCGCTGTCAGGAGCGCCATCCTGCGGGGAAGGGGCTGCCATGGGGATCCATACGGCGCAGATATCTGTCCCCGGAGGAGACCGGTTTGTATATGACCGAAGGAAGGTCAGGAGCAGGTTCGGGGAAACATGGCTCCGCGCACTGCCGGTTCCGGATCTGGATTCTGTTACATCTCCCCTTGAGACAGCCCAGGCAGAGAGCGGCATGTTCTGCAGGCTGCACCCGGAAGAGCCGGAGATGAAGCTGGTCGTGGACGGCTCACTGGGTGATGGTTATGAGATTACGTGCACTCCGGAAAATACGCTGATACGGGGCGGGGAGAGCGGCATCCTGTATGGAACTTACGCATACCTGCAGGCGCGGATCTGCGGGGAAACGCCTCCTCAGGACCTTCAGAAGCCGTCGCACAGACTCCGTATGCTGGATGCGTGGGACAATATGGACGGCACTATTGAGAGGGGATACGCAGGCAGGTCTCTGTGGTTTGAGGGGAATTCATTTTGCTATGACGCCCGGAGGATCCGCCAGCTGGGACGCATGCTGGCCAGCGTGGGGATCAATGTACTGTGCATCAACAATGTCAATGTTCATGAGCCGGCACAGTCCCTGACAGATGAAATGCTCAAGGATGCGGCGGAATTTGCTAAAATCCTGCGTCCGTTTGGCGTGTATCTGATGTTTTCGATCGATTTTTCCATGCCCATCCTGCGCGGCCTTCAGAGTGCAGATCCTCTGGATGAGGAGGTCAGAGCCTGGTGGAAGGACTGCGCGGACAGGATCTGGAGAGAAATTCCTGATTTTGCGGGTTTTCTGGTCAAAGCGGACAGTGAACACAGAGCCGGTCCGCACACTTACGGGCGGACGCACGCTGAGGGAGCGAATATGCTTGCAGATGCCCTGCGCGTATATGGCGGAGTGGTCGTATGGCGCGCATTTGTCTACAACTGCCTTCAGGACTGGAGAGATACAAAGACAGACCGTCCCTGCGCAGCTTTCGAACTGTACCAGCCGATGGACGGCATGTTCCGTGACAATGTGATCCTGCAGGTCAAGTACGGGCCTTTCGACTTCCAGGTCAGGGAGCCGCTCTCACCGCTGCTTTTGTCGATGCACAGAACAAACCTGTGCTGCGAACTGCAGCTGACCCAGGAATACACCGGTCATCAGATCGACCTGTTTGCCATGCCCGGTATGTGGAGAGAGATCTTTGACCAGATCGGAGAGAGGCAGCTTAGTGCGGTATCCGCTGTCAGCAACCTGGGAAGGGACAGAAACTGGACAGGCCATCCTTTCGCCGCATTGAACCTGTATGCATTCGGTCAGTTTGCATGGAACAGAAATGCAGATCCGGAACAGGTAATCCGGGAGTGGATAAGGCTCAGTTATGAGATGCCTGCGCAGGAGGAGCAGACGCTTCTGCAGATCCTGCTGCAGAGCCGCGATGTGTACGAACAGTATACGGCGCCGCTGGGACTTCGCCGCTGGGACTTTGCTGGATGGTACAGCCCCATGAGCATTATGGACCAAGCCCGTGGGGCTATGAGTTCCAGGCCTGGGGGACCTACAACAGAGCGGACCGGGACGGAGTCGGAATAGACAGAACCCGGCGCGGGACAGGATATGCCGCGCAGTACCCTCCGGAGCTGGAGAAACTGTATTCCGATCCGGAATCCTGCCCTGAATGCCTGCTTCTTTTCTTCCACCGTCTGCCTTATTCATTTGTGATGAGGGACGGAAGAACGCTGATCCAGAGAATCTACGATGATCATTTCGAGGGATACAGGAAAGTACTCGAAATGCGGGAGAAGCTGACTAAGCTGCAGCTTCCGGATGCCGACAGGAAAGAGGCGCTGGCCAGGATGGACTGTCAGGCGGAGAACGCCAGAGAGTGGAGAGACGTAGTCAATACATTTTTCCTGCGGCTGAGCGGGATTCCGGATGGACAGGGAAGAGAGATATTTATTTGAAAACGCGTTTTGTTAATTCCGGACAGATCAATGACCTAAGATGCGTCTGTATTTATGGTGGAGATAAGAGGAGATAATAAAATGAGCAAATGCATAGCAACGATCATAACCCCGTTTCACAACACGGATCTCAGAATGTTCCGAAGCGCATTCGAATCCGTGCGCAGCCAGACGATTGGAATAGATTCCATAGAGTGGATCATCGTCGTTCACAACTCCGAGCCAGGCTATCTCGAGAGTGTGAGGGAAATGACAAAAGGTTATGACACGATCAAGGTCTATGAGCTCAACAACGATATCCGTACTGCGTCCAGCCCCAGGAACTTTGCTTTGGAAAAGGCTCATGGCAGATACCTGTTTTTCCTTGACTCGGATGACCATATGACTCCCGAGTGTATTGAGAAAGTCACTGAAAAAATGGAGCAGACAGGTGCCCAGATATGCAAGTTCCGCGCCGAAAAGGAATTTGAGGATGACAAGGTACTTGATACTTACGATCCCCGTGTCAGATTTGATCAGACTAAAGAGGTGATCGAATATCGCAAGGGGGATCCCAACATCAAGGATATCCTGACACTCACCACATTTACGCCATGGACTCAGGCGCTTCGGCGCGACCTGGTAGAGGACAACCATATCCGCTATAACCCTGAGACGGTGATAGGGGAAGATCTTGAATTTAACGTGATATGCGTGAACTGCGCTGACAAGATCATCGCTCTTCCGCAGCTGATCGGGTATGTCTATTATATTAATCATGCATCGACACTGCAGTCTGGAGGACCGCTGACACCCGAGTCCGTCATGAGCGGAACAAAAGATCTTTTCAAATGTATTGACCTCGGTATCAATTTCGGGCTCGATATGCGTTATTTGTTCTGGGGATTTGCATGGGTCCTTGGAATCAGGCTCATGCACACACCACAGATCACTGATGAGCAGCGTGCTGAATTCCGTGAAACCTTTGGTAAATATTTTGATATGGTGGAACCTCTCGAAAGTGATGAGAAGTTTTTCCCGGGAACAAAGGCGCAGGAGCACATGGATTTTTGCCGTATCAATGTGCTGGGTGACGCCAGGGAAAGCATAGCCAGAGCTGAGAGAGATACGTTGCTCCAGATTGTTTAGGATAATAAAGCGACTGATTACGGAAGGTCATACGGCTTCTCCACTGTCCGCACGTATCAGGCTTTCTCTGAGAAGATTCCTGTGACGAAATATCAGGACTATGAACCCATGATCAACCTGATCGACAGACTCGGCGAGAAAAATCTCCTTTTTAAGGAAGAACTGCAGGGATTTGCCATGACCAGCGGGCAGCAGGGAAAACCGAAGAAGATCCCGTATAACGCGTCTCACATAAGACCGTATATCGACGCACTTGTCAGCGAGTTCAACAGCGCAGACAGCAGCACGTTCCTGATTATGTCCAGCACATTGGATGAAAAGGATGAAATCCCGCATGATACGATTACAGGCGCAGCTCTGCGCAGGCTGGACAAGAGCCTTCTGTACAGTTCACATGCACGCGCACATAAATACGGCAGTATCACGTCTCCAAGAGATGTGGTATTCCCGGAGGAGCATTTTGACTCCAAAAACCTGAGCCTCGTTTTTGCGCTGGCAGATCCTGACGTTGAGCAGATCATTGCCCCGTTTACATGGAATGTGCTGGAATATTTTGAATACCTTGAAAATAACCACCGGGCGATTGTTGATCAGATCAGGACAGGCGATGTCTTTGTCAACAAGATGTCGGAAGAACTGCTTGACAGACAGAGGGCACAGTTCCGCGCAGATCCAAAAAGAGCGGATGAACTGGAGGCAATCTTTGCTGAAGGGTTTGACAAGCCCGTGACCAGGAAGATCTGGCCCCGCTTCAGGAGAATCGTTGCGGTCGGCACATTCCCGTTTAAGATCTATACGGATGGTCTGAAGCGATATGTGGACGATGACATTATCTTCGATAATGGATACTATGCTGCTTCAGAAGCTGTGATCGGCCGTTCCATGGGACCGGGCACCGACGAATACATACTGCTCACCGACCATGACTTCTTTGAATTTCTTCCCGCAGGCCAGACACCTTCGAAAGAGGCACTGCTGCAGACGAAGGATGTAAAACCGGGATCGGATTATGAAGTATTTGTCACAAATACTGCCGGCTTATACCGTTACAGACTCGGCGACATTATCCATGTTGTACGGATGAAGGATTCAGTACCTGTATTTACATATGTACGCAGGTATTACGACGTCTGCAGCGCAGGAAGCACTGAACTCAGCCTGAATGATATTGAGAAAGTCATCCCGGAACTTGAGAAGGAAGCAGGGATCGATATCCGCGATTACTGCATTGAAGCGGATAAGGAACTGAATGCGTTCCATCTGATGATCGAGCTGTCACCGGTCGAAACATTAAGACCGGATACCGGGGATCCGGATACGAAGCAGCTGTCACAGGCAGCGGAACAACTGTTCTGCAGTCAATCTGACAGTTATGCAGAAGCAAGAAAAACAGGAGCGGTTGCTCCGGTTCATGTCAGTCTTCTTGAACCGGAGACGCAGCTCCTGTACCGTGATAAATGTGCTGTCAGCCAGAAGTGTTCAGAAGCACAGCTGAAGCCTGTGCGGATACTGGATACGATGGAAAAATCAAAGTTTTTCCACGCATTTATCGTGAAGTAAACCGGGTTAGTTGCCGGCGTTCATATCATCCATCGTGTGACCCAGCTGATGATCTCTCAGCTGATCCGGCTCGACCCATTCGCCGCACCGTTCGCACTGGACCTTGTCGCCGTATAAATCGTCCATTGAATGGCTCAGCTGATGATCTCTTATTTCATCCGGTGAGAACCACTGGCCGCAGCGCTCGCACTGAACCTTGCCGTTGTTATCACCCTGTCCCGACTGCCCGGACTGCCCGGTCTGGCTTGTACTGCCGGCTGTTCCCGCCGGTGCTGTCTGGGACAGGAATGAGGATGATACATAGCTGTCCTTACCGTTATACTGAATCTGATACCAGCCCGTATCAGCACCATCCTTTGTAACAGCCCCGATCACCGTTACAGCTTCTCCTTTATACAGGGAACCGACGACTTCACTGTCTGAAGAGGGGGCGGAGCGGACATTCAGCTCGTCTGTCGTCACGTAATAGGTTGCATTGATCGCATTAATGCCGGACTGGGTGGTCTGGGCATTCTGTGTTTCTTTCTGCATAGCTGTTTTGGTATCATATTTCAGGATCTTGATGGTCCCGACAGTCTTTATGATATCTTCAAAAGATTCCCTGGAGTCCGCCAGCCCTGTCACGATAAAGACTTCGTTTTTGGTCGATATAAATGTCTGGCATATCTCTTCGTTCTCTTCGGCCGCCATCTTTACATCGGGAAGACTCTCACCATTGGCGAGGTGATCGATCATGATCGAATTCTTCCCGTCGGTTATTTCAAACCAGTGATCGGAGTCCTCTTTCTCTTTCCATTCATCTTTGGATACCTCAACGGACAGAACGCCGTCCGGAGTCGTGATCGTAGCTGCAGTGCTTTCAACTGCAGTATTCTCAGCTGCAGTGTTTTCTGCTCCAGTATTCTCCGCAGCGACGACAGTTAAAGATGAGGCCAGCAGCGCTATCATACCAATCAAAGCTATTGTTTTTTTCATAGATGTAATCCTCCTTCGATTATTTATTTCCCACTAACTGATTTTTAGTTCAAAGAGAGATTATACCACACCTGATCATTTATCAATAACAACTGTTTTCCTTAAGAAACTTAACTTTTCCTGGCTGTTATATTCGGTTACACTATAAATAACAGACTTATGTTACTATTGCCTTATCAACCGAAGGATGATGGTTTTAGGAAGAACCGGCAGCGGTAATGCCGGCAAGGTAATAAGAGAGGAGAATACCTGAGATGAAAAAAAGCAGTATATTGTGTGCGTCTGTTCTGGTAATCGGAATGGGAATGTCCGTGACAGCATGGGCTGAGAAAGCGCCGGAGGATCCTGTTGATGAAATCGGCGGATTATTAAGTTCCCTTTCAGACCGTCTTCCGGAAAAGGTTAATGTCGGAGGTGCGCTCCGCACTGTCGGAGAAATACTGGAAGATGCCGGAAGTGCGGCGAATCAGGGACTTCAGACCGTCGCTGACAAGATAACCGACGAAGATGGCTCCGTTGACTGGCAGAAGGTGGAAAATTCAGCAGAAGAACTATTCGGTTATCTCGCTGGGGGGCTGTCGATCGGCGATGTCGACGGCGCCGGTGGAGAAACCGAGCAGGACATGGAAGCTTTAATGGCGGAGATCCTGGTTCCATATGAGAGAGCGGATGCGGTGATGTTTGATTATGTCGCTGAGCGCAACGCAGAGTTTATGGATGCAGGCGATGTGCAGATATTCTCGAAAACGCCAGGCTATGTGGGTGATCCCGAAGCGGATGAGTTTAAGGTACTTGGTGATTTCACCCAGGTCAACTATGTCATCGACGGCGATCACATGAACATGATAAGCGCAGCGACGGACACACTGCTCCTGACACTGACAAAGGGGGAAGACGGTACCTATACGGTGACGGATGAAAAGCATGCGGAAGATGGAGAAGGTTATACTGATTCCCTCGAAGCGATGTGCGAAGAGGTGGGAATCCCTGTTGATGACGTTCACGTTGCCTCCAAACTGGGGGCTTATAATGACGCAGATGCACTGGCGAAATATCTGAATGAGCATCCCGAGATAGCGACTGCCGAGTATCAGGGCGAACAGATGACCGCAGAAGAACTGAAGGCGCTGTCAGACGGTTACACCAGTGATCTTATGGATGCTATTTTCGAAGAGACAGAGGAGTAAACCTGGTATTTCTATGACTCCGCAGCCCCGGGTAAAGCCGGGGCTTTTTTCAGGTCAGTACAGCACTCCATATAATGATAGCCGGTATTGAACAGAGTGTGGAAAACACTACCAGCTTTGTAGCAAAGACAGGATCCCGGTCATATTTGGATGCCAGCATACTTGTTGTAGCGCCGGCCGGCATGGCAGCCAGTATCACAGAAAGACCGCGGACCAGATGACTGACAGGTAAAATGGTCAGTACTACATATATTATGAGTGGGATTATGACCAGCCTCTGAAGCGAATAAAGAATAACGGTTTTATCCACGATCTCTTTTATGTTTATTTCTGCAAGGATCATCCCGATAACCATCATTGACAGTGCTGTATTGCAGCGGCCTATTGTCTGGATCGGTGTAAGTATGACTTCCGGGATAATTGCCTGAGTCAGCAGCAGGATAAGACCAATCAAACATGCAAGAACGCAAGGGTGTGAGATGACCTTCTTAACCGTTTCCTTCTTATCTGAGATACCTGAATAGATCGCGATCCCTTCCGACCACATCATAATGCGCTGCGGTATCAGGTAGATGCTGGCCAGCATAAGGCCCGTGGCACCATACAGCCCTTCTGCAATCGGATTGCCGAGAAAACCCGCGTTGGAACATATGATCCCGTAGCGAAGATTCATGGATCTGCCGGGGCTTTCTTTCCTGTAAAGGACCTTGCCATATATTACGGAAAAGGCCTGGACGCCGACAGAAACCAGAAAAATCGTCACACATTCCCTGAGCAGGTCGGTGGAGAGTCTGGTAATAAAACTTGTTATGATATTGCATGGGAGCACAATATTGATAACCAGATTCGTAAGGTCTTTCCTGGCTTCAACGCCAACTATTCCAAGCTTTCTTACGATGAGGCCAACTAACATTGTCCCAAAAATGGTGATCTGCAGAACAAGCATCTTTTTCCCTTTTGTATGTTGTATCTGTGAAAAACGTCCTGTTACAAAGAAGATGATACGACATCTTTTTCAAATTATACTTTTCTTCAGATACCAGCACAAGTTTCCGCAGCCCTTTAACAAATTAAGGAGAGGGCATCAGGAAATACCTCTGGTCTGGCTAAAAAGATTGGATTATTATAGTCTAAATCGGAAATAGAAGTATATTTTTTAAAGAAATGAAACTGTCGATGAAGAGGAGGCCTGCGAAGGGTATTGGCTTATGAAAAAAAGAAGTATCATCGGAATCTTTGCAACTGTTATTACTGTCATGCTTGTCGTATGCAGTTCAGGAGCTGCTGCTCAATCGACTCCTGATCTTCCTGAACCTGAAGCGCCTGTTGAAGTTAACAGAACCTATGAGAAGATCGATCCGTCGCCGGCGGTGGAAGCACCCTCCTATGATCTTAACCTGAAGATCGATACGGAAAACGACCGCATCACTGAAGAGGTCAGGATTGACATTCAGAATAATACGGACGTTCCGGTTGACTCTGTTTATCTCAGATTTTACCCGATGGGGTATTTTGGTTATCTGTGTGAAAAGGAACCTGATGCCGCAGAGGCAAATAAGGATAAGAAAGCTGAGATTACAGGTATAAGATTTGACGGCACGGATGAGGAACTGTCTGCAGAGTATTTTATGGACGATACGTCTGTAAAAGTCAATCTGGCTGAGACTGCAATGCAGCCGGGCGAAAAAAGGACACTGGTCATTGAAGCCTGGACCGATATACCCGATGCACCGCAGCGTTTCGGGATGATAAGACATGAACAGAGGAAACTCTACCTGCTTTCATTTTTCTATCCTTACGTTGAGTGTAGCAGCGAAGGCATGTGGCAGGTAGATCCTCCGCTGTATCTGGGAGGAGAAGGAGAGAACAGAAATCCCGATCTGAAGACTTTTCATGTGGAAATGGAAGTGCCGGAGAACTTTACAGTAGCCTGTGCCGGAACGGCTGTGAGAGAAAATGGAATCGTATCATTCGATCTGGAAAATATCCGGGATCTCGCCATTGCTGTTTCGGATTTTATGGATGCTGATACTTTCGAAACGCAGGGAGTAACGATCCGGAGTTATTATCTTACAGCCGGTAATTCTAAAGCTTACAGAGAGATAGCCAAACAGGTCGTCAAAGATGGATTTGAGTATTTTACGGATCTGTTAGGTAATTACCCCCGTGCAGAATACACCCTTATTCAGGGTGTAGACGGGATGGAGCATTCCGGACTGGCGTTTGTTGAAGGGCAGACTTTTTTGAATGATCAGGATGAAATTGCAAATAAACTTCAGAGAAACATAGCGCATGAGATAGGTCACTCCTGGTTCTATGATTCCGTCGGAAACAATGAATACCGTGAGGGCTGGATCGATGAAGGGATATGTACATATATTGTAAGTGATGAACTGTTATACAATGACATTGAATCCTATAAGACCGAAACAAAGTATGGCTCGGACGGGTCTTTGGAAAGCTATACCAGTGCACGTGACTGGGCTCATTCCAATGACGAAAAATATGACCTGGAGGGCCTGGATCACCTTTATCTGAACGAACCCTGGGATGTGTTTCCGGATAATATCTCCCAGACAGAGAAAGAGTATGGCGTGGCGCCTATATTCCTGCGCCACGTAAAAGAGATCATGGGCCAGGAGGTCTTCTATGGATTCCTGCGCGAAGTATATGAGACATATACCTTGAAGATCGTCCATTCCGAAGATATTTTGAAGATACTTCGTAAATACAATGACAGCGAAGAGATTAATGAGTTGATTGATTTTTACTTTGATTCTGCTATATCAAGCAGCAGATAAACGTCTTCCATGGGGTAAAGTCTTTCACCGGTCTGGGACGGATTGTACGGATATTCTCCTTCCGTGTATTCTGTGCAGCGCGGACAAGGCTTTGATCAAGCTCATCCGAAAACTATACTAATTCCTCTGAATTCACGTTCTTTTTATGCTACCATTGCTTTATGAACGTAGCAAAGCTGCTCCCGGCAGGATGATACCATTGGCCGTGCGGGTGATCGTGTTATTCCCTTTGTGAGGCTGAAAAATGAAATCATTAGTGAAAAAAAACAGGTTTTTTGTTGCTTCGACGATTGCAATGCTGGCTTTTTATCTCTGGATAGCTGCGCAAATCCCATACACACATGATGATTGGGACTGGGGACTGGAAGTAGGTATGCAACATCTGTTGAAGGCGGATATTAACAGTAGGTATGTCGGGAATCTAATCGAAGTAATAATAACCAGAAGTGTGATTCTCAAAACGCTTATAATGGGTATTATTTTCACGCTAATTCCTTTTACGATCACTATTATTGTCGGAAAGCTTATCAAAAAAGAGAGCAAGTGTTCAGACTTAATAAAGGTCAGTATTTTTTTCTTTTCGAACATGATGATTCTGTTAGTGCCAGGAGACGTGTGGCGGCAAACCAATGGCTGGGTTGCCGGATTCTCTAATTTCGTTGTATCCGGGCTTGGGTTGTTATTGTATCTTCTTTTCATGATAGAATCTGATACTTACTCAAAAGGCCCCAAATGGACGTTGATAAAACGTATCGGTCTGTTTGTTTTTGGGATTGTGATACAATTGTTCCTGGAAAATCTAACTATCTTTTTCTTCTTGTTTTCTGTTATTTTTTTGATAGCAAAAAGAAAACAAAAGGGTATTGTCCAACATGTAATCCCTTTGCTTTTGGGGAATTTGTTTGGGCTGATGATAATGTTCAGCAGTAATATATACTCCAGCCTCTGGAACACAGGATATGCCATCGGTACGTATCGTCATCTTATGTATAATCCTGCCAGGCCATTGCATGCCTTTATTATTGAATCGGGGCTGAGATATATCGGCGTATTTATTCCGCAAATTGTATTTCATAATGGTATTCTTATAGGATGCATTGCCGGAATGATGGCAGTCGTGATTATTTTGAGAGAGAAGAAGAGTATTACAGAGCTTACTCTAAGTGTTGCTGACATTATTTTTAGCATCTACTATATTTTTTCTTATATTAAAGGAAATCCCTATTGGGATATTCGTCATGATTTTGGAGCAATAGTTTTTCGACCAGTGATTACTGCCATCGATTGTTTATTTGTTGCTTTGATGATTATTGAGATTATCCTTCTTTTTAGGACGGACAGACAGTTATTGCCCTGGCTGTTAGTGTTATGGATTATACCATTTATAATCATAGCACCGATGATTATGATAAACACCGTTGGTCCCAGATCTTATTATACAACGGATATTTGCTTCATTCTGTTTGGAGCTATGATTTTCTCTTATATAGCTTGTAAAAAACAAATATATATAGTAGTACTGTCGATTCTCAGTTTTATTTCCGTAACAATATCAGGAACTAGATGGATAAAAATATATAGGCCAATAGGATATCAGAGCCGCGAACGTGAAAGGATTATTGAAACCGCTGTTTCGAATGGAGATAATCAGATCACTTTTTCGAAGTATCCTTATGGTGATTATTTGTGGGTGCCGGATCCTTCACAAAAGGATCCCCAGCGAGTAGCTTATTTCAAAGAGTTCTATCATATCCCGGAATATGTAGATATATGGTTTGAAAGTTGGGACAAATGAACTACCCACAACCGACTATCGTCGGATGGAGTTTCTATGCTGGCTCGTTCCCGTGCCAGTCCCTGTGAGGGTCGCTTACGCGATCTTCACAGCATATGGCGTGTCCACGACGCCTCTATCCCATCCGGTTCCGTTTGGGATTACCT
>CADCII010000016.1 GCA_902801515.1 uncultured Lachnospiraceae bacterium
GGAGAATCCGGGTACACAGATCCTATTCCCTGGCAGATCAATGTCCAGTATGCATTGGCTGACACAAAGTTTGTCCTGCTTGGTGAGATTGAGGCGGAGACAGAAACTGACTGGGACAGACTGCAGGTGACGGAGATAACACTCTCCAGAGCAGAAGGGGTATCGGAGAATTATGTAATCCTCTTTGATCCGGATGCGGGATATATGGTCATTGTCGCGGGAATGCTGGACACGGGAGAACTTGAGAAGATCGCTAAAGGGCTGGATATCCGTATTACCGATACGCCAGTTTCCACCAGCAGGCTGTATACCGGAATCAATGTGATCAACCTGGGACGTGGGTGATCAGAACCATTAACGCCGATATTTGTTATAGATCTTCCCATACACAAAAACCAGAACGGGGATTCCGCCCAGACATCCTACCGCTAGAACAATGCCAGCAACACTGACATTGAAGATGCCAAGGATCAGACTCAGCCAGAAGACAGTAGAGTATGCGAGCCACATCCTTCCATTGGCCCTGTTATATGCAGGCACGTCTGTGATCTCATACTCTCTGACTGTGCTTCCGGACCAGAACCACATGGGCTTTTTTCGGGTCCAGGCATAGATTCCAAGCGCGGTAAATGAGACGCTGCAGGGGAGTGTAACGATGATCCATAGGATTGTTTCCATTTTCCATGCTCTCCATATATAATGCCATCTTTCAGATACATAAGTTTCCTCCCGGAACGGAATGTTTCGCACCGCGTTATTCCAGGCAGCATGATGGATTCTTTTCTATACCATTTATTATATACTATTGGACCATACTATATGCTGGAAACAAAATGAACACCAGAAAACTGTTTTGTGAACGCCAGAAAACAAAAACCGCGAAATTTGAACAGATGTGCGCCAAGTTTGAACACAAAAAACTATTTTTATAAGTATAATGGTATTGTGATATTTTACCGAGGAAGAGTCCTCAGCAAAGGTGGAAACAAATGGAAACATAAAAAAGCATGGAGGAAACGCCAGGAAACAAAAACCATGAAATTGGAAACAAAGTGCCCTCAATCGGAAACACAAAAAAACATTTTCATGGGTATAATGGTATTATGATAATTTACTCACAGAACTCGATATTTTTGACACGGTAGCAGAACAAAATGAAACATGAACCCTGAAAATTGAAACGGAATGAACAGGAAACCCTGAAATTTGAAACACAATGACACTCTGTTTGGTGTAGAATTGTAAAATAACCAGTTGGAAGAGATACACGCTCGATACATTGCGATACACTTCCGATACATACCGGATACATTGTTGCACAGAAAAATGAAAAAACAGTGCTGATAGTCGGCAAGTGGATACACCATTGCACATTTTTATGTGTACAATAATATTGTCGTAAACTGAATAATAAGCACGGCAGACAGGATTGAAGGATCGCTAAGCACAGCGGTCTTTTTTTATGCCCTTCTGCCGGGAAAAGAACTCCGGAATATTTATGAAAGAAAGCATTTTCACAAAGGTAAAACAGATTGTGACCACCAGATCTGCGGCTGCGTTTTATGGGATCCAGACAAATCGCAGGGGGATGGCCCGATGTCCGTTTCATGACGATCACACGCCAAGCATGATCTTGGATCAGAACTACTACTGCTTTGGCTGCCAAGCAAAAGGCGATGTGATCGATTTTGTATCAAAGCTGTTTGGGATCTCACCGATAGAAGCTGTACATAAACTGATCCGGGATATGAATCTTCCGGTTGCAGAAGACAGGAAAAAGGACTCGATAAAACAAAAGACTGGATGCCGGGAGATTCCGAATCAGAATGCCGGGAAGCAGCTTCAAGAACTTGAGGAATACTATTATACAGTACTGATCCGATACAGGAACAGGTTACTGGAGCAGAAAAACAGATACGCGCCTGAAAAAATGGGGGACGATTGGGATCCGCGATTTACGGAAGCACTCTACAACTTGTCCCGGACAGAGTATCTGTTGGATCTGCTCCTTTTTGGTGCACCAGATGAAAAGATTGAGATGATGAAAGACCAAAAGAACGAGGTGATTAAACTTGAAGAAGCAGTGCGAAGAATTAACGAAGACGCAGGAGGCGGATATCCTGACCCTGCATCAGGACCTGATTAAAAAGCGGAGTCCCATTCTGTCTATGCAGGTTCCTATGAGAACTCAGACAGGAAGAACTGATTTGAAAACAATTACACTGACAGCACTGTATGAGATGACATTCGCTCCCAGAACGCCGGTAATCGAAGGCCTGCTTTATTCCGGAACATATCTTTTTGCCGGCAGCCCGAAGATCGGGAAGTCTTTCCTTATGGCGCAGATCGGCTATCATGTGGCAATGGGAATACCGCTATGGGATTATCCTGTCAGAAGAGGGGATGTCCTGTATCTTGCACTGGAGGATGACTACTCCAGATTGCAGAGCAGGCTAAACCAGATGTTTGGAGTTGAAACGGTAGACAGGCTTCATCTTTCAATTCAGTGCAGAACACTGGGAGATGGTCTGGTCGAACAGATGGAGGGGTTTATCAAAAAACATCCTGATACCAGACTGATCATAGTCGATACGTTTCAGAAGGTTCGGGAAGTGGGAAATGAAAGCTACAGCTACTCCATGGATTATCAGAATATCGCCGCACTAAAGGGAGTCAGTGATGCACACAATCTGGCCATTGTGATCGTACATCACACAAGAAAAATGGAGGCGAATGACCAGATTGATATGGTCTCCGGTACGACGGCTCTCGTTGGCGCTGCTGATGGAACACTTCTATTGAAAAAGAAACAACGAACGGACACTGAGGCAAAGCTGCTGATTGTCGGCAGAGATCAGGAGGACCAGGAACTTACGCTGGAATTCAATCGGGAACGCTGTATCTGGATGCTGGCCTGTGCAGAGAAAGAACCTCTCCAGAAGCCGATCGAGCCTATCGTCAGGAAGATCGCCGAATTCATGAAAGGACAGACACAGTGGTCCGGAACTGCATCGGAACTTCTGGAACTTTTGCCGGATCCGGATATGAAAGCGAATATCCTTACCCGGAAACTGAATGTTAATGTTTCAGTCCTCTACAATGAATTCGGGATTCTGGTTACGAGGGAACGAAGCAGCTTCAGGCGTGAGATTACGCTTACCAGGATGGAACCGGAAGAAAGGGCATCCGCATACGAAAATGACGATATGACGATAAATGACGGTATTTCTGACAGTGGGCATGTCATGGAAAAATCGTCATTTTCGTCATAACCGTCATATGGAGCCTTATAGGATAGCAGTCATAAGGATGGTGGTTTTTTTCGAAATTGCAAAAAACTGGCAATTACCAGTTTGGCTGCCATTTATAGAGGGGTCTCAGGGGAATTCCCCTGACAAGATGCGTTCGGCTGCCAAAGGCGTATCTTGCAATTCAACCTTAGAAACGATGGAATTCCCGGTATTTGGGAGAGTATATGTGATGGAGAAGGAGAAAATGGCAGGGAAAAAGGACAGAGAATTTAGCATGAGATCGCAAGCCAAAAAATCTGGGATCGGAGAAAAGATGGTCTGCAGCCGGCAGAAGCCTGAAACGAACCAGTTTGCCAAAGAAGCCCGAAGAAGACCAGAAACCTGAAACGGAACAGGTAGACCGTTGTAAGAAATAATTGTCGATTGTGAGAAAGCACCTGCTTTCTTTTTTTTATTGAAAAATTGAAAGAAAGGTGAATTGTCGAAGGAGTAACTCTAAATGGAAAAGACCTCTCTGAAAATGATACTGCATGCACTCCCGCAAGATGATATGATGGAGCTGGAGCAGATGATTGACAAAGAAAAGATGAAACGAAGCGATCAACGTTATCTGTCGTATCATCTCGGCAAAATCAGTATTACGAAAGATGGGAGGTGGACGACTAACTGCCACACAGGGCATGGTGCAGGAAGAAAGCAGAAAAAGATCACCTGCCGGAACCGGGAGGAATTAGAGCGCCGCATCATTTCTTTTTATAAGGAAGCAGAGATGCAGGAGTCTGTGACGATCTCGCAGGTATGTACGGAGTGGCTGAATGAAAAGCTGACGTACAAAGAGATAGGCGGACCGACCTACACACGCTATATGACCGATTATAACCGGTTCCTTAATGGAACACCGCTAGGGAAGCTGCCAGTCATATCGCTCACTTCGCAGGCTCTGCGGCAGTCAATCAAGGATCAGATTATCGAGCACTCCCTGTCTCGCAAGGCATACAAGCAGTTGCATATTCTTCTGCGCGGTTCACTGCGTTATGCCAGAGAAAATGGATATACCGAATTCGCAGCCGGAGCATTTTTCGCGGATCTAGTCCTGCCGGACAGAATGTTCTCCCGGCCGCAGCGTCGTGTGGCAGAGAAGGAAACTTTCAGTGACGATGAGGTACGGCTATTAATGGATTATCTCTGGAAGGAGCAGGATCTGCGGGGGTTAGGGCTGATTCTTATGTTTCAGACGGGTATGCGAGTAGGTGAACTGGCAGCACTCAGAAGAGACAATGTTCACGATGGAAAGATCTTGATCACAGGAACAGAAGAAGTTTACACTGATCCCGCTACAGGGCGGAAAATTTGTGAAGTAGCCGACCATGCGAAGACAGAAGCCGGAGAAAGAACCATTATTCTACCTGCCCAGGCTGAAAGAACACTGAAGGCGATTCGTGTAAAGAATCCGTTCGGGGAGTTCCTTTTTATGGATAAGCTTGGACGGATCCGCGGCAAACGGTTTAATACCTGGCTCAAACGCGCCTGCAGAAAGGTCGGGATTCCGGAGCGGTCAACGCATAAGATCAGGAAAACCTATGCTTCGATGCTGCTTGGCTCCGGCGTTGATGAGAAACTTGTAACGTCTCAGATGGGGCATACAGATATTTCATTGACCAAGGGGATCTATTATTACAACCGGGATTCTGAGGAGATAAAGAAGCAGGCGATCACAAGTGCGATTAGTTTCTGAAAAGTATAGCCAGTTTAGCCAAAATCAGCCATTTTAGCCAAAATGGCTATTTAAAAAATCAGTGCAAAGAAAAACCTTGCAAATGTCATTCCACAAACAACATCTGCAAGGTATTCAGTAGCGGAGAGGAGATTCGAACTCTTGACACCACGGGTATGAACCGTGTGCTCTAGCCAACTGAGCTACTCCGCCGTATATATATGGGACCAATAGGGCTCGAACCTATGACCCCCTGCTTGTAAGGCAGGTGCTCTCCCAGCTGAGCTATGATCCCATAATTTGATGAGCCTTTTCGGCTCGCCTTGCTATAATACAACGGCAAAAATACCATGTCAAGCGAAATTTACGGTTGTTTCACCTTTCCGGACAGCATACCTGTTTACAGCCTGGGAAGATCGTCAATACACTGTGCGGCGAGAAGTGCGCGCTTGATGATATAAGCGCTTTCCGGATCGGTGACTTCCAGTGTGTCGAGGCAGGAACGGTCAAATTCGGTATCTGTAGTAAAGCAGATCGACAGATTCAGGATCGCAGCCTCGGCGTCATCGCCGACGTTTTCTGCCGACTGTTCCAGCACTATTCCGTTGTCGACCATCGGTTCCAGATGGTCTGCCCTTTCGATGGTCATTTCATTCAGAATATCCAGAAGCATTGCAAAATGAACATTGTCCCAGGCTCCGAGATACATGCATTTACACAGTCCTTTTGTAAAGAAAGGAGCTGCGAAATAGCAGTCCAGAAGGTCCTTGAATCTGGAACGGTGCCCATCGTCCTCAAACAGATTCCGGTGCGTTAATTCCAGCATACATTTATCGGCCCATCTCATAGATAACACTCCTCTGCATGACATTTTGAGGGTTTGCAATACTATAGCGATTTTGACACCGCCTGTAAAGTGTCTGTTGAAACCATGTAGCATTTTTTCTATAATTTTAAAGACATAGCAGGTATTTGTGAACCTGTACATTATAATAATCAGCATAAGCAGAGGAGTTGTCTGAGTTGGATCTTAATAAGAGGAAAAATAACTTTCATAAGACCATATTCGCCCATGTGGGAGAGTTTAAGGTTCCGTCGATCATGACGCCGACCTTCATGGTGGGAGAGGTTATCATGGAGATGGTAATCCCGCTGCTGATGGCTTCCATCATCGATAAGGGCGTTAATGCCGGTGATATGGGTCACATTGTAAGGGTCGGCATGTGGATGGTCCTTGCCGCAGGAGCCGGACTGCTGTTCGGCCTTGGCGGGGCATGGTGCGGAGCGAGGGCTTCGACAGGCCTTGCGAGGAATCTCAGAAGGGCAGAGTTTGAGCATATCCAGAAGTTTTCATTTGCAAATATCGACCACTTCGGAGTCAGCGGACTGATCACAAGACTGACGACGGATGTCACGAATATCCAGAATGCGTTTCAGATGATACTGCGCATCGGTTTCCGCGCTCCGACTTCACTGATTATCGCGATGGGGATGGCGTTTTTCATCAGCCCCAGGCTGGCGAGTATCTATCTGATCGCAGTGATCGTACTTGCCATCTTCCTCCTGATTGTCATGCGCAAGGCAATGAAGTATTTCCGCGAAGTCTTTGACCGCTATGATGAGCTGAATGAGAGCGTCCAGGAGAATGTATCCGCGATCCGTGTGGTAAAGTCGTTTGTCCGTGAGGATTATGAAAATGACAAATTCCGCAAGGCTGTCACAAACCTGTACTCTCTGTTTGTGAGGGCGGAGAAGACGGTTGTTACGAATATGCCGGTCATGATGGGATCGGTATACGCCTGCATCCTGCTCCTGAGCTGGTTCGGCGCGAAGATGATCGTCGCGCGCGACCTGACTACCGGCGAACTGATGAGCCTTCTTGCCTACTGTATGGCGATTCTGATGAACCTGATGTTCCTGTCCATGCTGTTTGTCATGTTCACCATGAGTGAGGCAAGCATGAACCGTATCGCCCAGGTCCTGGACGAGGAGATTACCCTGACCAACCCTGAGAATCCGGAGATGGAGGTGGCAGACGGATCGATCCGTTTCGATCACGTGATGTTCTCCTATAGCGAGACGGCTGAGAAGCCTGTCCTGAATGATATCTGCCTGGAGATCCGGTCCGGAGAGACCATTGGCATTATCGGCGGAACCGGTTCATCCAAGTCTTCTCTGGTCAACCTGATTCCGCGGCTCTACGATGTGACAGGCGGAGCGGTCTATGTGGGCGGCAAGGATGTCCGCTGCTATGACCTGGATACTCTCCGCAGGGAAGTGGCGGTCGTCCTTCAGAAAAATGTGCTGTTTGCAGGTACGATCTTTGAGAACCTGCGCTGGGGCAATCCGGATGCGACAGATGAGGAGTGCATCGAGGCATGCCGTCTTGCATGCGCAGATGAGTTCATTTCCCAGCTGCCTGAGGGCTACAACACGCATATTGAGCAGGGCGGCACCAATGTGTCCGGCGGACAGAGGCAGAGGCTGTGTATCGCGAGGGCGCTTCTGAAGAATCCGAAGGTCCTGATCCTGGATGACTCGACCAGCGCGGTCGACACTGCGACCGACGCTAAGATCCAGGCTGCGTTCCGCGAGAAGATCCCGGGGACAACCCGTCTGATCATTGCCCAGAGGATCTCGTCTGTAGAGCATGCAGACCGTATCCTGGTCATGCATGACGGATGCGTGGACGGCTTTGACACGCATGAGAATCTTCTTAAGACAAATGAGATCTACCGTGATGTGTATGAGTCCCAGATCAAAGGATCCGGCGACTTTGATAAAGGAGGTGAGGACTGATGGCTGAGAACCGCCAGAATGTACGTCCGCACGGCCCCGGCGCAAGGAACAGGGGCAGAGGTCCTCTCCCGAAGGTAGAGCATCCGTGGAAACTGCTTGGCAGGGTCCTTGGTTATGTTATGAAGCGCTATAAGTTCCAGTTCCTGCTGGTCCTTGTGTGTATCGTGATATCCGTGGCGGCGAACCTGCAGGGAACCTTGTTCACCCGGACGCTGATCGACAGTTATATTATGCCGCTGCTTGCGTCCCCGGATCCTGATTTCGGTCCGCTGGCAGGTGCGATCGGCAGGGTTGCGCTGTTCTACGGGGCAGGTATCCTGGCGTCCTTTACGCAGAGCATCATCATGGTCTACGTCACGCAGGGAACCATGAGGGATCTTCGCGAGGATATCTTCACCCACATGGAGACATTGCCGATCTCTTATTTTGACACGCATTCCCACGGTGATATCATGTCGATCTATACCAACGACGTTGATACGCTGCGTCAGATGATCTCGCAGTCACTGACCCAGACCTTCAACGCAGCGATCACGGTCGTGTCTACTCTCACGGCAATGATCATTCTGTCCTGGCCGCTGACGATCGTGTCCCTGCTTATGGTTGGAGTGACGATGCTTGCGACCGCAAAGGCTGCAGGAGCCTCCGGGAAGTATTTCGTGGCACAGCAGACAAACCTCGGAAAGGTGAACGGCTTTGTCGAGGAGATGATGAAGGGACAGAAGGTAGTCAAGGTCTTCAGTCATGAAAAGGCAAACCAGAAACAGTTTGACCAGCTCAATGAGGATCTGTTTCAGACTGCCGACAAGGCAACGCGCTACGGCAACTCCCTCGGTCCGCTGAATGCGCAGATCGGAAATATCAGTTACGTGGTGTGCGCGATGGTCGGCGGCGCGTTGGCGCTGAACGGCTTCGGCGGATTTACGCTGGGAGGCCTTGCGTCTTACCTGACACTGAACCGCTCATTTGCAATGCCGATCAACCAGATGTCACAGCAGCTGAATTCCATTGTCATGGCTCTGGCAGGCGCGCGCAGGATCTTTGACCTGCTGGACGAGAAGCCGGAGGAGGACAATGGCTATGTCACCCTGGTCCGCTCAAGGAGAGGCCCAGACGGACAGATCGTGGAGTCAAAGGAAAGGACCGGAGAGTGGGCCTGGAAGCATACACACCAGGCTGACGGCAGTGTAGAGTACCGTCCTCTTACCGGCAGGATCGTGATGGATCATGTGGACTTCGGCTATGTGCCGGAAAAGGAAGTACTGCATGACATCACGCTGTATGCGGAGCCCGGCCAGAAGATCGCCTTTGTCGGTTCTACCGGCGCGGGCAAGACGACGATCACGAACCTTATCAACCGGTTCTATGATATCGATGACGGCAAGATCCGGTATGATGATATCAATGTAAATAAGATCCGCAAGAGTGACCTTCGCAGGTCGCTCGGCATGGTTCTTCAGGATACACATCTGTTTACGGGAACCGTCATGGAAAATATCCGCTACGGAAAGCTTGACGCGACGGATAAAGAAGTTATCGCGGCCGCGAAGCTGGCCGGTGCCGACGGGTTTATCCGCCAGCTGAAGGACGGTTACCAGACGAAACTGACCGGAGATGGCGGCAATTTGTCCCAGGGCCAGCGGCAGCTGCTGTCGATCGCGAGGGCGGCGATCGCTGATCCCCCCGCGCTGATCCTGGATGAAGCGACCAGCTCCATCGATACCAGGACAGAGCGAATCGTATCGGAAGGAATGGATGCCCTCATGAAAGGCCGCACGACTTTTGTGATCGCACACAGACTGTCCACTGTCCGCAATGCGGACTGCATCATGGTCCTGGAACAGGGACGGATCATCGAGCGCGGAACACACGACCAGCTGATCGATATGAAGGGAAAGTATTATCAGCTGTATACGGGTAATCAGATCACAGCGTGATGTGATATACTGGCTGTAGATGAACTGCCGGTCATCCGGCCGGATGAAGATGAGATATCAGCAGCGGAGGTTTTGGTATGGGATTCAGTGATCTTGGGAAAAAACTGTCGAAGCTGGGACAGGACACAAAGAATGGCGTTCAGAAAGTGAGTGATTCGGTGTCCATTTCCAACAGGATATCTGCGGAGAAGAAGTCCCTGGAGCGGCTGTTCGCCGCAATCGGGGAAACTGTCTATAAGGAGAGTCCGGACGTTCCAAAGGAAGGTCTTGAGGATGAATGGGCAGCTGTGAAGGTCGCGTATGCCAATATCGCGTCTCTGGGCGAACAGCTTGATCATGTGAAGGGTATCATCTATTGCCCGAACTGCGGCAGGCCTGCCGACAAGGGAGACAAGTTCTGTGCGAAATGCGGATTCCGCCTGGACAACCTGCAGGAGACACTGGGCGGCAAGATGGCCCAGGATATCAAAGAGGCCGGCCGTGAAGTCGGGAAACTTGCAGAAGGCGCCGCAGACAAGACCGGGGAGATGGTCGGAGGTGCAGCTGCCGATACGCGTAATTTCTTCGCCAGGCTGAAAGACAATGCCTCCAGGTTTGCGAAGAATGCGGGCGAGAAGATGAAGTCAAAAGTGACGTCGGAAGACGTGGAGATGGATGACTTCGGCAGACATGCCATGGAAGAAGCCGAAGAGGCAGCGGCAGCAGCTGCTGCAGAAGCTGCGGAAGAGATGGCCGGAGCTTCTGCAGATGCCGCAGAAGAGATCAGTGAAGCGGGCGAGGCTGACGTTGAATCTTCTGAGGATATGAACGAAGAAGAGAGCACTGCAGGATCTTCGGAAGACATATACGAAGCAGAGGAAAGTTCCGGCGAATCTGCAGAAGAGTCGGCTGAAGCAGAGAAAAGTGCTGACGATTCTGCTGAAGAGATGGATGGAAACGACACAGAAGATGCTCCGGTGAAAGAAGCATCAGGAACAGACGCGGAGGATATTACTAAGAAAACCGAAGAAGATCCGTATAAGGATGAGTACAGGGCTGTGGACGCCATGTTCGGCGAAGCTGAGGAAGATTCCCCGGCAGACGGAGCGGTGCCGGCAGAACCCGCAGTTCCAGCGGATACGGAAAATGAACTATGATAACAGACAGAGGGAGCAGACATCATGAGTAAAAAAGTATATCGAATATTTATCATCAATCCGGGCTCCACATCGACGAAGCTCTCGCTGTTTGAGAACAGGAAGAATATATTCACCACCGATGTTTTTCACGATTCATCGGTGCTTCTGACATTTCCTACGATCAACGACCAGCTCGAATACCGGATGAAGGTCATCCATGAGTTTCTCGAGGAGGACCATATTGACCTGACAGGGATCGATGCAGTTGTCGGAAGAGGAGGCGGATGCTACGCGGTTCCGGGTGGGATCTATGAAGTCGATGAGAGACTGCTTGAGGACACACGTGTAGTCAAGGGAGGTCTGTACCATGCTTCCATGCTCGGCGTCCAGATGGCATCCGAGATCCATAAGAAGTATGGCGGTCTGTGTATCATGATGGATCCGCCCATCGTGGATGAGCTGTGTGATGACGCCAGGATCACCGGCCTGAAGGGAGTATACCGCAGAGCTGTCTCCCATGCGCTGAATCTGAAGGCGACCGCGCGTCATCATGCGAAGCTGATGGGAAAACGTTATGACGAGTGCAATTTTATCGTCTGCCACATTGACGGCGGCATCTCCATAACGGCGCATGACCACGGGAAGATGATCGACGGAAATGACGCCGGGGGCGGTGAAGGACCGTTCACTCCGACCCGCATGGGCAGCCTGGCGATCACTGACGGGCGCAGAGTCCTCAAGGATCTGAGTGATGAGACGATCCGTGATCTGTGCTCACAGGCAGGCGGCCTGACAAACTGGTTCGGGACATCCAATTCCGACGCTGTCCACAAGATGGTGGAGGAGGGCGATGAGGTCGCGGTCCGTGTGTGGAATGCCATGATCTATCAGGTGATCAAATGGATCGGTATGATGAGTACGCCGCTGAAGGGGAAGGTGGACGCCATTCTTCTGACCGGAGGTCTTCTGAGATTCCCGGAAGTCGGCGGACGGATCGAAGAGAGCTGCGGCTGGATCGCCCCGGTTTTCCAGTATCCCGGAGAGTTCGAACAGGAAGCAATGGCAGCAGGCGCCATGCGTGTGCTGACCGGTGAAGAGAAGACGAAGAAATACCCGGGGAAACCTGTGTGGGCAGGTTTTCATTTTGACCAGATTCCGGAGTCCTGAGGACAGGTCCTGCCTTAGATTCTGCAATCGCTGAACGGTCAATCCCGGCAGCTGGCAACTATGGCAGATCGCAGCTGCTCACAATGGAAGGTATTTTGGAAGAAACAGAAATCAGTGGAAACGGAGCGGATCAGTATGAGAAAGTTTGAAGGTTTTCAGAAAGGCGTCAATCTCGGAGGATGGATCTCCCAGTTTGATACTTACAGCAAAGAGCATTTTGACACTTTCATCACCAGAGATGACATCAAAGATATCGCATCTCTCGGATTTGATCATGTCAGGGTCCCGGTGGACTACGTGCTTTTTGAGGAAGAGGACGGAACACCTAAAGAAGACGGCTTCCGGTATCTGGAGATGTGCAGGCAGTGGTGCGCGGATTACGGCCTTAAGATGCTGATCGATCTGCATGAATGCTACGGATATTCATTTGACCCTCTGAAGAAGGATATGGACAGAGAGAAGTTCTTCTATGACGAGGATCTTCAGGCCCGTTTCCTGAACCTGTGGAGCAGGATCGCGCACCGGTTCTCGGATTACCAGGACCAGGTGGCGTTTGAGCCGCTCAATGAGGTCGTGCTGAAGGAAGTGGCTGACGCATGGAATAAAGTAGCCTCTGCGTACATTCGTCTTATGAGATCCATCGTGCCGGACAGTTATCTGATCATCGGCGGTGTGTGTTATAACAGCGTGACAAGCGTGCCGCTTCTGGACATCCCGCTGGATGATAAGATCGTCTATAATTTCCACTGCTATGAGCCGATCGTTTTCACACATCAGGGTGCGTACTGGGTGGATTCCATGCCGAGTGATTTCAGGATCGGTTACCCCGGAAAACTGTCGGACTACCTGAATAAGGCGGCGGAGATGGGACTGTCGCCGGACCTTGCTCTTTCCATAGGAGAAGACGCCGGCCGCGAGACGGGGGAGGAATTCTTTGAATCGATATTTGCTCCTGCCCTGGAGAAGGCTGAAAAAGACCAGGTGCCGCTGTACTGCGGCGAATACGGAGTGATCGACCTGGCTGAGAAAGGCTCCGTGCTCCGCTGGCTGAAGGATATTCATGCTGTCATGAACCGGTATGGGATCGGGAGAGCCCTGTGGAATTACAAGGAGAAGGACTTCGGATTCACCGGAGAACATTTCTCTGATATACGGGAGGACTTTATCCGTATTCTCTGATCCGGCAGAAATGAATGTGACAAGTTAAAAATGAGAATTGAGACCGTCTCTGCAGCCTGGAATGCAAGCGCATTCTTCGCTGAGGGGCGGTTTTGGCTTTGGAGCACTTCACAGGCTCGCTTCTGCAGCTCAGAATGATGGTAACACATTTTACACAATTTATTTAGCACTCAAGTGTTGACAGTGCTAACAAACAGTGCTATGGTTAGTTCACATCACTATTGTCTATATGGGGAAGGGGGTATTGTCCAGTGATTAGTATTCCTGTTTATAATATGATTATTCTCCCGGACATCTCTATGACCTTCAAGAAGGACTTCTTTGATGATGATGTGTCGGGTACTATCCATGAAGGTGAAAAGATTCTGTTTCTGTTCAAGAAATCTGAAAAGAGCAGACGGAATCTGACCGGCAAGGATTTTTATCCCATTGGTCTGACCGGCGTGGTTGAGGCTGTGGATGACGACGGAGATATCACGGTGCGTTCTGAGGACCGTATGAATATCGGAGATATCATCGTATCGGAGAAAGAGATCTATGCGGATGCCGTGATCCGGCCGGACATCAAAGATGTCAGCGAGGAAGACCGCAAGAAGCTCCTGGAGACGCTGAAGGCGCGTATCTCTGAGTTTGTTCAGAAGTTTCCGTGGGGACTGATGGTCCGCACCTATATCAACCGTTGGAAGAATCCGGAGGAGTGTGCGACAGCACTCAGTGCTTATTTCTCTATGGATGCGGACGAGCGGTTTGCGATCCTTGCGGCGGATAAGGAGTCAGAGCGGCTTGAGATGATCGAGAAGGCTGTCTATGGCTTTATCGCTGTTTCGGATGTGACCAATGAGGCCCAGGAGCATGCGAAGGAGACCAATGAGAAGCTCTACCGTGAGGACGCGCTCAAGAAACAGATCAGTTTTCTGCAGAAGCAGCTGGATGAGATGCATCCGGAAAATGTGTCTGACGTCAGGAAGTTTGAGGAGAAGGTAGCGAAGTCCGGCATGAATGAAACTGCCCGCAGGGAGGCGGACAAGGTTCTCGGACGTATGAAGCAGGAGGGCAAGGACAGCCATGAGTACGGCCTGCTGTATGACTATCTTGACTTTGTGACTTCTCTGGACTGGAAGAAGGAGAAATTTAAGAAGATCGATCTTAATAAGGCCCAGGAGGTCCTGGATGAGGATCACTACGGCCTGAAAAAGGTGAAGAACAGGGTCATCCAGCAGCTTGCTGTCATGAGCCTGAACAAGAAGCAGTCCGGTACGATTCTGCTGTTTGTCGGTGCACCCGGTACAGGCAAGACAAGTATCGGCCAGAGTATCGCGAAGGCGCTTGGGCGTGAGTATGTCCGGATATCGCTTGGCGGCGTAAGGGATGAGGCTGAGATAAGAGGTCACAGAAGGACCTATATCGGAGCCATGCCGGGCCGTATCATGAACGCGATGAAGAATGCCGGAACTTCCAATCCTGTCATCGTGTTGGATGAGGTAGACAAGCTGAGCCGGGACTATACCGGAGATCCTTCCAGCGCTCTTTTGGAGGTGCTGGATCCGGAGCAGAACTTCAGCTTCACCGACCATTATATGAATGTTCCCTATGATCTGTCGGACGTTTTATTTGTCTGTACGGCAAATACCACAGATACAATACCGGAACCGCTGCTGAACCGTATGGAAGTGATTCAGTTCCCGGGCTACACAGCGGTTGAGAAGTTCCAGATCGCGAAGCGTCATCTGCTGCCCAGGGCCAGGAAGGCGACCGGGATCTCGGAAGACGCGCTGGAGGTGAAGGATGATGCGATCCGCGCAGTCATCGACAATTTCACCATGGAGAGCGGTGTCCGCGGACTGAAGAAGCAGATGGAGACACTGTGCAGGTATGCGGCCGTAGAGATCGTTGAGAATCAGTCCAAGTCAGCGGGAAATGAAAAAGGCGCGAAGAAGAATGCTGCGGACAGAGATTCAGGAAAAACAACAAAGACGTCCGGAAAATCCGCAAAGGGTAAGACAGTTCCGAAAAAGGTCGTCGTAGGTCCCGATGATCTGCGCAAGTATCTCGACCAGAAGCCGATTCGCCATGACCAGGTGAAGGAAGAGAAGAGACCGGGCATTGTGACCGGACTTGCCTGGACTGCGGCAGGAGGAGAGATCCTCTTTATCGAGACACTGTTCACAAAGGGAACCGGCAAGGTGGTAGTGACCGGACAGCTTGGCGATGTCATGAAGGAATCCGTACAGATTGCTATCTCTCTGGTAAAAGCGATGTATCCGGACAAGGTCAAACTGTTTGCGGAAAATGACCTGCATATCCATGTTCCGGAAGGTGCGATCCCCAAGGACGGGCCGTCGGCAGGCATCACGCTGACGACTGCGCTTGCAAGCCTTGTTACTGGACGCGAAGTCAGTCCGCTCTGGGGTATGACCGGTGAAGTATCTCTTCGCGGCGGAGTGATGCCGATCGGAGGACTTCCGGAGAAACTGATGGCAGCCCAGAGAGCAGGCATCACCCAGGTGTTCATCCCTGAAGAGAATAGAGAGGATCTGGAAGAGGTCGCTGAAGAGGTGAGGAGTGCACTGAAGATCTTCCCGGTGAAGAAGGTCAGCGATGTTCTGGAGATGCTGCAGCTTCAGCCGCTCGTCTCGGAGAAGAAGGGCAGGAAGAAGAAGGAAAAAGGGATCGCTGCAGATCCGTTCCACAATGTTGAGGCTTTCTGGGGCGTAAAGGAAAACCCGATCAAGCTGCGTCCGGTTGAATAAGCGGCACATAGAGTATACTTGACACAGAGATCCATATATGGTTCAATTAATACAACCATATATGGATCTTTTTATATGTTTAAAACCGTATTTGGCTTTTCTGATGGAAGGGGGCTGCCATGACGATCGAGCAGATGCGGGAGAGAAAGAAGGAACTGGGATATACAAATGAGCAGCTGTCACAGCTTTCAGGAGTACCGATCGGCACGCTTCAGAAAGTCCTGGGTGGCGCAACGCGCTCGCCCAGATACGATACGCTTCAGTGTATAGAGGCAGTACTCTGGCCGGAAGGAGAGGCGGATTCACGATCTGTGATAAGAGAGGACAGCTCCTGCAGAGTGAAGGATCCGTATGTCTGGGACAGACAGGGAACCTATACGCTCGATGACTATTATGCCCTGCCGGATGAGAAGAGGGTGGAACTGATCGACGGGGTCTTCTATGACATGGCTTCACCCAGTGGAGTGCATCAGGAACTCATCGGACTGCTGTATCTGATCTATGCAGGTTATGTACGAAGCAGGAAGGGAACCTGTAAGGTATTCCTGTCACCGTTTGACGTGCAGCTGGATTGTGATAACCGGACTATGGTGGAGCCGGATCTGCTGGTAATCTGCAGTCGGGAGAAAATCCGGATGCGATGTATATACGGAGCACCGGATCTGGCAATAGAGATCGTTTCTCCTTCGTCCAGGAGAAAGGACCTGATCCTGAAGACACATAAGTACGAACATGCCGGCGTCAGGGAGTACTGGATCATAGATCCCGGGAAACGTCAGGTCATCGTCTATGATTTTGCGCATGAGAACTATCCGGTGATCTACGGTTTTGAGGACCGTATTCCTGTTGGAATCTGGGAAGGGGATCTGACAGTGGATTTTGCACAGATCAGTGAAGAGATCGCATATCTGTATGAGGAGGGTATGGAGACAGAATGAGAGTCGGAATAGGATATGACGTACACAAGTTTGCCGAAGGGCGGAAACTTATCCTGGGCGGAGTGGAGATCCCTTATGAGAAGGGACTTCTCGGACATTCGGACGCAGATGTGATCGTCCATGCGATCATGGATGCATTGCTGGGTGCCGCTGCACTGGGAGACATCGGACAGCATTTCCCGGATACGGATCCGGAATATGAGGGGATCTCCAGTATTACGCTTCTTGAGAAGGTAGGCGGGCTGCTGGATGAGCATAATTATGTGGTAGGAAATATCGATTCGATCATCATCGCCCAGAAGCCTAAGATGATGCCTCATCTTCTTAAGATGCGCCAGAATGTGGCAGATGCCCTGCATATCGATATCGACCGGGTTTCGATCAAGGCGACCACAGAGGAAGGCCTTGGTTTTACCGGCAGAGGGGAAGGTATCGCGGCGCAGGCAACATGCGCGCTGGAAGATCTGAGGGATGCGATCGCAGATATGAAGATGCAGGGCGGCTGCGCTGTATGCCCCGGCTGCATAAAGCAGGAGATGAACTGAGCAGGAGGACCTTTTGTCCCCGGCATCGTGGGCATGAACACAGGTTTGACAAATGGTCTGTCCGTGCATAAACTTGTAGAGAACTGACACAAGGGCAAAAGAAGGAGAATGTGCCATGCTGTTCTACAATACTTTAAATAAGAAAAAAGAAGAGTTTGTACCGATCGTTCCGGGCAAGGTTTCCATCTATGTCTGCGGACCTACGGTATATGATTTTATCCATATCGGAAATGCTCGTCCGATGATCGTATTTGACACACTGCGCCGTTATCTGGAGCACAGGGGATACGAGGTCAATTACGTATCGAACTTCACCGATGTTGATGACAAGATCATCAAGAAGTCCATCGAGGAAGGGATCACTGCACAGGAAGTTGCCGAGCGCTATATTAAAGAGTGCAAACAGGATATGGAGCACATGAATGTGCGTCCCGCTTCTACGCATCCCCGCGCGACGGAGGAGATCGGCGGCATGATCGCCATGATCTCGGACCTGATCGAGAAAGATTTTGCCTATGAGAAGAACGGAACAGTTTATTTCCGTACCAGAAAGTTCAGAGAGTATGGAAAACTGTCCCACAAGAACCTGGACGATCTGAGGTCCGGCGGCAGAAGCCTGCTGGTTACCGGCGAGGACGAGAAGGAAGATCCGCTGGATTTCGTTCTCTGGAAGCCGAAGAAGGAAGGCGAGCCTTTCTGGGAGTCACCGTGGAGCGACGGAAGACCCGGCTGGCACATTGAATGCTCTGTCATGGCAAAGCATTATCTCGGGGAAACCATAGACATCCACGCAGGCGGAGAAGACCTGGTATTCCCGCATCATGAAAATGAGATCGCGCAGTCTGAATGCTCCAACGGAGTTCCTTTCGCAAACTACTGGCTGCACAATGCGTTCCTGAACATTGACAACCGCAAGATGTCCAAGTCTCTGGGCAACTTCTTTACCGTGCGGGAGATCGAGAAGCATTATGATCTCCAGATCCTGCGCATGTTCATGCTGAGTGCGCATTACAGAAGCCCGCTGAACTTCTCCCACGACCTGATGGAGAGTGCGAAGTCCTCCTATGAGAGGATCTGCAATGCGGTCGACAACCTGAATTTCCTGATCGGCAGCGCGAAGACAGAATCCATGAGCGAAGCGGAGAAGGAAAAAGCGAAAGCGCTGGATGGCTTCACGAAGCAGTTTGATGAGGCTATGGATGATGATATCAATACCGCGGATGCATTTGCAGCGGTATTCGACCTCGTCCGTTTTGCCAACAGCGAGGTGAGCTCAGACAGCTCGAAGGAATTCGCGCAGGCTGTCAAGGATGAGATCCTGATGCTGGGCGATGTCCTGGGCATGAAGTTTGAGAAGAAGGCAGAGGTCCTGGATTCCGATATCGAAGCACTGATCGAAGAGAGACAGGCTGCGCGAAAGGCAAAGAACTTTGCCAGGGCAGACGAGATCCGTGATCAGCTTGCCGGCATGGGGATCACTCTGCTTGACACCAGGGAGGGCGTCAAGTGGAAGAGAGCCTGAGCGGCATGGAACAGACTGCAGGTATCTCTGATTTTGCCCTTATGCTGGATCGGTTTATGGACCTTCCGTCAAGGGACTGGTCGCAGTACTCGCCTCTGACACTGGCCTGGATCGGAGATACAGTATATGACCTGATCGTCCGCACTGTCTTATTGAAGCGAGCGAACATGCAGACGGATAAACTGCACCGCATGGCATCAGCACTCGTAAATGCGAGAGCCCAGGCGAAGCGGATGGAAGAGATCCTGCCGTCACTTACAGATCGAGAAACATCGATATTCAGAAGGGGCAGGAACGCGAGTCCTTCTCATACGGCTAAAAATGCGGAGCGCAGTGAGTATCTGGAAGCGACCGGATTCGAGTGCCTGATCGGATATCTTTATCTGGAGAGGCAGTATGACCGGCTCCTGGAGCTGGTGGGACCACTCTGAGTGGAACCAGAGTTGTGACGGACTATAACTATAGACAACAAAGAATGTGTCCTGGCGCTGCGGTGCCGGGCGTATGTCATTCAGGACAGGAATTACGGGAATGGAAACAGGAACAGCACAGAGAAATGAATCCATGATAGAAGGCCGCAATGCGGTCCGTGAGGCGTTCAGGGCGGAGAAGACCATTGAGAGGCTGTTCGTCCAGGAGGGTCTGAAGGACGGCTCGGTGATGGACCTGATCCGCAGGGCTAAGAAGGCAGACGCGCTCGTAGATTATGTCCAGAAGGAGCGCCTCGACCAGATGTCTGAGACCGGACGGCACCAGGGCGTGATCGCGCAGATCGCCGCCTATGAATATGCTGAGGTGGAGGATATCCTGAAGAAGGCAGCAGATAAGGGAGAAGCGCCTTTTATCTTCCTGCTGGATGAGATATCGGATCCGCATAATCTCGGTGCGATCATCCGTACTGCGAATCTTTGCGGGGCTCACGGAGTCATCATCCCGAAGCGCAGGGCTGTCGGACTGACTGCTACGGTCGCCAAGGCAAGCGCGGGAGCGCTGAATTATACGCCGGTGGCAAGAGTGAACAACATGGCCCGGACCATTGAGGACCTGAAGAAGCAGGGAATCTGGTTTGTGTGCGCCGATATGGACGGAGAGGTTATGTACGACCTGAACCTGACCGGCCCCATGGGAGTGGTGATCGGTGCCGAGGGCAGCGGAGTCGGCAGGCTGGTGAAGGAAAAGTGCGATTTTGTCGCCTCCATACCGATGAAGGGTGATATAGATTCCCTGAACGCGTCGGTAGCGGCAGGCGTGCTTGCCTATGAGATCGTGCGGCAGAGGATGAAAAAGTAACAGATAAACATATTTCAGGCACATAATCCGGAGAAAGAAGCCATAAAGGCGCAAATTGTGCTTGAATGTGTCCTCTGACCTGTGATAGTATGTCATTTGTGCCGTACATACGGCATTTATTTGACATGGATAAGGAGTAATAGAGGTTATGAAGATCTTTCTGACAATTATCTTTCTGGCAGTGTGTATAGCACTGGTTGTTATTGTACTTATGCAGGAAGGAAAGTCCGCCGGACTTGGTTCGATCGGCGGTATCGGCGATTCTTACTGGGGAAAGAATAAGAGTAGATCCATGGAAGGCAATCTTGTGAAGTTTACCAGGATCCTGGCTGCTGCGTTTCTCCTGATCGCGCTTGTGCTGAATATGATCCCTGACAAGACGAAGGTCACTACTCCCACAGCAACTGCTGAGACGGAAGCGATGACCGAGGCGTCCACAGCTATGACGGAAGCAATGGCTGCTGCTACGGAAGCAGAGCAGGCTCTTGCTGAGACAGAAGCCTGAGTCCCGGGACTGTAATGCCTGAGTCTTTATGACGTAGGGCTGTATTCTATAAAAAACAATTGACACGGGTTCTTCGCTGTGATAGAATCCGTGTCGTTGACGAAATTGTCAATAAGCTGCTGTGGCTCAGTCGGTAGAGCGTCACATTGGTAATGTGGAGGTCACCAGTTCGATTCTGGTCAGCAGCTTTTTTATTTTGCCTAAAATGAGGCATGAAAGATTGCTGATAACAATATGATATTTGCTTTTCTGTAAGCCTTCGACTTCTGTGAGTCGGAGGCTTTTTGCTACTCTCTTAATTCGATTCTCAGGAGTCTTTAACAAAAAGGATACAATTAGAAGCATTGAAAGAAACGCAGGATTCTTCACCAATAAACTGTTTTGTTGTATACTTAAACTACTTGTTTATACTGCTTTGCGATTTTATATATGGTCACTGCTGAGTGGTCTGGCAAAGCAGCAATCTGATGATATACAGCTCAAGTTTTGATTTCCGGAGGAATGATGTATGGCTAATGAGAAAAACAAACATGGAATACAGTGGGTCATTATAGGGATTATTCTGCTGCTGACATTCAGTCAGAAGAGTTTTGCTGCGGGATTTGATATCTCCGGAGAGTGGACAAACTGCGGAACAACAGCGTATGGACAATGTACACCGGGCAAGACGGTCAACTTTCAGGATGGAAAATGTGATCTGAACACATCTTCTGACAGTTACACCCTGGAATCAGGCAAGGCTGGTGATTACACGCTTACGATATCTAATTTCCTGAACGCTTCGATAATACTGTCTGTTAAAGTCCTGGACACTGACAATATAGAATTGACTACGCAGGATGGAATCGTTGTGAGCCTGATGCGGAATGGGAGTGGCGCTGCAAAGGTTGTTTCAAGCAATACCCCGGCAGAAGAAAGCAAGGAAGCGGGGAATAATGGAACTAAAGAAGGCGTCCGGGAAAACAGTTCAGATGTTCCTGCACCAGTTCAGAGCCCCATACAGGAAGAAACAAGCCTTCCTGAGATGCAGCAGGAGACTGAGCCGGCGCCTTCAGCTCCTCAACCGGAAGGACCAGTAACTCTGCGGGTTGCAGATCCGGTGGAAAGGTTTAATGAGACCGGAGTTCAGAATGTGGTCAGTTCATTGCCGGATCCGGAATTTCTGTCATTTCCCGGTAAGGATGAAAAGGCGTTTTACCAGGTTTTGGATGATATGGTGCATCTGTATTCTCTGGGCTTTTCTTACTACGTTGATACTGCAGGTTCAATTCCGGAGTACTCTTATCTGACAGGGGTACAGTGGGCTTTGTTTGATGATCTCTCAGGAAACGATGATCCGGAATTTGCAATTCTGTACCGGACTTCCGGTACAGATGGATATTATGTGCTTGATATATATGATTATCATACAGACGGTCCTGCGTTGATGTATTCCAGGGCACTGGCACCGGGATTTCTCCCCGGATATGTATCTTATGAAGGGTATCTGTGTTTATTCGTTCAGGAACTAAGCGGAGATTATAAACTTCTCACGATACGGGACGGAGCAATATCTGAATTACACAGTGCAACGACGGATGGGAAGACATGTCTTGTGGACGGCTATACAGTTTCTCAGGATGTCTATCTGAAAACATGTAATACCTGGATCAGTTTGCCAAGAGAGAATTCACAGGAGATCAAGGTCCTTGCGATCACAGACTCAGCGATAGGGTATGAGGAACGGGATATTTATATCAACCAGGATGTGATCGAAACGATTGAGAAACTGACAGGTATAGAGGAAACAGAGTAGCATTTTTATGACGAAGAAGATTTCTGTTTGCTTCAATTTCAGAATAAGAGGAACTAAGGAGGCCTTATGAGATATTCTAGATTATTTGGAATGGTGACTGCGATAGGTTTGTCCGCCTGTATAATGACTTCTGCCCTTGCCGGGGAACCGGAACAGACGCTGGTCGAAATCGGATCAGAAGAGGAGTTAGCGGGAAACGAAGAAACGGTTGTCGAATCTGAGAAAGCAACGATAGTTTCCATAGAGACTGAAGAGGCAGCCGAGAATATCGGGAATTCAGATGAAACGGAAGAACCGGATGTCTGGAATGAGAAAATAGCATCGGAACCACAGAAATCTGGAGATTATTCTTATATTCTGCTGGATGATGGAAGCGCAAAGATTGTGGAATATAACGGGTCAGATACGGATCTGGTCATCCCCGATGATGTTGACGGTCATTCTGTTTCCTCCATCGCTGAGGACGCGTTATTGTTCGGTAATAATATCCGTTCTGTATCTATACCGGACAGCCTGGTGAGTGTTGATGGAAATCCATTTAAGTACTGTATGTCTCTTTCACAGTTTTCCGTTTCCTCAACTCAGCCTGCATTTGCCGTGATAGAAAATGTATTGTTTGAGATGGCGGACAAAAAGCTTGTTGCTTATCCGGCAGGCAGCACAGCTGATACTTATGTAGTACCTGATGGAATTGAGAAGATAGGAGAAACTGCATTTTCTGTATGCGGGTCTCTGACGAGCGTCACATTGCCGGAGTCTATTATTGAGATTGGAGACTATGCATTCAATGGCTGTTATACCCTGTCACAGATCACAATTCCCGGAAGTACTGCAGTAATCGGGGCAAATCCTTTTGCAGCATGTGCGTCACTCAAATCAATTCAGGTATCGCCGGAAAACGAATACTATGCTAACCATGAGGGTGTACTGTTTAACAAGCAGGATCTGATGCTTGTCGCTTATCCGTGTGCGCATGGAGTATCAGAAGAAGATGTGATTGACATTTCCTTAGGGGATCAGCTTGCTGATACGGAATATGAAGTTCCGAGCGGCATTGTTCATATCGGTGACGGAGCTTTTTATGGGTGCACTGATCTGGTCACCGTCACACTTCCGGATACCATCGTATCGATTGGGGAGGCTGCTTTCTTCCAGTGTGAAAATCTTAAAACACTTGATATCCCGGAAAAGGTATCTGAGATAGGCGCATCGGCTTTTAGCGGCTGCAGCAGTCTTTCCAGCATCAATCTGCCGGAGAATATGACAGTGATCAAAGACAACCTTTTTTCTTATTGTTCTTCCCTGAAGAAAATTGAATTGAATCCCAAAATCACATCAATAGGAAAATGTGCTTTCTTCTACTGTGAAAAGATGGAGGGGATAGATCTGCCGGAAAGTCTTACGGAACTTGGAGAGGAGGCTTTCGGATATTGTTCAAAGATTAAGACCGCTGCCATTCCCAATCATCTCGAAATAATAGAGGACAGTACTTTTACGGGATGTACTTCATTGTCAGATCTTTCTCTTCCTGATAAATTGCAGTCAATCGGAGACCGGGCGTTTTACGGGTGTACTTCACTTGGCGAGGTTGCCATTCCAGAGAACTTGAAGCATATAGGAGAAGAAGCTTTTGCGGAGTGTTCACCGTCAGCATCTTTCCTGATCGTACGCGGCAGTTCTGCCAGAGATTATTTTGTCAACAGCGGACTGCAGTATTCTTACACAGATGCTATGGACTGGCTGACGAATGCAAACAAAGGGCAGGAGGAAGTGCCTGAAGAACAGGCCGGAGTTGAAACAGAAGAGCAAACAGAACAGGATGAGACAGAGACGGAATCAGAGACAGAATTTGATGAGCTCGCCTGGTTGAACTCCTGATTAGGAAAGGAAAAGCCATGAAAAGAAGAATAGCATATCTGATACTCCTGGGAGCAATGCTGATCCTTTCGATTCTCTGCGTTGCAGTTGTATACGGGACTGAGGGCATATATGTTGAGGCAGACACAGAGACGCAAACGGAAGTGGAGACGGAAGCAGAGATCAATGAAATGACAGAGGCTGCTCCTGAAGACAACTTTACATATCTTGTTGATGACGATGGAAACGCCCGAATAGTCGGTTGCAGCGGGGCTTCATCTGAAGTTTCTATACCTGCTGAAATTGACGGGCATCCGGTCACAACCATCGGAGAGAATGCATTTTTATATTGCTATAATGTGAAGAAGATTCGGATCCCTTCTTCCGTTACTGTGATTGAAGCAAATCCATTCATTGGATGTGAGGAACTGACTGAATTTGAAGTGGATAAAGAGCAGGAGAACTTTGCCGCCATTAATGGAGCTTTGTTTGAGAAGAGCAGCAGGTCTCTGATTGCCTGCCCGGGTGGCTTCTCCGGAACGTTCGAAGTTCCTGAAGGGATTCTGTCTATTGGAGATTCTGCTTTTGAGGAGTGTGCGCTTCTGGAGGAAGTCCTGATTCCGAATACGGTTACATCAATTGGGAAAGGGGCTTTTTCATCCTGCGCTGCATTAGCGTCAGTCACAATCCCGGAAAGTGTTGCAACGCTGGGCGAAAGTGCTTTCTACGACTGTGAAAATCTTTATGAGGTTGATATGCCTGACTCTGCTTCTGCAGCAATAAAAGAAATCAGCGATGGCCTTTTCTATGGGTGTGGCAGTCTGTATTCAATTGAGCTGCCTCCTTCTGTCACACGGATCGGAGAGGGTGCATTTTCTTACACAGGACTATCCGAACTGATGCTTCCGGATGCGGTCGAAGAGATAGGTGCATCAGCATTTTCTAATTGTTACGATCTTTACTCGATTGTAATTCCTAGTCATGTAAAGAAAATCGGTCCCCATGCATTCGAGGGATGTCAGAGTGTTGAAGAAATTACCATGGAAGAAGGTATTGCTGAGATCGGGGATTATGCTTTCAAGGAAACAGCTATTTACGAAGTGTCAATACCTCTGTCGGTGAAGACAATCGGGAATAATCCTTTCGCACTCTGCGGGAATCTTACGGAGATTTCCACCTCTGTCGAGCAGCGTTTATTCTCAGTAGTAGATAATGCCTTATATGATACAGAATCCAAAAAACTGGTTAGCTACTGTGCTGGCATATATGACGAAGACATAGTAGTACCTGAGGGAGTTGAGAGTATTGGTGCTTCTGCGTTTAATTCCATGGAACAGATAACTTCTGTTGATCTTCCGTCCACTCTGAAAGTGATTGAAGATGAAGTGTTTGCATATTGTACACAGCTCAGAAGTGTATCATTTACCGGTAACGGCCTGACTTCAATTGGAAGTGAAGCTTTCAGGGGATGTTCTTCTCTGGGGGAGATCAGAATACCGAACAGCTGCTCTTTTATTGGTGATTTTTGCTTCGGTGATTGTACAGATCTATATAGTGTACGTCTCCCACTGTCACTGAATAAAATTACTATGGGACTATTTGAATATTGTGAAAACCTGAGCAGGGCGAATCTGCCGGAAGTTACTGAGATCGAGGACTGGGCATTCAATGGCTGTGAGAGCTTAAGGACAGTAAATATGCCTGAAACAGTTCATGCGATCGGATTATATGCCTTCTGTGAATGTCCCATAACGGAAGTGACGATTCCTTCCAGTGTTTCTTACATCAATGCATATGCATTTTCCAGATGTGAATCTCTGAGCAAAGTAACTCTTCCGGAACAATTGAAAATGATCTGTGAAGGGGCTTTCTCAGACTGCTCTTCATTGAGCGAGATCATCATTCCGGAAGGGGCTGTTGCTATAGAGGACTATGCTTTTTCAGGATGCGGGAGCCTTCATTCTGTCAGTGCTCCTGATTCCATGAAGTACATCGGATCACTCGTATTCGAAGACTGTAATGAGCTTTATCATATGAATCTGTCGGATTCAATTACTTCCCCCGTTCAGTTTACAGAGGAGGAACTGTTGATTCTGAAAGGATTATATGATCCGTATTCTCCAGACGCAGGTGAGACGGAAGCCGGGGATGAGACGGAAGCGGAAGCTGAGACAGAATCCGAGCAGAGAATGGAAGATATGATTGACGTGGCAGGAGATCAGCCGGTTTATGATGAGTTTGATGAAAGTATTCTGGAAGGTCCCGGTATTCAAGAAGATACTTTTAAAGGCTGCGAAGATTTGACACTTACAGTAGGCGAGGAATCATATGGAAAACAATATGCCATTACGCATGGGTTCGATTACAACTATCCTGATTCCAATGATTGGTTAAATATGTGAGGATATCAACATGAGAAGAAAACCATTTTGCGAAGTTCTGGCTGCCGCCATTGTCCTTGGCCTGAGCGGCGTGGCCTGTGTCCATGTACGTGCAGAAGAAAACAGCATTGCGGCCGGATGGGAATACACCTATAAGGTTCTTGAAGATGATACAGCCCAGATCACCGGTGCTGCATACAGGGAAGATGAGGACTATTCGGAAAGTGACGAATCACAGCTTTATTCAATAGAGATTCCTGAGGAGATCGACTCTCACACTGTTACAGGAATCGCAAAGGAAGCATTTCGTTATTATGACTCCGTTACAGACGTAAGTATACCTGCAAGCGTTAAATCGATTGGCGAGAGGGCATTTGAAAGCTGCAGTGACATCTCGACTCTTAAGATTGCTGATGGGGTAGAAACGATAGGCAAGCATGCGTTTGCATATTGCGATGGTTTGAGTTCAGTTCAATTGCCGGACAGTGTTGTGAAGATTGAGGGAAATGCGTTCGAGCACTGTGAAGGTCTGACGGATTTTTATGTGACACCGGATCATCCTGTCTATGCAGTACTGGATGGCGTGCTGTACGAGAAAGATGGGAAGAAGCTTTGCATTTATCCGTACGGAAGAAGCGAATCCACTTATAAAATACCGGAAGATGTGCAGGAAATCGGCAGCTATGCTTTTTCCGGATGTGATGATCTTAATTCAATTGAACTATCTTCCACAGTGAAGAAAATCGGATCAGGAGCTTTTGCCGGCTGTAGTTCTCTGACTGAATTTACGATTCCGGATTCCGTTGAGGAGATAGGCAGCAATCCGTTCCGCAACTGTACATCACTGAAGAAGTTCCATGTTTCACCGGATCAGCCGAAATTCATCGATATTGATGAGGTGCTTTTCGATAAGACAAAGAGTTTATTAATCGCTTTTCCTTACAATTACAGATCCAATCAATATGAAATACCGGAAGGAGTAAAGGAAATTGGCGCATATGCGTTTGAGGGCTGCAATAATATCAATAAGATAGAGATCGCGTCAACAGTCCAGGTAGTCGGAGACCATGCATTCGAATATTGTGATTATCTGTCGACACTTGTCTTCCCGGAGGGTCTGATCAGTATCGGAAAGTCAGCGTTCGCCTGGTGTACAGGATTTGAACGATTTTCAATTCCATCAACGGTACAGACAATCGGAGCGGCGGCATTTGACGAATGCTATAATCTGAAAAGCATAGAAGTGCCATCCGGTGTGGAAGATATAAGTGAGAATCTTTTCCGCTCATGTTCGTCTCTTTCGACGGTGATCATATCTGATGGAGTGAAAACAATCGGAAAAGATGCGTTCAGGTATTGTTATGGAATTGATGAGCTTGAGATTCCAGATAGTGTAAAAGAGATTGATGAAGATGCTTTTGAAGATTGCAACGCTTCCATGATGCTGATTGTCGGACGCAAATCGATAGCAAGAGAATACGCAAGAGAGCACGATATATTATATACATACACAGATGCGGACAGCTGGCTGCATAAATAATGAACCTTTTCTAAAGCAGTTTAATAAATTAATATAGGAGGAATGAGAAATGCGAAGGCATTACACAGTTGCACTATGGATCGTGATGTCTCTCATAGTCAGCATTGTAAATCAGGCTTTTGCTGCAGATCTTGACAACATGTCAACGGATGACATGATAACCTATATACGTCAGCTGGAGTCTGAAAATAACGATCTGAAAGCACAGTTGGGTGCTGCCGGAACCAATCCTTCACTCTCAGAGTCTCAATCCGGTACAGTGGCTTCAACAGATGTTCAGGCGGCTGATGAGAAGGACGTAGAGTTTAAAAAACCGGAAAGCGGTGAGAGTGAGCTGAAAGTAAATACTTTATATCAGGACTCCCTTTCTTCTGGAGAGGATGAAAACTGGTATTTGTTTAATCTCTCCGCCCCCGGATATATCTATCTGACGTTTGGTCATGATTTGATCGAAGATGACAGTGCTTTCTGGAGAACAACATTCTGTTTTTCAGACAAAACAGAAATAACATGGGTTGATCATACTGGCAGAACAACAGAGGATTCCAGTATGGAAATTGGCCTTCCGGCAGGTTCCTACTATATGAAGGTCATCCCAGGGTACAGGTATTCGGAGAATAACTATACGTTTAGCATTCACTATTCTGCTGCCTCAGATTGGGAATTAGAATTTAATAATGAGATTACACAGGCAAATATCATTCCTGTCAATCAGGAAATACACGGAACTTTGCACAATGGAGAGGACGCAGACTGGTATCAGTTTTCCAGGGAAAAAGAGGGCTTTATTAAACTTCATTTTCTCCATGATTATATAGAAGACGGCGACAGTTACTGGTTTATAACATTGTATAACCAGGATAAGCAGGAACTGACGTCTTACGATATACCAGGAAACAAGGTGGACTCATGGACCGGAAGTGTTGGCCTGCCGGCCGGGACCGGTTATATAAAGGTAATTACGCACAGAGATTATTCCGGTGCTGATTACTCCATTATGGTACAGGATACTCCTTCTGAGGAGTGGGAGAAAGAATTCAATGACAGCTATGATACTGCGACGCCCTATACGTTGGGCAATTACATGAACGGCTCTATTTGCCGCACTAACGATAAGGACTGGTATAAAGTTAACATAGAACAATCTGGCTTATTAATTCTGTCTTTCCATAATGAGTATATTGAAAACGGGGCTAACTATTGGAGAGCAGTAATTTTTGATCCGACAATGAATGAGATGGCATCCTATCATTTCTCCGGAGATGCTGTTGACACGTCAACTGAGCCTATTGAGTTCCCGGCAGGAGATTGCTACATCAAGGTGGAATGCTCTTCTTATTATTCCAATGCAGATTATAGCTTCAGTCTCCATGGATAGACACCATGTACAGCTGACATTCAGGCAGGTTCCGGACAGGAGCCTGCCTGAATCTTCATTTAATCTTGAAGAGACAGTTTTCGGCATGGTACTAACAGACTAAGGGATGTTTCTGGTTAATGGATGAGTGAGGGGAGGGTGACAATATGAGAAACGTGTTTGCAACCACGTCAATTATGATCATAGCTCTCTTGCTATACCTGTATTAACCTGCTATGGATGAATCCGACACAGATGTCCAATGCTTTCAATTTCAAGGTTGAAGGGGATGCGGTGACAAATGTTCCGCCACATATAGGATCTACAACCTATGGCAAGGATTTATTGTGTAAAGTCAGTCTAATGAGCAACAATATTTTTAAGGAGTTATTTACGGATGCAGAAGCAGATACTTTGGATGAAGCGGTCAGTGTCAGCGGACACGGTGATATATATGGTTTACATGATACATGTCTGGGATTGATAGTTCTCATGGATATAGTTGAAAAAATAAAAGCGAATTGAAATCTGAAGGATATACCATCATGGACAATTTGACTATATCAAACTGCAAAGAATGAAGCTATGAAGATATTAAGGGGGAAGGCGAATTGAAGTTTTTACATCTGGGAGATCTGCATCTTGGAAAGTCTCTCGGGGATTTCGACCTGATCCGCGATCAGAGATACGCACTGGAGCAGGTTCTGAAGATTGTGCAGGAGCAGAAGGCTGACGCGGTGCTGATCGCCGGTGACGTCTATGACAAGGCGGTTCCCAGTGAGGCGGCGACGAGGCTTCTTGACTGGTTTTTATCTGCGCTTGCCGAAATGAATATTCAGGTATTCATGATCAGCGGCAATCATGATTCGGATGAACGCCTGAATTACGGGAGCAGTCTGTTTGAGGAAAATAAGATATTCATTTCCGCAGTGTTTGACGGAACGCTGCATGGAAGAAAGGTCACGGACGCAGATGGCGAGGTGTGTGTCTGGATGCTGCCTTTTGTGAAGGCTTCACAGGTGAGGCATTTTTATCCGGATGAAAAGATTGAATCCTATGAGGATGCTGTCCGGGTGATTCTTGCGCACGCTGATATCGATTCCTCACAGCGCAATGTTCTCGTTGCCCACCAGTTTGTCGCAGGAAGCGGTGCAGACCCGGAACTTGCCGGATCGGAAGGCGTTGCGGTGCAGAGTGTAGGCCTGGTCGAGAAGATAGGGGCAGACTGTTTTGATGCGTTTGACTACGTTGCGCTTGGCCATATCCACTCTCCGCAGAAGATCGGAAGAGAGACGGTACGCTACAGTGGGTCGCTCCTGAAATACTCGCTCAGTGAGGCGATGAACACAAAATCTGTGCCGGTCATTTCACTGGGGGCGAAGGGGAATGTGACAGTAGAGACCATCCCGCTTCATCCGATGCGGGATCTGCGTCATATCAGAGGTCCCATGAAAAAACTGCTCTCTCCGGAGAATGTAGAGTCACCGGGAGATTTCATCTATGTGACACTCACAGATGAAGATATCATCAATGACGCAATGCAGATCTTTCAGCAGGTCTATCCAAACACAGTGAAGATCGAATTCGATAATTCGCATACGAGGCAGATCGAGCACGTGGACCTGTCTGAGATTGGGAACCACAGGTCATTTTCGGAACTGATCTCTGACTTCTACATGCAGATGTACGGATCAGCGATCAGTGATGAGGAGATGGAGATTATGCGGCGGGCGGCAAAGGAGGCGGGAGTTATCGATGAGACCGGTTAAACTGATCATTAGTGCCTTCGGCCCGTATGCGGACACGATGCCGGAGATCGATTTCACACAGTTTGAAGAGAAAGGCCTGTTTTTGGTATCCGGGGATACCGGAGCAGGGAAGACAACGATTTTTGACGCAATCTGTTTTTCCCTGTTCGGCAAGACCAGCGGCAGCTGGAGAGATACGAAGAATCTTCGAAGTGAATACGCCAAAGACGACACCCCCAGCTTTGTGGATTTTTATTTCTCACATCAGGGAAGGCAGTACCATATCTGGAGGCAGCCGTCTTATGAGAGAAAAAAACTCAGGGGCAGCGGGGTTATCAAGGAAGATGAGAAAGCCATCCTGTATGAGGAGGGAAAGAATCCGGTTGAAGGACTGACGAAAGTCGATCGTGCGGTGAAGGAACTTCTGCATATCGATGACAAGCAGTTCAAGCAGATTGCGATGATCGCACAGGGTGAGTTCTGGGAACTGCTCAATGCCAGAACAGATAAGAGAACCGAGATACTCCGGACGATCTTTATGACGGACGGGTATAAAGCCATTGAGTACCGGCTCAAGGACAGGATGGACTCCAGCTTTGGCCGGAAGAAAAATGCGGAGATCAGCATCCTGCAGTTTTTTGGCGGTATCCTGACCGGTCCGGAGGGAGAGGCGAATGAAGCATATCAGGCCGCGAAGGCCCGGGCAGAAGGTGCCGGAAGTGCCTGGAACCTGGATGAGCTTCTGGGAATCGTGCAGAACCTGATCGGATTCGATGAGGAGCATCTTACCCAGGAAGAGGAGAAACTGGATGCTCTGGAGACGGATCTTAAGAAGAATGATGAAAAACTGACGCTGGCGCAGAGTACAAACGAAAGCATTCTCAGACTGGAGAGACTGCGGCAGCAGAAGGAGAAACTGGATGCCCAAAAGCCTTTGATCGAAGAGGAGCAGTCTGTGCTGAAACGCCGCAAAAGCGCTGTGTACACAGTCAATCCTGTCTATCTGAACTGGAAGGATAAGGTCCAAAAGAAAACTGCGACGCAGCAGCAGATCCGGGAAGCAAAAGCAGCGCTGCTTAAGGCCGCAGAGGAGGCTCAGACAGCGGCAGCTTCTCTGCAGGAGAAAGAGGGAATGCAGCCTCAGGCCGATGCATATGGCAGGGAAGCTGACCAGATAGCGAAAGAGAGAGAAAAGTACCAGCAGAGAGATGAGCTTGTCTCGACCATGCGCAGACTGGATCTGGAGAAGAGTGCAATTAAGGAAGAGGAAGAGAGACTGCAGGCAGAAGAAAAGGAACTGCGGAATCGGATCGATTCCTTAAAAGAGACGGTCGGCTCCTTAAAAGAGAAACCGGCGGAACTGGAGAAAGTAAGGACGCAGGAAGAGCGCCTGGAAGAACTGGACCAGGATATCAAAACAATCCTTGAGATAAAGATTCCGGATCGAAGACTTCGGAAAAATGAACTCGTGGAGAAACAGAAGATTTTTGAAAAAGCGAGGGATGAGTATGCCAGGGCCAGGACAGCGAGGGAGGAGACGGAGGCTTTACTTGAGAACGTCCGTGCAGGCATACTCGCCCGTGGACTGAAGGATGGAGAGAAGTGTCCGGTATGCGGCTCTGTCCACCATCCGCAGCCGGCAACTCTTCCGGAGAACTCGGTGGATGAAGCTGCCCTCGAGGTCTGCAGGAAGGCGGAAGCGGAAAAGAATGATGCTAAATCGGCCGCACTTGCTGATGCCGAAGGGTGCAGATCGGCCCTGGAACAGATGGAGCGCCAGCTGAGAGAAGCTGTTCTTATCTGCCTGAAGAAGGCTGCCTGCGATCAAGGGAGTCCGGAAGAAGACCTTGACAGTCTTGCAGTCAGGCTGGAGACTGCCGGGGACCGCATATGTGAGGATCTGAAGGATAATAAGAGGGTTCAGGAAGAGCTCGGTTCTGTATGCCGGACTTTAAAGCAGGCTGAAGAAAATCTGGAGAAATCGCAGGGGAAGGAGACGCAGGATCTGGCACTAAGGCTGCAGAATCTTGCAGAGAAGAGACAGAAAAACGTAGCGGAAGCTGCGAGAGCCTCAGCCTCATATGAAGCCCTTAAGGAACTGAAGTTCGCGGACTGGAAGAGTGCGGAAACTGCGAAGAAAAAAGCTGAGGATGCGGCAAGAGCGATCATAGACGCTATTGGCCTGGCACGCAGCATCAAAGAGACGGCAGAGAAAAATGCAGCCGGGATCGCAGCATCGATTACGACTTTAGAGCAGACACTTGGCGGGCAGGAAGAGGAAGAAACCTCAATTCATACTCATTTCCTGAATATACTGCAGGAGCAGCAGTTCAATACGCAGGAGGAGATGCTTTCTTATGTCGTCGATGAGTCTGTCATTGAAGAGTCGGAGAGGAAGATCCGGGAGTATGAGCAGGAGACCGCAGCCAATGCCCTTCAGCTGGAACAGGCACAGAAGGAAGCCGCAGGGAAGACTCTCGTAGACATAGATCTGCTGCGGCAGGAAAATGAAGAAAAACGCGAGTATGTCAAAACCGCCCGGGAAGGCGTCAATACCATCCGCTACCGGATACAGTCCAATACTGAAAAACTGGATGGGATGAGATCACAGAGAGATCATTTTGAAAAGGCAGGCAGGGAATATGCTGTCTGTGCAAAACTGTACAACCTGGTCAAAGGACAGACAGGAAACGGGAAGATCACGCTGGAGCAGTATATTCAGGCAGCAGGCTTTGACGGGATCATCCGGGCGGCGAACCGCAGGCTGATGCCGATGAGTGATCAGCAGTATGAACTGTACCGTCAGGAGGATTCTCTGGGAAAGAGAAGCAATACATTCCTGGACCTGGAGGTGAAGGATAATTATACCGGGCGCAGAAGACCGGTCGGCAATCTGTCCGGAGGAGAGAGCTTTAAGGCTTCACTAAGTCTTGCACTGGGGCTTTCGGATACGGTATCATCCAATCTCGGGGGGATCCAGATGGACGCCCTGTTTGTAGACGAAGGCTTCGGCACTCTGGACCGCAGATCGATCGACAATGCGATGGATACACTGCTGCATCTGTCAGGCAGCGGCAAACTGGTGGGGGTGATCAGCCACCGGGAGGAACTGATCGAGAACATACCTCAGCAGATCCGCGTTACCAAAGGAAAAGACGGAAGCCGGATACAGATTGAGAACGGATTGTGATCCGGGAGGAGAAAAAGTATGAAAAAAGAAGGCATTCTGAACAGCCTGCCATTCAGGCTTCTGGTGGCGCTCGCTGCCGGTATTATCGCCGGACTGGCGCTGAGCGCGGCGGATGGAACTACAATATCTGCTGCGCTGATCAATATTATCGTGACCGTGAAATACATCGCAGGTCAGTTTATTTCTTTCTGTGTTCCGCTGATCATCATCGGCTTTATCGCACCGTCTATTACCAGGCTGGGCAATAACGCATCCCGCATGCTGATCGTTGCACTGAGCATTGCCTATATCTCTTCGATCGGTGCTGCATTTTTTGCGACAGGGACCGGCTTCTCGATACTTCCATTTCTTAATATCAGTCCTGAGGTGGACGGACTGAAGGAACTGCCTGCAGTTGTATTTGAACTGTCGATCCCGCAGATCATGCCGGTCATGTCAGCACTGTTCTTCTCTGTTATGATAGGACTTGCCGCGGCATGGAATTCCAGCAAACTGATCACGGGCATACTGGAGGAATTCCAGAAGATAGTCCTCAGCATCGTCACAAAGATGGTGATCCCGGTACTGCCGGTCCTGATCGGCTGCACCTTCTGCACCCTGGCATATGAGGGGAGCATCACAAAGCAGCTGCCGATCTTCCTGATTATCATCGTAATTGTAATGATCGGTCATTATATCTGGCTGGCTCTGCTGTATGGGATAGCAGGAGTGTATTCCGGAAGGAATCCATTTAATATCATCAGAAACTACGGACCGGCCTATATGACAGCAGTCGGAACCATGTCCAGCGCGGCAACACTCTCCGTAGCACTGGAGTGCGCGAAGAAATCAGAACCGCCACTGCGCGATGACCTGGTCAATTTCGGAATCCCGCTGTTTGCCAATATCCATCTGTGCGGTTCTGTTATGACCGAGACATTCTTCGTCATGGCAGTATCCAAGATGCTCTACGGAGAGTTTCCGTCACTTGGCAAGATGATCCTGTTCTGCCTGCTCCTTGGCGTATTCGCGATCGGAGCACCCGGCGTTCCCGGAGGAACCGTCATGGCCTCCCTGGGACTTATCACCGGTGTACTTGGATTCGACGAGACAGGGACCGCCCTGATGCTGACTATTTTCGCACTGCAGGATTCCTTCGGAACCGCCTGCAACGTCACCGGCGACGGAGCACTGACACTGTTCCTGACCGGTTACGCAGAGAAACACAACATCAAAGAAGCCTCGCTTGGGGATATACTTGGCTGAAAGTGAACAAGTGCATGATGAACAAGTGCCTGTCACTCGTTTAGAACGAGTGACAGGCACTTGTTCAATTTTACCATGCTTTTATGAGGAATTCCTGTATGCAGAAGCACATAATCAACATAACGGCTGGAAGTGTTGTATAAACAACTAATTACACCGGATTTGATGCTAGTTAATACAACGTGTGGCTGATAAAATAAATAAAAGTTGTTTAATACACTTTTGTGCTTTGCTTTTTGATAACGTATAATTAGTTTCGCAAATTCATAAAAACATAGACATGGTCTATCACCACTCGGTAAAATTTAAGTTACCACACAAAAACAAACCGAGG
>CADCII010000017.1 GCA_902801515.1 uncultured Lachnospiraceae bacterium
TTTACGACCATGGTGACAGGCGTTTTCTCAGACAAGTTTACGATGGGAAATATCCTGATCAAAACGACACCGCTGATCCTGACAGGCCTGGCGTTTTCATTTACCTATAAAGCCAACCTGTACAACATCGGAGCCCAGGGCCAGTTCTATATGGGATGCATGTTTGCGGTCGCGGTTTCCCTGAAACTGGGCGAGAAGATCCCGGGTCCCCTGGTTCTTATCCTTGCCTGCGCGGCTGCGATGGCAGGCGGTGCGCTGACCGGATTCATTATCGGCTTTCTGAAGGCAAAGACCGGTGCAAATGAATTCCTGGTCAGTATGATGTCTACCTATGTGGTGATCTACCTGCTCCAGTATTCGCTCGGAAGCTGGCTGCAGGAGGACAAGCACGAGTACCTGAAAACCAATTCCATCAAGAAATCCGCATGGCTTCCGAAGATCATAGACGGGACGTCAGTATCTCTTGGCATTGTGATAGCAGTGGTCGCGGCTATTGTGGTCTGGCTGATCCTGTATCGCACGACGCTGGGTTACAGAGTGCGCGTAACCGGTCAGAATATCAATGCCGCCCGCCTGTCCGGGATCAATCCGTACAAAGAGTACATGATCGCGTTCGCGATCTCGGGTGCGATCGCGGGACTGGCAGGTTTTACAGAGATCAACGGCATGCAGCATATGCTGCTGACGGATTTTGAAAGTTCTATCGGATCCTACGGGATCGGTATCGCGATCATGGCATCGGCCAATCCGATCGGTGTTATCTTCGCGGCGCTCCTCTTCGGCTTCCTGCAGGTAGGCGGAACGGTGCTGTCACACTCGACAGACGCCCCCGCCAGCGTGATCGATCTGATGCTCGGTTTCGTCATGCTGTTCGTCCTGATGTCCTTCTTCTTCCGGAGAAAGGCTGAGATCAGGGCGATGAAGAAGCAGGCACTGGCAAAGGAGGAATCGTGATGCAGAGTTTTATTAATCTTCTTACACGTGCCGTATTTATGAGTACGCCGCTGATCCTCGGTGCTCTCGGAGAGGTAGTATCTGAGCGCTCCGGCATGATGGTCTGCGCAGTAGAAGGAATCTTCCTGGGCGGAGCCTGGGGCGGATTTGCAGGCGCTTATCTGAGCGGCGGCAATCTGCTGGTCGGTTTCCTGTCCGCAATGGTTGTCGGTCTCCTGGTCGCTCTCCTGTACGGATTCACCACTATCTACATGGGACAGCACCAGATCGTCATGGGAACTGCAGTCGCCATCCTGATGACCGGCTTCTGCACATTTTTCTACAGAGTGATCTTCGGGACACCGACTTCCCCGCTGAAGGTAAGCACGCTCAAGACGATCCCGCTGGGACCGCTGGCGAAGATTCCATTCATCGGACAGATCATATTCAACCAGAATATCATCACATACCTGACATGGATCCTGGTCCCGCTGATCTCTTATTTCATCTTCAAGACAGCGAACGGCCTGACGCTCCGCTCCTGCGGAGAGAATCCGGAAGCCGTTGACGTAGCGGGCATCAACGTCCGCAGAGTCCGGATCCTTGCGGTCGGATTCGCCGGAATCCTCGGCGGCGTCGCCGGCGCCTACTATTCTCTGTGCAATGTCGGCATGTACACCTCCGAGATCATCAGCGGAAGAGGCTGGATCGCATTCGGCATCTGCTTCCTCGGTAACTGGAACCCGGTTGGCGCACTACTCTACGGCGTCATCTTCGGAATCTGCGACGCACTGGGCAACTACGTCAAGGCACTGGGAACCAGCGTCCTGCCGAACGAACTGTTCAGCGCCCTGCCATACCTGCTGGTCATTATCATGACTGCACTGAGGCGCTCGTTCAACGTACCGGCAAAGCTGGGATCGAATTATATCAAGGAAGAGTAATAATTGTCGGCGGTTGCTGCCGGTTCAGAACGAAAAGATCCCGCCCCTGCGCTTAGTGGAATGCGCGCGTGGGGCGGGATGCTTTTCGTTCTTTTTAGATGACTCCCGTTTTTGTGTATCTGTTCCTGTGGAAATGAGCTGTCATCAATTGAAGTGGTCCGCAATATATCTTGCTACATACACGCCGCTTGCCGAGGCGTGGGAGAGGGAGTGGGTGACTCCGCTTCCGTCTCCGATTATGAAAAGTCCTTTGTGACTGGTCTGCAGATCTTTGTCGATCTCGACCTTCATGTTGTAGAATTTGACTTCGACACCGTACAGCAGGGTGTCGTCGTTGGCGGTTCCCGGCGCGATCTTATCCAGGGCGTAGATCATTTCAATGATGTCGTCCAGGATACGCTTCGGGATGACCAGGCTCAGGTCTCCGGGCGTTGCGTCCAGTGTCGGTGTGACGAAGGACTTGGAGATTCTCTTCTCTGTGCTGCGGTGTCCGCGGATCAGATCGCCGAAGCGCTGCAGGATCACACCGCCGCCAAGCATGTTGGACAGGCGCGCGATGGATTCGCCGTATCCGTTGCTGTCGTGGAACGGATCGGTGAAGTGTTTGGACACCAGCAGGGCAAAGTTGGTATTGCCGGTCTGCTTCTCGGGATCTTCATAGCTGTGGCCGTTGACAGTCACGATACCGTTCGTGTTTTCATTTACGACCGCACCCTTCGGATTCATGCAGAAGGTGCGGACCAGGTCCTGGTACTTCTGCGTTTTGTAGACGATCTTTCCTTCATACAGCTCGTCCGTAATCTCCTGGAAGACTTCTGCCGGAAGTTCAACACGGACGCCGATATCGACCTGATTGGATCTTGTCCGGATTCCGAGAGAGTCGCAGACGCCTTCCATCCAGCTGCTTCCGCTGCGGCCGACCGAAGCGATGCAGTAGTCGCATGAATAAGTCTCATTTTCAGTCTCTATCTCGAAGCCTTTCAGGGCACTGGCTGTCTGCGGATCGGATGCTTTATTGGCCAAGTCTGCCTGCGGATCAGAAGCATCAGCAGCCAGCGACCGGATATTGCGGACCGGAGTATGGAAGTAGAACTCGGCCTTATCTTTCAGATCTGCATATATATTCGTGAGCACATCATAATTGATATCCGTTCCCAGATGACGCACGGAAGCGGTCAGCAGGTGAAGATTGTTCTTCAGGCAGATCGTCTTGAATCTGGAATTGCCGGTGGAATACAGTTTTGTCGCTCCGCCGCCGTTCTCCACGTTGATCTTGTCAACATAATTCATCAGGTCGATGGCCTGTTTTCTGCCGATATACTCGTAGAGCGTCCCGCCGAATTCATTTGTAATATTATACTTTCCGTCTGAAAATGCGCCGGCGCCGCCAAAGCCGTTCATAATGGAACAGGTCTTGCAGTGGATACAGGTTTTGATTTTATCTCCGTCGATCGGGCACTTACGGTTCTCAAGCGGAGCGCCCGCCTCAAATATGGCGACCTTCAGGCCGGGGCAGAGCCTGGTCAGTTCATACGCAGAAAAGATTCCGCCGGGACCGGCTCCGATGATGATCACATCATAGTGTTTCATGATAAACCTCCGAACAGATTGTGTATAATTAACCACCCACGAAAGTGTAGCAGATTAATGCCTGCTTGTGAATGAGAAATGGTATACTTATTTGGCACGAAGTCAACAATCAGCAGGGTAAATACTGCTGATACCGATAGTGACCAAGTCTGAAAGACAGTCAATTCAACAGAAACATCAAAGATTATTAAGAGAATGAATTATCAGCTGATAAGAAGTAAACGGAAAACAATAGGAATCCAGGTGAAGGACGGAGCGGTCATAGTAAGGGCGCCTGCACGCTCATCTATGAAGGATATCGAAGCTTTTGTGGAGCGGTCCCGCCCCTGGATTGAAAAGCACCTGCGCCTTCAGGAGGAAATGAAGATAAAGCAGGAAGCTTCCGACTTGAAGAAACTGACAAGAGAAGAACTGGAGGCGCTGGCGCAGGAAGCAGTGCGCCGTATTCCCGGCAGGGTTGCTTATTATGCCCCTAAGGTCGGTGTGACATACGGAAACATCACGATCCGCAATCAGCGCACCCGCTGGGGCAGCTGCAGCGCCAAGGGCAATCTGAACTTCAACTGCCTTCTGTGCCTGGCACCGCCCGGAGTCCTGGACGCGGTCGTTGTCCATGAACTGTGTCACCGCCTGGAAATGAACCACTCAAAACGTTTCTATGAGGAAGTCCTGAGAGTATATCCGGATTATTACAAGGATCATGGATGGCTGAAGGAACATGGCAGCGAACTGCTTGGCAGGCTTCCGTAGATGAAACCGGCGGGAGCGGAACAGTCTTGGTATCAGATAAAAACTACTGCTGCTGGAAGATGGCTGCCGGAAAATGTATGGAAACGGTCTGACAAAATTGCACGGAGAAGTTGCTAGAGAATTCATTTTCCTGTACAATATTAACAATTACCAATAGGCTTTCGATTGTTGTAGATACTAATAATGAATTAGCAGGAGGTGGACTATGAGGAGAAAACTTGCGGCTGCAGCTGTTTTTGTGGCGGCGGTCCTGGGACTGAGCAGCCTTGCCTGGGCCGGAACAACACTGGAAAACATCGGAACGGTCGACTTTGCGGATGAATGGATCGACGGTACGAACCTGCTGGCAAAGCAGGATTCATCGGGCAATTACACAATTTCCGACATGAACGGAACGGATCTTTCCACGAATTCCTACGGAAGAATAGGATATGATTCCGGATACGGATTTATGACTGTAACGGTTTCTGCCGAGGACGGAATCAACGGGACCGGCGTAGCCAACCTGAAAGGTGAGGAGATCGTTCCCTGCACCTATGGTGAGATTGATTTTGAAAATGAACACTGGATCTCTGCGATCGTGCTGACGGCAGCCACGGCAGATCAGTATGACTATGAATCCTGGTTCAATGACAACTATTATCTGATCGACCATGTGGACTTCTACTATGTGGATGATGATGGCGCTGCAGCAAAGGTCTCCAGCCTGAACCGCGATGTCTATAAAGACTGCAATGCATATGGCCGTTTTATCAACATTGAGAGCAGAGCCGACGGAAGCGTAACAGCATATGACGGAACCTGGTCTGCAGTAGAGACTCCGGAGCCGATGGACAGTCTGTATGACGAAGCTCCCGGCGCGTCAGAAGACATTATTTCCTATTATGAGAACGGACAGTATGGCCTGAAAGATTCTGCAGGAAATGTTATCATTGGGCCGACCTACGGATATATCAGCACCTTCGAAGGCGATTATGTAGAGGTCACAAACCGCCTGGAGAGCGGCGAAGTGAAAGGCCTGATCGATAAGACCGGCGCAGTTGTTGTTCCGGTAGAGTATGAGAAGATCGATAAGGCATACTATGCTCCGGCAAATGCGGAGAATGGTTATTCCAGATACGCATACAAGAACTTTGGCTACTTTGCTGTAGTGAAAGACAATAAGCTCGGTTACGTGGATGAAGCCGGCAATGTTACCTGTGATTTCACGATCGCCAAAGACAACTGTGACAACTATGGTGCTTCCGCAACTTATACAGATATGGGCGGCGCTCTTCATCTGCTTGCGGCAGACGGAACCGACACAGACATCTCTCAGTACAACAGCGTCTACGCACTGGATGGCGGCAGCGGAATGTACTACAAAGTCACGGATGCCGATTACAATTACGGTGTAATTGACTGGCATGGTGATGTAATCGCTGAAGTTAAGTACAACAGTGTGGATCTCTCCGGAGACGGACAGTACCTCCTGCTTCAGATCGACTATGGCGCTCCCTGCGAACTGGTCAAGCTGACATATACTCCTGAGGGTGGTGCGGCACCTGCAGCTGAAGAAGGAGACGGAGATGAGGCAGCGGCCTCAGATGCAGCAGCAGAAGGAACCGGGGATGCAGCAGGAGCTGACCTGTCATCTGTCGCGGCACTGATCGACAGTGCAGTTACTCTGGCAAACTCGGATGCCGGCGCTAACAAGGATGCCATCATCAGCGTGCTGAATAAAGCTTCCGAAGCTCTTGCCGACAGCAAGCCGGAGGTTAAGGCTGTAATCGACAGTGCACTGGCACTGATGCAGTCCGACAGCGTAGACGGATCAGCTGTAGCAACTGTTCTGAATGGCGCAAAAGCACTGATTGGCTGACGAAAGCATGAACAAGTGCCTATGAACAAGTGCCTGTCACTCGTTCAAAAGCGGCACTGGCTGTCATAAACATAGCAGAAAACCGGGGACCGGACAGATTGTCCGGTCCCCTCGTTTGTTTCTAAACAAGTGCCTGTCACTTGTTCATCACTTGTTCAACGCATCATCAGGAAGATCTGTGTCAGGATCAGTCCGGTGATGGCGCCTCCCATATGAGCCTGCCAGGCGATCCCCGGCATAAAATTGATCGCCGCGTTCATGGCCAGTGTTACGGCGATGCTGCGGATCCCGGAGGCGGAGTGGGCGCGGACCAGCAGCAGGAAGACGCTGAACATCAGCCCGTACAGTCCGCCGGACAGTCCTACAGAGTACCGTGTTTTGGAGATGCAGTACTCCAGGATGCTTCCTCCGGCAACGGAACCGAGCAGAATCACGGCAAACCAGACATGACCGTAGAGGTCTTCCAGATAGTGCAGGTTATACAGCGCGAGCATATTCATGGCGATGTGCCAGGGCCGGATATGGGTAAAACCGACCGTAATGAGGCGCCACCACTGCCCCTGCCGGATCTTTTCACGGTCATAGCAGCCATACCGGACTGCTCTCTCCAGCGGCCGGCTGCCTTTTCCGGAATTGATCAGTATGAAGATTACCGCGCAGATGGCTAACACCACATGCCACACACACAGACCGCCGTCAAACAGAGTATCAACTCCTCGTGCTGTCATCTCATCCACCCTCCTGCATTGCAGCCTCCGGCGCCGCACACCGGGCGTAAGTCTCCAGGTGCCAGACTTAAAATGTCCTGCCGACAGGTAAACTGCACATAAAATTCATTTAGTAGTCACATTGTACAACCACAGGATAGTATATCATTTTATCTGCAGGAAAACAGTCAGTTGTACATCGGACGTTTTTTCTGATAAACTGATAGGCAGGTATTTATTACTGCAAATACATCAGGCCGGAGCGCTGATGCGGAAAGGAGCGGGGGTATGAAACTTACATTTCTTGGTGCCACGCATGAAGTTACCGGAAGCTGTTATTATCTTGAAGCGTGCGGGAAGAAGATCCTGGTCGATTACGGGATGGAACAAGGGCAGGATCTGTATGAAAATGCTCCTATGCCGGTTTCCGCGTCTGAGATCGATATGGTACTGCTGACTCATGCACACATAGATCATTCGGGACTTCTTCCGCTTCTGTGCAAAGAGGGGTTCCAGGGACAGATCTTTTCCACCGGCGGGACGGCTTCGCTGTGCCGTATTATGCTTCTTGATTCTGCGCACATACAGGAATTTGAAGCAGAATGGAAGAACAGGAAAGCAGAGCGCGCGGGCAGGCAGCAGGTAGAACCTCTCTACAGCAGGATCGACGCTGAGAACGCGATCAAATGTTTCGTAAGCGTGGAGTATGAGCAGGAAAAGATTATAGCTGAGGGGATCACCATCCGTTTTGTGGATGCCGGACATCTTCTCGGATCGAGCTCTATCGAAGTGACCATCACGGAAGACGGCGTGACGAAGAAGATCATCTTCTCCGGAGATATTGGCAATACCAACCAGCCGCTGATCTCGGATCCGGTCTATCTGAAGGGTGCGGACTATGTGGTCATGGAATCAACCTACGGCGACCGGACCCATGAGAGACCGGAACATGCAGATTACGCAGCAGCTCTGGCTGATGTGATCCAGAGAACCTTTGACAGAGGCGGCAATGTGGTCATACCTTCATTTGCGGTAGGCCGCACACAGGAGATGCTGTATTTTATCCGCCAGATCAAACAGGAAGGCCTTGTATACGGGCACGACGGATTCCAGGTGTGGGTGGATTCTCCCCTGGCTATCGAGGCAACCAACATCTTCCGCGAGCGCATGAACGACGATTTTGACAAGGAAGCGATGGAACTGCTGCGGCAGGGAATCAATCCGATCGGATTTGAAGGCCTGAAGGTAGCCGTCACGTCAGAAGAATCCAAGGCGATCAATGACGACAAACAGCCGAAGATCATCATCTCCGCCAGCGGTATGTGCGATGCCGGACGCATCAAGCATCACCTGAAGCACAATCTGTGGAGAGAAGAGAGTACTGTCCTGTTTGTGGGATACCAGGCGGTGGGCACGCCCGGCCGTGCTATAGTCGACGGTGCCGACAGTGTTAAGCTCTTCGGTGAAGAGATTGAAGTACGTGCAGAGATTTGCCAGCTTCCGGGCGTTTCGGGGCATGCGGATGACGTGGGACTGATGGCCTGGATCAAAGCCATGGAAGAGAGACCGAAGATGGTCTTTGTCACCCACGGCGAGGATAAGGTCACGGAATTCTTCCGCGACAGGCTGATCAATGAACTGGGGCTGAACGCCTATGCGCCGTTCTCCGGCACCAGGTTCGATCTTGCCTCCGGCACATTTGAGGTTGAGGCGGAGCCGGTTCCGATTGAGAAGGATGAGGCACAGGCAAGGCAGGCAGTCCGTCAGGACGGAGGCGCGCAGGTACGCCCCGTGGTGAAGGGCGAAGACGGCCTCAAGAGAATATCTTCGAAAAATAAGAAAGCCATCCATGCTTACGCAAGGCTTACTGCGGCAGGCGAACGTCTGCTGTCTGTGATCCGGCACAATGAGGGCGGAGCGAATAAGGATATAAACAAACTCACAGAGGAGATCCTTCGTCTCTGTGACAAATGGGATAGATGAAGAAAGTATTAGGACTGTTATTCTCACTGGCCCTGATCTTTGGCATCGTACTGGCGCTGCTGCCGCGCACCTTCGTGCGGCAGATGGCAGTCCGGACCGGGCTTGAGAAGAATCCCTACTATCAGGAAGGGGATACCCAGTGGGACAACGGCGGGATAGAGGAGTATTATTTCAACAATCTCCCGTCGAAGTACAATGAGATCTACCGGGAACTGTATTCACGGCTCTCGGCAGGAGAAGACAGTGCAGAGGTTTTCGCCGAAGTATCGGTTGACGATTTCTGGACTGCTTATTATGCTGTTCTGGCGGATCATCCGGAACTGTTCTGGATCGGGTCCGGAGCCGAGGTGCAGTCCAATGCGGTTTCCGGGAAGGTCGTGAGTTACCGCATTGAGTCCACAGTGCCGGAAAATGAGCGCGAGATGACCAAAGGACGGCTGGAAGAAGCAGCCGACGCCTGTATCGCTCAGACAGATTCGACCTGGTCTGACTACGGCAGGATCAAGTCAGTCTACGAATACCTGGTCGACACCGTTGTGTACAACGCGGACGCGCCGGATAACCAGTGCATGCAGAGTGCGCTGATCAACCGCCAGTCTGTCTGTGCCGGGTACGCGAAGGCATTCCAGTATATATGCCACAGGATGGGTTATTTCTGCACCTATGTCACAGGATCCATCCGCAGCGGCGGAGATCATGCCTGGAATATAGTTCGGATCGACGGCAATTACTACCATGTCGATGTGACCTGGGGGGACCCGGTCTTCGCAGGAGCGTGGGAAGACGGGAATGGCATCACCGTCATGAATTACAACTACCTGTGCTGTACGGATGAAGAGATCCTTACGACACACGTCCCGGACGGTACGGTGACGCTGCCCTCCTGTACGGACAGCAGCTATAACTATTACCGCATCAACGGCATGTATTATGAGACATGGGATTACAGCACGATCTACAATGCGCTGATGGAATCCGTACAGAGAGGGGATGCCAGCATTGTCATGAAGTTCGGAACAAGGGATGCATATGAGACTGCAAAGTTCGAACTTTTTACGAACCGTATGTACTATGACGCAGACCAGTATCTGATGACAGCATATGGGGTAAGCACCTGGAACAATAAATATGCCACGGATGATGATTTCCAGGTCATCACGATCCAGTGGCTTTGAAAGGACCGCAATACTTTGAGTGAGCAATTCAGAACCTTCAGGAACATAGTCATAAGGGTATTTGTATTTATCGCGGTTTACGTACTGGCGGTCATGATCTCCAGCCGGCTGATCAATCAGTATGCCCCGGATACAGCGACACAGATGCCCTCATCTACATTCCCGCTTGTCTATATGCAGCAGAACGGGATCAATTTCAACTGCCTGCATGGCTATAACCATGAGATGGATGTAAGCCAGATGAGATATTCGATCACTCCGCTCAGTGAGAAGAGAGAGATCAAGATCTGCATACAGACATTTGGTGCGTCTGTGGATTCGGTCTCGTATGAAGTAGTCACGATCGACGGCACACAGTCCCTGGAGAATACGAAGGTCGTGCGCCTGGAAGAGGACGGGGATTACATCACCTCTACACTGACGCTTGGCGACGGAATGTACATGAACCGGGAGTATGTCCTGAAACTGCAGGTTACCACCGGCGGCAGGAATATCTATTACTATACCCACGTACTGCTGGCAGATGGTCTGCACACTGCGGATTACCTGAACTTTGCGGCGGGCTTCTGGGACAAGTGCATCAACAAGACAGACCTTGATACTGTCGGAGCGGCGGTTGAGCCTGACGATACGACGGATACAGAGGGAACGCTGGCTCACATGGATATCCATGACAGTGTGAAACAGCTTACCTGGGATGACCTGAATCCGCAGATCTATTACAAACCGACTCCGCGGCTTACGGAGATAAATGAAAACACCGCCACGATGACGCTGGATTACCGGATCTCCGCTACGGCAGAGAACGGCAGTACAGAAGTTTACAATGTACATGAATACTACCGTCTGAGATTCACGGACAGCCGTGTGTTCCTCCTCAATTTTGAACGTACCACAGATCAGATCTTCAATCCGGAGTCCAACGTGGTGACGGCGGATGAGGGAATCCTGCTCGGGATCACGGGCAAGAATGTGGATTACATGACGGATGAGAAAACGAAGGTGATCGCATTTATCCAGGAGAATGTACTCTGGACCTACCGCAGATCCAGCGGCATTTTCACCCGTGTCTTCGGTTTCCCGCAGCAGGCGGATATGGATGAACGTGATTTCTATAAAGAGAATACCCTCAGGATCATGAAGGTCACTTCAGAAGGCGACGTTACTTTCGCAGTATCCGGCTATATGAACCGCGGCGCACATGAAGGCGACAACGGGATCGGAGTGTATTATTTCGACGCAGGAAGCTCCCTGATCACGGAACTGTGTTTCCTGCGGACGGCTGAAAATACAGAGCGTGTCCAGATGGATACGGAGGAATGCCTGTACATGACGCAGGACTCAAAGACCGTTTATATCCTGCTCAACGGCATGCTGCAAAGAGTGGACCTGACCGCCGGCACGGTTGAAACCGTCGCTTCCGGAGTCAACAACGACTGCTGCAGGGGCTCCGTCAGCGGGCGGTACTTTGCGTGGCTGAAGGAAGGCCTGATGTACGAATCGGGTACCATTGAATACATCGATTTTGAGACGGGTGAGATCCGTGAAGTTTCCGGCGGCGAGAATGAATATCTCCGTCCGCTGACCTATATGAAAGAAGATCTCGTCTACGGTGTTGCGAAGGGAAATGACGTAGCCGCGACGCATGGCGGAAACGGAACCTTCCCGATGTACCGTCTGAATTTCATGGACGGCGGGGGCAATACGATCAAGACTTATGAACCGAACGGCCTGTATGTGGTCAATGTCGAGCAGTCGGACAATCTGCTGAACCTGAAGAGAGTTGCGTGGAACGGAGAGACCTTCGCGGATGCGGCGCCGGACCAGATCGTATCAACGGATACCTCCGAAGATGTCAACCTTGGACTGGCTACGAAGAAAGAGTCCCGCCGGCAGACGGTCGTGCTTCTCCGTGTAGGGAGCAGTCTGGCTGATACGACAGTCACGATCGGAAACAGCAAGATCGCCGCGGGAAGAGGCAGCATGGTTGAGATGCCTCAGAATCCGGAACCGGAAGACCTGTTCTATGTCTATGCCTCCGGAGGCCTCGATGCTCTGTGTACCTACCCCAACGACGCGATCGTTAAGGCGGATGAGCTCTTTGGCGTCGTAGTCGATCACAACCAGGACTATGTATGGGTCAGAGGCGACAAGGACAATGAGCATGAGATTGAACTGTCAGATGTTCCCGCAATATTTACAGCCGGCACGCTGGATACAGAAGAACTGGAAGAAGGGCTTGGCAAGAAGGTAGTCGACCTGACCGGGTGCACGCTGGATGAAGTCCTCTACTTTGTGGCACACGACAAGCCGGTCCTGGTGAATACCAGGGAAGGCATCAAATGCATCGTGGGATACGACGAATACAATACATATCTTCTGAATCCCGGCGAAGACGAATGGTACTACTATGGAATACAGGATTCCACCGACCTGTTCCGGGCTTCAGGAAATGAATTCTACAGCTATACGGATGCCGCAGCCTGACGATATTGAAAAATGAACAATGAACCGCTTTATACCCCGCCGCAGAGGCGGGGTTTTTTGTGCAATAGTACAAATTCGTTCAAATTTGTACGAACACATATTGACAAGGCTCATTTGTTTAAACTAAAGTGGATATAACAATTGGAGAAAATATCTACCATTGGGCAGGAGAAGATCATGGGAAAGATGGCTAAGTATCAGCAGGTCGTGGAGTGGATCCATCAGCAGATTGACTCAGGACAGCTTCATGCCGGCGACAAACTTGAGACGGAAGCACAGCTGAGTGAGCGGTTTTCATTTTCCAGACAGACGATCCGGCAGGCGCTGGGCGAGCTGGAGAATGAAGGAACGATCAGCAGGATCCAGGGGAGCGGCAGTTATGTTAAGAACGCGATCCCCCGCAGTCAGTCACTTCCCAGCTCCGGTTCTGTGACGATCATCAGCTCTTATACAGATTCCTACATCTTTCCGAGGATACTCCAGGCAATGGCGGAAATTCTCCAGACGAATGGGTATTCTACCCGGATCATGTTCACCAACAACCACAGGGAGACTGAACGGAACATTCTTACGGAGATGCTTCGAAGCGGTTCAGGAGATCCCGTGATCGCCGAACCGGTCACCAGTGCGCTTCCGAATCCGAATCTTGATCTCTACCGGGAACTGCTGGGACGGGGCATACCGGTCATATTCTTCAATACGTTTTATCCGGACATCAACATCCCTCATGTATCTCTTAACGATGTGGAGGCAGGGCGTCTGGCGACGGATTATCTGATATCTCTCGGGCATGAGAAGATCGGATGCATCCTGAAAAATGACGACGGCCAGGGAATTCAGCGCTATAAGGGATACCTGAAAGCTCTTGGAGACGCAGATCTGCCTCTGGATGAAGAGCGGGTGTGCTGGGTCGATACGACAGATCTCCGGGATTCTCTTCATTCCAGCGAATGGATCCTCCGGCGTCTGCGCGACTGTACGGCGGTCTTCTGCTACAACGACGAAGTCGCGTATATGCTGACAGAACTGTGCATGGCGTCCCGGATCCGCATTCCGCAGGACCTTTCGATCGTCTCCGTAGACAATTCAAGACTGACAGAACTCAACCAGGTTCCGCTGACATCTGCGGCTCATCCCATGGAAAAACTGGGAAGCAGGGTGGCGGAGAATCTGCTTGCGCTGATAAATAATCCAAATTTGGATGCAACATATGAATTTGTACCGGAACTGGCCGTTCGTGATTCTGCTGTAAAAAACCGCTGAAAAGTGCAGATTTGTAGAAAATTGTAAGAAGCGCATTGTTTGACATTGCATATACAACCCGTTTACTGCCCCGCCTTTATAAAACTTGTACTAAAAATATGGCACAAAAGCGGTTTAAACGAGCCGTTATTGTGCGTACAAATTTTGAAAAACGGGTCTCCGTTTGTTGACAACTTTCAGACGGGTTGCTATATTGCAGATAACAGGTGTAACAACCGTGCGGTGTGCGCGGTTCACAGTATCTAAATCACTCATATATTTTCAAGGAGGAATCAGTTATGAAACATGCATTCAGACGTGCTCTGGCATGCGCCATTGCGGCTTCTACCGTTCTGGCAATGAGCTCAGTTCCGACCTTCGCAGCAAATGCGGACGACGGAATCAAGATCGGTGTCTCCATCTGGAGTTCCACAGACGTTCTCGGCTCTCAGTGCAAGAAGATCATCGACCAGGCTGCAGGTGCACTTGGCGTTGAGGTTCAGTACGTAGACCAGGGCCATGTATCCGAGCAGGTTACCGCTTCTGTCGAGACTCTGTGCTCTGCAGGCTGCGACGGTATCATCATCTGCAACTCCGCTGACTCTGAGATGCTTTCCGCGATTCAGACCTGCGAAGCAAACCAGGTTTATCTGACCCAGTTCTTCCGCATCATCAGCGACACCGCTGAAGAGAGCGCTCCGATCTATGAGCTGGCTAAGCAGTCCCAGTATTATCTCGGCGCAGTTCATGAGGATGAGGTCACCAACGGCTATACACTGGTTAACCTCCTTCTTGAGAAGGGCGACAGAAACATCATGCTTGAAGGATGGACCGTCGGCGACGCTACCTTCCTTGCCCGCTATGAAGGCTATCAGAAGGCAATCGACGAGTGGAACGAAGCAAACCCGGATGATCAGGCAGTTCTGAGCGAGCCGGTTTACGCTAACACCTCCTCTGATGAGGGTGCAAAGGTTACCGCAAACTTCATTTCCACCAACTATCCGGACAACATGGACGCTCTGATCGTAGCAGGCGGCGGCGGAGATCCGCTCGTTGGCTCCATCGGTGAGATCGAGGCTGAAGGCCTTACCGGCAAGATCGATGTTGTTTCCACTGACTTCCTCCCGGATCTGGATGCTCAGCTTGAGAGCGGCGGAATGTTTGCTGAGTCCGGCGGACATTACTGCGATCCTCTGTTCGCATTCCTTCTTACCTACAATGCGATCAAGGGCAACGAGTCTTATCTGAAGCCGGCCGGAGAGTTCGGAAAGAACCTTCTGTTCCCGTATCTGTATGTTGCATCTCCGGATGACTACGCGAACTATGACAAGTACTTCGTACAGGATACTCCGTACACCGACGAAGAGCTCACCGCTATGGGCGGGATGGATTACGCAGATCTCGAGGCAGCTTGCTCCGCTCTGTCTATCGAGGATGTTATGGCCCGCCACGGCGCAGGTGCTGCTGAGACTGAGGCTGAGTAATCGCCAAAGACCGGCAATACTGGTACAAACCAGAAGAGATAGTTCAGTAGAACGGTAGAATTCTCTTATTAAAAAAGGAGGGGATCACATCCGTGATCCCCTTTAATATGCCGTAACTGTTATACGGAAACATATTTTTGAAAGGATGTTACAGACACATGAAAGAACAAACTTCTATGGAGAAGTTTAAGTCCAGCCAGTGGTTCGGGATTGTTCTGATGGCAGCACTTGTCATCGCGGTATGGGCAGTTTTCAAGATCCTGCGCCCGTCCACATTCGGCACACCGGACCGCATGGTCACGTATCTTCGTGACGCCATCATCTATGCGGTCGGCGGCTGCGGCTTCTACTTCATCGTCGTAATGGGACTGTTCGACTTCTCGGTCGGTTCAATCATAGTCCTGAGCTGCGTTATGTCAGCTACCCTGAGTGAGCACCTGGGATATGCTGGCCTGATCCTGGCTCCGATCATCTGCGGTGCACTTCTTGAGTTCATCAACGGCATGCTCTACATCAAACTGCGTATACCGTCCATGATCGTTACGACCGGTATGGCACTGATCTATGAAGCACTTGCCGTCTTCGCGACAGGTTCTGTCGAGAAGATCATCGGGCCGAACCTGAGAGCTTTCGGCCAGTATCCGCTCAACCTGATCGTTGCAGTGGCAGCGTTCCTGCTGTGCGGCTTTATTCTGAAATATACACGTGTCGGTACCTATGCAACCGCGATCGGCTCCAACGAGGCGGTAGCAAAGAACATGGGTATCAACGTTGACAAGTACAAAGTAATCGGCTTCACACTGTTCGGATTATTCCTTGGTGTGGAAGCTCTTCTGACCATCAGTTACGGAACCTCCATGACCGCGAAGACTGGCATGGTATCCATGGCCCGTAACTTCCAGCCTCTGATGGGAACCTTCTTCGGACTTGCATTCCGTAAATATGGTCATCCGGTTGTCGCAGTCGTGGTCGGCGAGTATATCGTCTCCATGATTTTTGCCGGATTTGTAGCACTCGGCGCTCCGACGACGATCAACAACATCGTCACGGGCATAGTTCTTCTTGTGATCGTTGCTCTGACTACCAAGAGAGTCAAGGGCGCGGTCGTCAAGTGAGAGGAGGGTGCGCGTTATGCAGGAAAACAAGGTATTGCTCAGAGCAACAGATATCGACAAACAGTTCGGTATCACACATGCAGTTGATCATGTATCGATCGATTTCTACAGTCATGAGATCCACGCACTGATCGGTGAGAACGGATCCGGAAAATCTACCTTCACCAATATGCTGACCGGCATCTACACGCTTGGCGGCGGTTCATTTGCACTGGAAAACAAGACGATCCAGGTGAAGAACCAGGTCAGCGCGAACCGTCTCGGCATTGCGATCATCGTGCAGGAAATGGGTACTCTGTCGGGTCTGACTGTCGCGGAGAACATCTTCCTCGGCGAAGAAGATCCGTTCATCCACAACGGCGTCAAGAACACTGCAGCCATGAACAAGAAAGCGCAGGATCTTCTGGATTCTTACGGATTCAGCCGCATCCGCGCGAATGCGATCATCGATACCTACAACTTCGAGGACAGAAAACTGGTTGAGATTGTCAAATCGACTTATTTCGATCCGAAGGTCCTGGTCGTCGATGAGACAACCACAGCCCTGAACCACAGCGGACGTGTGGAACTGTTCAAGCATATGCGCAGGCTCCGCGATCTGGGAAGCTGCGTAATCTTCATTTCCCATGACCTGGATGAGGTCCTGGAGATGAGCGACCGCGTTTCGGTCCTGAGAGACGGTGAGTATATCGACACTGTCAATGCAAAGGATGTCACGACAGATGACCTGAAAAAACTGATGGTCGGCCGTGAACTCGGCGAGCATTATTATCGTACCGATTACGGTGAAAAGATCCCGGAAGAGGTTGCGATGAAGGTCGAGAATGTTTCTGTCGGAAATGAGATCCATAATATTTCCTTTGAGCTTCACAAGGGCGAGATCCTCGGGATCGGCGGCCTGAGTGAGTGCGGTATGCATGAAGTCGGCAAAGCCTGCTTCGGAGCCTCCTTTGACCGTACCGGTTCCGTCACACTGGCGGACGGCACACAGATCAATGACATCAACACTGCGATCAACCATTCGATCGCATATGCGTCCAAAGACCGTGACAATGAGTCTCTGCTGATCAATGACTCGATCATGGACAATATCACCCTGCCTTCCATGAGAGATATGGGCAAGGTGCTCAGCATCAAAAAGCTCCATGAATTCGCGGACAAATTCGCGAAGGAGATGTCCACGAAGATGGTCAACGTCGACCAGTTCGTATCCGAACTGTCCGGCGGAAATAAGCAGAAGGTCGTCCTTGCCCGCTGGATCGGCAAGGGATCTGACATCCTGATCCTGGATTCCCCGACCCGTGGTATCGATATCAAAGTCAAGGCTGACATCTACGCCCTGATGGATAAGATGCGCAAGGAAGGCAAGTCGATCCTGATGATATCCGAGGAGCTTCCCGAACTGATGGGTATGAGCGACCGGATCCTCATCATGAAGGAAGGCGAGATCAGTGGCGAGTTCCTGAGAGACCCGCAGATCACGGATACCGCACTGATTGAGAAGATGATTTAAGGAGGAAATTATGGCAGGAAAAAAGATTGATCTTGACAATCCGCGTCTCAGAGCTGCCCTTCCTCTGATCGGATTTCTTTTCATGATCGTGCTGTTCACGATCCTTACAAAGGGCGCAATCATAACACCTAACAATCTGCAGCTCCAGCTGAGCCAGATGTACATGCTGATGATCGCAGCGATCGGTGTATTCTTTATCATCACCATGGGCTGCCTGGATTTCTCACAGGGATCCCTGATGGGTGTAGCCTGCATCGCATGCTGCTATTTCTCCAACAAGAACCTGTTCCTGGGGATCATCATGGGAATTCTGGTTGGAGCCGCGATCGGAGCGATCAACGGATGGCTGCATGTATTCATGCAGATCCCGTCCTTCATCGTTACGATGTCCACACAGTTCCTGTTCCGCGGCGTTGTGCAGTTCTGCACGACCAAGGCCCCGGTCATGGCAAATATCAGCATGATGAAGCTGGCCAACATGCCGTTCATGATGACAGTCACAGTGATCTGCCTTGTAGTTGCGTTCTTCTTCTTCCGCTACACTTCTTTCGGAGCCAATCTGAAAGCCATCGGTGCAAGCGAAAGAGGCGCGCGTTTCGCAGGAATCAAAGTAACAAAGACTAAGTTCCTGGTATATGTCCTGGCGGGTGTCATCACAGGCTTTGCCGCATTCATCAATGCGATCAAGGTCCTGTCCGTCACCTCCACCGGCGGCAACCAGCTTGAGACACAGATCCTGATCGGTCTGGTCCTTGGCGGAATGCCGATCTCCGGCGGTGCCAAGGTCAGGTTCTCGAATATCGTGATCGGTGTCCTGATGTACCGCTTCATGGCGACCGGTCTGGTCATGGTCGGACTGACGACCCAGATGCAGCAGCTGATCCAGGGTATCGTCTTCGTAGTGATGGTGACACTGTTCTCAGACCGCAAGTCTCTGGCAGTCATCAAATAATAAGTTTCATATACATCCTTTCAATATATGAGCGAGGCGCCTGCCGCAGTTTTCTGCAGCAGGCGCCTTCGCGTTTCATATTTTTGTTATTCTGTCAGGCAGCGTTCGTTCCGAAGATCGTCTGACTGTTTTTCTCAAGGGCATAGAACAGAACCATTCCGATGACTCCGCAGCCCAGGACTTCGCCGATACCGACTGTCAGCATCTGGATCGGGATCGGTATCCTGATCGCATATCCGTAGTAGAGCACAAGCGGTACGATAATAGTATTCGCGATGATCGGGGGAACCGGAAGCGCGAACTTCATTGCTCCTGCAGCCGGTTTCTGACGGATCATCGTTCCGATCCACCATGTCCCGAGAGCACCGATCAGTGTGGCAAGGCTTCCGCACACTACATCCAGCGGGATCGCTCCGCCAAGCATGTTGCCGATCAGGCAGCCGACGAACAGGCCGGGGATCGCAGCAGGTGTGAAGAACGGCAGGATCGTGAGGCCTTCCGCGATACGCACCTGGATGTTCTTAAAACTGATAGGCGCGAATATCTCACACAACACGACGTAGAGCGCAGCAATTACCGCAGCCTGCGTCAGATACAGAACTTTCTTGTCTCTCATATTCATTTTCCTCCGTAGTTTTGTTTAAGGTGAGGATGGTCACGAACTCACCGTGTTTATACCGGCATTATTGTCCGGCTCTGCCCGGGTAATTTCAGGACAGCCCGTATAAAATAACACATTCCTTCCGCGTGGGCAAGGGAAATATAACGAACAAGTGACAATGAACAAGTGACAGGCACTTGTTCGGGCACTTGTTCGGATTTCCGGCTTAAGGAATACTATCATTGAAAATAAAAGCCTGCATGACTATAATAGGTAGAAAGTTTTATTCATCAGAGGGAGAAAATATCATGGACGTTAGATTTGTGACAGTTAAGGAACTGTACAGGAACCGGGAAGAGTATATCGGCAAGAAGGTTACCGTCGGCGGCTGGGTCCGTTCGATCCGCGATTCAAAGACCTTCGGATTCCTGGTTCTGCATGACGGAACCTTTTTTGAGACGCTGCAGGTAGTGTTTGCGGACAAACTTGATAACTTTGCAGATATCTGCAAGTTCAATGTCGGGTCTGCCGTGATCGTGACCGGTGAGCTTGTTGCCACCCCCAACGCCAAGCAGCCTTTTGAGATCCAGGCTGAGGAAATCTGCCTTGAGGGCGCTTCCACGCCGGACTATCCGATGCAGAAGAAGAGACATACGGTAGAGTATCTTCGTACTGTTCCGCATCTGCGTCCGAGGACCAACTTGTTCCAGGCTACGTTCCGTGTCCGTTCACTCGCGGCATATGCGATCCACAAGTTCTTCCAGGAGAGGAACTTTGTATATATTCACACCCCGATCATCACGGGAACCGACGCGGAAGGCGCGGGAGAGATGTTCCGCGCGACTACGCTGGATCTGGAGAACCTTCCGAGGACAGAAGACGGACAGATCGATTTCTCGAAAGATTTCTTCAGCCAGTCCACACATCTGACCGTGTCCGGACAGCTGGATGTCGAGCCGTTCGCCCAGGCATTCCGCAATGTCTATACATTCGGCCCGACGTTCCGTGCGGAGAACTCCAATACCACCAGGCACGCAGCCGAATTCTGGATGATCGAGCCGGAGATGTCATTTGCCGATCTGGAAGACGATATGGAAACAGCAGAAGCCATGCTGAAGTTCATTTTCACATATGTTCTGGAGAACGCTCCGGAAGAAATGAACTTCTTTAACCAGTTTGTGGATAAGGGTCTGCTGGACCGCCTGAACCATGTAATCAATTCCGAGTTCGGACGCGTCACCTACACGGAAGCGATCAGACTTCTGGAGCAGAACAATGACAAGTTTGATTACAAGGTGAGCTGGGGCTGCGATCTGCAGACTGAGCACGAGAGATATCTCACGGAACAGATCTTCAAACGTCCGGTCTTCGTCACGGATTATCCGCGCGAGATCAAGGCTTTCTATATGAAGTTAAATGAAGACGGCAAGACTGTCGCAGCCATGGACTGTCTGGTACCGGGAATCGGCGAGATCATCGGCGGATCTCAGCGTGAGGAAAACTTTGATATCCTGAAGGCAAGGATCGATGAGCTGGGGATGTCTGAGGATGAGTATAAATACTATCTGGATATCCGCAGATTCGGAACCACGCGCCACGCGGGATTCGGTCTCGGATTTGAACGTGTTGTAATGTATCTGACCGGTGTAGGCAACATCAGAGACGTGCTGCCTTACCCGCGCACAGTCGGGAGCCTGATCTGAGGGCGTACCTGATATCCGAAAGGGCTATCGGACCGTATGCCGAAGGATATGAAGGCCCGGCAGGAGGAATTCTGAATGGCCAGAAGAAGTGATTCATATAGAGACGACCAGTGGGATGACCAGTGGGACGATCGCCGGGACAATCGCCGGGATGACCGCCGCAATGACTACCGGGATGACCGCCGGTACACACGTCGGGATGACCGCCGCAATGACTACCGGGATGACCGCCGGTACACACGTCGGGATGACCGCCGGTACACACGTCGGGATGACCGGTGGGACGATGAGGACGATCTGTGGAACGAAGATCCGCGCGACCGCCGCACAGGCGCGCCGAAGAAAAAGAGCGCAGCAGGAACATTCCTGCTCACTCTGCTCCTCGTTATCGCGGTAGGAGTCTTTGCGTTTTCAGGATATAAGCTGTTCGGTTTTTATATGGCCTACAAGGCAGGAAGTGATGAGTACAGCGAACTGAACAAGGACTTTGCCAGCGAAGAGAAGACTTCTGAGAAGACGCCCCAGACAGACGGACCGTCAGCGCTCACGGATGTGACGCAGCTGGAGAACCCGGACACGCTGCCGAAGCTGATCGAAAACGCAGTCCATGAGACAGCGACTGAGAACCAGGAGACGAAGTCCCTTCCGACCCTGGTGAATCCGGTCGACTTCACACAGCTTCAGGCGATCAATCCGGATGTGATCGGATGGATCCGTGTCGGCGCTGTCAATGTCTCTTATCCGGTTGCCCGGGCGGAGGATAATGATTATTACCTTCACCGGACCTTCCGTAAAGTGGACAATTTCGCAGGCTGCATCTTTGAGAACTGCGATAATTCGCCTTATTTTACCGACCAGAATACGATCATCTACGGCCACAACATGAAGAACGGGACCATGTTCGGACAGCTGAGAAAGTTCGCCGAGCAGGAGACCCTCGACAAGAATCCTTATTTCTGGATCTTCACGCCGAACTTTATCTATCAGTACAGGATCTTCTCAAGTTCCATAGTCGGCACGACCGGAGACCCGTACAGTATCAGGTTCACCGTGGAGGATTACCAGAAGTTCATCAACGACGCATTCGCCAGGAGTGAGATCAATTGCGGCAATGTGTCTGTGACTCCTTCAGACCGTGTGGTGACCCTGTCCACCTGTACAGGCGACAGCTCCACCCGCAGGATCGTGCAGGGCGTGCTGGAGCAGATCTATATAGCAAAATGAATACTGTGAAATAAATGAGATCCTCTGCCGGATGGCTGATGCATTAAGCTGTCCGCGGCAGGGGATCTTTGTGGTTACAACAACTTTTAGTGACACCGGGGATGCGGGGGTATAAAATAAAAGAAAAGCGTCAGTAGAAAAGGAGGTATCTGTATGGACGAAAATAAGATTGCGCAGCTGCAGGAGATCATCGATTCAAGCAATAACATAGTGTTTTTCGGCGGCGCCGGAGTGTCGACAGAGAGCGGAATTCCGGACTTCAGAAGCCAGGACGGGCTCTATCACCTGAAGTACAAATATCCTCCGGAGACGATCATCAGTCATTCATTTTTTGTGAGCAGACCGGCTGATTTCTATGAGTTCTATAAGGATAAGATGCTGGCGCTTGACGCCGAGCCGAACCCGGCGCACCTGAAACTGGCGCAGCTTGAGGAAGCGGGAAAGGTCCGTGCTGTGATCACGCAGAACATCGACGGTCTGCATCAGAAGGCCGGCAGCAGAGAAGTCCTGGAACTGCACGGATCAGTTTTGCGCAATTACTGCACCAGATGCGGAGAGTTTTACGATGCCGCGTATATCAAGAATGCTCCCGGGATCCCCAAATGTGAAAAGTGCGGGGGAACCATCAAACCGGATGTTGTCCTGTATGAGGAAGGCCTCGACATGACTACCATGAACAAGGCTGTCAGCTATATACAGAACGCGGAAGTGCTGATCATAGGCGGCACCAGCCTGGTGGTCTATCCGGCAGCAGGCCTGATCGATTACTTCCGCAGAGGCAAAGGACACAAGCTGGTTCTGGTAAATAAATCCGCCACAGCCAGAGACGCCGGGGCGGACCTGGTGATCACAGATCCGATCGGTGCAGTATTTGACCGGATCCGGGTATGACCGGACGTCATGGGTCATCGCGCCTTGGTATGACCGGACGCATGTGCTGCGCGCTGCAGTATCACATATTCTTCTGCGGCTATATAAAAAACGGTATTTTTCGGCGAAATTAGGCATTTTTTACCCTTGATTTCCCATGAACCGTACGGTATAATCCCTCCTTGTGATGTATCATTTTTCCTTGCTCATCCAGTTGCAGGGGTGAGCCAGAGACCATAAGGAGGTGCAAGCAGCATGAACAAGTACGAACTGTGCGTAGTTGTCAGCGCAAAACTCGAAGACGAAGCCAGAGCAGAGCTTGTCGAGCGTATCAAGGATATGATCGCAAAACAGGAAGGCAATGTGACGGACGTCGATGAATGGGGCAAGAAGAGACTTGCTTATGAGATTGAGAAGATGCATGAAGCATTCTATTATTTCATCCATTTCGAGGCTGAGCCGACCGCGCCTGCTCAGATTGAGAGCAGAATGCGAATCATGGATGGCGTGCTCAGATATTTATGCGTTAGACAGGACGCGTAAATAAGGAGATAAACAATATGAATAAAGTCATCTTAATGGGCCGCCTGACCCGGGACCCGGACGTCAGATACAGTGCAGGAGGCGGAGACCAGCAGGCTTATGCCAGATATACGATTGCGGTCGACCGCAGAGTACGCCGTGACAATAACGATCCGAACGCCCAGACAGCAGATTTCATCAGCTGCGTAGCGTTTGGAAGAAGTGCCCAGTTCGCAGAGCAGTATCTGCGCAAGGGAACCAAGATCGCTGTCACCGGCAGGATCCAGACGGGTAAGTATACGAATAAAGACGGACAGACTGTATTTACCACCGATGTTGTGGTAGAGGACCAGGAATTTGCGGAGAGCAAGGCAGTAGCTGACCGCTATAACGGCAGTCAGGGAGCAGCTCCCTCAGCACCGGCTCCTTCCTATACAGCTCCAGCTCCGGCACAGGCAGCACCGGCTCCGGTATCAGGGAGTGCAGATGGCGATTTCATCAACATTCCGGAAGGACTCGATGAAGAGCTGCCCTTCAAGTAAGATTGAAGGAGCGGCATCACGGATCCATTCACATATCGAATAAGGAGGTTTCCCAATGCCGTTTTCAGGTAACAAGACCGATTCCCCGAGACGCAGCAGACCGATGCATAGAAGAAAGAAAGTCTGCGTGTTCTGCGGAAAAGAAAATAATGAGATCGATTACAAGGATGTAGCGAAGCTGAAGAAGTATGTCTCTGAGAGAGGCAAGATCCTTCCGCGTCGTATCACCGGAAACTGTGCAAAGCATCAGAGAGCACTCACTGTCGCGATCAAGAGATCCCGCCACGTTGCTCTTATGCCGTATGTACAGGATTGATCTGCAGTAAAGAATCAATTACAGTAATCCAGGGAACAAAGATACGTCATTCGAAAGACCGTTGTACGATAAATGTACAACGGTCTTTTTTCTGTAAATGCAATGGGTCATATTGGTGACAGAGGGTGCGGTGCAGAGTACAATTTCAGTTAGGTATCCTCTGAACCTGCAGTGTTTGAGAAAGGATCAGCCATGAAAGATCATCTTACCTGTCCTGAATATGAAGAATTAAAAAGACACTATATAAACGGATGGAAAACCTGGAATGTGCACAGCGTTTTCTCCTATGTCCATATGCCGGACGGACTGGCGCTTGGCCTGCATATGAAGGAATACCGCGACGGTAATTTCCTTCAGAACGCCCTTATCGGAAGATTTGCGTCAGATGACCCGGAAGATGCCACTGAGGTGCTCTTCCCCGGAGAGCATGCCGTCGATGACAGTTATACCTCCATGGAGATGGAGTGGTGCGGCGCCAGGGTGCGGGTGGAGACTGCCTGTGACGATGAGAGGTTTGCTCTGCTCGTGACAGAACTGGTACCGCAGAAGAAACCCCTCAGCCTGTATCTGTCCGGAGGATATCTGTGGAACCGTCCCGGGCGGGTGTGGCGCAGTGGCGGCTGCCTGTGTGCAGAGAGCGAAGCGGCAGATGCGGATGTCTGGTGTATCGAGACCTCCGGCGGAGTCCGGCTGCAGTCAGAGGCAATGGAAGAGGCGGAAGATGTGGCGGACGTTAATGTTCCTCTGACAGGCCCGTACCTTAGCCTGAAACTAAGAGGGCAGGCCGCTTTTCTGGCAAGGAGAGCAGGCAGCGGCAAGTGCGGGCCGCAGTGTGATGCTCAGCCACAGCACGAAGCACAGCCGCCGGAAGGACCAGAAGGATCAGGCCGTGCGGAGCAGATCCTGCAGGAGGTCCGTGCGCTTACAGAGCAGAAAAAACAGGCTCTTGCCAAACGATACAGCAGAGAGGGCAATCTTGAATGGGCGTGCAGGGCTGCGGAATGTGCCATCGCCTGGGACACTGTCTACGACGCCGTGAACAATCGCGTGATCTCTCCGGTAAGCCGCCTGTGGAGCATCCGCAAGGGCGGATATGTACTGTTCTGCTGGGACAATTTCTTTGCAGGATACCTGGCGGGATACCTTCCCGGAACCGCAGGGAAAGAAGTGGCGTACAGCAACGTGATCGAGATTGTAAATGAGCGGACTCCGAAGGGATTCGTTCCGAATATGTCATGCGGAAACGGGCAGAAGACACTGGACCGCTCCCAGCCTCCGGTTGGCTCGCGGATGGTGCTGGAGCTCTACCGCAAATACGAAGACCTGTGGCTTGTGGAACTTCTGTACCCGGCTCTTCTGAAATGGAACACGTGGTTCTATGAGAACAGAAGACATACATCCGGCGCATTTTGCTGGGGAAGTGATCCTGCGCCGGTCCTGTTCGGCAACCGCTGGGAGATCGACGGGGTAAATGGGAGATTCGGAGGTTCTCTGGAGTCGGGCATGGACAACTCGCCCCTGTATGACGACATTCCCTTTGACACGCAGACCAACTGTCTGAAACTGGAAGACGTCGGACTGACAGGCCTGTACATCATGGACTGCGGGGCACTGGCAAAGCTTGCACAGCTTCTGGGCAAGAGTGAAGATGCCAGAGTGCTGGAGATGCGCAAGGATAAAGTCTCCGCAGGACTGGAACAGCTGTGGGATGAAGAGCGCGGATTCTATTATAACCGGAGGACGGATACCGGAGAATTCTCCCGGAGGATCGCCCCGACCAATTTCTACGCCCTCTTTGCGGACGGTATACCGTCTGAGCGCCTGGAGCGGATCATCCGGGAACACTATTTCAATCCGGAGGAATTCTACGGAGAATGGATGCTGCCGTCCATCGCCAGAAATGATCCCGCATTTGCGGATCAGGAATACTGGAGAGGACGCGTCTGGGCACCTCTCAATTTCCTGGTATATCTGGCGTTCGAACAGCAGCATCTTACAGAAGCCTGCAGGGATCTGGCGCAGAAGTCGGCAGCGATCTTCCTGCCGGAATGGCAGGAGAAGCGGCATGTCCATGAGAATTACAACTCGATCACCGGTGAAGGCTGCGATGTCCACAGCAGTGACCGGTTCTATCACTGGGGAGCCCTGATGGCATCCATCGTCCTGAGAGACAGTGCAGACTCCGGTCGGAAGAGGCGTGATATCTGATACGGTGTACTACTGCAGGAAGCAGCATATCTCAGTAAAAACCCCGCCTTTGCAGGCGGGGGTCATTTTTATCAGAGGCGGTAATCAATCCTCACTGAGAAGATGCTTCTGGATTCACCACAGAATTTTACCGGCACTGTCCGGATCTGCGAAGGGTCCGGGGATCGCGGACAGGCTCCGGTGCGAACCGAAATAATCCCGGTCAAATATGATATCTGATCCGTCGGGATTTTCAAAACGCTGCTCCGGTTCAAACGCGCGGCCCAGGGTTTCGCTGCTGATAATCCCGCAGTTAAAGTCTTTCAGAAGAGACCAGAGATTGGTTTTCAGGCGGGCGCCTTCATCCGTCTGTTCCAGTTCCACAGTGACCTTCTCGGACTTATCTGCTTCAAAGTGATGAGCATCATGCTTTGAGATGGTAGCGCCGTTGAAATAAGCATTTCCATCGATCCACACAGGCAGATGGCCGAAGTGGTAAGTGGCGAGAGCGCCCATATCCGGCTCCTGGTCCATCATGAAATTCGAGATCCACTCTTCATAAGATGGGAAGATGTCAAACGGTGCGGTTCCGACCGTTGTGTAATCGCAGTCCTGCGGCGTCTTGCTCTCGTCAACCGGATACTGCTGGACGAAGATGTTGTTGTAGATTCTGTCATCCCCGTGAAGGATTGTCATGAATCCCGCGACTTCCGTGCGGTGGCGGATGTGATAGGGAGTATAGCGGGGTTCTCTCTGTCCGTTGATGACACTGTCAACGCCGGAATTGATCAGGCTGAAGGAGCCCATGACCAGGTTGTGGATGCACGCGATCCCTTCGCTGGGGATGGTGATGCCCACTTTGGACAGAAGGACGTTGTTGTCGATCAGCGTCGGGCCGTGTCCTACTTCTATGAAGATATCGTTGCTGAACATGGCGCCTTTTGCCGGCAGGATATTGTCCGGACGGTGATTGTCATGCATCAGGTTGCCTGTGATCCGGGCACCCTGCGCCTGCCAGTCGCACCAGACGCCCATGATACAGTTGTGAATATAGTTGCGGCGTATCGTCACATCGATAGCTGCGTGAAGCTTAATGCCCGCAGTCTCCGCGCCGCCCAGCTGCTGGGAATTGCAGATATCATGGATATGACAGTCTTCAATCGTGGAGAATACGCCTCCCATGCGGCCGACGATGCCGGTCTGTTCGCAGTGATGGATATCGCAGCGGCGGATGATATGACTTCCGACTTTTTCCTTCAGCCATCCGTGGTACTGTCCGCGGCAGACTGCGTCTCTCTCCATCTGAGTCGGACTCTTCACGTGTTTACGGTAGAAGTACATGTCATTTTCCGGATCAAGGTACTTGCCCAGGGAGATACCGCAGCACCGGCTTCCATAGATCTCGCAGTCCTCGATGATCCAGCCGCGGCTCCAGTGAGGACCGATCATGCCGTCCTGGTAAGCTGCGGGCGGAGCCCAGGTAGTTGCTGCCTTCGCGACTGTGAATCCGCTGACGGTTATGTATCCGATGCCTGTCTGGTCCGGCATGAAACAGTTGCGCCTAACCAGAATCTCCACGTTTTCATTTGCAGGATCAAGCCCATGGAAATTCGCGTACAGGACTGTCTCATTTCCATCCTGCTCGGTATACCATTTATAGCGGGAATCTTCCGGCGCCCAGGAGCAGGGATCCACCTCTCCCGCAAGACATTCTTCCAGAGAAACGGTCTCATACATCATGCGGTCATTGAGGAAGACCGACCCGGTATGGCGGACAGTCGGGGCAAAGTACCAGTCCCCGCAGACGTAGGTGGTGTAAGGGTTGTAGGATCCGAAGATCCCGTTATCCACACGGAGCGTCCAGACATCGCCCTTGTAGGGGATCCAGCCTTCCGCCTTTTCAGCACCGGTGATCACAGCGCCCAGAGGAGATGTGGAGCGGTAGGTGATCCGCGCATCAGGCTCTCCCGCGTGTTTCGGATTTACATATTCCCGGTAGATTCCGGGACTGACCAGGACCTCATCACCCGGCATGGCCAGGGCAGCGGCGTCATTGATGTGTCTGAAGGGCCTGTTTTCTGTACCGTTCCCTTCGAAAGGGGCATTGACGTCGACATAGATCGTTCTTCCGTTTTTCATTTTTATAATCTCCATCTCTGTATAAATAAACAGTGTATAAATCTTACCTACAACAGGGGAAATGCGTTGTCAAGCGCAGAAGCGTGATTAGCAATATTTGAAAATAAACACCGCAATAAATGACTCGTCCGGCGTGAATATTACTGCTATTCTGTGTTTATAGAAGGAGGTCTGAGCCATGGAACGGGGAATCTATTTTGACGGGTGGCACAAGCATAATCATTGTTTTCATCCGAGTCTTCCGCTGCGCAACGTGCAGATGAGGGAAGACCTGAAACGGTATCACGGCACGGTACTGGTCTGGGCCGGGATGGGAGGCGGCAGCATAAGTCTTCCCTACCTTGAAGAGGAGGCATTCGGGGAAGTCAGTCCCAGGATGAGGTTCTACGGAGGGATGAATGACGGCGAGTTCGCAGAAGAGTGCGGCAGGCTGGGAATCCGTCTGTTCGGGATCGTATTCGAAGTGCAGGGCTGGGAATTCCCTGCAGTCTTTGATGAAAACGGGCACATCATCCGGCTGAATGAGCATGCAGAGGAAGGGGAGCATGACTGGTATGGCCTGAGAGAGTTCAGCCAGGATAAATATCCGGATGCGTTCCGCACAAGCCTGAAGGATTACTATCCGGACGGGATCGTCAATTCCGCAGGGGAAGAGGTGACAGACCTGTGGGAAGAGTGCAGCACACGTGATCTGTATGGCAATCCGATACACGCTGAATGGGTAGAGGTGAAGAATCACGCCCAGCAGGTATATCAGATGTGCAGGAATAATCCTGTGTGGAGAGATTACCTGAAGAAGATCATAAAGATCCAGATCGACGCAGGAGTGCAGGGGATTCAGCTTGATGAATGTGAACTGCCCATGACAGCAATCGGATCGGGCGGCTGTTTCTGCAGAGACTGCGTGCGTGAATTTTCACAGTATCTGACAGACAAACGCAGGAAGAACGAACTGGGACCTGAATGGGACGGTATCGACACGGAGAACTTCAACTATAAGGAATACCTGCTCGAAAAGGGTTGTTCCTTCCCGAATGGTGCGCCGTTCTTCAAAGACTACTGGGAATACCAGGTGACGCAAGTGAGGAAGTATTTCAGTGAGCTTGTCGATTACGCCAAGTCCTACGCCCTTGAGACTTATGGGCGGAAGATCCAGGTTTCCGGAAATTTCTTCAATCTTCAGCCTGCATACCACCCCATCGTGCCCAAGGCAGATATCATTATTACGGAGATGGAGCATACACTGTTCCGCCAGCCTTATTTCTACAGGTACAGTGCCGGATTTGCGGAAGGAAAGCCGGTGATCATCGCCGAGAATCCTTACGGCGGGATCATCCCCGCGATGCTGGGGCTGCTGGACAGGGGCAGGGCGTATGATCTCTACCGGATCTTCCTGCTGGAAGCATCGGTATATGGCTGCAACATGTCCGTACCTTACGGCGCATGGATGGGCAATACGATCAGGGATGCTTTCTGGCCGCCGAGAAGCGTGACAACCCAGGTGCAGGACTTCCTGTACGAACACGAAGACTTCTTCCCGGCCGGACCTTCCAAAGGCGCAGCTGTACTGTACTCCTACAAGAGCAATTACTGGCGCGACGCCCACCGCGGCGGGAGCGCCAACGGAGACGCGGAGGAGGCCAATAAAGCAAAGATCGAAGTGATGGCAGAGGACTTCGGAAACTCTTCCGTATCCATGCCGTTCTGGGATGTGATCCGCTGGATGAGCGCGAGAAATGCGCTGTATGACGTAAAGATGATGCCGGACGGGCTGCTGCGGGAGGACGACTTTACTGCAGAAGATATCGCCGGATACCGGATGCTGGTGGTTCCGGACTGCTTCACGATTACGCAGGGCCAGGCATACGCGATTCTGGAATTCGCAAAAAGCGGTGCTCCGGTACTCATTTACGGGCGTCTTGCAGAAGGCAGCAGTCTTGCCGATACTCTCAGAGAATTTGAGAATGTCTGTTTCGCAGCGGAAGGAATAGACGAATTTGCTCGGTGTTTTGACAGGATGTATGGGCCTGTAAGCGCTGCAGAATGCAGTGACAAACGCATCGGCATGAATCGGTATGACTCAGAAGACGGCACATTTGTCCATCTGATCAACTATGATTACAGCGAAGAGGCCGACCAGGTTAAGCCGGCTGAAGAAGTGACAGTAACATTAAAGGATCTGCCCGGAAGAAATGTCCGTGTGCACCGCCTGGATGCAGAGACGGATGAGTATACCCTGCGGTATGAGGGAGACGCCTGCGTCATTACTCTCAGAAACGTACCGGTATATACTGTGATCGAGATTAGCTGAGAAGTCTCCTGAATTCAGGAAAACCGCAAATCACATCTGGATTGATTCTTGCAAAAGCACTGGAAATTCCGGTGCTTTTGTGTCACCAGCCATGGCTGCTTTCTTAAGAATATTATCCGTTTACATTTTTCTCCATGAAGAATATAATATATTACGTATGAGTAGGTGGAGAAGTCTGCCTTCCATAAGGGGAAAATAATTAATCGGAGGGGACATTATGAAGAACAGCGTCCGCAGAATCACAGCGATGTTTCTTGCTGTGTCACTGATGGCTGCTTCTGGCAGTCTGGACTATAAGACACCATATGTGTACGCGGAGGAAGGGACAGAGGCTGTCGCAGCAAGTGACGAAGCAGCACCCGCGCCTGAGACGCAGGCTCCAACGGAAGCGCCGCAGCCCGAAACGCAGCCGCCGACAGAGGCGCCGCAGCCTGAGACGCAGCCGCCGACAGAAGCGCCCGCTCCCGAGACACAGCCGCCGACGGAAGTACCTCAGACCGATGCTCAGCCGCAGGAAACTCCTCAGCAGCCGGCAGAGTCTGAGAAGAAGCAGACGGAACTGGTCGAAGAGCCCGAAGAAGTGAAGATGACAAGGACCGTGACCGGCAAGAAGGGTTCCGGTGTGTTTACAATCAAACTTCCGAAGGATAAGAAAGTTCCTGAAACGGCGACTCTTACTATTGAGGCAACAAAGCGCAAGAATGATCAGAAGAACCTGTCTAAGATAGAAGGTTTTCTGAATCACAGAGCGCAGGAGTTCTCCGGCGGAAGATTCTATACACTTCACCTCTATGACGGCGCAGAGGAGCTGCGTATCCCGAAAGGGACAAACGTCGATTATTCCAATGATGAAGGCCGTACGATCGGAATCGAACCGTACCGCCAGTCCGAAGTACATATCCTTGACATAAGCGGTGCCAGCGCGTCTGAGATCAGTGCGGAAACTTCTCTTAGTAGTGACGGTATGGCTGTGAAGAAAGCGTCTTTCAAGACAACCGGAGATTTCTCCGCATTCGCTATCGTCGGATCGAAGAACCGCGAGAACGGTGGAAAGAGCGTTCTTCAGAAAGACCTGCTTAAAAAACTGGAGGATATCGCTCAGTATACGATCCTGGCAGAAACATACAAAGGAGACGCAAAAGAAGGCGTCCGCACGGCAGATACAGATGCTCAGGACGGTTCAGAAAAGGCAAAATCCGTTGGGGATCTGCTAAAAGACCTGTCTGACTATACACTGGAACTGGGTGATGCGCTCAACAGTAATGATGTAGTCTTCGCCAACCTGTATACAGATGAAAATGGAAAGTTCCGGACGGATTATGATAACCTGCAGAATCCTCTGAAGGAAGTCATGACGCAGGATAACAGGATCGATGTGACAGACCGTACGGTCGTCGTAAACCTGATCGCTTCTGATCCGAATACGGGAACGCTTGAACTTCCGAAGATTGATTCCGCCCTTACAAAGGACGGAAAGCTTCAGGCTGTTTCCGACAAGGAAAATTCTGAGATGGCGGGAAGAGTGATCTTCAATGTCGCAGCCATCGGAACAGGTACGGAAGGTACATTTAAGCTGGTACCGTACGAAGGAAAGATCGTACTGAAGGATACCGCTGTCGGCAATTACTTTGCCCCGAAGGCAGAGATCACATTTGAGAAAGAACTGACCGGCGGCGTATACGCAAAGAGCGTAACGACGAAGAAGAAAGTGACTGCGGCAACCTTGCCCGTGGAGAAAAAAGAAGAAAAACAGTCAGAAACTGCGCCGTCCGCACAGGAAGAAGCCCCGGCGGAGACTGCGGCTGAGGTAGAGAAAGCTATAGCCGGAGCCGGGATTGAAACTGAAGCTGTAGCCGAAACGGAAACAGAGACTGAGATAGAGACAGAAACGGAGACAGAAACCGTAACAGAGATCGAGACAGAGGCAGAAACTGAAACAGAATCTGAAGAGGAGCAGCTTCTCATGGCTGCGGCCGATGATTCTAAAGGTCTTGCAGGCGGAGCAGAAAAAGAAACCGTTATGGTTTCAAAGAAGGCTGACAGTGGCGCTATGCTCGAGGGCGCAGAGCTTGCACTGTACAATACGAAGGAACTCAAGCCGGAGGGCGGCGAACCCATACCAGCCGGTACCGAACTCTGCATCTGGGAGTCCACGACGGAAAATCCGAAAGACATCTCCGCATGGATCCTTCCTGACGGAAAATATGTAATCCGCGAGACGAAGACACCGAAGGACTACGCAAAGGCATGGGATCGGACCTATGAGCCGGAAACCGATGCGGAGACGAAGGAAATCAAGCCGGCATCCCTTACGATGGCTGACAAAGCGGTGAATACACAGTCTGCAGACGAATTCCCGCAGATCGCCGTACAGGATTCTACAGACGACTCCGGTTCCTTCCTGAAAGACATTCAGATCTCCATCGAGAAGACGGTGATCACCACGGTCACAGATTCGAGTGGTGAAGTGATCGATAAAAAAGAGGAAAAGGGAGAGGGCGCTGCATTTACATCGGAAGAAGCCTATACAACGATCGACCTTGCGTCACTCTATACGGAAGTTGTCAAACCGACAACAGAAGGCGGGAATACGACTTCAGTCACGGTTACTCTGAAGATCAAAGAGACTTCGCTGGCATCCGGTTATCGCTATAATAGTGTGAATGAGACCGAGATCACAGCGGCTTGGGATGAGGAAGCCGGGGCTGCCAAGGCAGACTACACGCAGAGTGAGAAAGACGGCATAGCCAAGTATAATGACGATACAGATACCTGGCAGCTGACCTTCACACAGAAGGAGGTCGAGCCATTCACAGTTGTATCTTACAAAAAAGACACGACAGAGATCGTTGGCGGGACTGCATTTACGCTGACGGGAACCAGCGGCAAGGTACTTACTCCGGGTACGGATTATGAGGTCCAGAATGCCACGGTTTCGGGAAATACTGTAAGCATAACCAATAAAGCGGCGGTGATCAAACTGACCAATGAGGATGAGATCAAGGCTCTTTCTTCAGATACCAAAAAATACCTGAGCGTGGGGTGGGTCACGATCCCGAGTGATTATTCTGTATCTTCATACATTCCGGAGCCTCCGACTCTGGACTTTAAAACCACGGAGAGTGTGGTGTATCTGGAAAAGAAGACGGTGGTCGGTACGATCACAATCTCCAGTAAAGTCAGAGTGCTCAGCGACGAGAAGACATCCAATCCGACAAATAAGACGGAAACCTATACTTTTACTCTGTTCAAGGAGGATGGCGTTACTGAGGTTTCAAAAAAGACGCTGAACATTTCAACCTACAATTATAAAGCGTCCTCAACTGTCTCTTTCGACAATCTGAAAGAGGGTGTATATTATCTGAGGGAAACAGATACTACAGAGGAAAAGGAAAGAAAGCCGGCGAAGATCAAGTATGCGCATACATACCTTGATACGGATGGAAAGTGGAAGAAGGCGTCCGGAACTCAGTCCGGCAACGGTATTAAGATCACGGTCCAGATGAATGATCCTTCCTCGCAGGGTGCGACTGTCGTAGATGCGCATAAGGTTGACTTCACGAACATCTATAACCAGGCAGACACATTAAAAGGATCCTTCAAGATCAAGGTACGTGTCGTGGATGAGGACAATAAAGAAACTCCGGTAACTCTGACGGCGGGCTTCACGGTGAAGTGGACAGCCGGAGGAAAGAACTGGGCGGTCAATCCGAAACCTTCACTGAGCCTGAAAGATGCAGCGTCCGTGACTTCCAAGAAGTATACTATCCCGTTCCCGGCAGGGGAGCAGCCTGTTAATGTCAAGGTAAGGATGGTGTCGCTGACAGATGAGAACGGCAACAATGTTGCCGGAAAGTATACTCTGGTTGATAACGAAGAATATACCAAACTGAATTCATATCAGAAGACGATCGATATTACAAAATATCCGACGAAGGACGGTAAGGAAGGGCTGGTGACCTTTACCCTGAAGAAGGCGCCGACAAAACAGTCAGTAGCCCAGCTGTCGCTGACCAAACGTGTGACCTATCAGAACGTCCCGATGAGAGTCAACGCTACTTATTACCTGGGAATCTTCACAGACCCGGCACACAAGAAGCTGCTGTTCAAGAAAGCGCTGTCCCTCAGAAACGCAAGTTCGCGCACCAGCACGCTGAAGATCAACCTGTATAAGCTGAAGAATAAGAGTCATTCCATAACACTGTACTTTGCAGAGACCGACAGCAAAGGCAATGTTGTATCCGGCGGCTCGCTGAGCATGAATTCTGTCACACTGTCGCCCACCAAAGCAGAGGCATCGGTTGTTCTGACCAATGACATTATCAAGGGTTCAAAGGCGGCCAGAAGACTGACTGATCCAAACAGCGGATTTGCCGGAGACAGAAGCGCACTGGCAGAGGCGCAGGCACTTACCAACTCCGACAGTAAGAGCAGCAAGAAGACCGGCGATGATTCACCGATCGGACGGAACGTAGCGCTGGCGCTTACGTCCGGCGGTCTGGCCCTGATCCTTGCGGCAGTCCTGGTACTTCGCAGGCGCAGGAAACGCAGGAGATAATTACAGGAAAACTGTAAAACAGAAGTGCAATAAGAACAAAAGGAGATGAACCGGATTCGATTCCAGTTCATCTCCTTTTCTGTTACATCTATATGCATACTTGAATAGATTATATACAGTTAATGATCATTCATTGATCCGACGGACCAGTTCCGGGAGCGTGACCTCAAAGTCAACACCGTAGGAATTGGTACCCGGTGTGTTGAATGTATACTCAATGGTATCTTTCGTATAATCGCAGGCGATCTTAAAGGCTTCCGGCAGTGACTTTCCGCGGACAAGCGCGCCGACTACCGTCGAAGAGAAGATATCGCCGGTTCCGTGATAGCTGGTCGGAACTCTGTCAGTGTAGTATTCAAAAGTCTCGCCAGTCTCACTGTCAAGTCCCATGACGCCGATCTTGTCCGGCTGGAAAGAGACTCCGGTGAGGACCACGTACTTCGGACCCAACTGTGAGAGCGCCTTCAGCATATCCATGATATAGGATCGGTCATATTCTGTCTTGTAGGGAAGACCGGTCATGAAAGACGCCTCTGTAAGATTCGGAACGATCAGGTCAGCTTTGCTGCAGAGTCTGGTATTTTCTTTCGCGTACGCTTCATCAAAAGCGGGATACAGCTTCCCGTTGTCTGCCATAAAAGATCCCAGATATCCCGTATAGATTGCGTCAAAGCCGATCTTTTCTTTCTTCCAGTGCTCCGCGATCGGAGTGATCTGGTCCGTCAGGTCCTTGCAGGTAAACCCCTGGAACATTGTATGGGTGGACAGCACTGCAGTCGGGATGATCGCTGTCTCTACCCCCATTGCTGAAATGATCGGAAGTGCGACGGTCAGGGAGCACTTTCCGACACATGAAATATCCTGGATCGTAACAATTCTTTTAATCATAGCGAAAACCTCCTACGCACCATTATAGAAACATGTGGTATTATAGAAATAGCCAATAATGATATTTTTTATAAGACCAGTTTGCGGAGAAATCATGCTTACCTACGATTTTCGAGACCGGAAAAATGAAACGCTCTATGAATATCTGTACAGGAAGATCCGGCAGGATATCCTGACCGGACAGCTGCGTCCTCAGGAACGTATGCCCTCAAGAAGAGCATTTGCCAGAAATCTGGGAGTCTCCGTAGTAACAGTGGAAACCGCCTACTCCCAGCTTGCTGCGGAAGGATACCTGGAATCCAGGCCCCGGAGCGGTTACTATGTGGAACAGATCGGCCGGTCAATGATCCTGCCGGCAGCCCGGGAACCAGTGCATGAAAGAAACATTGATAATACGGAAGAACTGCGTGATCCATCCGGCTTGCACCGGCCGGAAAGCCAGCTTGCAGTGATCGACCTGTCCCAGTCAGGGATCCCCTCCGACATGTTCCCATTTCCTGTATGGACGAAACTGATGAGAGAAGTCCTGGGCACAAGGCGGGAGGAACTCCTGACCAGGTCTCCCGGAAACGGGATCGGGGAACTTCGGTCCGCGATCGCTCATTTCCTTCTGCAGTACCAGAACCTCAGAGTATCCCCGGAGCAGATTGTGATCGGGGCAGGAACCGAGTATCTGTATTCTCTTCTGATACGTCTTCTGGGACATGACAAGGTCTACGCCATGGAGACCCCCGGATACCGCAAGACAGAGAGGATCTACAGGAGCAGCTCCGTAGAAGTGCGGAACATTCCCATGGACAGGAACGGGATGGATATTGAACTGCTCAGGCAAAGCGGGGCCGATGTGGTCCACATCTCGCCGTCCCACCAGTTCCCGACAGGGATCACGATGCCGGTCACAAGGCGGGGTGAACTGCTCTCCTGGTGCATGGAGGGAAATGAAAAACACAGAAGATACATTATCGAGGATGACTATGATTCGGAATTCCGGCTTGCCGGAAGGCCGATCCCGTCGCTGATGTCTATCGACCGCTCTGGGAGCGTGATCTATCTGAATACATTTACGAAGAGTGTGTCCCCCGCGATCCGTATCTCCTATATGGTTCTGCCGGAAGGCCTGCTTCAGGAGTACAGAGAAAAACTCGGGTTCTATTCCTGTACCGTCGCGAATTTCGAGCAGTACATCCTGGCGGAATTCATCCGCCGGGGGCATTTTGAGAAGCATATCAACCGCATGCGGAACTATTACCGACAGAAGAGGGACCGGCTTCTTGACGCTCTGAGAAAAAGCAGGCTGGGCAGCTGCCTGAGCGTGCGCGGAGCCGATGCGGGACTTCATTTCCTGATCACGGTCAATGCCGGCTGCAGTGAGGAGGAACTGACACAGCGTGCGAGGGAAAAAGGGATCCGGATCTATGGGCTGACCCACTATAAAGCCCTGCCCGGACAGGAAGAGGGAGCGGTTTCCCGCCGGCCGGGTAATGCCAGGGATGAAAATGGCAGCGGTGAAAATGGCAGGGGGGAGAGCCGCCCCTGCATGGTCGTCAATTATCCGGGACTGACGGATGAGCAGATCGATGCACTTCCGGATCTTCTGCTGGAAGCATGGACAGGACTGTCTGGTCTTCCTTACCTGTAAAATGAGCAAGACAGGACATCTGCGCAAGATTCCGTATTGCGCAGGCAGTTAAAAAACGCTATAATCCGTTGTAGCAAGCCGGTACAGCCGGTTAATTTCCTGAAGTTTAACTAACATACAGAAAGGAAGGATATATTATGGCATTAGTTACCACCACCGAGATGTTTAAGAAGGCTTACGAAGGCGGATACGCAATCGGCGCATTCAACATCAATAACATGGAGATCGTTCAGGGTATCACCGAGGCAGCTCATGAGCTGAATTCTCCGGTCATCCTTCAGGCATCTAAGGGCGCGAGAGCATATGCGAATTCCGTATATCTGGTCAAGCTGGTTGAGGGTGCTCTGGCACTGTATCCGGATCTTCCGGTTGCTCTGCATCTGGATCACGGCCCGGACTTTGAGACCTGCAAGGACTGCATCGACAATGGATTTACTTCTGTCATGATTGATGCTTCCTCCAAGCCGTTCGAAGAGAACATCGAGATCACCAGAAAGGTTGTTGAGTATGCACATGCTCATGGCGTAGTCGTTGAGGCTGAGCTGGGAACACTGGCCGGCATCGAGGATGAAGTTCAGGTTTCCGCAGAGGATTCCTCCTATACCAATCCGGATGATGTTGAAGAGTTTGTCGGCAAGACCGGTGTTGACTCTCTTGCGATCGCAATCGGAACCAGCCACGGTGCTTACAAGTTTAAGCCGGGCACAAAGCCGCAGCTTCGTTTCGACATCCTTGACGAAGTCGTCAAGAGACTGCCGGGCTTCCCGATCGTTCTGCACGGAGCTTCCTCCGTACCGCAGGAATATGTCAAGATCATCAACGAGCATGGCGGAGCTCTGAAGGATGCTATCGGCGTTCCGGAAGATCAGCTTCGTGAAGCAGCACGCAGCGCAGTCTGCAAGATCAACATCGACTCTGACCTGCGTCTGGGCATGACCGCCGGCGTCCGCACCGTATTCGCAGAGAATCCGGCAGCGTTCGATCCGCGTGAATATCTGAAGGTCGGCCGCAAGAACGTTAAGGATATCGTTGCTCATAAGATCAAGGATGTCCTTGGAAGTGAAGGCGCAGCTCTGTAATAACAGACAGAGGATCCGATGATCCGGACAAGACTGGCCGGATTAGTCAAGAACTGCAGAAGGGCATCTGCGAATCCTGGTGGATTCCCGGATGCCCTTTTTTTACTAGAATGGAGATTTTATGAGATTATATGATGGCGGCGTATATCTGCTGAATGGCAGCAAGATTGTCCCGGACAACACAGATGCAGCGGCAGTACTCGCGCAGGAAGGCTGCACGGCGTCAAAGGAGCAGGCGAGAAGAGGGACGATCGCATGGTCGATCCTGCATGATCATAACCGGTCAGGTGATGATGAGAAACTCCGTATACGTTTTGACAAGATGACCAGTCATGACATCACGTATGTCGGGATTATCCAGACGGCGCGGGCGTCGGGCCTTGAGCAGTTCCCGCTTCCGTATGTCCTGACCAACTGCCACAATTCCCTGTGCGCGGTAGGCGGAACGATTAATGAGGATGATCACATGTTCGGCCTGTCCGCAGCCAAGAAATACGGCGGCATCTATGTTCCGCCGCATCAGGCGGTCATTCACCAGTATGCACGTGAGATGCTGGCTGAATGCGGAGCCATGATCCTGGGATCGGATTCCCATACCCGCTACGGAGCGCTGGGAACGATGGCTGTCGGTGAAGGGGGCGGTGAACTGGTGAAACAGTTGCTGCGCCAGACGTATGATATCGATATGCCGGGAGTTGTCGCAGTATGCCTGACCGGAGAGCCGGTAAAGGGCGTAGGCCCTCAGGACGTAGCGCTCGCCATCATCGGAGCGGTATTTGACAGCGGTTATGTCAAGAATAAAGTCATGGAGTTTGTCGGCCCGGGCGTTGAAAAACTGAGCGCAGAGTTCAGGATCGGTGTCGATGTTATGACGACAGAGACAACCTGCCTGAGTTCGATCTGGCAGACGGATGAGAAGATCCGCGAATTCTATGAGATCCATGGCAGGGAGGAATGTTACAGAGAACTGGCTCCGGCTAAAGCAGCTTACTATGACGGATGCATCGAGATCGATCTGGGCAGTATCCGTCCCATGATTGCCATGCCCTTCCATCCGAGCCATGTATATGCGATCGAGGATGTGCAGAAGAATCTGGCGGACGTTCTGGCCGAAGTAGAAAAGCGCGCACAGGTATCCTTCGGGGATAAGATCGATTATTCTCTGCAGGACAAAGTCCGCGGCGGCCGGCTGTATGTTGACCAGGGTATCATCGCAGGCTGCGCGGGCGGCGGATTTGAAAATATCTGCGACGCTGCGGATATCCTGAAAGGA
>CADCII010000018.1 GCA_902801515.1 uncultured Lachnospiraceae bacterium
GAAGATCTGGTAGATCGTACATCCATCCATGCAGGCAGACTCCAGCAGTTCATTCGGAATGCTCCGGAAGAAGCCTGCCATAATAAAGACGCAGGTTGGCAGCGAGAATGTCAGATATGGTATTATCAGTCCCCACAGATTGTTGTTCAGGCCGATAGATGCAAACCGTACAAACAGCGGAATCAGTACGCAGTGGACCGGAATCATCATTCCGATCAGGATGTAGACCATCGCAGCGCCTGAAAGCTTCCACTTCAGTCTTGCTATTGCGAATGCCGCCATAGATCCGATGACGAGCGTCAGGATCAGCGTGATCACGCAGACAAACAGGGAATTCAGCATAGCGATGCCCAGCTTGCCGCCCTTCCATGCATATACATAATTGCCCCACTGGAATACCTTCGGCCATCCGAACGGCGTCCTGTAGATTTCCGTTTTGGTCTTCAGAGAAGTAAGGATGATCCATCCGAGCGGCGCCAGATAAAGCACCATCATAAAACAGAAGAAGACATAGATCAGTACGGTTGAGACTCTGATTGGCTGTTTATTTTTTTCCATCTTTTCTCTCCCCCTTACATCTCATAATTCTCTGTCTTGAACAGCTTGTTGATGATGGCTGTAGCGAGCAGACACAGGATGACAAGGATAACACCGATCGCGCTCGCCCTGCCGTAATAGTTGCCACCCTTACTGGAGAAACCGGTACGGTACAGGTAGGTTGCCAGGACATCCATCTTCAGATTCTCTGTTTTATCACCCAGCATAGAGTAGATCAGATCGAAGAACTTCAGCGAACCGATCGCGTTCAGGCTCATAGCTGTACCGATCATGGGTTTAACCAGCGGAAGGGTGATATAGCGGAATGCCTGTTTCTTGGAAGCGCCGTCGATATAGGATGCCTCATAGAGGGCTTTATTGATGCCCGAGATCTGTGCCATATAGAGCATCATGGACTGGCCGACATACTGCCACAGGGCTACAAATGCGATGACCCACATCGGAAGCGTGATAAAACCCTTCGTAGAATACAGCCAGGCGGGCTGGGGGAGTCCCCAGGATCCAAGCAGGCTGTTGATACCAACCTTGGCGTGGAACAGGAATGCCCACAGAAGACCGAGAGCTGCCGAGGACAGAACACAGGGAAGATAGATAACATTCTTAAACAGGTTTCTTCCCTTGTTGATGTTTGTCAGCAATGCGGCGAACAGAAGACCGAAGATCAGCTGTGACACGCATGAGAACACAAGGAAGAACATAGAATTCTTCAATGCGATGGCCATGTCGGGGTCCTTGAACAGCTTTGCAAAATTCCCGAAACCGATGAAACTGTAGGTCATCGTCTTCTTATCATAATTGCAAAGCGCATAGTAGAAGGATGTACCGATCGGGATGAACAGCACTGCCGTAAACAGAATCAGCGCCGGTGCGACAAACAGGATGATCGCTTTTTTATCTCTTAGCAGTTTATCCATAACTCACTTTACTCCCTGAAACTTATCGTTTTCAGAATTGAAGATGGGACTGCCCTCAGGCAGTCCCACCTTTGGACTATCTTTCTAAATCATTGATGTCAGATGGAACAGATTCTTATCTGTAGCCTTCCTCTGCATACCAGTCTTCAACAGCCTGGAATGCTTCTTCCGGAGTCTTCTCACCCTGGAAGATTGCAACCATCTGGTTGTCGAACTCAGAACCTGCATCGGAGGATACCAGGGACTCATTGTAGAATCCGAAGGTTCCGGTAGCATTGGAGAATACATCCATAACATCTGCCAGCTGAGCTGGTGCTACATCCATATCATATTCAACATTGGTGACCGGGATCTTGCCGCCGACTTCTGCGGTATATCTCTGAGCCTCGTCATCGGTGAAGTACTTCATCAGAGCGATAGCTGCTTCCGGATGCTCAGTGGTAGCGCTCATAGCCAGGGAGTCAGACTTCGCGATCGTTCTGCCGGGATCTCCGCCGCCCTCGATTGCCGGGAACTGGAATACGCCGCAGACATCCTCGATGTCGGGGTTGTAAGCGTTCATCTGGCCGATTGCCCAGGAACCCTGGATCAGGATTGCTGCTTCGCCCATTGCCATAGCCATGGTCGCATCATCGTTGGAATCGCCAGCTGCGGAATCCTGGAAATACTGGGACAGCTCAAGGAGCTTCTCGCCAGCTGCGATGGTCTTATCCTGTACCCAGCTCTCGTCGCCTGCATTGATTGCTGCAAGGTCTACGCCTTCTCTGTCGCAGAGATAGCCAGCCAGCATGGACAGGCACCAAGCAGTACCAGCACTGATGGTGATCGGGGTGTATCCCGCATCTTTGATCTTCTGGCATGCATCAAGGAGTTCGTCATAAGTTGTCGGAACTTCTGCGCCTGCTTCTTCGAAGATGTCCTTGTTGTAGAATACGCATGCAGCTGCGATGTTCAGCGGAACAGCATAGATCTGATCGTCATAAGTCATCTGTGAGAACAGAGCATCGCTGGAGAAGGTGTCCTTCCAGCCGTCTGCTTCCAGATATTCATCGAGCGGAGCAGCAACGCCGGGTTCTACATAGTCGGTCAGGTTCGGGCCCGGGCTGACGATGAATACGTCCGGAGTCTCGCCTGCAGCTACCAGTGCGTTCAGCTGAGTGTAATACTCTTCCAGCTGAGTGGTGATCATGTTGACATGATACTGTCCTTCATAATCAGCATTGAAGCGCTCAACAACCTCACCAAATCCCTTGGAAATCAGGTCTTCCGAAGTCTCCGGGTCATCCCAGAACATCCAGGTGATCTCTTCGACTTCATCCGCGCCGGCGCTCATCGGAACTGCTGCAAGCAGGCCGAGTGCCATGGATACGGAAAGCATAACTGATAAAGCTTTCTTTTTCATAATTTCCTCCTTTGAATAGAAAAATGAGTGAACCGGTATTCTTTACCATACCGGAAGGCCGATCCGTCCGTGAATCGAGCCTCAGCCGTTTTCTGTTGTTTTCACTGTAGCAAAACGTGCTGTATGAATCATCCGAATTGTTGCCTTTTATTTTCGAATAATTGCTCTTTTTGTTTTCTGACAATTAGCGTATTGTCTATGTTGCACTATGTTTATGTTTATTTTTTGTGCATTTTAACTTTCTTTTTTCTAATCTGCTCTCTTTTTTACATCGATATTGAGTTGAATGTCGTTTTTTCCTCATCCTGCATTGACAAGAATTCGCAATTATTCTATTCTATTTCTTGACATGATGTAAGGGTCAAAAGCCCTGATGCCGAGGCAAGCCTGCCGAGTCGCGCGCGCACCGCGCACGGAAGTGCTTGCCGGAGAAGTGAGTATATTATGATTGAGAATCTGAACGGCACACATGAAACGGTCAATTACCGCGAGAACACTAATCTTCGTATCTATGACAACGTGCAGTATGAGGATTACCCGACCCACTGGCATTCTCCGATTGAGATCATAATGCCCATACGGAATACGTATAAACTCGAGTACAGCGATATCCCGGTTACTCTCAGGGAAGGTGATATCATTATCCTGTGCCCCGGGGTCCTGCATCATCTCTATCCGGCAGAAGGACAGCGGTACATCATCCAGGCTGAGATCAATCCTGCGCTGAATCTGCGGGAGATCGACTCGATCCTGACGATCATACAGCCTGCTCTTCTCATCACGCCGGAGCGGTTCCCCGATTCCTATGAACAGATCCGCACCATCGTGAACCAGATCATGAAAGAGTATAAAGAGGGAATTCCTTTCTTCGAAGCATCTATATACTCGATGCTTGCCCGTCTGCTGGTCCTGATCGGACGCGGTCATGCGGATGCAGCTCAGCGCTTTGTCACTGATGATATACGCCAGCGCAAATATGTGGAGAAATTCATGACGGTCTGCAGTTATATTGACGAGCACTGCACCGAAAACCTGACGCTGGACGATGTTGCCGAATTCTCCGGCTTCTCCAAATATCATTTCACCAGACTGTTCAGGCAGTTTACCGGTTTTACATTTTACCGTTATCTGAATCAGAAACGTATCGCGAAAGCTGAGCGAATCCTTGCGGATCCGTCTCTTTCCGTTACCGATGTAGCCATGGCAAGCGGTTTTTCCAGCATGTCTGCCTTCATCCGCATGTTCAAGATCATGAAAGGCTGTACACCATCCGAATTCAGAAAAATGTACCGCCCAGCCAGCCGCAATCAGGAATCCTGGGATTCGATTCGTGAAAATGCGGCAGGCATTTCCTGAGGGGAGGATTATTCATGCTTCAGTTATCACAGATCTTCCAGCCGCATATGGCTCTCCAGAGAGACAAGACTGTCCATATCTTCGGCACAGCGGATCCGGGAGCTGCGGTCCACGCCGTCCTTGTAAATGAATCTTCTTCCACCGCTGACGCCAAGGCAGCTCATGACGGGAGTTTCTGCCTTGAGCTGCCTCCTGCGCGTGCCGGCACAGGCTATGTGCTGACCGTGACATGCGGCGATGAGTCTGTCATACTGGATGACATTGTTGTCGGTGATGTATGGCTGGCGATGGGACAGTCCAACATGGAGTATTTTCTTCGCTATGACGCTGACTGGGATCATGTGAGGATGGATGTCCTCAGAAATGGGCCGGACAGATCTGTCCGTATGTACAACACTCCCCAGATCGCCTATGAAGGGCAGGGCGATCCTTCTGCTGCCAACGGAGTGTGGTTCTGCGAGGGGGATGAACCCTGGAGATCATTTTCGGCTCCGGGGTATTATTTTACTAAATATTTAAGAGAGCAGGGTGTCACGGTTCCGGTTGCCATTGTAGGCTGTAACTGGGGCGGAACCCCGGCGCAGGCCTGGATGAGCAGAGAATATCTGGAGAAGGCGCCGCTTGACCGTCTGTGGAAGAACTACACTGATTCATTTTCATCGATACCGATGGATGAACTGGAAAAGGCCAGCATGAAAGCCTGGGAGAGTGAACGGTCTTATGACCATATCATGCAGTTTGCCGCCGTCCTGGAAGGGCTGAGCTGGAAAGAACAGCTGACATGGATGCAGGAGCATGCCTGTGATCCGGAGATCCCGATGGGTCCCTGGCACCACTACCGCCCCTGCGGCGTATATGACACCATGGTCAGAAAGATCGCGCCGTTTTCCGCCAAAGGAATCCTCTGGTACCAGGGAGAATCCAACTCGGGAGAAGACGCGCCGATCTACCAGGCAACGATGGAAGCTCTCGTCTCCTGCCTGCGCGATACCTGGCAGGATGAGACTCTGCCCTTCTGTTTCATGCAGATCGCCCCATTCACAAGATGGCTCGGATGTACAGGCGAAGGCTACGCGGTTGTAAGGCACCAGCAGGACCTTGCCTCTGCGTCGATCCCTGACTGTCATATGAGTAATGTGATGGACCTGGGAGAACATGACGATATCCATCCCAAGTTTAAGAAAGAAGTCGGCCGCAGGCTTGCGCTTCTGGCTCTGCGGCATGTATACGGTCAGACCGGAGTATGCGAAGACGCGCCCGCGCTCCTGGAAGCAGCCGAATCAAAACCGACGGGCAGCAATTCCTCCACTGCCCGCCGGTTCCGGCTCACATTTGACAACTGCGGATCAGCTCTGTCAGCAGACCTTCCGGTCGCTCCGGTGATCCGTGTCTATACGCAGCAGCCCGATTCCCACAGTATAAAATGGGATAAAGGCGACTGCAGCCTGCTGACACAGCAATACTTCACAGAACTGACGGGATACGACTACAGCGCACCAATTCCGATCGGGGACGTTGAGATCAGCAAAGACTCCATATTCTTCAGCGTGGATCTCGACAGGCCGGACGACAGTATCTGCATCTCATTTGCAGAGAGCGACTGGTGCGAGGTGACACTCCGCTCGTCAGACAATGTGCCGGTCAAACCGTTCCATACGATTCTGTGACAGCAAGCCACTTTGATAACTTCTTTATTAACTGTTCTGCAGGGAATTTGGGCTGAAGTGCTGTATATTCAGCCTTCCTGCCCAGAACAAGTTGAAATCTCACTGTAAGTCCTCTCTGCGCTTTGACCGATCCAAGTCCGACATCCACTGTACGTCGCGGATGTGACATCGGCCGGAAGGCTTTACCCCCTCAGCAGCGCCTTCACACGCTCTGCGTCGAATTCCACTTCCGTGACTCCCCGGGTCTCGATCTCATACAGGGCATGCCCGGCAAGATGCTCAGCGGACTGCTCCAGATCGCGGCAGCCCGGCCGCTCTCTGTACAGATCTATGATCGCGTCCACGCCGTCCGGCGTGACTCTGCACTCATCAGGCCTCATTCCCATCCTGCGAAGTACTTTCGGCAGTGAGTAATCCCTGAAGATGATCTTCTTCTCTTCCGGCGTATAGTCCGGTATGTCTATGACCGCGAACCTTGTGATCAGCGGGTCCGATATCTGATCCTTGTTGTTTGCCGTGGCGATCGGGTAGACGCCTCCGGTCGGGATCTGGCACTCCATGTAGTTATCGGTAAATCCCAGGTTGTCGAGCAGGGTCAGCAGGGTATCGGCGGGGTTTCCGTTCTGTCCTTCATGCCCGGCCTTGTCAAGCTCATTTATAACGAAGACGATATTGGAGCTCCCTGTCAGGGAGAATGCTTCCATGATCCTTCCCGGACGCGCGTTGGTGTAGATACGCGGGGTTCCGGTAAGCGCTTCGGGATCTCTCACGGTACTCATGTCAAATACCGCTGACGGGATCTTCAGGATCCTGGCGACTGCGTAGGCGATCTGGCTCTTGCCGGTTCCCGCAGGTCCTGCCAGAAGCAGACCGTAGCTGGGCAGGGTATGTGTCCGGTTGATCTGAATGATCGTCTCTATGACTCGCTGCTTGACCTTCTCCAGGCCGTACAGTTCCTCATCAAGGATACGTCTTGCCTCAACCGGGTCGATCGGGTCAAAATAAGAGCTTCTCCAGCGGACCTGCAGCATCATGGAGAGAGCTCTCTTCGCATGCCTCTTCTCGTCGGCGTTTCCGCCTTCCATCCCCGCTGTAATGATGTTCTTTCTTGCCCACTGGCGGATATTTGCCGGGAGCGTGTCCGCGCAGCACGCCATGAAGTTGATAATGTCAGGCAGGTCGCTCATGCTCATCTGCTCGGGGATCTCTTCTTCCGGAGCCTGCAGGATCGAAGTGCGGATCCGGTCGATCATGTACTGGAGCAGGTTGTCCTCGATTGGCTGAAGGCTTCCCCCGTCCATGGGCGGTTCCACCGCCTTGATCCGGTATACGAGAAATGAATCCCCCTCCACGATTCCGCTCAGCCTGACGGATATATGATGCTCACCAAGCCAGGAGAACATCTTGCGGAAACGGATGTCTGCCCCGCTCATGTCCAGCCTGGACATGTGGTAACGGTCTCCCCCGTCATAATATTCAAAGGCAAGCCTTCTCTCCGGATTCGTAAAACCTCCGGCAATCCTGTGGGGAACCTGCACTCCTTCCGGAATATCCAGGATCAGGAAGACAGTATGCCCCAGGTCTGTTTTGTTCTGGGTCGGGAAGATACGGTATACCTCATCCGGATCCGGCCTGTCCTCTCCGCCGTAAGAATCCCCTTCATCTCCGGTAAACATCATGGGACCGCAGCCGGCGATCCCCGGACCGGAAGCCTTGGATACCTCTTTGGCTTTCTTCGATGCTCTCTTCGCGGCAAGGTCTGCAGCCTTCTCGTCCTGGATGATCCGCCGCATCTTCAGGATCTCGGGATCCGGCGCCACACTGCTCTTCCTGGACTTCTCACGCTCGATATTCTCCTTATGGACCGGGATCGCGAGTCCCATATTCTTAAGCACCTTCAGGTACTCATCGATCTGGGCGTCAGTAACTTCGCCCCCGCTCTCCCTGCAGGCTTCGTTCCAGATATTTTCCAGCTCTGACATATAATGCTCTTCCATATTCGGAGCAAATGCAAGCCCGTTTTCTCTCAGTATCTGCTCGATTGTCCTGGCTTTCGCCATACCCTGTCCTCCCTGTCGGTATCTTGTTCAATAACTATCACTCCAGCTTCAGCAGCAGTTCCAGCACGCGGCGGGCACACAGCGCGATCTCTTCACGGCTGATCAGCCCTTTTTCATACGCTTCCATGACTCTTAGCGGATAACCGGAAGCCATCTTGATATCATTTCCGGCCTTCAGTTCCAGATAATGCTCGGCGGTATTCCACCAGTCCGTTGTTACCACTCCCTCAAAGCCCCACTGGTCACGCAGGATCCCGGTCAACAGTTCCCGGTTCTCTGACGTATGGATGCCGTTGAGCAGGTTGTAGGAAGACATGACAGCCCAGGGCTGTTCCCGTTTTACGATCAGCTCAAATGCTCTCAGATAGATCTCCCTGAGCGCTCTCTCGCTGACTCTGGAATCACTGTTTCTCCGGTTTGTCTCCTTATTATTCACGCAGAAATGCTTTACGCAGGCTCCAATCTTCTGGCTCTGGACGCCGTGCACCACCGCTCCGGCGCAAAGTCCCGCAAGGAGCGGATCCTCGGAATAATACTCGAAGTTTCTTCCGCACAGCGGGCTTCTGTGTATATTGATCGCAGGAGCAAGCCATACGCAGCAGTTATTTTCCTTCAACTCTTTTGCGGCGGCAGTTCCGACCCGCTCAAGCAGATCCTTGTCCCAGGTGCAGGCAAGCATCGTGGCGCAGGGCCATGCCGTCGCCTTGACCCCTGTCTGGGGCTCGACTCTGAATCCGGCTCCCCCATCCGCTGTCATGGCATTCGGAACTTCGTACCCTGGAAGATTGCCCCAGCCAAACGTATTGGCGACTCCGGTATTCGGCTGTCCCCCGGTCAGAGAGATCAGATCCTCCACACTCAGCTGGTCCATGAATTCATCCAGCGTATATGTTCCGTCCGCCACCTCATCAAACAGAATCCCCTCTTTCACCGCTCCCGGTGCCCAGGAGACCTGTTTGCCGGGGACTGCACGTACTGCCGGCACAGGATAATCATTCTGAAGGTCAGGGAATGGTTCCAGTCCAACTGTCCGCTCCGGGTATTCCCCTGTGGGCAGTTCTTCATAAGTGCCATCCGCAAGAAGGCGTTTTTCAAGCTTCTTCGGTGCGCACTTCTCTTCGATCTGTTCGACTATGATATCCTCTTCAACCTTCCACGTATAGAGCACTTTCGTCAGATTTCTGACGCTGTCCCCAACATAGAACTCATAGTCACCCTTCTCAATGACCCATGCAGACTTTTTTATTTTCCCAAGATCATCATAAGAGGCCAGCATTCTGACAGGGAACGTCATGTCGATCGACTGGGCCACTCCGCATCCCAGCATTCCCGTCTTTGCAAATGAAACCAGCGTCAGTCCGGGCTTTCCGAGTTTTCCCTGCGGAAGTTTAGCGTAGACCTGCACAACCTCTTTGCCGGGCATCTCGGACAGGTTCATGACCTTGACACTCATAACAATATCATCTCCGGCCTGGCTGCAGTATACGGGAACGGTATAAAACTCTGAGTAGGAAAGCCCGTATCCGAAGGGGTACACTACCTTGTCCCGTGCTCCCGGAATGGTCTCAAAATAGCGGTATCCGACGTAGATATCCTCTGTGTAACTGACATATTCCGCAGATTCATGGAATGTGGCGGATGAAGGATAATCTTCCAGAGTTTCTGCAAATGTATCCGCCAGATGTCCGGACGGATTCACATCGCCAACCAGTATATCGGCAGCTGCAAGGCCGCCTTCCACGCCGCCCTGGTACGCGAGAAGAGCTCCGCTGATCCTTTCGTCATCCCGGATCCATCCGGTCTCCATGATACCGCCGATATTCAGGACGACTATCACCTTCGCGAAATTCTCCGCGACCGTGTTCACGAGCCTGCGCTCCGCGTCTGTAAGGCAGAAGTCGCCGTTCTCGAACAGGCGCTCCGAGAGCGAGAACATCTTCTCTTCACTGTCAGACAGTTTATATGCATCGGTCCTGACAGTCTTCCTGTCCCAGCCTTCACCGGAATATCTGCAGATCGACAGAATCGCCGTATCCGTATACGCCTTCGCTTCCTCCAGAAGCTCTGCAGGTACCTCAGGCTCAACCGTCATTCCCGGTTCAGCGCCCTGCGCATACTGATCCTGAACATTCTTCTCATAGAAGTCTGCCAGGGATTCCAGGATCTCGACCTTCTCTTCCTTCTGCTTAATAGAAAGCCCCTGACGGAGATTGCGCAGATAAGGAACTGTTACGTCTCCGCTTCCCCCGCCGCCTTTTACATAGTCCACGGTCGCCTTACCGAACAGCGCAACCTTTGTCCCCTTCGCAAGAGGAAGCACATGGTTTTCATTTTTCAGAAGAACCATACCTTCACTGGCCACAGAGCGCGACAGTTCCAGATGCTCTTTTGACGCAGTGACCAGTCTGCCGTCTCTGCCAAGTGGAAGAGACGGTGTATAGCGAAGTCTTCTCCAGCGATCGTTCATACTTTCTTACCTCCCTCGCTGTATTACTGCCAGGCACATCATATAGTACGAGGATATCAGGCCGCTGCCTGCATTACTCAAAATCTTTGTCATTGTATCATACTTAGGGGTTTATTGCGAACGCGCAACATGGCCGGGCGCACAGCGCCCGGCCATGGAATAAACCCGACCGCTGCCGGATACCGGATACATACATACCCGATACCCGGACCGCGGTCATCACAAACAAAAGGTTTATGGTTACCGATAATAATGGATGAATACTCCCGTCTTCGGATCAGCCCTTGACTGCGCCTGCGGATACACCGCCGACGATGTTCTTGGACAGGATCAGGTAGACGATGATGACAGGGAAGATGGAGAACGCAATCATCGCGTACACCTGGCCCATGTCAAACTTCAGCCAGTCGGCAGCACGCAGCTGCGCGATCAGGATCGGAAGTGTCTTCGCCTTGTCCTTGTGCAGGATCAGGGACGGAGTGAAGTAATTATTCCAGCTTGATACGAAGGTGAAGATTGCCTGTACGGCAATAGCCGGACGCATCAGCGGAAGCGCTACTGTATTGAAGATTCTCACTTCACCGGCACCATCGATTCTTGCCGCCTCCAGAAGTTCGTGAGGCAGGTTGGAATCCATGTACTGCTTCAGATAGAAGAATGTGACTGGAGCCGCGATCGCAGGAACGATCAGCGGAATGAAGTTATCCTCCAGATGAAGTCTCTGTACGAGTTTTACAAAACCGAGTGCAGTGACCTGCGTCGGGATCATCATGATCGTAAGAATAAAGGTGAACAGTGCTTTTCTTCCCTTATAGTCATACGCATGAATGGAGTACGCTGTCATCGTGGAGAAGTAGGTGCACAGCGCCGCTGTCAGTGAAGCGATCACAAGTGAGTTCAGCATGCCGCGCACAACCGGCAGTGTTCCCTTGAACAGGTTCGTCATGTTCTCAATCAGATGTGAGCTCGGAACGGCTGCAAATCCGCGGCCAAGTTCCGCATGCGAACGGGTCGCATTGATAAACAGCACATAGAACCAGAACAGACACAGGAAAGAGATGATCGCCAGGACTACATAGGCAACGATCCTTCTTGCACGGAGGGAACCGGAAACATTACTCTGTTTGTTGCTATCCATATCTATTCCCCCTTTCTCAATGTACATCATCCTTGGCTGACACACGGAACACGATCGCACTGAGGATCGCAGTCAGGATCAGCAGAAGGACGGAGAGCGCACCTGCAAGACCAAAGTTCTTGCTGTACAGATGTTTGTTCAGGTACATGATCAGAGTCATAGATGTACGCATCGGATCACCGGTACCATTTGTCAGGATCTGCGGTACGTCGAACATCTGCAGACCACCGATCAGGGAAGTGATCATGACGTAGATCAGAATCGGGCGAAGCAGCGGCAGTGTTACGCGGAAGAAGATCTGCGTAGGCGTTGCGCCGTCTACCTCAGCTGCCTCATACAGAGAATCCGGAATTCCCATCATGCCTGCCATCAGCAGAATCGTGGTATTTCCGAACCACATCAGGCAGTTCATCGCAGCGACCAAGCCGCGGACAGAACCGACGTGTGCCATGAAATCATACGGCTGCTTGAACAGTCCCATATTGACAAGGATCGAATTGATCGGTCCTGTCTTTGCAAATAATGTGAAGAACAGCATTGCGAACGCAGATGCCATGATCAGGTTCGGCAGATAGATAACTGTCTTGAAAAATCTCTGCCATTTCAGTCTCAGCTGCGGGTTTGTGAACCACGCACCCAGAAGCAGGGACAGAAGGATCTGTGGGATGAAACCCAGGATCCACATGATCATCGTATTTCTGAAATACTTCATGAGATCGCCCTGCGTCAGCAGCTGGATATAGTTTTTCAATCCGACAAAGTTGGGGCCGATCTGTTTCAGTCCCGACATGTAGTTTTCAAAAAAGCTGTTGTAGATGGTCGTGACCAGCGGAATCAGCTGGAAGACAACAAACACAACCATAAAGGGGATCAGGAAGATATACCCCCAGCGGTTATATCTTACAACCGCATTATTCTTTTTCTGCTTCATATTCCGAAGTCTCCCTCAACAATCTATCGAAATAAACCTGTAACTGTTGTGTGATGAACGCAAATGTATTAAAGCGGCAGTTAAACTGCCAGGGCTCAATGCCCTTTTTGTCAAAAAGAGGACCCGTCCGCCTACGGCGGGCAGGCCCTCTGACTGATTACTGTAACTTATTCAGTTTGATCTTTCAGATCATTCCTGACAGTATCTATTACTCTACAACCAGTTCCGGATATTTCTCAACGATAGCGGTGTTGAACTGTGCAAGAGCTTCGTCATAATCTGCAGCGTTGCCATCGAAGTAGTTCTTCATAGCGCCCTGGAACTCTTCGTTGCAGCCCTGATCGTACGGGCTTGTGTTGCTCATGTCAACATTCTCAGCACCTGCTGCAAGCATCTCATACGGATTCTGTCCGCCGAGGAGCTCAAGGTTACCGGAATCATCAGCTGCCAGCTCAGCAAGGACTTCCTTGTTGTTGACGCAGTCTGCATCTGCCTGTGCGATTTCCTTCATAACATCGTTGTCAGTGGTCATGGTCAGGATGATGTCCTTAACCAGAGTCGGGTTATCGGTTCCCTGTGCTGCGCAGATCCATGTGCCGCCCCAGTAGAAGCCCTGCGGTCCTTCGACATAGCCCCAGCCGCCCTTAGCAGCGATGGAGGTCTCGTCATCAGCGTGCATGCAGAAGTTGAAGAACCAAGCCGGTCCAAAGTAGCAGAATACGGTTCCATCGTAGAAGCCCTGGCTCCAGTCATCGCTCCACAGCTCAGCAGTTGTGGTCTCGCCAGCGTCTACAGCAGCCTTGGAATCATCGACCCATGCCTTGATGTTGTCATCTACAACAACCTTGCCATCAACAACCCACGGAGTGGTTACGTTGTTGGAGTATACACGATAGGTATCATTAACGGTTGCAGCCATCTTGTAGCCAGCCTCTGCCATCTTGCCAGCGGTCTCAGCGTAGGTAGCCCAATCCTTGACAGCTTCCTGTACGTCTGCCGGATCATCGGATCCAAGAACTTCCTTGGCGATCTCACGGTTGTAGATCAGACCAGCGGAGCAAGCCTGCCATGAGGAAGCGCGAAGCATGCCGTTTGCATCTGTTACGATGTCCTGAGTGTATTTATACTGCTTTGCAAGATCATCTTCGTTGATTCCCAGATCAGCCATTGTCATAGCGACGTTAGCGTCTGCATCAACATACTTCAGTGCGTAGTCAGCTTCGATCAGGAAGATGTCAACCTTGTCATCTGCTGCTGCATCAACGTTGCCCGGAAGGATGCTGTCCAGATTGTTCTGGTAAGCATTGTCATCAGACGGGGTGATGGTCCAGTTTACATCGACGTCGCCGATCTTGCCGTGGGTCTCATCAACTGCTTCGTATCCCGGATAGTGATCCGTGATGCGGCTCTTGAACTCTTCGTTCCAGACCTGGATGTTGAGGACCTTGCCTTCATCAGCTGCTGCTTCGTCAGCGATGACTGCATTCGGCAGGATCATTGCTCCGACCAGTGCAAGGCTGATCAGGCTCATCATACGTTTCTTCATGTTTGTGCCTCCCTTTTGTTTAATGAATGACTTTGTGTTTTTGATCAGCGACAGTTTCGAAATCGCTAAATCGTTTTCGTGATTCCACTATAATGCAGTTTAAATGAACTGTCAACACGAAGGATTTCACAAATCCGAAGTGTGTTTTTTGTCTATCTTGCACAATTTTAAATTTATACCATTTTTCATGCTTGACACTTTTTAAAACTGCTATTTTCGTACGTATGATCATTCGAAAACGTATTCGGCAATTTTTGAAAAATCCAGGAAAGCCGCATAGATACTGGGTTTTTCGCAGTTTATTATTCAACTTTTGACAAAACCGAAACCGTTTTCTTCTAATTTTTACTATTAAACTCCCGCAAATTAAAGACCCGACTGCAAAAGCAGACTTTGCCTGCCCTGCAGCCGGGTCTCACGCGCGCGCGATAAACAACCATTAGGTGCCGCGCCTGAAAGCCTCCCACCCTTAACAGCCCTGTGAAGACGGACAGAGCCGCCTCCACAGAACTTTGGGTGGGAGAATAATGGGGGCAGCCAGCGCTGCCCCCAGAAAGTCAAAGTTACCCCCAGAATGTCTGGATCATAAAGATCCGCAAAACATCTTATCAATGGCTTTCCCGTACAACCACTTCAACTGAATTATAGCCCCATTCGTCTGATATTTCAATGGATATTCTAAAAGGTTTCGTATAATTCCATTTATTTTGTGCATTTTAACCAAAACCTTACCGGTTATCAGGTGCCGTTTTCTTATAATTGTGTGAATTATAGACACAATTCACTTCTCTTGCAGTCCGTCTGCCGGAAGAATACAATATGATAAAGAATACAATTATGAACAGTTGAAACTGTCTGCAGCAGAGGAAGGCCGCCGGATATGATGAAACAGCGACAGATCAGGCATATAGACTATCAGAACAGCAGTATGCTCAGCTGTATCCTGCAGAGTGCGCTTCCGCTGCTGGCTGCCCAGATACTGAATCTTCTTTATAACATCGTAGACCGTATCTATATCGCCCGGATCCCTTCCGTCGGAACCACAGCGATCGGTGCGGTCGGGCTCTGTTTTCCTGTTATTATCCTTGTGACAGCCTTCACTAATATGTATGGGAGCGGCGGATCTCCTCTCTTCGCCATCGCTCTCGGTGAGGGAAACACTCAGCGTGCAGGCAGACTCCTAAATCTCTCCCTGCGGCTGGAGATCCTGACAGCGGCTGTTCTGACCGTGTCGGGAGAACTGTTCTGTACACCGGTCCTCAGGATGTTCGGCGCTTCTTCTGTCACCCTTCCCTATGCGCGCAGCTACCTGCGTATCTACCTTCTCGGGAATCTGTTCTCCATGATCGCGACCGGCATGAATCCGTTCATCAACGCGCAGGGATTCCCTCTCATCGGCATGATCACAGTCACGATCGGCGCCCTGTGCAATATTCTCCTCGACCCCCTGCTGATCTATGTGTTCGGAATGGGAGTGCAGGGTGCTGCCATCGCAACTGTATTCTCCCAGGCGCTCTCTGCACTGTTCGTAATCCGTTTCCTTACCGGCAGGACAACGCTCCTGCGCATTACTTTCATGTCATGGAAAGAATTCCTGAGCAGTGGAAAAGAAATCCGGAATATCATCAGCCTGGGACTGTCCTCATTTGTCATGCAGGTCACGAACAGTCTGGTCTCGATCGCATGCAACAGTGCCCTGGCACAGACCGGCGGGGATCTGTATATCAGTATCATGGCGATCATTTCCTCTATCCGGCAGATCATGGACACCCCCATATTTGCCATCTCGGACGGAACATCTCCCGTGGTCAGTTTCAACTACGGGGCAAGACGCCCGGACCGGGTAAAGGAGGGGATCCGTATTCTGACAATTCTCGGATTCCTGTATACGATCGCTGCGTGGATATTCATCGTCGCGAAGACGGAGCTTTTAATCTCCATCTTCTCATCTGACGCGGCCATCCTGAAGAAATCTGTCCCGGCAGTGCATATGTATTTTGCCGCGTTCGTATTCCAGACCTTCCAGTATGCAGGTCAGACCACTTTCAAGTCTCTGGGCAAAAAGAAGAGGGCGATCTTCTTCTCGCTGCTTCGCAAAGCAATAATTGTAATCCCCCTCACCTATCTCCTTCCGTTCGCATTCCATATGGGAAGCATGGGCGTGTTCATGGCAGAGCCTGTCTCCAATGTGATCGGGGGCCTTGCCTGTTTTATCACTATGCTGGTGACGATTCTCCCGGAACTGAAACAGATGGAGGCGGATGCATCTGCCTGATGCAATCCGCCTCTGTTTTTATATTTTATCTTTTCTTTGGGCTTCTGCCCGGTTTATCTGCGAATCTTTCAGCCTGTTCATTTACGACTCTTCATCCGATTCTTCCACAAGACTATACTGCTTCTTGATGGTGATGGTCTCTTCGTATCCTGAGAAGATGTCGTCTACTCTCGAAGTATCCTGCCGCGGCGTCACCAATGAGACAACCGGCACGATTACCAGACCGATCAGCATGGTAAATGCGCCTGCATTGATCGGGCTCTTGAAGAAGTGGAACAGTATATTGGCAATGGTGATGCCCACGCCTGCGATAAAGCACGCCCACACAGATGCCTTCGTCGTCTTCTTCCAGTACAGCCCGTACAGGAACGGAGCCAGGAATGATCCGGCAAGAGCGCCCCAGGAATAACCCATCAGCTGTGCAATGAAGGTCGGCGGATTCAGCGCCAGTACAACAGACAGGATGATGAAGAATACCAGAAGCACACGCATGATGACCAGTTTCCTCTTTTCTTCCATTCCCTTATTAAAATGAGCGATCAGGTCGAGTGTCACCGATGAGGATGAAGTCAGGACCAGGGATGACAGGGTGGACATGGAAGCTGACAGGACCAGAACTACCACAATCCCGATCAGAATGTCCGGAAGGCCCGAGAGCATGGTCGGGACGATCGCGTCGTACGCAACCGAGCCGTCTGCATTGTGGATCGCCGGGTTCTCACTGTAAAGGCGTCCGAATCCGCCGAGGAAATAGCATCCGCCTGCGACTACGATCGCGAATAAGGTGGAGATGACCGTTCCTGCCTTGATCGCTTTCTCATCTTTGATCGCGTAGAACTTTCCGACCATCTGGGGAAGTCCCCAGGTTCCGAGTGATGTCAGGACTACAACTCCGAGCAGGTTCACCGGATCCGGTCCGAAGAATGATACGAAAGCACCTTTCATGCCCTGAGTGACCGCCAGGTCGCTCTCATATTCGGACAGTGTGGTCAGAGCCTGAATGAATCCGCCGTTGCTTTTGATTACTGCCAGGATGACTGCGCTGATGCCGAAAAGCATGATGATGCCCTGGACAAAGTCATTTACCACGGTTGCCATATAACCGCCAAGAACGACGTAGACGCAGGTCAGGGCTGCCATGACGACAACGCAGGTCGTATACGGAATGTTGAACGCCATGCGGAACAGTCTGGACAGTCCGTTGTAGACAGAAGATGTATAGGGGATCAGGAAAATAAATGAGATCAGTGCCGCAGCTACCTTCAGGTTGCTGCTGTCGAACCTCTTGCCAAAGAAGTCCGGCATGGTTCTGGAATCAAGATGCTTCGTCATGACTCTTGTGCGACGGCCAAGGACGATCCACGCGAGCAGTGATCCAAGCACTGCGTTGCCGATGCCTGCCCAGGTTGCGGAGATTCCGTACTTAAATCCAAACTGGCCGGCATATCCGACGAACACGACTGCTGAGAAATAAGATGTGCCGTAACCGAACGCCGTAAGCCACGGACCTGCAGATCTGCCGCCAAGCACGAAACCGTCAACACTGTTTGCCTTTCTCCGTGTCATGATGCCTATCATGATCATGACCACGAAGAAGATGATGAGAAATACGATCTTGATTGCCATGTTTAAATTCTCCCTCTGTGTTAATACTTTTTGCTTTCGCGAATGAAAGCATTTATGCATAGATGCTTTAAACCGTTAAAGCACGCACGTGAATATCTTAACACAGTATGAGAAAAATGCAAGTAAAAAATCCCCCGCAAGGGGGGATTTTTATCGGAATCCTATTTTCTCCAGCACTACGCCGGCTCCGCTCTTCCAGTTCCCAGACTTCCGCTTCAGAAGAATCTGTATCTTTGTAATGCGGCTGCGATACTTCCATCTGCTCAGATCGATCACAAAGCGCTGAGTCTTCCTGCTGCTGATGTCCCCTGATGCTTCAAACACATTGCGGTTTCCGGAGAATACTCTGACGAGCAGCTCCGTTTTTCCCTTCGTCAGTTTCCCGTCTCTCACTGTCAGGCACAGGCGAGGGGCTCCTGATACATTCAGTTTACCGAACGTCTTCTGTATCCCCCAGTAGACATTTTTGTTGCCGGAAGAATCCTTCAGCACATTGTAACTGCCGCCCTTCCGTCGGACTGTTCTTACCGCACCGCATCTCTTCCATCCCTTATCAAGTTTCTTTTTCGGCTTATACTTCCCCGACTTCGCAAGGGCACCTCTTTGGATTGTTCGAGTCGCGGATACCTTTTTCCCTGTCATCTTCTCCGACAGTTTCCTCGCTGTATTCAGGACCGGATCACTCAGGTTTGTATCCATATATTTAAAAACAGACCAGGATGACTTCTTTGAAGTCGCCTTTTCACTCTTCGATACTTTCCACAGGCCATAGCTTGAACCAAGTTTCGTCAGTAAATTCTGATCGACATGGGAATAGTAGATAAAGGAATCCACCATGGGATCCGCCATCGCCAGATAATACGCCAAAGCAATGGATTCACTCTGTTTGGCAGAAACATTGCCGCCATTATACGTAGAGGAATATCCCTGTTCGCTCAGTATGATCCGCGTGCCGGCCCCATATGTCTTCCTGATATAATTCGTCAGAACGCTCAGATTCTTCATCGTAATGATCGGCGTGTCCAGATCGTCTGTCGTACCGTATTTCTGCGGAGCCATAACAGACGGTTCATTCATATCCCCATTATAGGCATGGTATGCCAGATTCCATCTGTAGCCGTCCCTCTTCATCCGATTCGCGAAAGCCGTCAGGCAGTCTCTGCCCTTGTAGGTTTCATTTCCTTCATAACGAATATTCCAGAAATGATCCAGGGGCACATATAATCTGGCATTGGAGTAGACACTCCTGATGATATCTGAACTTCTCTCGAACATCCGGGCATAGAGATCCATGTATTTTGAAAAGCTCACGTTCCCCGCCCGGTTCCAGTAAGAAGCGGTGTTGATCTCATTTCCGACAACCCATCCGACGATCTTCCCATATTTGCTGTTTGTATAACGTCTGGCAAGAAAACTGATTGCGGCCTCGATCTGCCTCTGGTTTTTTCCTCCGTCCATGTTCCATGTATAATAACCGGATTGAAGTTTTCTTGCAGACGGATAGATCAGGTTCTTAAGGTCAGAGCGCATATCGACCAGAAGGATACCGGTGACGATCACATGATTCTTCTTCAGTTTCTTCAGAACAGAATCCCATGCTTTGATGTGACCTTTCCGGAACCAGTATTTCTTTCCCTTATACTTATACGAATAAGATCTGGCTTTGCTGCGTTCGGACTTCGACGCAATCATATGGGTGATCGGAAAATTGAACGTTGCATGGCAGATATTCAGCTCCAGAGCATCCTCAATCATACCATCCCCGATCATAAGACCCTTCTTATTTTCGGCTGTCGGGTACGGGAATGTGTATCTGGCGGCATAAACAGAGTCTGCAAACAGGACAGTCAGCATTATGATCAGGACTGCCGGCAATATACTTCTTCCTCGTTTCCAACTCCACCTCAGCCTGTTCATGACAGATACTCCTTACGACTGATTCTCCTTCGCAACAAGATTCTCTACGCCATAACGTTTTCTCAGGGCCGGTTTCTCGATCTTGCCTGTCGCGTTTCTCGGAACATCCGCAAAGATGATCTGCTTCGGTCTCTTATAGCGCGGAAGCGCTGCACAGAAGCGGTTGATCTCATCCTCGGTGCACTTCATGCCTTCCTTGAGCTCGATGATGGCGCCGGTGATCTCGCCCAGACGCTTATCCGGCATGCCGATGACCGCCACATCCTTGATCTTCGGATGCTCTTCCAGGAAGTTCTCGATCTCAACCGGGTAGATATTCTCTCCGCCGGAGACGATGACATCTTTCTTGCGGTCTACCAGGAAAATGAATCCGTCCGCATCCAGCATTGCCATGTCGCCGGTATACAGCCAGCCATCCTTCAGGACTTCGGCAGTCGCTTCCGGATTATTGAAGTACTCAGTCATGACACCGGGACCTTTGACACAGAGTTCGCCGACCTCCCCCTGCTTGACTTCATTGCCGTTCTCGTCAGCGATCATGCACTCCCAGCGATAGCCCGGAACGCCGATGGCACCGACCTTGTGGATATTTTCCAGGCCAAGGTGTACGCAGCCGGGGCCTGTGGATTCTGACAGACCGTAGTTGGTATCGTACAGATGATCCGGGAAGTATTCCTTCCAGTGACGGATCAGTGACGGCGGAACCGGCTGAGCGCCGATATGCATCAGCCTCCACTGATCCAGCTTGTAATCAGAGAGTTTGATATCGCCGCGGTCGAGGGCATCCAGAATATCCTGCGCCCACGGAACCAGCAGCCATACGATCGTGCACTGTTCGTCAGACACAGCCTTCAGGATCACATCCGGCTTAGTCCCCTTCAGGAGGATTGCCTTCGAACAGGTCCACAGAGAACCCATCCAGTGGAACTTCGCACCGGTATGATACAGCGGCGGGATACACAGGAAACAGTCATCCTTCGTCGTCTGGTGATGGACCGCCTCCATCTCAGCAGCCTGATACAGAGACAGATGCTTGTGGAGAATAGCCTTCGGGAAGCCTGTGGTTCCCGACGAGAAATAGATCGCTCCGAAATCATCGTTGGTCAGCGGGATCTGGGGATCCGTGCTGGCATAATCCGCAACCAGTTCGCGGTAGCTCTCCGCGAATTCCGGGCATCCGTCGCCGACGTAGAACAGAAGTCTTCCCTGCCCGATCGCATCGGAGTTTGTCTGAATACGGTTGATAAACTCCGGCCCGAAGAACAGAACCTCTACTTCAGCCAGACTCAGGCAGTAAGAGATCTCGTTGGCGGTATATCTGAAGTTGAACGGAACCGCGATCGCACCGGATTTCAGGATACCGAAATAAATCGGCAGCCATTCCAGGCAGTTAAACATCAGGATCGCGACCTTGTCGCCCTTCTTCACACCCCGGTCGATCAGCATATTGGCAACGCGGTTAGCCTTCTCGTCAAACACCTGCCAGGTGATCTGGCGGCGGAAGGGATGCGCGACCGTCTGCTGTACCAGGTCAAACTCCTTGAAGGAGAGCTTCCTCGGATCCTCCATGCTGGGGTTCAGTTCCACCAGGGCGACCTCATTTCCATGTTCACGTGCGTTTCTGACTAGTAATTCTGTTACGGGCATGTTGTTCCTCCTAATCGTGTTACTGCATCCCCTGCATGACGGATTCCATAAGCCTGGCGTGTAGTAACGCCGGCACTTGGAACGCGTATTTTGCGTTCCTATGTGTCCGCTGCGTTACGATTCGAGCGGAAGCGACCAGGCGTTGGAACCATCATGCAAGGGGGTGCATATTCTCGGTTATGTAGTAAAGATATTACCTGTAGAATGCTGCGAGCTTTGCGAACGCCTCCAGCGAGCGTTCCGCGCGTTCCGTAGGCACACAATAGCTGATCCGTGTATGGCCGGGGCAGCCGAATCCGGAACCCGGTACGATCAGCAGATCGAAGTCTTTCGCTTTCTCGCAGAATGCAAGGTCATCCGGGATCAGTGTCTGAGGGAACATGTAGAAGGTTCCTTCCGGCTCCACGCAGGTAAATCCAAGGTCTCTGAGACCTTTCACCAGGATGTTCCTGTTCGTCTCATATACGGATATGTCGCTGGTGTCGTCCGCGCACATTGCGCAGACTCTCTGGAACAGGCTCGGCGGGCATACATATCCCAGTGAGCGCGATGCTCCTGCTACTGCAGCGTATACTTCATCGTGGTCTTCCATCTCATCCGGAACGGCTACATACCCGACACGTTCTCCGGGAAGTGAGAGAGCTTTTGACCAGGAGTAGCAGACCAGTGTGTTGGGATAATAGGAAGGTACCCACGGTACTTTTACTCCGTCGTATGCAATTGCGCGGTAGGGCTCATCGGAGATCAGGTAGATCACATGGCCATACTCTTCGCTCTTGTCTTTCAGGATCTGTGCCAGGCGGCGGATCGTATCCTCGGAGTAAACTGCGCCGGACGGATTGTTCGGCGAGTTGATGAGAACTGCTTTCGTGTTGCTGCTGAGCACTGCTTCAAATCGTTCAAAATCGATCTGAAAATGTTCGATGTCTGCGGGGATCAGCTGCATCTTTCCCCCTGCGCCTTCAATGAAGACTTTGTATTCCGGGAAGTACGGTGCGAACACTACTACTTCCTCTCCCGGATTCAAGAGTCCGTTCAGGCAGCCGCACAGTGCCCCGGCGGCACCGGTCGCGATGTACAGGCTGTCCGGGCTGATGGTATACCCGAAATTCTTCCCGATCGATTCCGCAATCCTCTTTCTGGCGTCTTTGTCTCCCTGTGCGCTGGTATAGCCGTGCACTGCAACGGGATCCATCTCCTGAAGCAGACGGATCGCTGTCTCATTGACGGAGTCCGGAGCAGGGACTGAAGGATTGCCGATTGAGAAATCGAACACATTCTCCGCGCCGACTTCCGCGATACGCTTCATTCCGAACTCAAACAGATCCCGGATGATCGACCGCTGCATCCCAAGTCCCATCGCGCGCTTGTTAACATTTGACATGATGTTGTCCTCTTCTTTCTATATTCATAGTTATTTATGCCTTCTTGAGTTATCTGCCCCTGAATCTCAATCGTTCCGCCCAAGGGAGAACGCCTTCAGGTTCAGTTCCCTGAATTTCTCCGGGACACACTCTTCGATTGCCTTCTTCCAGTCCTCTTCCGCTATGTCAAAATACTTTGACAGACGGCCCATGAGAACGATGTTGACTGCTTTTACCGAGCCTGCCTGCTCTGCTAGTGTCAGGCAATCCATGGCATCCACAAGCGCGCCTTTCTCTTCCATCTTCCCGATCAGATCTTCCGGATAGGACGCGGCTCCCGTGATGACCGGCATGGGATCGATCTTCTGTGTGTTGGTCACGATCCTTCCGCCCTTTTTCAAAAACGGAAGGTAACGTGCTGCCTCCAGCTGCTCGAATGAAACGATGAAGTCCGCCTCTCCCGTATCGATGATCGGGGAATAGACCCTGTCGCCGAAGCGCACGTAGGTGACGACCGATCCGCCTCTCTGGCTCATGCCGTGAACCTCAGACACCTTGACGTCATATCCCTGTGTGAGAAGAAGGTGGCCAAGCAGTTTGGACGCCAGGAGTGATCCCTGTCCGCCTACGCCGACGATCATAATGTTCTTTGTCTCCATGATCAGCCCTCCTTCCTTCTCTTTAATTCTTCTGCAGTGACCAGTGCGTCAAATTTGCACATCTGCTGGCAGATTCCGCATCCGATGCACTGTGTGCGGTCGATGACTGCCTTCTTGTCCTTCATGCTGATCGCGGGACATCCCACTTTCATGCAGGACTTGCAGCCGACGCATTTATCCGGATCATTGACCAGCGGCTTCTTGTGGACGACCGGTTTTCGGTCGACCGTCTTAAGCAGTGCGCAGGGTCTTCTGGAAATGATAACTGAAGGCTCCTTTGCTGCAAGTTCTTCCTTCACTGCCGCGTCGCACTGTGCCAGATCATAAGGATCCACGGCACGGACTCGCTGTATGCCCATAGCGCGGACCAGAGATTCCAGGTCGATCTTCCCGCAGGGATCTCCGTGGATATCCAGGCCGGTTGCCGGATTCTGCTGGTGGCCGGTCATGCCGGTGATGGAGTTGTCCAGAATGATGACCGTGGAATTGCTGAGGTTGTAGGCGATGTCCGCAAGGCTTGTCATTCCGGAATGAATGAAGGTAGAGTCACCGATAACCGCGACTGTGCTTCCTTCCGATTCTTCCTGGCCGACTTTGTTAAAGCCGTGCAGCATGCTGACGGACGCACCCATGCAAAGGTTGTTGTCCATGGCAAAGAGCGGCGCCGCTCCCCCGAGCGTATAGCATCCGATGTCTCCCATGACACGGACTTTCTGTTTGCTCAGTGTATAGAAGAGGCCTCTGTGAGGACATCCCGCGCACATTACCGGAGGACGGACGGGGATCGTCTCCTCCAGTTTGTCGCTGCACGGAACTTCCATTCCGTCTCTGTCAATGCCTTCGAGAAGCGGAACTATCTTCTCTCTCAGAAGGTTCTGGCTGTACTCCCACTCAAGCGGAAGAACATCCTTGCCATGTACCTTAAGGCCAAGTGCTTTGCAGTGGTTCTCGATGACCGGATCCAGTTCCTCGACGATCCACAGCGACTTCACACTATCAGCGAAATCAAGGATCAGCGTGGTCGGAAGCGGATTGACAAGACCGATCTTCAGAACATTTACCTTGTCCCCGAATACTTCCTTCACATACTGATAACAGGTGGAATCACAGATGATCCCGACATCCGACGCACTCTTCTCAACACGGTTCAGCTCCACACCCTTGTAGGAGCATTCATTTCCAAGTGTGATCAGTTTTCTGGTGCGCTCCTCAACGACCGGATGTCTTCGGATCGCATTGGCAGGCGTCATCAGGAACTTCTGCGGATTCTTCTCATAGGGCTTTCTCTCTTTTTCGACCCTCTCGCCCTTCTCCACCACACTCTGGGAGTGGGCGACGCGTGTGCACGTTTTGATGATGACCGGAGTATCGTACTCTTCGGAAAGGTCGTAGGCTATTCTTGCAAAAGCCAGCGCCTCCGCGGAGTCTCCGGGTTCCAGCATAGGCAGTTTGGATGCTATGGCATGATGACGGGAATCCTGTTCATTCTGGGAAGAATGCATCCCCGCGTCATCTGCGACAACTATGACCATGCCGGCATTCACGCCTGTGTAAGATGCGGTATACATGGGGTCTGCGGCTACGTTCATGCCGACGTGCTTCATTGCGCACATGCTTCGTTTGCCCGCAAGCGCCGCACCGAAAGCCACCTCCATGGCAACCTTCTCATTTGGTGCCCACTCACTGTAGATGTCTCTGAACAGAGATATCTCTTCCGTGACCTCTGTACTCGGCGTGCCCGGATAACTGGAAGCGACACAGCATCCGCCCTCATACAGGCCGCGGGCAAGTGCTTTATTGCCCAGCATCAGTTCCTTCATTTTACTCACTCCTTCTCCTGAGACTGCCTGATCATCTTGTCCATGCAGCCGGTGCCGTCTGAAAATACACGCTTCACGCGGCTGATCGTCGCGGAACTGGCTCCGGTCTCTTTCATGATGTCCATATAAACTTTACCCTGCGCGAGCATCCTGGCAACCTCGAAACGCTGCTCCAGAGCTTCCAGCTCCTTCCCGGTGCACAGATCATCAAAGAAATCACAGCACTCTTCGTAGGAACTCAGTTTCAAAATTGTGTCATACATCGCGCGTCTGCGCTTTCTGCCTCTTCCTGCCATCCCTTTTCCTCTCTTCAATGCTTCTGATACTTCAAGTCTGCCGCTATACCTGCAATGATGTTGTTATACCTGTAGTGTATAGAAGGCAGACCACGCCATGCATATGAGCCATCATAACACTTTCGTCATTTAAAGTAAACACTTTAAATGACGAAAGAAACCAGGACCCCTGTTTTCCGGCAGGAGTCCTGGCTATATTTGTTTATTTTCTTATATTAATGCAACGTTTATTCTTCCGGTTCACTGTCCTCCAGTTTCCCGAGGAAGTCCCTGACAATCTTCGTATACGCCTCTTCTCCAAGGACCGCCCTGGAATGTGCATGCGTCGCACCGTCCACCAGGTGCAGCTCACAATATCCCGAGGTTGCCTTCGACAGCATCTCGCTGTTCGCCGGGTCGATGAACTTATCCTCTTTCCCGTGTATCAGGCAGATGGGGACCATATTACCCTTAAGCGCATCTCTTGGTGAAGTGTCCTTCAGGTCAAAATGATACCGCCTCTTCAGGGTCCGGTTCACTGGTTCCAGCATGAAACCGATGTGCATGTTCCTGTATCCGTCCCGGATCAGCTCATACAGATTCGCGAAGCTGCAGTCGGCAACGACGAACCTTACCTTCGGCCGGTATTTCAGGACGATCAGTGAAGTCGCCGAACCCATGGACTCCCCATGCAGTCCCAGTTCGATATCTTCCCCGTACCTGCTGTAGGTATCTTCGATCACCTTCAGCAGGTCCTGCGCCTCAAAGTTACCGATCGAACATGCGGCTTCTTTATTTTCCCCGTGGTCCCTGCAGTCATAGATGATACAGTTGTATCCCAGCTTCTGGTACGTGGGGATGTACTTCACGGTGCCGTAACGGTTCGATGTATAACCATGCGTCAGGATCACATATTTCATGCTCTGAGGATCTGTCAGGATCCTCTCGCAGTGAAGCGTATAACCGTCCATTCCCGAAACGGTATAGGATTCACGCTGTGTCTGGTCAAAATCACCCCACAGACTATTCTTGATCTCCCAGTCTCTCTCCTGGGCCAGCGTCTTCCCCTTCGGTTTCGCAATCTGTCTTGCCAGATACACACTCCCGCCGCCTGCTGCAACCGCAGCTGCTGAGAGTCCGCCCAGAAGCATTGTCTTTGCGGCGTTACTCACTGCATTCATCTGTCATATCCTCTCTGTCTCTCACAGTATTTTTTTACCTGCAAATAAAGTCCCTGTCGGCACTCCATGTACGATGTCATGCAGTGCTTCCGGCCTCTTACCGTTGCAGATCGTCACATCGATCCCCTGGCGGGTTGCAAGTTCGGCTGCCTGCAGTTTCGTCTTCATGCCCCCGGTCCCGCGCCTGGATCCTGCACCGCCTGCAAGTTCGTACAGGGATTCGTCGATCTGGTCGATGCGGCGGATCAGTTTCGCCTGCGGGTTGAATCTCGGGTCAGCTTCATAGAGCCCGTCGATATCTGAGAAGATAACAAGTTTCTCTGCCCTCACGAGAACCGCAACGACCGCAGACAGCATGTCGTTGTCGCCGAACAGGCGGTCCTTGGATTCGATCTCCGTGTAACTGACAGAGTCGTTTTCATTTACAATCGGAATGATCCCGTTCTCAAGAAGCGCCTCAAAGGTGTTCGTCAGATTCTCCTTCTTCTCTTCCTGTTCGATGTCCGACGCATTCAGCAGAATCTGGGCGATCGTATGGCCGTACTCACTGAAGAACTTGTCATACAGGAACATGTTCTGACACTGTCCGACCGCGGCCGCCGCCTGCTTCATACGCATCGACTCCGGCTTCGTTTTCAGTCCCATCTTGCTCGTTCCCACAGCGATCGCACCGGAAGAAACGAGGATGACCTGATAACCCATATTGGCTACATCGCTGAGTACGAGCGCAAGCTTATCGAACGAGCGCAGGTTAGTGTTGCCGATATCATTGGTCAGGCTGGATGTGCCGACCTTAACTACAATTCTGTTCTGTACCAGAGACATGGTGTATGGTCCTCTCTATAAAAATCTCGAATTATATGCACTGCGCAGAGATGACACTCTGCCGCGGCACATGCTTTGTACATTTTATCTGATTGGTCCAAGGAGTGCAACAGCCCCGGAGTATATCTCCGGGGCTGCGATCATAACGCACGAAACTGTTTTGCTTATTGCTGCTTACTGCTGCTTATTTAATCTTGATCTTGAAGGTCTTCTTCTTGCCACTTCCGTCAGTTGCCATCGCAGTGATCGTTACCTTCTTGCCCTTTCCTGCTGCCTTTGTGGTGACCTTGCCATTTGCCGCAACGGTTGCCCAGGCAGTGTTGGAAGATGTCCACTGAAGTTTCTTGTTGGCCTTGCCCTTTGTGGTCGTAACTTTTGCCTTCAGTTTTACAGACTTCCCGGCTTTGGCAGTCTTCTTGCCGCTGATCTTGATCTTCTTGACAGCAATTGCCGTTATGACAACGCTCTTTCCGCCTGCCTTCTTATTAACGCTTACCAGCCCTGTCGCACTGACTGTTGCTACACTGGTATTGCTGGACGTCCATCTCAGCGGATAGTTCTTCACGTTGCCCGGAAGAATCTGAGCCGCAATCTGCACTTTCTTCCCGGCCGCAATCTGCCCGGATATAGCACTGAGCCGGATTGTCGCCCGCAGTTTCTTCCCGTTAGAACGTGTCTCAGATTTTCCGCATCCGCTGCAGGTCCGTTTCTGCTGCTCCGCCTTGAAAATTGTGGCTTTGGAAACAGTTTTCCATTCACTCCAGGTATGTTCGTGGACTGTACTGACATCCTTATCCGCAAGAGCAGTCCCTTCTGTCATACTCTTCCATTGCTCATTAGTACCTGCAAAGCTGAAGGAGGCTTCACTTACTGTTTTATCATCAAATGCTGTCGGAGAGATCTCTTCCAGGCTCTTAGGAAGTGAGACGTCCTCTACATTGTCCAGACCTGCAAACGCATTGCTGCCGATCTTCGTGACGCCTTCGGCAACCACGATCTTTGTGACTCCAAGTGCCTTAGCTGCTTCGATCCATGGAGCAGGATCTTCATCAGTATACTCATCCTTCGTCGCTCCAGTTGCTGCTCCGTCTGCCACACTGATCGTAAGGGTACCGTCATCGGAGATGCTCCACGCCAGATTCTCGTCCGCAGTATCACTGGCAGACTTCTTCGGTACATCTGTTTCAGTCCTAGTCTGCTGCTCAAACGCCTGATTCGTGAAATCTGCGGATGTGTAAGTCGTCTTACCCATCTGTGTATAGGTTGCCGGAGTTGTCACCTCTCCTGTTACGTCAACCGTTTCAGTCTCCTTATGGTCTGAATTATTCGCGCAGATCCTTGTCGCAGTCACTGTGCTGTTGTCTTCCGCCCAGGTATAGGTAACTTCTCCCCAGGCATGGCCAAGCGCAGATACATCTTCAAGCGTCTTCGTCTGTACCTGGAACGCAGGATTCGTAAACGCCTTGGACGTATATGTCGTTTTGCCTATTGTGTCGCAGGTTGCAGGGATTGTGACCTCTGATGTCACCTTTGCTGTTTCCGTTTCATCATGTTCATGAGCTTTGTCATTCGCGCAGACCCTTGTGGCAGTCACTGTGCTGTTATCTTTCGCCCAGGTATAGGTAACTTCTCCCCAGTTATGGCCTAATTTGGGGATATTCTTGTCTCGCTTTCTGCCGCAGCGTGAACAGGTACTGATGCTCCATCCTGCTTTATCACAGGTAGCCGGTCTTTCCGGATCAGGTTCAAATTTGCTCCATTCATGTCCAAGTTTACTGATCGTCTCTGTCCAGGTCTCACTCAGCGGTTTTCCATCATCCGGTTCGTAAGCTGCTGTATAAGTAATTTCTCCGTCAGCAGTGCATGTAGGCTCGGCAGTCGTTTCAATAGTTACCGCAGCCTCTTCACGGATCTCTTCATCACAGTTATCACAATACCGGACTGCGTCAGCAGAGTTATCTTCATAATCCACCTCGATGGTCCAGTCATTCCAGCTGTGACCCTGGGCAGGGATTACTTCTCTGCCGCTTAGAATCTCTCCGCAGACCTCACAGACTGTCCCGGCCGTATATCCGGGTTCTGTACAGGTGGGTTCTTCCGCGTCCATGTTTTCAGGAGTGTGTCCTGTCGCTGCGAGTACATACACCTTACTGTTTTCAAAGGTCTGCTCTTCATATTCAACCAATGCAGTGTATGTCACAGAACCTGCTTTCTTACAGGTTGGCTCTGTACGTTCTGTTTCCCGTATCTCTATGTCTTCTTCATTAATCGTATCATTAATGTCCAGGCACTTTGCACAGGTTATCTCTGCAGTACACGACGGATCGTCCCCATCGTCATTCCATGTGAATTCTGCCTGGTATACATGGTTTACCACCACCTCATACTCAAGACAGCCATCATCATACCCGCTGATCCCGTATTCTACTGTAACCCTGTAGATCTCTGCCTGTGTATATGCCAGGGTAAAGAGATTATCGAATTCTGTGCTTCCGGACAACAGGGGGGAGTCATCTCCCTGACAGTAAATCTCCACATTACAGGAGACACCATCGGGAATGTCTGTGAACTTAACGTTCAGATCTTCTCCTTCATCCAGGGTTTCCGGAACAATTACTGTAGGTTCAGGTGCGGGTCCCAGAGATTTGATCCGTAATGTCACTTCATCATTACAGTTCTCACTGCCGTCAAAGAATGTCGCCTCCACATAGAAGGTCACATCATTCCTCACCTCATCAGCTATCCAGCTGTAGGCTATATGCTCCACATCTACATCCGGATCGGAAGCATACCAGGTTTCCAGTGTTTCATCCTCTTCCCCGTCGGAACCGGCTTTCTTCAGCACTACACTGTCAGCAAACGGAGCTGTGATGGTTAATTCGATCGCATCTCCATATGTATACCTGCTCTTTTGTGTGCTCAGGGTCACAGAGGGTTCCTCAACTATCTGGAAGATCCTGTGTACGCTGTTGTTTTCGAACCCTTCCGCAGCAAAATCGACATTCAGTTCATAGGTACCTGCATCCAGAACACCTGCAGGAATTGTAAGCGTCAGGTCGCCATAAGGTCTGCCCCCATCACTCTGACCACTGAATGCAATTGCATCCCCTTCCAGGAAGATCTTTCCATCATTATTATCAGTCCGGTTATCTCCATACTGGTAGTCCAGTACATTATGCCAGTATCCCCCCTGATCAGTGCTGATACTGAGATGGTACCAGGCCTCTCCGGGATCTTCGACAGTAATCACCGTATCCTCTCTGACCAGATTATAACCCGGGACGGTTACATCTCTGGGCTCGGCTGGCCCGGCTGATGTGACCGTCACATCTATCTGGTTTGTACTGACCCATTCCTCGCTGTCATCCAGAAGAGCCATTGCAAATACCGTCTTCTGTCCGGGATCACCATATCCCTGCCATGCAAAGAATCTGCCGTCCTCGTAATATCTCTCATCTTCCCGGACAATAGCATCACCATTTTCCCGATAGCCATAACCATCGAAAAACTTTACAGCAGTCAGTGTATGCCCTTCCCCGGGACTGACGATAAATCTGACCTGTTTATTTGGAACGATCGAGACTGTTCCATTAGCCAGGAGAGACTCACCATATTCATCCACTGCACTCAATGAAACCGTATCCGCCGCTTCGTTCACCACCGGAATATTAAGGTCTATATGAAGGTGTTCGTAGCCGAGACCTCCTGCCCAGAGATCGAGATGGATCACATCTCCCACCTGGATGGTGTAGTTCTTTGTCTCCTCACCGTCTTCGTATTCCACTGTGCCGGTCGTAAAGGATATTTCCGCATCTCCCTCTGTATTGTCACTGCGTTTTATATGATATTCTGCTCCTCCTTCAGATGATGGCTGAACGCTGATATCATATCCAAGATACTGAACTCCATCGCCCTCCGGCCAGGGCACGGTGAAGGAAACTTCCTGGCCAGCCGGTACAGAGAACGGTATCTGACTGGTATCAAGTGCAACATGCCCATCCGCTAATACAGTGATCTTTACCGGATCACTTGAAACCCAGTCTCCGTCGTCCTCATACTGTGCATAAGCAATCACTTCATACGTTCCGGGGTTATCCCAGGATATAAAGTCGCCGCTCCAGTTGTCTCCTGTATCATCCCACTGATATTCCCCGTCGCCGTCTTGCAGATCATGGCGCCAGCCATCCTGGGCAATGCCGATTCTCTTTGCTCCTGGCGCAAGGACACTAATGGTCAGATTCTCATGAGTCATCAGTTCGGTGCTATCAACAATCACCCTGATATCATCGTCCTCCGGCTCAGTCACGGTCAGCCTGATGTTGCTGTCCGACTCTGTCCACTGCCATCCGGGAGCATTGTTACCCGCACGTCCGAATACCACATACTCGCCCGCCGGCAGATTTACAGTGAGCATCGTCACCGTAGTGCCGCTGCAGCTGCAGCGTGGATTAAAGCTCCTCCATTCCTCATCATCGCTGAATGCATCCGCCCAGTAGTTATCAGCATATTCTGACTCAGTAAAGAAGAGTGTCACAGGATCACCGCGCTGTACTGTGATCTCATGGTCCATCCGGGTAAAATCAAAGTCATATGTTCCGGTCTTGCCTGTAGCCTTCGCGTGAATCGTAATCGCATTCGTCGTAAACCATTCTTCACTTCCTTCCAGGAGTACCTCTGCGAATACTCTCCGCGTCTCCGATTCCCCGTACCTCTGGATGGAGAAGAAGTGATCATTCTCATCAAAGCAATAATCATACTCATCCAGATCAGGCTGCATGGCCTTGCCTTCTTCCCAATATCCATAACCATCGAAGAATCTCACGGCAGCAAGCTTCTGATCTTCCGCTGCAGGTCTGACCCGGAATACGATATTCTGATTGACCAGAACATCATATGCACCTTCTTCCCCTTCAGTCGGCGTAAATCCTCCTTCCTCTTCATCCAGGACCAGAACAGCTCCTTCACCGGTCTGGGGAGTCACAGGAATCGTCTGACCGTCTTCAGCTCTCCCGTACCCAATCGCCCAGGCCTGGAAGTCTATCCGGATCTGATGCCCCGCTGTAAGATTCTCTGCCGGGATCGTAATCACTTTGTCTTCTGTAAGATCAAACCATTCATCGATTTCATCGCGCCGCCAGCCATCATCCTCTTCATCTTCCGGATCCACCCGGTAATCTTCATGCAGCTGGATATTCATTGCTGCCGCATTCTCAGGGAGCTTCACTGTCACACTGACATCTCCTGATCCGGCAGTAATATTGGCCGGCAGAGTGGATCTGTCAAACTCCAGAATACCTTTGCAGGTTACAGTGACCTTTTGAATATCACTGTAACTCCATTCGCCGTCTTCCTCAAACTGGGCACATCCCTGGAGCGTGTGTTCTCCTGCTTCCCAGGCGTCCTCCCACCATATATCTTCATAACTCGTCCAGCAGTCACCGTCTCCCCAGCAGTAATTCCCGTCTTCATCAAGGTGCCAGGGCTCTCCGTCCAGCAGGAATCCGACACGAAGCGCACCGGGAGCATATACCCCTGTATGCAGGCGCTGACTGAGTGCCACGGTATCTTCCTGCGTCAGAAGAATGACATCACCTTCTGAAACATCTTCCATCGGTTTCACAGTCAGTTTTACTGCTGATGAATCTCTGCCTTCATACCCGTCTGCACTGGCACGACCACGGATCCAGTATTCACCCTCACCCATGCCAAGAGTGTTGATCACAGCAATACGGTTTTCCTCATCCTCCCAGTACCAATCGTAGTCATCGTGGATCCAGTAGTCCTCTGCGTATTCTGCCGGTGTGAAGGTAACCTTTACTTTATCACCACGGTTCACTTCCTGCTGATCCAGGCTGATCGTAAATGAGCCGACATCGCCTTTCTTCACAGTACGGATCTTCAGAGTATCGGTATAGACCCATGTGCGGGGATCTCCTTCTCCTTCATAGTCTTCCGGCCACGAATCAAATGTCACCATGGCAAAGACAGAGTATATCCCCTCTTCCCAATAAGACGGTCCTGCGTGGAATACACCATCCTCATCCGGATCTTCATCGTCCCAGAAATCGTAGCCGCCGAAGAAACGAACTGTCTGGATCTCATGGCCTTCAGACGCGGTAACTGTCAGATCTACATTCTGGTTAACCAGGGCGTTGATAACCCCATCTTCACCGACCATCGATTCGTCTTCCACGGAAATGAAAACATCTTCATCCGCTTCCTTAACTACCGGAATCTTCCAGTTGCGGTCTAAACCTTCACGCCCATATGCACCAGCCTGCACATTTATGTTGATCGAATCACCTGCATGTATTCCCCTGTCAGAGAGTTCATCCCAGCTCAGGAAAACCGGGATGCCGGTCTGCTGTTCATCCTCGTAATCAAATTCTCTGCTGAAGAGGTTGTCCTCATCGTCCCAATCATCCACGTTGACAAAGACATGACCGCGCTGTGCATTTTCCGGTTTGGTGATCGTAAAGTTCAGGTCCCTGCCGGCTGTCAGAGATGCAGGGAGTACAGGCTCCGCAAGAGTAATCGGATTCAGTGTACTGTCTGCCGCCACCGTCAGTGTGATGGTTTCAGAGTCTCTGTAATAATACTGGTACATCGGACGGGGATTCCCGTCATCGTCGAGGAGAAGATTGTCATCTTCATCCCTCTCATAGCAGATTTCACCATTCTCATCGGTTTCGCACAGAAGTTCACCGTTGTCATCCAGAACAGGGTACCAGGCCCTTGCCATCAGGTAATAAGTTCCTGCTCTGCCATACCCTTGACGATCCTGGATATAGTCTCTTCCCCAACTGTTCGTTCTCCAGCCCTCATCCGGCCAGTCATAATACACCTCTATCCATTCTGCACCGGGAGCGTAAGCTGAAATATTGACCTGCTCTTCCGTAACGATCTCAGTCTTATCTGTCTGCAGCAGTATCCCGCTCGCAGGAAGATCTTCTTCAGGATAGTCTTCAACAATCAATTTCAGTGCCGGTCTTCCGCGATCATCAGTGCAGTATCCCAGCCGTCCTTCTGCCGCTGCTTCCGCACTGATCAGATATTCTCCTGCAGGAAGTCCGACGGTGTGCAGAACAGCAGTACGTTTTCCATCCGTCCAGTCTCCTGCCCAGTCCCAGGACCAGTCATAATCCCATTCCTCTTCTCCGTCATGCCACAGATTGGGCCAGTACTCCTCCGCATACTCCGCTTCTGTGAATGTCACAGTCACGTCTTCTCCGCGGATAACTGTATCCGGTTCCATGGTAATCTTGAAGGGACCTACCTCACCAAACTGCTGAGCCGTGATCTGGATTACATTTGATGTAATCCAATCTTCACTGTCTTCCAGGAGAACCTGCGCATAGAACCGGTAGGTACCAGGCCGGCGGTAACCGCCGCTCGTGTCATGCATGATCCGATTCCCGTTCTCATACCATGAGTCATACCAGTTATCCGGGCCAAATTCATCTCTCTCATACCACCAGTGATCCCCTGCGTCAACACGAATCGCCTGGATCGGCTTCTCCGCAGTCAGAGTTACATCGAATCCCTTATTGACCGGAATCGTCAGTTCCTTATCTTCATCTGAGTCTTCATCGAATTCTTTAACGGTCAGGCATACCTGGTCACTCGGCTCCGCCAGCAGCACAGGGATATGTTCCTCCCGGATATATTTTTCATTGTAGCCGCGTGCGTGAAGCCATATCTCCACGTTAATGAACTGACCTTCCCATGTATCGAATGTGAAGGTGTGGTCTTCAGTATAGTCTCTCCAGTCTTCACAAATTGAATCCCAGCCATGATCTGTCTCTTCGGAGATCTTGACATTCATCCACTCAACCTGCTCATCCGGGAACGGGATTGTCAGTTCATAGCCTTCCTGCTCAGGGAAGAATGCCGGGATGCCCGGATCATAATCCACCGTCAGGTCCCCGTTTTCAGCATATACGGTAAATTCATGTACCGCACGGGCAATCTCTTCGGGTTCTTCATCTTCCACATTCTGGTATACAGTTGCTGTCAGCACATAATCACCGCTCTGGGAGATTGAATATCCATCATCCCGGAAATCCGTGCCTTGTCTGTTGTCGTACCAGTCTTCATCCCAGTATTCATTTTCATAATCTGTCTTCTCATAGATACGAACCTCCATAAACAGACGGTTCTCGTCCAGATCATCCTGGTTGTCAAAATATGCCGCGATTCGCAGCGGCTCAGAAACCTGATAAGTGTCCTTCATGGAGATTATGACGTCGCTGATACTGTCTCTCTGACCAACGTAGATATCAGCAGCATTTTCTGCATCTTTCCGGGGGGCACCGACTTTTATCGCATAGACGCGGACCTGGTATTCATGATCAGCTTCGATCTGTGCAACCGGAAATGAAATGAATGTCTTGCCATCCGCATTTGCTTCCACCCAGTGCGAATCTGCCCGACCGTATTCTGAATCAATATAGGCGCAGTAAAAGTCAACTCCGCTGACAGGATCCACCTCCAGGGTTACAAGACCATCCCTTGGAACCACAATATTCCCCTGATCGTCAGCCTCATTGGTCACCCGGAAAGTGATGCTGTCTTCGATCCTGCTGTCTGTCAATACTTTGAAGGAGAGAGAACGGTAACCCATGAGAACATCATCACTGTCATATGCCTGGACATAGACAACGTACTCCTCGACCTCCTCCTCATCCGGATTCCAGCCAAACTGGGTATAGCCTTCATCATCCAGCCAGTATTGCTCTGAGCGCCTCCCATCGAAGAACCTGACATAATCAGCTCCGGGAGCCTCTACCTTGAACTCGATGTGTCCATACAGCATAGCTGTCAGTTCATTTTCATCATCAGGTTCCAGACCTTCTGCCCAGAAACTGATATCATCGCTCTGCTCCGGTGCTTCGATTGTCTTTTTCACATGCTCAGACTCGGCCGGTGCAAAGCCCGGGACCCAGGATTCCACCCAGAACTCATACTCACCATAGGCGGAGGTCCAGTCCATATCATAGTCATCGAACACCTCGCAGGAAGTCTCATTTCCCCCGATCTGTTTTGGTATCGAAAGTCCGTTCGGGAATTTCCACCAGAGCAGATAGTATGCTGCACCATCCACCGGTTTCCACGCAACCGTATACGGCTCGCCATATTCCAGATCGTCATCGGACGTGATTACAGGAGCAGGAGCCGCTTCACCGTTCATGTCATATACAAACGAATATTTCTGCCATTCCTCATCTTCCGAAAGACGCAGGAAGAGTGAATCCTCCCAGACATCCTCTCTCTCATCCGGGCTGGCCCACAGGGAAGCAGTCTGCACCCCTTCGTCATCTACCTTATAGTCATGCCAGCTCTCGAGACTCTGCAGTTCTGAACCATCAGGCACAGTATCTTCAAAGTCACCCCAGCCGACCCAGATCTCATCCGATTCGGTGCCGGTGACTATGACATTCCCTATATAGGAGTACTTGCCCCGGTATACACCCTTATCATCAGGCTCTGCATTGAAGATCTCAATCCGGACTGACGGAGCCTCTTCTCCGTCCGCAGCCTCGAGGATCTCCTCCTCATCCGAAAGGATCTCCTCCTCGCCTGTAAGAACCTGCTCTTCGTCTTCTTCCGGAATTCCGTCTTCGACGACCATAATCTCCGGATCTTCCTCTTCTTCATTAACAAGAAGATCTTCTATCTCGACGAGTTCCTGATCATCTGAAGAAAGATCTTCCCCGTCCGTCACTAAAACATCCGCCTCTCCGGCAGCACTCTCTTCAGGGCTTCCGGGGATATCTGCCTCCTGCAGTTCAGCACTCTCTTCCGGTACCTCTTCCTCCTGCATGACAAGCAGAGCCTCGCCATATTCCGGCTCGCCCGCAAGAGCGCCTGAGGGCACAGAGGTAAACAGAAGCGCTGCCACGGATACGGCAGCAAGGATACGTCTGGATCTGATATGCATCATCTGATTGTCCTCCTGTATATCTGATCTGTCTGACTGTGAAACTGTACATCTCCGGTCCGCCTCTCATGGCTGTTCCAAGGCCGGTTGGAAATGTGTTTAAACATGTGTATAATTAGGCACATGATAACAAAATAAAAACGCCAAAAGGTATGCAGGCTGCATACTTTTCAGCGTTTTCTGATATTTGTTTTCCGCACTGGAATTACCCGTTGTCTTCACCCGATATTGACTGAAAACTGAACTTCTCCGAGTTCATTTACCAGAGGTCGAAGATCTTCACTGATTGTAATGCTCTGAAGCTGCGGAAGCTGAAGGAGCACGCTCAGATCATCGGCAGGTACGGCGACTAGATTCAGTATCTTCAGTCCCGTATGGGCTGCCAGCGGAGACAGATCCGTCACTGCTGTGTGCGCGATGTCCAGTTCCTCCAGGCGGGCAACATCGTCCAGCACATGCAGATCGCTCAGGCCTGTCCAGGCAAGGTGAAGTGACAGGATGCTCTTCCCGCCAAGGTAGTCATAACTCTGCGTCGGATTGGACAGATCCAGATAATCAAAATTGCCCAGGTTTTCGATCGCCTGCGGATCGTAGGTTCTCACATCACACAGATCCAGAAATGCGAGGTTCGGACAGCTTTGAAGAGGCGATATATCCGTCACGGGGTTGTCATTGATGCCCACCGAAGTCAGCCGGTCCATGTCTGACAGCACAGAGATATCCGTAATATAGTTGTGCTTGAACTCAACCTTGCTCAGCTGCTTCATTGATGCAAGGGCGGAGATGTCTTCCAGCTCCTGGGCAACGATACAGACCTGTTCCATGCCTGTCATCTGTGTAAGTTCGTCCAGTGTCTGCAGACTTCCCCGGGTACTCCTGCCGTCGGCATACCACTGGTTGATTGCCGGATAAAAACTGTCCGGATCCGGATAGGCCTTGTCCGCCACTATATAGACCGCAGTTACGGAAGGCAGCATATCCTCTGTCAGTCTGTCCCCCTCTTCCAGTCCCAGGTTCAGCCGCACAGCGCTTTCCAGAAGCGGATCTGAAAAAGTAACTTTCTTCCTGCTCATCTTCGGGAGAAGCACCGCACAGACAACAGCGGCGCATAAGACCCCTGCTGCCAGCAGCCCCCACAGGATGCCTTTACTTCTGCGTCCGCCGGACTGTTTCTGTCCGAGTGCTTTTTTGAACTGGGCTGCACTCTCATACCGTTCTCTGGGATCAAATGCAGTGCACCGGACAAGAGCTTTTTTGAGAGGTGTATCTGTATCCTCCGGAGGAGCAGCCTTTCCAGTGAGCATCCAGGACAGCAGTATTCCCAGAGAATACAGGTCTGACCGTGCGTCGGTCTGAGCGAAACCGTACTGCTCAGGCGGGGCGAAGCCCTGCGTCCCGAACGGAACCGTATCCATATCCGTATCACGATCCGTGATAACGCGGGAGATTCCGAAATCGATTAGCACGGCGCATCCGTCCGGACGGATGATCACATTCTGTGGTTTAATATCGCGATGGATAACGGGCGGCGTAAGGCTGTGAAGGATCTTCAGCTCGTCGCACAGCTGCATACCTGTCCGGATCACGTCTTCTTCGCTGAAATGTGTATGCTTTGCAAGTTCTTCCAGAGTTTCACCTTCCACATACTCCCGAAGAACACACCTCATGTACTCATTCCGGTATTCTGCCACAAACCTGGGAAATGGGTCCTCGCTCAGTTTCCGGAGGGCTTCGGGTTCGGCCCGGTCATAGAACGGGCCTGTCGCAAGGTGGCATTTCACGACATACAGCCTGTCGCTCTCCCTGTCCTTTGCCAGCAGTGTCCTGGTATCGTCCTGTTCACTGAAGCATTCCAGCAGTTCGCACCTGGCCAGAAGCGGAGCGGGGTATTCATTTTCATCAGGCAGCTGTGCCGTGAATTCGATGTCTGTTCCTTCCAGCATTCCAATGTCTCCTTAGTTTCTCAGACTCCCCAGCAGTGAAAACCCATATCTGGACAACAGTTCCTGCGTATCCAGGACAGAGGCTCCTCTTCTGAGACAATACAGAATCACCGCTTCCCTCTTAAGGCGGGGATATAATTCACTCTTGCCGGCCGAACGAAGGAGTTTCTGGGTTTCCTCTACCCCCAATTCCATGCCCAGAGCCAGCTGGATCACCTTGTCCCTGGAAGGACGCCGTACGCCGCTGAACAGCTGATGACCGTAAGTCCGGTCGATCTCAGCACGAAGGATAACCTGCTCCGGGACAAGCCCCCGCTCTTCGCACAGGCTCCTGATCATCTGGTCAAATCCCGCCGCCTGCATATTATGCTCATTTTGCTCCAGAAATGCATCCAGATGCTTTGTTTTGAATAAACGCTTCATCAAGGTGCTGGTATTAATCTTCTCCGCCATGGCAAGCCTCCCTTTGCATTTCAATATAGCATAGTAAAGGGAAGAACAAGTATGCTGTTTGCATACATATGCATGCTACCGAGGCAAATACTTTCCAGTTCGATCCATCACTCTGGAAAAAAACAGGGTTTTCAACCCTGAGGTCAAAAACCCTGTCTTACCGCTGATATAGATTTGTGAACAAGTGCCTGTCACTTGTGCAGTCACTTGTGCAATGTGAACAAGTGCCTGTCACCTGTTCAACCTGTTCTGATCAGAACAGGCCCTGTGCCATCATGGCGTCTGCGACTCTCTCGAAGCCTGCGATGTTGGCGCCTGCCACCAGGTTGTAGCCCAGTCCGTTGCGTTCTGCTGCCTGTACGCTGTTCTCATAGATGGTGTCCATGATGCGGTGCAGCTGCCTGTCTACTTCGTCTGCTGTCCAGAAGAGGCGCTCGCTGTTCTGGCTCATCTCCAGTCCGCTGGTTGCAACGCCGCCGGCATTGACTGCCTTGGAGGGTGCAACGATCATATCCGGCTGTTCCATCAGATAGCGGAGCGCATCGTTGGTGGTCGGCATATTTGCGACTTCGATGTAATAGCGGACCTTGTTGGCGACGATCTTCTCGGCGCTGTCCATGTGCACGTCGTTCTGCATCGCGGACGGCATGATGATGTCTGCTTTCACGCCCCACGGTTTCTCGCCTGCATGGAATTCAGCTCCGAACTTGTCTGCGTAATCCTGTACTTTGTTGCGTCCGGAATTTCTCATCTCGACCAGGTAGTCGATCTTCTCCGGTGTATTGACGCCGTCCGGATCATAGACATATCCGTCCGGACCGGACAGTGTGACGACCTTCGCTCCGAGCTCTGTTGCCTTCTTGCAGATGCCCCAGGTTACATTGCCGAAGCCTGCGCATGCGATGGTCTTGCCGGCCAACTGTTCTCCATCATGCTTCAGGACATTTTCCAGATAGTAGACGGAGCCGTATCCTGTTGCCTCCGGGCGGATCAGGCTGCCGCCGTAGGAGAAGCCTTTTCCTGTAAATGTTCCGTTCTCGAAGTTGCCTTTCAGCCTGCGGTACTCACCGAACATGTATCCGATCTCTCTGCCGCCGACTCCCATATCTCCTGCCGGGACATCCGTGTCCGGGCCGATGTAGCGGTACAGCGCCTGGATGAAGGACTGGCAGAAGCGCATGATCTCATCATCACTCTTGCCGGTGGGATCGAAATCCGCTCCGCCTTTGCCGCCGCCCATGGACAGGCCGGTCAGGCTGTTTTTGAATGTCTGTTCAAAAGCGAGGAACTTCATGACGCTCGGGTTGACGTTCTTCTGGAAACGAAGGCCGCCCTTGTACGGTCCGATCGCTCCGTTGAACTGGCAGCGGTATCCGTTCTGCGTATGCGCAAAGCCCTTGTCATCCTGCCATACGACGCGGAAAGAGAACATTCTCTCAGGCTCCACCATACGGCCGAGCAGGTCCACCTTCTCATATTCCGGATGGCGCTCCACTACCGTATCCAGTGAGGAGAGTACTTCCTCAACGGTCTGGCAGAATTCCGGCTGGTACGGATACTTTGCATTGACTTTTCCGATCACTCGCTCAATATAACTGTTCATCTCATTTCCTCCATAGAAAATAAATCAGATTCTATCCGATCTGACTCCAGTACACTCTGCGACAATCGAAACAACTCACAAAAAACAACAAATCAAAACAACACTTTGCGATATATGGAAAAACAACTCTTCACGATGTATAATCATCTCAGTCTGAAGGGCTTATAAATGCCCTGAAAGACTGAATAATCATACCTCTATTATTATAGCACGCAGTCTGACAGATGAGAAGAATATATGACTATTTGTGAGGAAAAAAACCTGAGCCGGATCGCCGCCGCACCTGACGCGGGGAGAAACATTGTTTTCTCGATGGCGGACCTGTCAGATTATCCGATTCTCCTTACCGGGATCCTGCATGCCGCGCAGACAGCATCCATACCAGTCGTCCGTTTTCAGTTCATTTCCGACGAAGTCGACGGGCCGGCTCATTCCGTGGTAAAGCCGTCTGCTGATGGTCAGGAACCGGATCCGGTACTGACGGTCCCGATCATTCTGAATCACAGGTTCCGGAATTTTACAGTTGCAGTTCACAGAGAGATCGCTTCCCGGGAAAAGGGAACTCTCTTCCTGTTTGACTGCCTGTCAGGCCTGCAGACTGCGTGGGCTACTGACCTCATGATGGTCAACTTCTTTCGCGTAACAACACCTCTTCTGTCCGCCCGCGGTGATACCGCGCTCTTTCCTCTGAAGGCAGGGATGCACTCAGACACAGCAGCGCGCAAGATCTCGGAGACTGCGGATGTTTTCCTGAATGTGTGTTCCGACTTTAAAAATGTATATGTCCGTGCGGAGAAGATCCGCGGCGAGGAGGATTCCGAACTGTTCCAGCCGCACATGGTGGATCCTGAAACAGGCGCTTTCAGGCTGCTCACCGACGGTGTGAAACTCAGCCGGTATCACCGGGCGCAGGATATGACCAGCCGGATGCACCCGGACCTGAGCATGGACAGCTGGGACCGGTTTTTCCTGAACACACAGCGCAAATACGAATATGGTGATGATCTGACTGAAGAATGCGCGAGGATGTGCCGGATCATGATGAGCCGGGACAAGAGGATGCGCGGACTGATCCTGGAAAACTTCCGTCCGGAAGATTATTTCTTTGTCAAGGAGCATATGGTCGGAAGCGGACAGATCGGCGGCAAATCCTGCGGCATGCTTACTGCGCGCAAGATCATCGAGAACCGCCGCCCCGAACTGTATGACTACATGGAAGCGCATGACTCCTTCTATATCGGTTCCGATGTTTTCTCCGGATATCTCGTGGAAAACGGCCTGTGGGAACTGTCTGTGCGGCAGAATACGGAGGAAGAATATTTCTCACTCTCCGATACGCTGCGGGAGGAGCTTCTCAAAGGCGTTTTCTGGGAGGAGATCGAGCAACAGTTTCTGCATCTTTTGGAATATTACGGGCAGGCGCCGATCATCGTCCGCTCCAGCAGTATCCTGGAGGATGGGTTCGATAATGCATTTGCCGGGAAATACGATTCTGTGTTTGTCCCGAACGTCGGAACCATGGCGGAGCGGCTCTCTGCCTTTGAGGATGCCGTCCGTACTGTGTACGCAAGTACCATGTCACTCTCTGCCCTGGATTACCGCAAACGGCGCGGTCTTGCCGCCCGTGACGAGCAGATGGCAATCCTGGTCATGAGAGTATCGGGATCTCATTTCGGAAACTATTTCATGCCCTGTGCGGCAGGCGTAGGTTATTCCTACAGTCCATACCGGTTCCTTCCCACACTGGATCCCGGCGCCGGGATGCTCCGTCTTGTTATGGGGCTCGGGACCTCGGCGGTAGACCGGACAGAAGGCGCCTATCCGCGCCTGGTCAGTCTCGACCAGCCGCAGGTGACTCCTTACCACTCCGTCTCGGAGCGGCACCGCTACAGCCAGAGGAAGATCTCCCTGATCGACAAGACAAGCGGAACCTTCCGTTATGTTTCTCTTGAAGAACTGTCACCAAGCCTTCCGGCCTGGCTGAAACGCATCCTCCTGGAACATGATACGGACGCGGAACGCATCTTCCGCGAGCGCGGCAGCATCCGGAACATCGAATTCATTTCCTGCCGGGGCATCACCGGAAAGCAGGAACTGATGCAGCTTATGTATGAGATGATGCAGCAGCTGCAGACCTCATACGGACAGAGTGTGGATATTGAATTTACCATCAACCTCAGCGAAGACGGGGATTATGTGGTCAATCTGCTCCAGTGCCGTCCCCTGCTGATCATGCAGGATGACGCCTCTGAAGTGGAAGAAGCAGAGGCAGGGGCAGAAGATGTTAATGCGGAGGATGTAAAGGCAGACGGACCGGATGATTCCCACATCTTCCTGGAGACTGTGCGCTCTTCGATGGGTATGTCGCGCAATGCTCCTGTGGACGGGATCGTTCTGGTAGACCCGGTCGCCTATTATGAGATGCCCTACAAAGATAAACCGCAGGTTGCAAGAGTCATCGGACAGCTGAACTGGCATTTCAGAGACACCGGGAAGCAGCTCGTCCTGCTGACTCCGGGCCGGATCGGAACCTCTTCCCCGGAGCTGGGAGTCCCCACAGCCTTCTCGGACATCAGCTCATTCCGCGTGATCTGCGAACTGGCAGAGTCACGGGCCGGATACCAGCCGGAACTGTCCTACGGCAGCCATATCTTCCAGGATCTGGTGGAGGCGGATATTCTGTACGACGCCGTCTTCGAAGATGAGAGGCGGGTTCATTTCCGCCCGGAGATGCTCAAAGCTCTTCCGAACCGTATCCGGGAGATCGTTCCGGAGGCGGACGAATCCGTGATCATCTACTGCGACACCCAGGATCTGAACGGACGGATCCTGCATGATATGAAACACGAACACCTGACCATCAGCATAGGAAATGGTTTGAACCAGTGACAGGCACTTGTTCATGTGAACCAGTGGCAGGCACTTGTTCATGAAGGAGTAATATGGCAAAGATTACCGGTATCAATAGTCGTGAAGATCTTATAAGGTCGATCGTGTCCTCCTGTCCGCTTTCCGGAGACGGTGCGGATCTTTCGATCATGCCTGATCTGTGCTCAGAGGCGCTTATGCCCCTTCTGGGAAATGCTGCGCCGGACAGCTTCGAAGACTGGAATTCGTACTGCTGTGCGTTTCTGCTGGATGACTACTATCCCGGCAGGGCACAGGTCCATCTGAAAGAAGAGCGCAGGGAAGCGGTCCTGTTCTATCTGGACACACTGAATGCCCTGTTCGACCGGGAGAAGGCGGAGCTTGGACCGTGCCGGACCCGGGATCTGGTTCTTCTTGAGGAGGCTGAGTATAAAGGGTTCCGTACCACTGCGGAGTACGAGAAGCTTCTTGACTGTCTGCGCAGCCGCTATCTGTATGCGTTCATGAGACTGCACCGGGCTGTCACCCCGTTTGAGACATTGGGGCATATCGCCGGCGTCAATTTTGTGTCTGTATACATTGCGCGCCAGCTGCTCCATACAAACGTCCGGATCGATCCGGCACTCTCTTCAGGTGCGGCAATCCTGCATGATATCGGCAAGTATGGTTGCCGCCCGGAGGAATCCAGACGTGTTCCTTATCTGCACTACTACTATACCTATCAGTTCGCCCAGAAGTTTGGTTTTGAATCCATCGGAGCGATCGCATCCGCGCATTCTGTCTGGGATCTGGAACTTGAGAACCTGAGTGTGGAAAGCCTGATCCTGATCTATGCTGATTTCCGTGTCAAGAGTGTGCGCCTGGAGGACGGGACGGAGCAGGTCTGCTTCTGGTCCCTGAAGGAATCCTATGACATCATACTCAGCAAGCTCGACAATGTGGATGACGCCAAGAGACGGCGCTACGCAAAAGTGTACGACAAGCTCAAGGACTTTGAGGACTATCTGATCTCACTCGGAGTATCTGTGGACCTTGAGGACGGATGGCATAAACCCAAAGCTCATACTCCTTTCTCTCTGATGAGTACCGAGGAGATGGTGCAGGCTTTCAAGTATCTTGCGATCTCACATAACCTGAAGGTCATGTACACCACCGGGCATGACGTCTCTTTCATCAGTCTGCTGGAGGACATCCGCGGAGAGAAAGACTGGCGTCATGTGCGCGCATTCCTGACCGTTATCGAAGAATACTCCGGCTATCTCAAACAGGATCAGAAACTGGTAATCCTTGATTTTCTGTATGAAATGCTTTCCCACCAGGACGGTGATATCCGCCGGCAGGCCGCCAGGATCTCCGCCGTTGTAATGGCCGGTTTCGATATTGCCTTCAAGAAGGAACTTCCCGAAGATGTGGAGGCTCCGCAGATCGGCCAGCGTATGGCCGATGTCTGGCGCAGTTTTCTTCACCGTATGCTGTTCCCGAACCATATGGTCACAGAGCAGCACCGGCGCTGGATCGGCTATGGAATGAAAACTGTCGTGCGCCATCTTCTTCGTCTGACCGAAGGGTCCAGACGGCGCGAAGTGCTGAATGTGATCCTGGAACATTACAAGTCTTCGCGTTGGGAGGGACTGACACAGTTCCTTCTGCTGGACTGCCTGCCGGAGATTCCTTATGACCTGTGCAGCGCCAATCAGCGCAAGCTTCTCTTCCGTTTTGACCGCCGGTTCCTGCAGGCAGACGATCCCGAGATCCGGGTGTCCGCGCTGCGGTTTATCGTGTGCTGGCTCAAGCAGGGCTGCAAACCGGATGATGAGATGATGGACGCACTCAGTTCGCTCACACTGCGCAGCGAAGATCCGGTGTGTATACGATATCTGACGCTGCAGATACGCAGGCTTGTGTTCGGGGAGGAGGGCTCTCTGGATTACGACGCCAAGTTCCTCTACATCGAGAATCAGCGCTCTGAGATCCCGTGGATCTTCAAGCTGGTCAACCTGGAGATCCTGCAGAAGGAAATGATGGAGGAGAAGGACCTTCTGAGGGTCTATCAGTATGCTTCCCATCTGCTGAACATCCTGCAGTTCAATTCCCGTGTGACAAATAAACTGCAGGCCGGTGAGAATCTGGTGCAGATCATGCCGAGGCTCTCCGAGTCACAGCGCTACGAGATCATGCTGGAGCTCGTGCGTGCCCTCTCCATGGGCCGCTACTCCGTCGCCAAGTACATCCCGCAGTTTATGGGGCGTATCTATGTGATCATGACGCCGGATGAACGTCATGCTCTGCTTGGTCAGCTGCACGATCTGTACGCGAGCAGCAACCCCGCCGTAGTGATCCTTACCCTGGAGACGGTCAGTGTCATCCTGCAGTATCTGCCCGGACACGGCATCGAAGGGGAAGAACTGGAAGCACTGGAGGGAATGCTCTGCTCCGGAACGGTGCACTACGATATGGAAGTTGCCCGGGAAGCCTTTTATTTCCTGGGATCCGGCCTGTTCGGAAGCAGGCATCTGACGCTGGACCAGAAAAAAGAATACTTCACGGCCATGGCCCGCAAAGTCCTGACCTTTATCTTATGGGATCAGGAGATCCCGCTGTGGTATTACAACGCCGCTTCCCTGAACCACATATACAGGTTCATTTCCGATTACCTGCAGGACCACGAGAGGATCGCCTTCCGGAAACGGGCAAAGATCGCCTTCTTCCCCGGAACCTTTGATCCATTCTCTCTCGGCCACAAGGCGATCGTCCGCGAGATTGCGTCGATGGGCTTCCATGTCTATCTGACGGTAGACGAATTCTCCTGGTCCAAGAACACCCAGCCGTACCAGATCCGCAGAAAGATCATGGTCATGTCGGTCGCGGACCTCAACGGCGTCTTCCTGTTCCCGGTCGAGATCCCGGTCAACATCGCTTGCCCGGATGATCTGGCCAGACTGCGCAGCTGCTTCCCCGGCGAGGAAGTCTATATCGTGGCAGGCAGCGATGTCGTGGAGCATGCCTCCGCTTACCGGGCTGAGCCATGCGAGAATTCCATCCACACCTTCCCGCATATCCTGTTCGCGCGCAATACCGAAGGTGCCTGGTCCGACGACAGCACAGCGCGCAGGAAACTGCAGGCAGAGGTCCTGTACCTGAAGCTGCCGGCTTATTTTGAAAATATGAGTTCCACCAGGATCCGCAGCAATGTGAGCGGCAATAAAGACATTGCGGATCTGGTAGAACCTGTGGTCCAGAACTATATCTATGAGAAGGGGCTCTACACGATGGAGCCCATGTACAAGCGCGCCGCCCAGTCCCGCAGGGTGAACACTTACCTGTTCGACTCCCTGACAGAGGAACAGGAAAATGAACTGACAGATCATTTTTCTGATCAGTATCTTGCAGGAGCAGGCGGGGAGAAGGCCGTGATCCTGAGAAATGAAGAAAAGGATGACCACATCTGCGGCGCAGTTCTCTACCATGAGCTTGCGGTCGGGGAACTTTACGAGTCCTGCGGAGACATCGATCTGGCGGCTTCGCTGCGCAATGAGCTCTCTGGCCGGACCTGTGTCCTCACGGATATCCTCGGCGATGCGGATCGCTGCAGTGACGACCGCTACACGGTACTCAACGAGATGCTTGCCCATTGCCAGGAGGAAGGGTATTCCTATGCTGTATGCTTCCACGGCAAAGAATACGACGACCTGCTCAGGGGAAGCGGCTTCCTGCCGATGCCCCAGATGGAGGACTGCTATGTCACGGATATGCGCAGGCCTCTGGTGCTGATCTTCGATACGCCATCTTTCATCAAAGACCAGTTTTCAGGAGATCCCGCCGTTCAGGATATACTGTGGGACAGCCATCTGAAACTTCGCCGCGAAGTTGCCATGCTGTTCCCGGGTCAGCTCTCTCTGTGCTTTGACTCCGAGATCCTGAATCACCGGCTGATCCAGCTGATCATCCAGAACAATCCGGTGGATCCGGAGCAGAGCGGTCCCAGAAAGCTCGGTCCGAAGATCTGCGTCCCGTTCGGAAAGACCCTGCGGGGCGTCCTGGTCCCGAACTGCGTGACGAAAGACCTGAACACGGAGAAACTCTATGACATCGACATGGAGAGCTTCACCATCAAAGAGTTCCCGCATTACGCACCGCTGAAGGTGCAGATCCGGACCATCAAGTCCTTCATGCGTCCCGTAATCCTTGTGGATGACCTCTATCACAAGGGGTACCGTCTGCAGGCGGTAGAGCGGGTAATGAAAAATGAGGATCTGAAACTGAATAAGCTGATCGTCGGCGTGCGCTCCGGACGCGGCAATGACCTTGCAAATGTGCTGGAAGAGCCGATCGAATCTGTCTACTTTGTCCCGAATATGCGCTCGTGGCTCATCGAATCGGATCTGTATCCGTTCATTGGCGGCGACGGGATCCGGGTCAGAGAGCAGATCCATTCCTCGCCCTCCCTGCCGTCCGTCAACTCGATCCTGCCGTACCAGTTCCCGTCCTTCATGAAAGGGGCATCCATGGAAGCATTCTACAATTTGTCCGTGGTTTGCCTGGAGAATGCGCGCAACATCTTCCTGGTCCTGGAGAAACTCTATCAGGACAAGTACGGCCGGAAGCTGACCATGTCGCGCATAGGCGAGGTCCTGGCAGAGCCCAGGCACCCGGATACCTGTATCCTGGACACCTCGGTGGTACAGGAGTCCCCGTCGCTGCTGCTGCGGCGCGAGATGCAGAAACTGCACAGGCTGAAGCATCTGCTTGACGGAGAGTTCCGGATGTAAATGAAATCCTCAGGAAAGAAACAGCCACTCTGTTCCCGGCATTAAAAGACAGAGTGACAGCCCTTTAAGGTATATATGTTTTACCACATGCATAAAGGAGAACTACCATGCATAAGATCACGGACCTTTGCTCCGCATACCCATACCCAAAAGACCATATTTCTTCGTATCCATGGGTGATGCGGGATGAGACGGATCTGAAGAGAGTTCATATCATCGGTCTGGGAGATGTTGGACTGAATGCCGCTCTCGGGCTTCGGATCACAGGAGCAGGCAGTGTTTCAAAGATCGGAATCTATGACATTGACCGGAAACTGTGCGACAGGCTGGAGATCGAGATCAACCAGATCCTGTCCCCACTGGGAAAAACAGTTTATCCGGATGTCGTGATCCTGGAAGAGGAGGAACTGTTTGACTGTGACATCTTCCTTTTCTGCGCTACAAAAAGTGTACCCCCGCTCGGGGCGGAGGCACACAGTGATGTGAGAATCGCGCAGTTTGAAGCGAACCGGAAGATCATCGCCGGTTATGCGAAGCAGGCAGCTGATAAAGAATACAAAGGATTGTTCGGCGTTGTTTCTGACCCGCTGGACCTTCTGTGCGGAGTGGTCCTGGACTATCTGCATCCGGACCAGATCCAGGGATTCGGGTTAGGCGTCATGTTTGCCAGAGCAGCCTACTATGCAAAACGGCTTGCACATACCCATTATGCGGTTTTTCCTGAGAACGGCCGGGTTTACGGCCCCCATGGGAACGGACTTGTCGCAGTGAACAGCATCCTCCCGGAAGAATATAACGACGAAGCAACCGCACAGCTGACCCGTCTGACCACCAACGCCAATATCAGTGTTCGGGAGATCGGCTATAAACCGTATATCGCTCCGGGTGTCTCTTCCGTCGCACTGACAATACCGGAGGTCATTGCCGGCAGCTGGAACGACAGCGCAAGGTTCCTGAACGGAGTCTTCTTCGGAGCCCGGAACCGGCTCACACCGGCCGGTACGCAGTGGGAAGATCCACTGCTTCCGGATGAACTGTTCTGCAGGCTGCGGGACAGTTATCTTGATCTGGACCGCAGAACCCATGAGATGTAAAATGGGGCAAAACAAAAAACGACCTGTCCATTATATGGGTACTGGCTTAAAATACTAGTTTAGTCAGAGATTTGGGCACAGAGCCTTCTTACCCGGCTCTGTGCCCATAATTCTTGTTCCTATTGGGTATAACTGTCACTTTACATGCTTTCTTACCCAATCTTTGCGTTTCTTTTGGGTAAAACTATCACTATATCTGCTTTTCTGCCCAATCCTTGTATTTCTTTTGGGTAGGGCTACCACTTTATCTGCTTTTCTGCCCAAAATCCAGAATAAACCACGTATAGCAACTAAGGCTTACTCACTTTTTCTCACTTCTTCATTGCGATAGCTCTCTTTGCCGCCTTGCAGATCTCTTCTGCGTTCAGTCCGTATGCGTTCATCAGTTCATCCGGATCGCCGGACTGTCCGAAACGATCCTGCACACCGACCATCTGCATCGGAACCGGATATTCTGTAGACAGTACTTCACTGACTGCGCTTCCCATGCCGCCCATCAGCTGATGCTCCTCTGCCGTAACGACTGCGCCGGTTTTCTTCGCAGCTTCCACGATCGCTTCCCGATCGATTGGCTTGATCGTATGACAGTTTACGACCATGGCGGAGATTCCTTCCTTCGCCAGTTCTCTTGCTGCGAGCATGCTGTGATAGACCATGACGCCGCATGCGATCAGTGCAACATCCGTTCCATCCTGCACGCAGTATGCCTTGCCGACTTCGAACGGCGTGGACTCATCGGTGATCTCCGGAACTTTTTCTCTTCCGAAGCGTACATAGTAAGGTCCGTCGAGTTCCGCAACTGCGCGGGTCGCCTTGCGGGTCTCCCAGGAGTCTGCAGGAACAATGACTTTCATGTTGGGAAGGCATCTCATGATGGAGATCTCCTCCAGTGCCTGGTGGGTCGCCCCGTCAGGACCTACCGAGATTCCGCCGTGGGCTCCGCCCAGTTTTACATTCAGGTTGTTGTAGCATACGGTCGTACGGATCTGATCCCACGCACGGCCTGCCAGAAATACGCCATAGTTGCAGACGAAGGGCACCTTGCCCATCAGGCTCATGCCTGCTGCAAATGCCATCTGGTTCTGCTCCGCGATCCCCAGATCATAGAAGCTGTCCGGATGCTCTTTCACAAACCAGTCTACTCTGGTGGATGCTGTGATGTCCGCGCCGATCGCCACCACATTGGGGTTCTTCGCAGCTGCGTCATTCAGTCCGTCGCCATATCCGTCACGGGACGGTTTCATGCTCGGATTATCAAGATCGAAAGTAAGTTTTACGTTCTTCACAGTCATCCCTCCTGTCCCAGCTCTTTAAGAGCCTGCTTCAGCTGTTCGTCGTTCGGTGCCGCGCCGTGCCAGCCTGCCTGATTCTCCATGAAGGAAACACCTTTTCCTTTGACGGTCTCAGCGATGATGACTGTTGGCTTTCCCTTGCACTCCTGTGCCTTTTCGAATGCGTCCAGGATCTGCGCGTAATCATGTCCGTCGATTCCGATCACATTCCATCCGAATGCGCGCCACTTGTCAGCGATCGGTTCGATATTCATGACGTCTTCTACATTTCCGTCGATCTGAAGGTGGTTGTGATCTACGATACCGCACAGGTTATCCAGTTTGAAATGAGCTGCGGACATGGCTGCTTCCCAGATCTCGCCTTCCTCCTGCTCGCCGTCGCCCATCATGGCGTACACGCGGTTCGGTTTTCCGTCTGCCTTGGCTGCCGCTGCCATGCCGGCTGCAACTGAGAGTCCCTGTCCGAGAGATCCGGAGGAAACATCAAGGCCTGGCGTCTTGTGCATATAGGGATGGCCCTGTAGGATGCTTCCGAACTTGCGGAGCGTCATCAGCTCACTCTTCGGAAAATAACCCAGGTCTGCCAGTACGACATACAGCGCCGGGTTCACATGTCCCTTGGAGAGGACGAAACGGTCACGCCCATCCCATTTCGGATTCTTCGGATCCTGTTTCATCACGTGATTGTAAAGTACGTAGAGAATGTCAAGACACGACAGAGATCCGCCCGGATGGCCCGAGCCTGCCGCATTCAGCATCCTGAGAAGATCAGCACGAAGCAGGGTGCAGTGAGCAGCTGCTTCCTGAACATCTATATTCTGTGCCATTGTGTTCCTCCGTTTCAGTTCATTTCACAAGTTTTACGTTTCATAGCCGGTCTGCGTGCTGCTCATGGATGCCGGTGCCACATTCATAACTGCAGCCCGGCAGGCCACGGTGTTCTGTCAGCTGTTTTCATTCTGAATGATTTATACTCTGTTCTGGAAACTGACAATCTCAATACCTTCCTGCTGGAATCTCTCTCTGATCTTCTGTACAAATGCGAGCGCCTTGGGGCCGTCGCCGTGTACGCAGAGAGTGTCTCCGCTTATGTCAAGTTCCTTGCCGCTGCGGGCAGTAACCTTGCCTTCCTTGACCATGCGCACGCACCGGTCGATCGCGATGCTCTCGTCTGTGATCATGGATCCTTCCTCTTTGCGCGGAACCAGAGACAGATCATCCATATACGCCCGGTCTGCGAAGATCTCTGCCTTGGCCTGAAGACCGATCTTGACGGCTTCTTCTCCCAGCACAGCTCCTGCACAGTAGTAAATGATCAGTTCCGGATCGATCTCATAGACTGCCTCGACGATTGCTCTGGATACTTCACGGTCATACTGACACAGATTTCCCAGGGCGCCGTGGGGAGCTACATGCTGCAGTTTCATGCCTGCGCTGGTGACAAATGCGTTCAGAGCGCCGATCTGATATTTCATGTAATTCTTGACTTCAGCTGTTGAGAGCACCATCTTGCGTCTGCCAAATCCCATAAGGTCCGGATACCCCGGATGCGCTCCGATGCTTACTCCGTTTTCCTTTGCCATCTGAACGGTCTTTGCCATAACCATCGGATCACCTGCATGGAACCCGCAGGCTACGTTCGCGGAACTGACTGACTTGATGATCTGCTCATCTCCGCCCAGCTTATAGGCTCCGAAGCTCTCTCCCATATCACTGTTCAGATCAACCTGAAACATGTCTGTATCCTCCTTCTGTGCTGTTTTTATTTCCACTTCTGGATCGTGACTTCATAAGCTTTCCCGTTGATGGAGATCGTCACGTCCTTCGTATACTCAAACTCATGCTCCGGCACCGGCGCTGCTTCTTCAAAAGCAGGCGTTTTTTCCTCAGGCAGGTGCGAAGGATCCTCCACCAGTTTCCTGAGTTCCTCAAGCCTGTCTGCCTCCTGCTTCAGAAGATCCTGAGCCGTTTCAACAGACACCTCCTGAAAGCGGATCCTGTCGCCGGCTTTACACTGGCCGATCAGCGGAAGATCTGCAGTGATCACTGTCGCGATCTTCGTATAGCCTCCGACAGTGGCCCGCTCCGCAGTCATTACGATCGGAAGTCCTGTGCCGGGCACCTGGATCGATCCGGTAACAACTCCGTCGGAAATGATATTGCTGTCGGTTTTGTGTTCTATCTTCTCCCCTTCCAGCCGGTATCCCTGGCGGTCGAAATCCTGTCCGACCGTATACTCGCTGCTCAGGAAGGTCCGGATGCCCTGTTCCGTAAACCTGTCCTCCTGAGGTCCCATGACCACACGAAGGGTCCGCACTCCTGCAGGTACGGTCTCAGGATCGGTAAAATAAGTTTCCGGATGCGTGAACTTATTGCTGCACGGACGAATCTCCAGCACATCATCCTTCTGAAGTTTTCGTCCTTTATAGCCACCAAAGTTCTTACCCAGCATTGTTGCCCGGCTTCCCATGACCGGATCGGTTCCGATCCCGCCGCGTACCGCCAGGTAAGAGCGGCAGCCGCTCATTGCGAATCCAAGCTTCAGAACATCGCCTGCCTGAATGCATAACGCCCGGTACATGTCTGTCCTGGTCCCGTTCAGAGTCGCTCCCATATCAGCGCCGGTAATCGCGACTACTGCAGCATCGGTGAATGTGAGCTCCGCGCCCATCACCGTCATCTCCAGTCCCGCCTCATCCGGATCATTTCCGACCAGGATATTCGCGGTTCGGAATGCATGTGCGTCCATCGGTCCTGACGGGGATACTCCGTACTGCTGATAACCGAGCCTTCCGCCATCCTGCACACTGGTAAGGATTCCGGGAGAAAGTACTACGATCGCCATCTTCAGTCCTCCTTCTCCCAGGTCCGGCAGACATAGGTGCCGGCTTCAACCTGTTTTTTAATGTCAAGATACTCTTCCTTGCTGACCGGTCTGTGGTGGATCCACTGTCCCGCTTTCAGCAGGAACGGATTCTCCTTGCGGTAATCGCAGGCCAGGACCGGCGTGGAGCCGATGATATTCCAGCCGCAGGGCTGGTCGAAAGGAATGATATCCGACAATGCCAGCTGTACGACGATGCTTCCTCCCGGAATCTTCAGCCTGGGGTTCTCCATTCTCTTGAAAGAAAACGGATTCTCAAACCTTGCCGTATAGGGATGTCCCGGCGCGAAGCCCAGCATGTACACAAAGTAATCGCTCTGGCTGTGAATTCTGATGACCTCTTCTTCTGTCGTATGCTCCAGCTGCGCGATATGTTCCAGATCGACAGCGTATTCCTTGTCATAGCAGACCGGGATCTCAGTAACGACCGCCTTCGGAAGGCTCACCTTATCCATATGCCCGAGCCTTGACCGGATCTCCTCCTGTGCCGCTTTCATGCGGATCCTCAGGGGATCGTAACCGATCAGAAGGCTCCTGTATGCCGGCACCAGTTCGCCCATACCCTCGAAAGGCGACTGCTCCAGTGTGTATTTCAGAGCCCGCACCCTGGAATTAACTTCCAGGCTGATCTCATTTTCAAATTCAACCAGCAGCGCACTGTCCCCTGCCGGGCGGATCACAGCCTCTGACATGGCAATTCTCCTTTTTGCTTAATATATGCACAGGTCCGTCCTCCAGGCCGTGAACCATCCGCACTTCGTGCGTATGACGGTGCTTCCGCACCTTCTGTTCACGGCTGTTCGGGCGGATCCTGCTCCGCAGGACTCTGCCTGCCGGATAAGCCAGTCTCTTACAAACACGTTTGACGATCCTGTCTTATCCGTCAGCCAGCCTGCGCATCAGAATCCTTAATCGACAAATTCGAAGCCGACTTTCTCCAGGGTGTCCTGTACCCACGGACGCGGCCATTCGCCTCTTGTGAGGATGCCTTCCAGCTGTTTCTCTTCGCTGTCGTGATATGCTTTTGCCTTATCAGCGATCTCTTTCGCATACTGCGGATTGATCACGATGATGCCGTCTGCGTCACCGACGATGATGTCTCCGGGGTTGATAATGATGCCTGCAAATGAGACTGGATAGTTCATCTCACCGGGGCCGTTCTTGTAGGGGCCGTTGGGCGTTACGCCTTTTGCGTATACCGGGAAGTCCAGTTCTCTCAGTGCGTAGCTGTCACGTACGCAGCCGTCGATGATAATTCCGGCAAGTCCTCTCTTCTTCGCGTAGTTGCTCATGATCTCTCCGCACATGGAACGGCTCATGGAGCCTTTATTTGCAAGGACGATCACGTCGCCCGGCTGTGCCATATCCAGGGATGCGTGGAACAGAAGATTGTCTCCTGCAGGCGCGTTTACCGTAAATGCAGTCCCGAGCAGTCTCACGTTCGGATTCAGCGGGAAGATGCTGGAATCCACTGCCGCGATCCTTCCCATGTTGTCATCGATGTTGGCTACCGGAATTCCGCGGAACGCTTCGATCAGTTCCTTGGAGGGTCTTTCAAAATTCCTTTTGATTCTGCATCCTAAAGACATGATTTATTCTCCTCTTTTAATATTTGCTTGCTTTTATATAAATTATGTTAATATATATCTCAGTACTGCTGTCTGTTCCGGCGGGCCTTCTGACCTGTCGGTAAGCACTTCATATGGCCTGTCCCAGGAGGGTTCCCATGACACTTGCCGAAGTCGAAACATTCCTGTCTGTCGTTGCGACCCGGAGCATTACCCGGACCGCAGAACTGCTCTTCCTGTCCCAGCCCACGATCAGCCACCGTCTCTCTTCTCTGGAAGATGAACTGGGTTTTGAACTTGTCGTGAGGCGCAAAGGCCACAAAACGGTCGAACTTACCCCGAAAGGGGAAGAATTTATTCCCATCGCCGAGCGGTGGACTTCACTCTGGAAGGAAACCATGGCGATCAGGAGCAGCAGCGACCGCTGTCTTCTGACTGTCGGCTGTACCGACTCTCTCAGTCTGGCCGTGATGGCCCCTCTGTACAGCCAGCTGCTCGCATCCGATTCCGGGATCGACCTGAGTATCAGGACCCACCACTCTTCCGAGCTGTACGCACTGCTGAACAACCATGACATCGATCTTGGTTTCGTCTATCACCACTACCACTACACCGGCATCATCACCGAGCGGCTCTTTGAGGAAAAACTGTATCTGGTTCAGACCGATACGCCTTCCATCCGGAAGAAGCGTGTCCACACCGATGAACTGGATTCCTTCCGGGAACTGTATCTGTCCTGGGATGAACACTACCAGTTCTGGCATGACCGCTGGATGGCGGAGTCGCCGAGGGCTCACATTCAGGCGGACGCGATCGGCATTCTGGAACTGCTGTGGAACCGGCCGGACAACTGGATCATCGCTCCGGAGTCCGTAGTGGTCGCTCTCGCAAAACAGCGTCCTGTCTTTGTGAGCGAACTCGTCAACCAGCCGCCCAACCGTGTCTGTTACCGAATCAGACACCGCTATCCGAAGCTGACCAGCCAGAAGGCTGTGGAGATCTTCGAAAATGCACTGTCCGGTTATCTTGCCTCACGCCACACACAGATACCTGTCGGAGCGATATGGCAGCTGTGAGCGTTTACTTGCCGGCGCGCAGGTCTTCAACCGCTTTGCGGATACGCTTGCATGCCTCAACCAGCTGCTCCATACTGGTCGCATAAGAGATTCTCAGATATCCTTCGCCCTCGCTACCGAATGCAGAGCCAGGGACCAGAGCGATCTTCGCGTTCTCCAGCAGATACTCAGCCATCTCCATGGAAGTCTTTCCGAGGCTTTTGATATTGACGAAGATATAGAACGCTCCTGTCGGATGGTTAGTGCTGATCCCCTCGATCGAATTGAGTTCTTTCACCAGATAATCCTTGCGCTTCTGGTATTCCTGGCGCATGATCTCGACATCCTCGTCGCACTCTTTCAGCGCAGTCACGCTGGCATCCTGGACAAATGAAGATGCGCAGGTAACGGTATACTGATGGACGCGTACTACTGCGGAGATAATCTCCTTCGGAGCGCAGAGATAACCGATACGCCAGCCTGTCATGGAATATGCCTTGGAGAATCCGCCGAGCTTGATGGTGCGCTCCGCCATGCCCGGAAGTGTCGCAAGCGAGGTATGCTTCTCTCCGTCATAGAGCAGCTGCTCGTAGATCTCATCCGAGATTGCGATCAGGTTATGCTTTACGCAGATCTCAGCCAGACGCTCCATCGTCTCTCTGGAGAATACGCCGCCTGTGGGGTTGCTGGGATCAACGACTACGATCATCTTGGTACGCTCTGTGATCTTGCTCTCCAGCTCCTCGAAATCGATCTGGAAGTCATTTTCCTCCTTCAGGCTGTAAGTAACCGGCGTTGCCCCAAGCGCTGTCGGCACATGAATATAATTCAGCCAGACGGGGTTCGGCACCAGTACTTCGTCGCCCTTCTCAAGGTATGCATCCATGGCACACCAGGTCGCTTCAGACACCCCGATCGTAACCATGACATTTGCTGCCTCGTAATGAGCGCCATTGTGCGCGTTCTCCCACTCAGCGATGGCTGCCCGAAGCGCCGGCGTACCATAATTGGATGTATAAAAAACATGCCCTGCCTTCAGGGATTCTTCTGCTGCTTTCTTGATCTTCTCCGGAGTATCAAAATCCGGACGTCCGATCTCCAGATGAACGATATTCTCGCCTGCTGCCTGCATCGCGTTTGCCTTTTCCATAACGGCGCGAATACCTGAAAACGGAAGAGCATCCATCCTTCCGGCGGTCTTGAATTCCATGCTGCAATCCTCCTTACAATCTATCGATCCCTGTCGATATCTGCGTTCATTATTTCATTTCGTTTGATCTGTTCAGTCCTGCTTTGCGAGTTCCTGAAGGTAATCTGCATATCTCTCATCCGCCAGGGCACGGGAAGTGATCCCGGTGGTGGCTCCGATCTTCTCGATCGCCAGAGACGCTGCACAGTTCGCGAACTGAGAAGCTTCCTTCAGGCTCTTTCCCTCCATGATGAAGGACAGGAAACCGGACGCGAAATTGTCGCCGGCGCCCGTAGTATCGACGACAGTCGCCTTCGGATAAGAGGGTGTGATAAAGCGCTCTTCTGCATTCTTGACCAGGCATCCTCTCTTGCCGATCTTCAGGATCACATTCTTTACGCCGCAGGAGAGCAGAACGTCCGCGATCTCGTCAATATCGGTCTTTCCTGTAAGGGCAGCCGCCTCATCGTAATTCGGGAAGAAATAATCGATATAGGAGAGTGCCTCTCTCACGTCTTCGATCGTCTCCCCATTTTTTGCGGCAACGATATCCGCAGCGATCTTCATCCCCTGGGATCTCGCCCTCTCAAAGAGCTGTACCATGAAATGTCCGTCAAGAAGCGGATTGTTGAAGATACTCGCGAAGCACAGCATCTTTGCTCCGTCTATCGCCGACAGATCCACGTCTTCAGGGCTGAAGGTCCAGATACTGCCGCTCTTGTTGTTGATAAATGTCCTCTCTCCGTCTTCCCAGATCAGGCCGACATTCAGCGAGGTGATCTTCTCCGGATCGACCTTGATGTGATCAGCGGATACTCCGTTTTTTTCGCACTGTCCCAGAAGAAACTTTCCTGTGCTGTCGTCCCCGATACAGCTGATCAGGCGGACTTTATGGCCAAGTTTTGTTATGACAAATGACTCATTGATGGCGTCTCCGCCAACCTTCATCTCCATGCCCTTCGCAGAGTAGGAAGCAACATTCGTAATCTCTTTTGTGACGGGATATACCTGCAGATCCGCGATCGCGGCTCCGACTATTGCAATATCACAGCTATATTCTGTACTCAAAACGTGTCTCCTGTCCGTTTCAGCAGACAAGGGGCACATGTCCGGCCGAAATCGCCCGTCCAGCACCCCTGCGCTGCACTTATTTCATCTTATTTGTCAAGCGCTTCTGCCATATCACGCATCATCGCGACATCTTCCGGTTCCAGCTCAAGCTGGGCGGACTGCGCATTTTCACGGATCTGGTCTACGGTTGTGGAACCGGACAGCAGAGTGATGAAATCGCCCTGTCCCAGGATCCATGCGAGTGCCAGGTTCGCGATCGTGCAGTCGTACTTCTCAGTCAGTGGCTTCCATGCATCCATCATATCCATGGCTTTCTGCATGTTCTCCGGCTGGAACCACTTCTTCGGGATCTGCGCGCCTACTGGCTTGTAGTCTCTCGGCATGGTTCCGCTCAGCAGACCCATCTCCAGCGGAGAATATGCCTGAAGCGTGATACCGTTTTCTTTACAGCAGGGAATGATGTCTTCCTCGATAGCGCGGTCAAGTACACTGTACTTTGCCTGGACGATATCCAGGTCGCCCCATTTCAGATACTCTTCAATGTGATGAATATCGACGTTGGCTGCACCGATCGCACGGATCTTGCCCTGTGCCTTGAGGTCGTTCAGGACTTCCATCGTCTTCTCGATCGGCACATAGTATTCGTCATCCACGCTCTGCCAGTGGGTCATGTAGACGTCTACGTAATCCGTTCCCAGGCGCTCCAGGCTGGCGTCGATCTCGCGGCGGATCGATTCGCTGTTCAGGTTCTTGTACAGCTGGATCCCGTTTACGACGTTGAACAGGGAGCCCTTCATCTCCTGGTCCCAGGTAACTCCACACTTGGTGATGATCGTAACGTCTTCTCTCTTCATCTTCTTAAGAGCCATTCCGACGATCTTCTCACTGTTTCCGAAGTTGTATCCAGGAGCTGTATCGATCAGGTTGATCCCGACCTTCGGAGCCTCGCAGATCGTGTCGACGACCGTCTGCAGATCATGGTCTCCGCCCCATGCGGAACCCCCGCCGATAGACCAGGTGCCAAGTCCCATCTTCGAGATATCTTTCCCAGTCTTGCCAAGTTTGATCATTTTCATGGTAGATTCTCCTTTACTCGTCAGCTCTTCCTGCGTCGCCGAACAGGTTGATCTTATACATCGCACGCTCTTTGACTGCCTTGCGGACTTCGCGCTCTACGGCGAGGAACGGCTCATCCTTGTGCGCGTTGATCGCTTCCATGGCTGCCTGGCACAGTTCGGTGTGGATGTTGATCTTCGCGATTCCAAGAGAGATTGCTTTCTTGATGTCTTCATCGCCGATTCCGGAAGCTCCGTGAAGGACCAGCGGGACGCTGACTTCTTTGTGTACCTGTTCCAGGATCTCGAAGTTCAGCTTCGGCTCGGAAGAATAAACGCCATGGACATTGCCGATTGCGACTGCAAGAGAATCGCATCCGGTCCTCTCAACGAATTCCTTCGCCTTGTCCGGTTCGGTGTAGTGGTAATCAGACAGAGCCTCTTCATAGACGGTCTCATTTCCCACATGACCAAGTTCAGCTTCAACCGGGATGTTCAGCGGATGGAAATAATCCACGCAGCGTTTGATCTCCGCAACGTTCTCTTCAAACGGAAGAGCGGAAGCGTCACGCATGACGGAATTCATGCAATGGTTGACTGCGTTCTGAAGGATCGTCATGTTGCGGCCGTGATCCCAGTGCTCGATGACCGGAACAGAAGCTTTCCTTGCCATGGAGTCCATCATGTAGCAGAAGTCTTCAAAGACCGTATTGCCTGTGAATCCGGTTCCGAAAGAGATGATGACCGGTGCGCGCAGTTCCTCTGCCGCATCGATAACACCCATGAGCATCTCAGCGTTCCATACATTGAAATGCGGGATCGCATAATGTCCGTCGCTTGCCTTCTTTTCCCAATACCTGATGTCAGATAACATATTTATTTTCCTCCTGATGGAATTGATTGTCTGTGTTCTGCGCCGGTCAGATCACTCTTCCGGCATATGGATGACGGACTTGATGATCTCTGCCTTCTTGTTGACGGAGTCGTCAAATGCCTGCTGCACATCCTTGTAGTCATAGGTTGCGGTAACCATGGATTTCACATCAAATCTTCCGCTGCTGATCGCGGCGATAACTGCCGGATAGCAGTTTCTGTAGCGGAAGCTGGTCTGGATCGTCACTTCGCGGTTGATCTTGAGGAAGTCAACCGGCACTTCTTTGGACTGGGTGCCGACCTGCATGATCTTGCCGCCTCTGGCGACGATCTTCACTGCCTGCTGCGCTGTAATCACTGCACCGGCGGTTTCGAACACATAATCAGCTCCCATATCATCGGTAAGTGCTCTGCAGACCGCCACGGTATCTTCTTTCATGCCATTGACGGTGTGTGCGGCTCCAAGCTTCTTAGCCAGTTCAAGACGGTTGTCCATGACGTCGACTACCGTGATATCGGTTACACCGCAGGATACCAACCCCTGAAGGGTCATCAGTCCGATGCAGCCTCCTCCGAGGATCACTGCCGACTCTCCCGGGCGGATTCCGGACAGGAGCGCTGCGTGCATGCCGACAGACGCCGGCTCTACAAGAGCACCTTCCACAAAGTCCATGTTATCCGGCAGGTGATAGGTAAACTCTTCCGGATGTACCAGATAGTTGGTCAGGGCGCCGCGGTAATTCGGCTGTGTTGCCATGAAATCCACGTCCGGGCAGAGGTTATAACGCCCTGTGCGGCAGTATTTGCAGTGGCCGCAGGGAACGCCGGGCTCGATGCAGACACGGTCGCCTTCCTTGAAGTTCTTAACCTTGGGACCGACCTTGACAACCACACCCGCGCATTCATGTCCGAGTCCGATCTCCTGATTCGGATCTTTCGGAGGAATGAACGGACCGAACTGGAATCCGTGGACATCCGATCCGCAGACTCCGACTTCTCTTACCCGGATCATTACATCTGTATCTTTCAGTACCGGCATGTCCGCCTCGCGGATCTCCATGAGCCCAGGATGGACAAGTATTGCCTTGGAATTTTTCATTTATCAATTCCTCCGATCAGTCGTCATAGTCATAGGTGAAAATGACCTTGATTGCTTCCTTCTTCGCCATCGCGTCGAAGCCCTCTTTCCACTGGGACAGTCCCAGTCTGTGAGTAATCATCGGCTGAACCTGGATCTGTCCGGACGCCAGCAGGCGGATGCAGTTTCTCCAGGATGTGGAGTCATACGCCATATGTCCGATGATGCTCTTATTCCAGGATGTAATGTCGTTGATAGAGAACTCAAGCGGACGGAATCCCATGCCTACGCGGACGACTTCGCCGTTCGGACGAAGCATCTCGATCGCCTGTTTCAGGGCGATGTTCGCGCCGGAGCACTCAACGACCAGTCCCAGGTTGTCTCTGCCGCAGATCTCTGTGCAGCGGGCTACAACATCTTCGACTGAACCATTTACACAGTGAGTTGCGCCGAGCTGTTTCGCGATATCGAAGCGGACCTTGGTATCTTCCTGAAGTCCAACCATAACGATGTTAACGGCGCCCATCAGCTTCGCGATCTGCAGGGAGAATAGTCCGAGCGGGCCTGTGCCGAATACGACAACATCCTGACCCGGCATCAGGGAGGACTGCTGCGCGACTGCCTTGTAGGCATTGCAGATCGGATCGAGGACTGCTGCCTCTTCATACTTCACATTCTCCGGAATCTCCCAGATCGCATGTTTGTGGATGCGCAGGATCTCTCCGGGGATCTTGCAGTATTTGGAGAAGCCGCCGCCCCAGGTGTTCCAGTCAAGTCCGAGGTTGATCTTGTTCTCGCAGCAGAGGAAATCTCCGCGTTCGCATGCCGGGCATTTTCCGCAGACATATGCGGAATTGTCAGATACGATTCTCTGTCCCACATGCCAATCTTTGACAAGTTCTCCGACCTGTACGATGTCGCCTGCAAATTCATGGCCGCGGACTGACTGCTGCTGATCCGGCGGGCAGTTGGTGTCGTCGTAGCCGGTATCCACTCCCCAGTGCTTCATATCTGCTCCGCAGATAGCCGCGGCACGGATCTGAACAATAATATCCTCGGGGCCGCACTCCGGCTCCGGATAATTCTCCATCATCTTATATCCGCCAAATGCTGTTCCAAATCTCTTCAATGCATGCATAGCAGTCTTTCCTCCTTGTCTGCCTGAGATGCAAGTTCAGTTACGTAAAGTCAATCCCCGGGTAAAGGATCCTTACGTCGTATTCCTTCATCCGGTCGATCCATTCATCGGACGGTTTCTGGTCTGTTACCAGAACATCCACCTTGTCGTATGACAGGGTCCGGATCAGTGACGTTTTGTTGAATTTCGTATGGTCGGCTATCAGGATGACTCTTCTTGAATGCTCGACCATCACATTTTTAAAATAAGCTTCTTCCTCATCGCCTTCATAGATTCCGTTGGTAAGATCCAGCGATCTGCAGCTGAGTACACAGACGTCCAGGAAATAACCTTCCATCGCCCGGGTGGTCACTTCGCCCTGCAGGGACTGTGTCCTGCTCCTCAGGTTTCCGCCTGTGGAAATGATCCGGATCTTGTCATACATGTAATCATTCGGAATCCGGATGGAGTTTGTCAGCAGTGTGATCCCGGCATTATCCTTTATGTATGGGATAACAGCCAGCACCGTCGTACTTGCGTCACATCCGATGGCACCTGAGGCGGGAAGAATGGCTGCAGTCAGTTCTCCCATTCTGTTCTTCGCTTCCACATTCTGGATAGCGCGTTCTGTATAGTTCACATGTCCCGGAGGCTGCTGGATCAGGACCGCGCCGCCGTACGTGCGGGCAACATATCCTTCTCTTTCCAGCCTTTCCAGATCCCTTCGGATCGTCTCTCCTGTAACCTGGAACTTCTCACTCAGCTCAGAGACATTCACCTTCTGCTTCGCACGGATCAGGTCAAGTATCTGAAAAACTCTATCCTTCTGTGTCATGTAAGTACCCCATTTTCAAGCCAGCCCCTGCGCCGGGGTGCCGGACATGCACCGCACCACAGAGGCTTATCTGCGTCAGCCTCCCAGGTAGGCCTTCTTAACATCTTCATTTGTAAGAAGTTCTGCGCCGGTTCCGCTGATGACGGTTTCACCGTTCTGGATGACATATGCATAGTCACAGAACTTGAGGGTTTCAGATGCGTTCTGCTCAACGATCAGGATGGTGATGCCCATCCGTGCGATCTCCTTGACAAACTCGAAGATCTCTCCGACCAGTTTCGGCATCAGGCCCAGCGACGGCTCGTCAAGGATCAGGACCTTCGGATTCATCATCATACCTCTGGCGATAGCGACCATCTGCTGCTCACCGCCGGAAAGTGTTCTTGCTGTCTGTTTCGCACGTTCCTTGACTCGCGGAAACAGCTTGTAGACTTCCTCCAGGTTCTTCTGAAGCTGGTTCTGGTCTTTGATCAGATACGCACCCATCAGCAGGTTGTCCTGCACCGAGAGATTGCCGAACAGATGACGTCCCTCAGGAACCATGGACATCCCCATCTGGGCCAGCTTATAAGGCTTGACTCCGACGATGGATTTTCCTTCGTAGAGGATCTCGCCGCCCATCGGTTTGATCTCACCGGTAAGAGCGCGCAGAGTGGAGGTTTTACCCGCTCCGTTGGATCCCAGGATCGCGAGGATCTCGCCTTCTCCGACGGAGAAAGATACATCGTGTACAACTTCTACAAAACCGTATCCGGCACGAAGGTTCTTAACTTCGATAATCTTTTTCTTATCATTCATCTGACTCATCCTTCGAACCTCCTCCCAGATATGCGCTGATAACTTCCGGATTGGAAACTACTTCCTGCGGGCTTCCCACCATAAGCAGTCTTCCGGAAACAAGGACGACAACTCTGTTGGAAACACTCATGACAACGTCCATGTTGTGCTCGATCGTCAGGATCGCGACTCCCATGGAATTGATCTTGCGGATCAGGTCGACAGCTTCCTTTCGCTCTGTAGCCGTCAGGCCTGCCATGGTCTCGTCCAGAAGCAGAAGTTTCGGATCGGTCGCCATCGCGCGGGCGATCTCAAGACGCTTCTTCTGAGCGACATTCAGTTTTCCGGCCAGCATATCGCGGAACTTTTCCATGCCGCACAGTTCCAGGACTTCATTGACCTTGTTCATAGCCTCGCCCATGTTGGAAGTGTGGCACAGCGCGCCGACGATAACATTTTCCCATACCGTCATCTCATTGAGTGACTGTGGGATCTGGAAGGTTCTTCCGATACCGATCTTCGCGCACTCATGGGCGGGAAGGCTGGTAATGTCCTTTCCGTTGAATGTAATGCTGCCGCTGGTCGGCAGGAACGCGCCGGAGATCGAGTTGAAAAGCGTTGTTTTTCCTGCGCCGTTGGGGCCGACAACACCGACGATCTCGCCTTCTTCTACGTCGAAGCTGACGTTTTCATTTGCGACAAGGCCGCCGAACTTTTTTGTAATCGCGTTTAATTCGAGGATCTTACTCATTTTGCCACCCCCGTATTCTTCCTGTTCTTACTCTCGCGGATCTTAGCCGGAAGTGTAAGAAGGCCGCCCGGCAGGAACAGGACTATGATGATGACCAGGATGCCGTACAGAACCATGTCGAGGCCGCCGAATTTGCCCAGGAACGATCTGGTGTACTCGGAGAGGCACTCGATGATGACTGCGCCGAGGATCGGACCAAGGACGGTTCCGATACCACCCATGACCGCGACCAGAACGATCATCATGGATACGTTCAGTGTCATCATGCTTGCAGGATCAAAATAGAGCATGTACTGCGCGTACAGGCTGCCGCCAAGGCTTACCAGAGCTGCGCTCAGCATGTATGCGCGGATCTTGTACTTGGAAACATCAATGCCGACACTCGCTGCCGCGTCTTCATTTCCGCGGATCGTTCTCAGATAGTAGAAGAACTTTCTCTTGCTGAGGACCTTGATCACAGCCAGTACGATCAGCATGATCACCAGGAACAGGTAATAATAGATCCTGGAATCCTTGAACTGCAGGTACAGAACCGAGTTCAGGCTCTTGTTGAACATGGAGACGCCCTTTGCGCCGTTGGTGAACTCGAGGTTTACGCAGATATAGCGCATGCACTCTGCCAGAGCCATGGTGCAGATTGCGAACGCATGGCCTTTCAGTCTCAGGATCGGCTTGCCGATCACCCATGCGAAGCAGGCAGCCAGGCACATTCCGAACGGAATCGCGAGCCAGGGTGTCAGTTTGAAATACTGAAGCGTCAGTCCTACAGAGTAGGCTCCGAGTCCGTAATACATGCTGTGTCCGTTGGAGACCTGTCCGCAGTAGCCGCCCATTACATTCCAGCCCATTCCCAGGATCGACCAGATGACGATCAGGATCAGAAGGTTGCGGACGAACAGGCTCGTAAAGATCTGCGGAGCGATCACTGCAAATACAAGGAGGACTGCCAGCAAGATGACCTGTTTTTTATTCATATCACCAAAAATAGCTTTCATCTTATTTTCCTCCAAACAATCCCTTAGGCTTGAACTGCAGTATCAGCATGAAGATCAGGCAGACGCCCAGATACTTGAATGCGGTATTGAAATAAACACCGGTCAGGGAGTCAACAAGTCCCATGATCAGGCCGCCGACGATAGCGCCTTCCACGGATCCGAAACCGCCCATGACAACTGCGATGAAACCAAACAGCTGGAAGTTTCCGCCGACACTCGGGTAGCAGTAATAGTAGTAGGAAAGCGCGCATCCCGCGGCTCCCGCGACAGCGGCTGACAGGCCGAATGCCAGAGCATAGGACTTCTCGGTATTGATGCCCACATGTTCGGCAGCTGTCTTATCCATGGATGTCGCACGGATCGCTTTACCCTGTCTTGTCTTATTCAGGAACCACAGCATGAATGCGAATACGCAGACAGCTATGATAAACGGGATGATTCTGTTCTTCGCGATGACAAGAGGCCCGAGATTGACGGAGCCTTCCATGCCGGTGTGCTGGATCGTCTTGAATGTTCCGCCGAAGAGCATCAGCATGCCGTTGACAAGCACAAGGCTGAGAGCGAATGTGATCAGTCTCTGTGAAAGGGTCGGGCCCTGCAGAGCCTTGTAGATGATCGTCTTGTAGATTCCCAGACCGAGCACGAACAGGACGCCCATGCAGAGCGGAAGCGCAAGAACGGGCGGCAGGCCTGTCGCTGTCGAGAAGAAATATGCCACGAACATAGCGATCATCAGGAATTCACCCTGTGAGAAACTCAGGATTCCCATGACGCCCCAGACCAGTGCAATGCCCATGGCGATCAGCGCGTAAATGGTGCCATTGATAATGCCCTCATACAGCGCCTGAAGTAAAGTGGCCATATATGTACCTCCTGGTTGCCTGTTTATCGGAAAAGGCTGCCGCGAAACTGCGGCAGCCTCGCCAATCGTTCCTTAACTTGGTAAGGGTCTGTCAGTTATCTCTCAGACCATGTCGGTGCTTCGAAGATTGCATCAACAGTCTTGACATCTTCCGGATATACGGTCTTGTATTCGCCGCCCTGCACCTGCATGACTACGCCGGTAGCTGCGGTGTTCTGGTTGTTCTCATTCATCTCGATGGAAGTCCAGGGCATGAAGATCTGTGCACAGTCTGCATCCGGAGCCTTCAGTGCTTCTGCAAGTGCTGCGGAATCAGTGGAGCCAGCCTGGTTGATGCAGTATGCGATCAGCAGAACGTCTGCGCAGTCTTTAGACATACCTTCGTTGAACGCGATTCCCTTGGAGTAATCCGGATACAGTTCCTGCAGGGACTGGATGCAGTCCTTCTGGATATCTGCTGCCCATCCGCCGGTAGAGAAGATGTATTCGGTCTTGTCGCCGAGTGCGGAGAAGAAGTCAGCTGTCACGAATCCGCCTCTCTGTCCGATGAGCATCTTCGGGAACCAGTCCTGATCGCTCATGGTGTTGATCAGAAGGATAACGTCGGTAGCATAGCCGGCAACCATCAGGCAGTCCGGATTAGCTTCTTTAAGTTTGATGACCTCAGAAGAAAGGGAGGTGGAGTTTGCTGCGTAGGTCATATTCTCAACCACTTCGTAGCCATACTCTTCAGCCTTCGTCTCTTCGACGGTAACGATGTTTGCGCCGAACTCAGAGTCTTCAGAAAGGAATGCGACCGTCTTGATCTCGCTTCCTGCTGCGTTTGCCTCATCCATGAGCTTGTAGGAGTCATCGATGTAGGTGTCGTCGGTCAGGTTATATCTGAACAGCCAGTCATAATCTTCACTTCCGTCAGTCAGTGTGACAGCGGAACCAGCAGTTACAAGCGGAATCTCATACTGCTCTGTGATAACGGAGATTGCCTTGGACATTCCAGAAGTAAGCTGTCCGGTAAGTGCTACACATCCTTCTTCAGAGATAAGTCTTCTTGCTTCGGAAGTAGCAACAGTGGTGTCGCCCTTTGTATCAGCCTCAACCAGTTCGATCTGAGCGCCGTCCAGGTTCGGAAGGCCTGCGTCAGCTGCCAGAAGCATGTTGATGTCTGCGTGCTCCTCATTGATCAGGTCTACGATCATCTCTGCTGCCCAGGTTACCTGCTGACCATTCTCAGCAGCGGTTCCGGTAAGCGGTGCCAGCCAGCCGATCTTGATGGTATCAGCTGCATAGGTAGTTGTGGTTGCCATTCCGGCTGCGAGTGTTCCGACCATTGTGCCGATCATAACGACACTGATTGCCTTCTTCAGATTCATGTGTATTCCTCCTTGTGTGCACATGTATTTACCTGACATGTAGTTACGCATTGCATTGAATTGATTTGTTGTTTTCCCATCTTCTGTTTCAGTTGTCAATGCCACTTTAGCATTGATTGTGTTGGAAATCAACACGAAAATGTGGATTTTAAAATATTTATGAGTTTTTCACAAATATTAAGTTGGATTATTGAGCAATTTGCCCCCAGATAATGGTATTGCGAAGGCACTTTGAAACTGATACTATATAAGAGGATATGCGAAAAGCCTGAATATTATTTGGTTTTTAAACATTCTTATCCTTAATATTTCAGTTGGTTCGCATATTCGCGCCCTTTCATAATTCGTTGTTTTCCATTTATTTCTGTCTCATCACAACAGTCAGCACGCAGAATATATATTATGAATGTTGTTTTTCAACATTTGTGGTTCTGAATCCCAACACTATGGAGGTGCGGATCATGAAATTAATGAAACAATTGATGTCAGTCATTCTTGCGGCATCCCTGGCAGCTTGACTGCAGGGGTTATGGCTTCAGAAACAGAGGCAGACAGCACTTCTTCAGGCGACACCGTCAGACTTGGCCTGATGATCGCCAAGAACGGACAGTCATTGTCCAGTGATGAGTGGGAAGTCCTGGCGGATATCTTCGAGGATGTAATCAACAACAAACATGAAGATCTCAGTCTTCCCTTTGCTGCAGATGAAGGACTTCCGAATCTCGGCGGAGCCAAGGTTGAATTCGTTACCGGCGAACAGATCGATACTCAGACAGCGGTTCAGGTAGCTGAACACCTGATCCTGGAAGAAGGCGTCGTCGGCCTGTTTGGTCACTTCACTTCCACTACCACGGCAGCTGCGATGGTTGCAGCTGAGAAGAATTCTGTACCGCTTCTCTCCGAAGGTACTTCCATGAGTCTTCTGAACGCAGGATATGATTACTGGCTCAGAAGCTTCGGAGGCGATGATTTCTATGTGGAAAGCTCCATGGAATTTATTGATTCTGTTAAGGAAGCTTCCGGTGACATCTCTACTATCGCTCTGTGCTCAGAGAATTCCGATTTCGGTACAGGTATTGCTTCCCTTGAGAAGGCAGCCGCCGAGGAACACGGATATGAAGTGGTGGAGAATGTATTTTATGATTCCACAGACCGCGATGTGTCGTCCAAGGTCAGACTTCTGAAAGATGCCGGTGCGGATGTAGTCATGATGAGCTCCTACGCGACGGACGCAGTTGCTTTCATGGAGGAATTCAAGGCCCAGGATTACTTCCCGAAGATGCTCCTCGGACAGCGCGGCGGTTTTATGTCCTCCGGTTTTGCCAAGACTCTCGGAGCTGACGCTGACACGGTCCTGACCACCGCCCGCTGGTGCACCGCCATGGACAACGAGGCATCTGTGCAGATCGCGAAGCTGTTTGAAGAGAAGACCGGCTCTGCACTGATCGGCGACGTTCTTGTCGACGTATGGAACGGTGTTCTTCTGGCAGTCGCCATCAATCAGGCAGGCTCCACAGACAGCAAAGAGATCCGTGCAGCCTTCGCCCAGGGTCTGGATCTTGATCCGGCACTCGACCCCATGGCTCTTGACGGCTATGTTTACGGTGAGACTGGCGAAAATGAAAACCACGCATGCGTTATCGTCCAGTACGCAGACGGCGCTCTGGGTACCGTATATCCGGAAGACAAGGCAGTCGCTGAACTGACCTATCCTTCCGAAACCTGGAGCGAAAGATAAAACAGGCATTTCTACTCACCCTTTACCCCGGAACAGTCCTCCCACTATCTGAGCTGTTCCGGGGCTTTTAATTTTGTAAATAATAAAAATATTCTATATTTAAGATAACTTTTATTACTTTTACTTTTATTATTTTCTATGCTACTGTGACCGTGACAGACAGATCCGGGAAGGCTCAGCAAAGCGCTCCGGCCTTTCAGAATATATGCTTCGGAGGAAATTATGGATACCAGGAACGGTGTGTTTTTTTCAGATGAATACCAGGAATATCTTAAGAGTCAGTTCAGCTATGCAGATTCGGACCCTGAGTACGGGCATCGTCTTTTCTTTGAGAATTCAGGGGGATCTCTCCGCCTGAAGCAGGCTGTTGAGATCAAGCGGGAACTTGAAGAGTTCCCCGACTGCCCCGAGCGCGCAAGAGGCCGCGGCAGAGACCTGGGAGTATTCGTCACAGAAGGCACCAGAGAGATCATGAACATCGTCTTCGGTACTTCCCAGGGAGCCCTGGTCACTGATCTGACCGCATCCCAGGCCATGTTCCACGCGGTCTCTACGATTCTGGACAATGTTAAGTGGGGAACCAACGCAGTGACGACTCAGCTGGAGCATCCCTCGGCTCACGACGCCGTGGAATACGCCTGCATCCGGACCGGAAGAGAATTCCGCGAGATTCCGGCCAATCCAAAGACCGGCGGCATAGATGTGGAAGAAGTCCTGAAGCATGTTGACGAAAACACTGTCCTTGTGAGCGTCATGGCAGCATCCAACATTTCGGGAAATATCATGGATATCAAAGAGATCTCACGCCGTGTGCACGAGATCAACCCGGACATCTATGTGGTAAGCGACGCTGTTCAGCACGCCCCGCACTGCGTGATCGATGTCGAAGACTGGGATGTCGATGTCTGCAATTTCGCTCCCTATAAGTTCTTCGGCGTTCGCGGCTGCGGTTTTGCCTACGTATCACACCGTGTCGCCAATATGTTCCACGCAAAGCTCCTGTTCAAAGCTCCCGATGTCTGGGCACTCGGAACTCCCGCACCGGGCAACTTCGCGGCTATGATGGCAGTCATTGACTATGTATGCAGCATAGGCCGTCATTTCACACCCGACAAGCAGGGGGCAAGGGAGCTGTTTGTCGAAGGAATGAACAGGATCCACATGCAGGAACGCGCACTGCTCCACCGGATGCTGGAAGGGACAAAAGAGCTTCCTGGCCTGCGCCATATTCCGGGAGTGCATGTGTATACGGATATCGAAGATCTGACAAAGAAAGATCTCATCGTCGCGATGAGCATCGACGGAATCGGCCTTGTGGAACTGGCTGAAGAGTACATGAATCACGGAGTTACTGTTTTCGAGCGTCTCAGCAGCAGCCAGTATTCAGAGAGAATCGTAGGTACACTCGGCATCAAAGACGGAGCGATCCGTGTATCGCCGCTCCACTGCCACGGCAAGAAAGATATAGACGAGTATCTGCGCATAACAAGATCGATCGCAAGAGCGGCAGGGAACACACAGAAAAATGCAGAAGGCTGACGCGGAAAAATATCTGTATACCGCCATGGCTGTCGGGGAAGCCATACTGGAATACGGCGGCGAAGTAAGCCGTGTCGAGGACAGCATCCACAGGATCTGTGCCTCCTATGGTTTTGACAGAACAGACGTATTCTGTATCACATCCTCCATCATCACCACTGCCTGCTTTGACCATGGTGAATGCTGCACACAGACATGCCGTATCACTCATTCTGAAAATGATTTTGACAAGCTGGGACAGGTCAATGACCTGTCCCGGACCATCTGCCGGGACCATGTTGCGCCGGATACGGTCCTTGCCAGGCTGGATGAGATCCGCCGTCTCAAGGTCCGGCCCATGCCTGCGCAGATACTGATCTATGCCCTGGTGCCGGCATCCTTCACCGTCTTCTTCGGCGGAAATACGGCGGATATGGTAATCTCGGGACTGATCGGTGCAGTCCTTCTGTGCCTGAACCGGCGCCTCAAAGACGCAAGGTTCAGCGGACTGTTCATCGCTCTGGCCTGTTCACTTGCGGGCGGATTTCTGGCAAATCTGCTTACACTTGGGATAGAGAATGCCAGTGCCACGCTTATAAGCATCGGCAATGTGATGGTCTTCATCCCCGGCGTCAAACTGACAAACTCCATACGGGACCTGCTGACCGGAGAAACTATAACGGGGCTGATCTGCCTTGCGGAATCACTGCTGCTGTCCGTTGTAGTCGCGATCGGATTCGCAGTCTCCGCCCTTTTGCTGTGAACTCAGGCCGGAGTAAATAAGATAACTATGAATGAATATCTTCAGCTTATTGCAGCCTTTACAGGTTCTGCAGGATTTGCTCTCGCGTATAACTTTCGCGGACGCAGACACATACTGATGGCCGGCCTGGGAGGATTCCTGGGGTGGCTGTGCTATCTGACCGTATATCATATTTCCGGAAACGGATATCTTGCAGGCTATACCGGAACGGTACTTGTCTCTCTCTATTCAGAGGCTGCCGCGCGGATCCTCAGAACTCCCGCGACCGGTCTTCTTATCGTAACCTCTATACCCATGATCCCGGGCGCCGCGCTGTACCGCTGCATGCATTCTCTGCTGCTGTCGCAGATCTCACAGTTCCGGAAGGAAGGACTTTATACCATCCTGTTCGCCAGCTGCATGGCTGCCGGATTTGTCACAGTGACGATCCTGTTCCGACTGCTCTTCGAATCAGACAGAGGTACAACGCCCACTATTTAGCGGTATCTGTCCGGTTTTCAGGCTGATGCTTCTACAAGGAATTTTGCCGGAGTTCATTTATTGGTCGATTATTCTCTGGTTGTTTAATTCTCTTTCATGGATTTCACACTAACTGCACGTAAATATAACTATACGAACTTGATATTACTGTTCATCAATACGGATATATCAAAATAAAAGCAGTACATCACTTAATCCTGAAAGGAGACATTATGAAAAGAATAATCCCTATGATCCTTGCGTGTACCATGGTCCTTGGCACAACTGCATGGGCCGAAACAGAAGACGCAGAAAATGAGACTGTAACTGCTGCGCAGGCAGATGATGGTCTGTTTGCATCTACTCATGAAGAAACCGATTCCCCCGACTGGCTCAAAGAACTGCCTTCCGCCCAGAATGAAGCTGTCTCCCAGCTCTTCATAGTGGCGGGAATGAGTACCGAGACCACAACTGCGACAGTTTCCATGCATGAAAGAGATGAGAACGGAGAATGGAAGCAGATCCTTTCCACCCCTGCTTTTGTAGGAAAGAACGGACTGTGCGCGGACGAAGATCACAAAGAAGGATGCGGGCAGACTCCTATGGGCGTCTTTAAGTTCAACAAGGCTTTTGGCATAGCTGATGATCCCGGCTGTGCGATCCCCTATATAAAGGTGGATGAGGACACCTACTGGTCCGGAGATGCGCGCGAAGGCATGCATTACAACGAGATGGTTGACATCAAGGATTTCCCTGACCTGCAGATGGACGACAGCGAACATATCATGGATTACGACTATCAGTACCGGTACTGCCTGAACATCAGCTTCAATGAAGACGGAACTCCCGGAAGAGGCTCTGCCATCTTCCTGCACTGCTTCGGACCGGTCAAGCCTTATACCGGAGGCTGTGTTGCTCTTCCTGAGAATATCATGAAGATCGTCATGCAGAGAGTAGATCCGGACTGTGTCGTAGTGATCGACACTCTGGAAAACCTGACCGGAAGCCCCACAATCAGCTGAAGGCAGGTAACATACAGTCACAGAACCATACCTCAGCACAGATACTTCCGCTGAGAAAAAACATCCCGGCCGCTCCCATGATGGGAGTGACCGGGATATTTAGTCATTATTCAGAAAACCTGTCTGACAGCCACAGTAAAGATATTCCCGTGCCTTATGAGTCGGAAGATACCTGGCCTTTGTAATACTCCAGGCAGAGCATCGTCAGGTCGTCAAACTGAGGCGCGCTGCCGGTGAACTTCAGCACCTGCTCCCTGACAGTTTTCACGATCTCCGATGCCGGCCTTTCTTCACACGTGCGAAGTGTATCAATGATTCGCTCAACCCCAAAGAATTCACCCTGTGCGTTCGTGGCTTCCGTTGCACCGTCTGTGTAAACGAACAGCTTCGAACCAGGCTCCAGAACCACTTCATACTCACGGTAATTTATCATGTCCATACCGCCCAGGACAAATCCGTGTTTATCCTTCAGCAGCTCAAAACTGCCGCCTGCACTCTTGATCGCCGGATGCTCATGCCCGGCGTTGGAGGCTGTCAGCTTTCCGGTGGAGATCTCGAGGATTCCGAGCCAGACCGTGACAAACATTTCCTCCGGGTTCCTGGAGCAGAGCTGCTTATTGACATTTGCCAGAACTTTTGCGGGGCTGCATTCATTTTCCGTACTCATGGCCGCGTTCCGAATCAGCGACATCGAGACCATCATAAACAGCGCAGCCGGGACGCCCTTGTCGGACACGTCCGCAATAACAAGTCCCAGATGATCATCATCGATCAGGAAATAGTCATAGAAGTCACCGCCGACTTCTTTTGCCGGAGTCATGGATGCATAGAGCTCGAACTCATCCCTCTCCGGAAATGAAGGATCATCCTTCGGAAGAGCACTAAGCTGGATGCGTGATGCCAGAGCCAGCTCCGCGCCGATCCTCTCCTTCTCAAGTGCGAGTGCCTGTCTCTCCCGGACCATTCGGATATAGTGATCTCCCAGCGCAAGGATATAGAGCGCCAGCAAACCTGCCGGAAACCAGAGCACATGTGTTACGTAACCGACCTTGTACAGGAGAAATGAAGCTGCCAGGCACACAACGATAAGGACTGCACATACCATGCCGCCCCATTGGATCCTTTTCTTCAGGAATATGTTCATGGCAGCTGCGCCCAGCACAAACAGGATGATCAGCTGAAGCAGATCAGACACTTCCGTCTTGTTATTTCCCTCCAGGAGACTCTGGACCACATTCGCCTGGATCTCAACGCCATACATCTGCCTGCCTTTGTCAATGGATGTAAAATAAGCATCCTGCAGAGCTGCAGCATATGGTCCGATCAGAACGATCTTGTCCGCCCAGTAATCCGGCGGTACCTTGCCGTCAAGGATCATGGCGACCGAAACATCATCATAATAATCTCCGGGGCGGCCGGTAAACGGAATATAGAAATGCCCCGCGGAATTGACAGTCGGAAGCTTCACTTCCTGATCATGCTGCGTAAGGTATCTTCGGGCAGTCTCGTATGCCATGGAATACACCCGGCTGTCCTCTTCTCCGTCCGGCTCCACATAGAGAAGAGCATGCCGCATCACACCGTCTTTATCCGTCATGGCATTAATATGCCCCTGCGTTGTGCAGGCACGCAGTTCTTCGTATGGCTGTGCATACCCAACCACAGCTGAAGAGTTGACTGCAGTTACCCTGCCGTCCTCAAAGACCATCTCCTCTCCATACTCAGCCATAGCTGCAGTGATCACATTTCCGAGATTCTCAGCGGCTGACGCAAGATGTTCATCAGCCTCCTGCGAACTATGCCCCGTATAGAGGATATCTAAAGCTGTGACGGCTGGTTTTTTATCCGGATCGGCAGCAAGAGCCTCCAGCACAGAAGCAATCACATTCCTGTCCCAGGTATTGTATGGTCCCAGCTCAGAAAGCGCATTTTCATCAATTCCGATAACCAGAATATCTCTGGATGCTGAACCGGGTTTCTGGAACGTCCAGTCCTGAGCCCACTTGTCAACACGGTGAAGAGCGCCCAGTCCGATCAGTACTGTGACCAGGATCACAGCTGCCAGAGTATACAGATAAGATCTGAAACGTTTCATGAACGATATGATCCCTTTCATTTATCCCTTTATATTTCAACAAACAATTCCACTTCACCCTCACGGGCACACAACTGTCCCAGTTTTGGAACAATGCCTGTGAAATGTTCTGATTTATTGTGGGATTCGATAGCTGCCTGGTCTTTCCAGTTTTCAATGAAAACCAGCGTGTTGGGATCATTTACAGATACATTCAGCGTATAAAAGATGTTTCCCTCTTCAGCGCGGGACTTCTCAATCAGCTCTTTCGCCGTGTCCTTAAATGCCTGTACACATTCCGGTTTTACATAATTCTTCGCTACGATTTTAATCATGCTGGTTTTCTCCTTGATTGACGAGTATTTGTCCTTATTCTAGCTGAGTATCTGATCATAGGCAATGGTGAAAAAGGACGTTTAGAATATCTGTCCCGGAAGCCTCAGCTTCTCCTTGGGCGGGAATCCCTTGTCAAATTCCTCCACGTCGCATTCTTTCACATAATACCCCTGTGGTGTCTGGTATACACCGGTGATGCCATCAAGGTATCCCGGAATCAGTTCTTTGCAGAGAAAGAACGAGTCATCCGCGTCCTCCGGCAGGTCGTGGTAGCGAATACCAAACTCACGAGCATAGGTAAAGCCGCACTTGCCATAGAAGCCAATGTTGCCCTCAAACAGAACAGCACCATAGCCAAGACCTGCTGCTTTCTCCAGGGAATAATCGAGCAGAGCTTTTCCATAACCCTTGCGTTTGAGCTCCGGCGTAATGCAGATCGGTCCCATCGTCAGGACAGGGATCACCCTGCCGTCATCCGCTTCGATGATCGTATTCATAAACATATTTTGCCCGATCAGCCTGCCATCCTGCTCCATGACAAAATCCAGTTCCCTGATGAAAGCAGGATTATTTCGAAGCACATGGATCACGTAATGCTCGCTGCATCCCGGCCTGTACACGTTCCAGAACGACTCTCTGACGAGATTCTCGATTTCTCTATAGTCTTCGGTTTTTTCAAAACGGATGGTGTAGTCATTTGTATTCATTGTTTTTCCTCCTAAACATTGTTGGCTGCCAATTGCTTTACAGCGGGAGGTTTGTTTTGATTGCTGTGTCCTATTGTTGTTTCACTTTGGTAATCAGAAAGCCCTTCATGACCAAAAACAGGAAACAGACAATGCCTGCGTATGGCTGCCTCGTTGCTATAAACACGATGACCGCAAGTATTGACAGGGCTGCTCCTGTAATAAGCCGGTGCCTGTTCCAAACCGGTTTGTTAAAATTGGCAATGATCACACCACAGATCCCATTTATGATCGTAATGACGATAATCACAATAAAAACAGTTTTCACCCAAAAACTGATTCCCGTCAGTCCAAACAGAGATACTGTCACGGAAGATTCCGACCCATTTCCAAATGCAGGGATAAACAACAGTATAGCCAGAAGAACATCCAATATATTACATATGAGCGAGACGTACTTGTCAGCAAACTCCCGCTTTTCAATCTCCGCCACAGTAATCATCTCATCTGAACAGATCAGATCGTCAATCGTAACGGAGAAAAAACGGGAAATCTCTTTTAATGAATCAATGTTCGGATACCCTCTTCCGGATTCCCACTTTGAAATGGCAGTTCTTGAAACAAACAGGGCCTCGGCAAGCTCTTCCTGCGTCATCGACCTGCTTTTTCGTAATTCCTGCAACTTCTCATTGAACTCCATCTGGCTCCTCCGCTTTCAGGGTCGTTTTCTTTAAGTCGAAATAATCCGCCATGTACCGATAGATCAGAAACAGACCTAAGCTCAGGAAAACAGAGCCTGCAATATCCGTTGCCCAGTGAACGCCTGAGATCAGCCTGCCGATCACCATAAATGCTGAAAATACGATTACAAATACCGTTATCGCTTTCCGTGTCACCGGATTCACGATTCTTCGGTCTGACTGATACTTCAATGTGGGCATCACGCTCAAAACCAGGAGCGTAGTTGAAGACGGATAGGACGCTTCCAGATTTCCGTTTATTAAGATCGGCCTGTAATTGATCGGTACCATCTCGAACAGCAGGTAGCACAGAATGACCAGTACATAGTAGGCTCCTAACATAAGGATATCAGAGTCAACTCTCGGCAGGCTTTTTCGTTTCACCAACTGTACAAGCCCCAGCACTCCAAAGCACATGCATATGATGATTGGGACGAAGCCAAGCCAGTCGGTCATCGTATAGATCAACATATGTACCCCTGTCAGTCGGTGAAACCACACATTAATCGCAGCAAAGCCGATCTCCGTTCCATTTGGACCTGCATTCTGTACATCGATATGCCGGATCAATACAGTCCATAGGGCAAACTCCGTCAGCAGCACGATTCCTGCCAACAAATCTTTTCTTCTGATTTTTTTCACTTTCAATCCATCCTTTCGTTGACCTCTGTTCAGATCAACTGTAATGAATGGTCATGAAAAATGGAAGAATCGCTCCGTCGCATCACTGATACGAATCGTGTCACTGTGTTTTTCAGAGCTTTTCCGGCAAAAACTATACTGATTGCTGACTCAACCCCGTGACATCGATACTACCGTCTCGACATGGCACGAGGAAATGAAACTGCTAATTCATACCCCTTGTTGGTAAAGGGAAACATGTCCACGGGTTTTGGTTTCCGGACGTTCGAGGGAACATATCGGCAAACTTGATTTGTCTACAGCTTCAGCATCATATAAACCAATTCCTGATATCCGGAGGTTTGCGAGTTAAAACCCCTTGGATTTCGGCCGAATTCCTCAAAGCCCAGACTCCGGTACAAAGACAAAGCCCTGTTGTTATCGGCTACCACATTCAATTCCAATTGATCGTAGCCGGCATTTTTGGCGCATTGAATGCAAGCCTTAGTCAGTGCTTTGCCCAATCCAAGTCCCCAGTACTCCATTAACACACTGATGCCGAATTCAGCCCTGTGCTTTACCTTATACTTCTTCCCTACAGCCTCGATCCCGGCAGTCCCTGCGACTTTTCCGTCAATGATGGCAATAAGCTCTGTTTCATTTGGGCTTTCAGCTTTTTCTTCCAGAAACCGCGCTTCCTGTTCCGGATCAAAACTGTTTTCATCGGGATATGATAACAGATAATCGGTCTCTGCATGTGTGAGATTAAAAACCTCATAAACAGCAAGGCCATCTGATGCATTACCATTCCTGATAAGAGCCTCTTTGCTGTTTTTCAGAACAATCTTCTGCTCGTATTTCATCTCTTAATCCCTATCAATTTAAAAGGCCATAACAATAATTCTATAGTCACAACCCGGCTCGGGTGAGTTTCACAACTGATTCCACGTGCTCAGTAAACGGAAACAGGTCTACGGGCTGTGCCTCCAGTGCCTTGTATCCTTTCTTCCTGAACAGTTTCAGGTCCCGGGCAAGCGTGTCCGGTCCGCACGATACATAGACGATCCTCTCCGGGGCCATCCGTGATACGGCGTCGATAAATTTCTGGGTCGTTCCTGTCCTTGGCGGATCCAGGATCACCACATCCGGAAGCACTTCCTCCCGGCTCTGCGACAGTTCATCCATATAATCCCCAGCGTCTTTATTGACGAACCGGACATTCTTAATATCGTTCCTGCGCGCATTCCATATGGCATCTCTCACTGCATCCCGGTTCAGTTCCACACCGTACACACTTCCGGCATGCCTGGATGCTATGATGCCGATCGTACCGGTACCGCAGTAGGCATCCATCACTGTCTCCTGTCCGGTCAGACGGGCATAGCGGATCGCAGTATCATACAGAATCTGCGTCTGAGGCGGATTGACCTGGTAAAATGAACCGGGCGAGATTCTGAATCTGCAGCCGCACAGCTCATCTTCTATGAAGCCCCGCCCGTACAGCGTGATATTCCTCTCTCCAAGTACCATTGAAGTGGATTTGTCATTAATATTCAGGATCACTGTGGAGATCTCCGGATGATTCTTCCGGAGTGCTTTTACAAAATTATTCTTGGAGGGAAATACCGGATCCGTACAGACCAGAGTGACCATGTACTCTCCTGTAGCATATCCCTTCCGGACCTGTACATGGCGCAGGAAGCCATACCCGGAATCTTCATCATATGTTCGGATACGAAATGAACGCAGCATGGACCGGATATCCCGGATGATGGCATCCGCCTTCTCATCCTCGATCATACAGGAATCCACAGAGACTATCCTGTGAGAATTCTTCTCGTAATTTCCGCTGACCGGATACCCTTTCTTGTCCAGTCCGAAAACAGCATTCACTTTGCAGCGGTAATGCATCGGATCCTTCATCCCGATGATCGGATGAACAGTATCCACAATACCGCCAAGAAGTTTGTGCATCTCTTTATCTTTTCTCTGGAGCTGTTCTTTATATTCGACTCCCTGGTAGTCACAGCCCCCGCACTTTCTGTACACCGGACATACGCCTGCCGGGGTATTCGTATCTTTCCCTCTCTCATCGGCTCCGGACGGCCTGTTCACGGAGACCCTCCCCGCTGCATCGGGTCTAAACTGCCTGCTGCCCGTCCTCTTATCAGGTCCCTTCCCCGTTCCAGGACGGGATGAAGCTTTCCTGCGCGGTCTTTCCTTCCTGTATGAATCCATTGACTACTCCGATCTCCAATGCATATTGGACCAGTCTCTCATATTCCCTCTTTGTCACCCTGCGGCCAAGAAGCGGATCATGCTTCATTGCCGGCATGGGCGTATACTGGTTCATCAGACTGATATAGATGCTCTCTTTGTAAGTTTCATGCAGATACTTTACGATCTTTTTCGACTCTTCCACGTGTCCCGGAAGAAGGAGATTCCTTACGATCACTCCTCTTGTGATCAGCTGGTTCTCTTCATTTCCCCGTTCGGGACAGAACTGCGGTTCGCCGGTCTGCCGGACCATCTCTTCAATCGCTTCCTTTGCTCTGTCCGGATAATCCCCAGCATGAGAATACTTCCGGGCAAGTTCCGGCGTAAGATATTTCAGATCCGGGAGATATACATCCACCAGGCCGTCCAGTATCTTCAGTGAAGATACTTTCTCATACCCGCTCGTATTGTAAACTACGGGAATCTCCAGCCCCTTCTTTTTTGCAATCTTTAAAGCCTCTGCTGCCTGCGGTATAAAATGAGTCGCCGTGACAAGATTGATGTTATTTGCTTTCTCAAGATCCTGCAGTCTCAGAAATATATCTGCCAGATGTTCCACGCTGACACTCTTGCCTGGCAAAGACTCCGGCGGATTTGTATCCGCTGTGTCTGACATCATGCGGCCTGTCTGCGTATGGTCTGCTGTACCTGTCTGCCTCCGGCCTGCAATTGTACCGGAGATTATATAATTCTGACAGTAGACACAGCCCAGACTGCAGCCGGAAAAGAACACTGCCCCGGACCCGTTCTTTCCGGAAATGACAGGTTCTTCCCATGCATGGAGCGCAGCCCTGGCAACCAGGATCTCCGCCCCTGCACAGCAGATTCCGTATCTTCCCGCAGTCCTGTCTGCCCCGCATTCTCTCGGGCAGAGCCTGCAGTTTTTCATCTCATCCCTCATATAACAGCCCTTACATGAACTACCCACAACCGACTATCGTCGGATGGAGTTTCTATGCTGGCACATTCCCGTGCCAGTCCCTGTGAGGGTCGCTTACGCGATCTTCACAGCAT
>CADCII010000019.1 GCA_902801515.1 uncultured Lachnospiraceae bacterium
CCTGTCCACAAAGCCATCGCCAACGTGCACTCCGGCTGGAGAGGGACTATCAAAGGCATCGGAGCGAAGGCAGTGCGGATGATGCATGAGGTCTATGGCTCTGACCCGGCAAAGATGGTTGCCGCCATCGGACCGTCCATCTGCATTGACTGCTTTGAAGTCAGCAAAGACGTAGCTGAGAAGTTCCGTGACAAATATGACGCTTCCCTTGCGAAGAAAATGATCAAAGAGGGACGTCTGACAGAGACCGGAGAGCAGAAGTATCACGTGGACCTGCAGCTTGCGTGCATGGAGAACTTCCTTGAGGCAGGCCTGAAGAAGCAGAATGTCTCACTTCCGGATCTGTGTACTTCCTGCAATAAGGATTATCTGTTCTCGCACAGGGCAAGTCACGGAAGGCGCGGCAACCACGCAGCAGTGCTCATGCTGAGGTGAGTTTACAGTGATCAGTTTTCACGTTGATTTCAGGGTGATCTGCTCTGTGAATTAAGGGGAATCTGCGGCTTGCGCTTGGCGGATGCCTCGTCTATAATGTGTATGCCGTCAGCAGCCGTGCTTAGACGTCATCTACTATCAGCTGATCACCGCAGGAGGATTACATGGCAATCGATATTCAGTTAGATTCACTGCCGGCAGGACCGTTGAAGATCGCAGCGCTGGAAGGCTGCAGGGAATTCGCTAAGGTTGTCGACAAGGATTTGTCCGAGATGCGGAGAAAGTCTCCGCTGGCACGGATCAATTTCCCGCTGAAGGGATACTGCGAAGACAGTTATCTTGTGGATTTCCGCTGTCCGCGCTACGGTACCGGTGAAGGCAGGAGCGTTATCAATGATTCCGTCCGCGGTGCTGATCTCTATATCATGATCGATGTTCTCAATTACAGCATTACCTATAAGGTGTGCGGTGAGATCAATCACATGTCTCCGGATAATCATTATGAAGATCTTAAGAGGGTGATATCTGCTGCCAACGGAAAGGCAAAGAGGATTACTGTGATCATGCCGTTCCTGTTCGGCGGAAGACAGCACAGAAGGACCAAGAGAGAGTCTCTTGACTGTGCGATTTTCCTGGAAGAACTTGTGGATATGGGCGTTTCCAATATCGTTACGTTTGACGCACATGATCCCCGTGTCCAGAATGCGATCCCGCTGTCCGGGTTTGATTCATTCATGCCGACATACCAGTTCCTGAAGGCTCTGATCCAGACCGTTCCGGACCTTCATTTATCCAAGGATACCGCCATGGTCGTCAGCCCTGATGAGGGCGCCATGGAGAGATCGGTTTATTTCGCAAATATTCTCGGACTTGAGCTGGGCATGTTCTACAAGAGACGCGATTATACGAAGATCGTAAATGGAAAGAATCCGATCGTTGCCCATGAATTCCTGGGCTCTTCCGTGGAAGGCAAGGATGTCCTGGTCATCGACGATATGATCTCTTCCGGCGGAAGCATGCTGGATGTCGCAAGACAGATCAAGGAAAAAGGCGCGAATAAAGTATTCATCTGTACTACATTCGGCCTGTTCACAGACGGTCTGGAAGCCTTTGATGAATATTATGAGAAGGGATACATCTCAAAGGTTGTGACTACGAACCTGAACTACAGGCCGCCCGAACTGCTCACCCGTGAGTGGTACGCCGAGGCTGACATGACAGAGTATCTCGCATCGATCATCGATCATCTCAATCATGATCTTTCCATCAGCGAGATCCAGTCTCCGACAGCCAAGATCAATCAGCTGCTGAAACAGCTGGACCGTGACTGAATCACCTCAGGCTGAACTGAACTGACTGCAGAACCAAAAGCCCGGACCACTCCGGGCTTTTCAGAATTATTGCAGATGCGCAGAGGATAAGGATATACCGGATATGCCCAAAGGTCAGAACAATTATCATAAGATAACATCGGTCGCGCCCGGATCGATCGCTGAAGAACTCGGCGTAGAACCGGGAGATCTTCTGATCTCCATCAATGACCAGGAGATAGAGGATGTATTCGACTACCGGTATCTGTCCCAGGAAGAAGAACTGCTGGTCGTGGTCCGCAAGGGGGATGAAGACTGGGAACTGGAGATCGAGAAAGATCCGTCGGAGGACCTGGGGATCGGATTTGAGAGCGGGCTGATGGATGAGTACCGCTCCTGCCGCAACAACTGCATATTCTGTTTTGTCAATCAGATGCCGAAGGGGATGCGGCGTACTCTTTATTTTCATGACGATGATGCCAGGCTGAGTTTTCTGCAGGGCAATTATATAACGCTGACTAATATGTCAGATCACGACATTGACCGGATCATCCGGTACCATCTGGAACCGATCAATATCTCATTTCACACCATGAACCCGCAGCTTCGCTGCCAGATGCTCCGCAATTCTTCCGCGGGCGATGTATTTGGAAAGATCCGCCGCCTGAAGGAGGCAGGGATCGAACTGAACGGACAGATCGTACTGTGCAGGGGGATCAATGACGGGGATGAACTGGAGTACTCACTGCGTGAGTTTGAGCAGTATCTTCCGCAGCTGAAGAGTGTGTCGGTCGTCCCTGTCGGCCTGACCAGATACAGGGAACGGCTTCCGAAACTGGAGCCTTTTGACAAAGAGTCGGCCGGCCCTGTCATAGATATGATCGAGAGATGGCAGCAGTATTATATGGAAAGATACGGCATCCATCTGGTCCACGCCAGCGATGAATGGTACATCATGGCCGGAAGAGAACTGCCGGGCGAAGAGCGCTATGACGGATATCTGCAGCTGGAAAACGGCGTGGGCATGGTCCGCCTTCTGACCGAAGAAGTCAGGGAGACACTGCGTATGGCCAAGCAGAGCAGCCTGGCTGAATGCAATATCCCTGCCGGGGGGAGCACCACTGCAGAAAAGAGGCATGTCACGATCGCTACCGGAAGGCTGATCGGACCGACGATCGCTTCCATTGCAGAAGAGATTATGCAGGTCTTCCCGCAGGTACAGGCCGACGTTGTTCCGATTACGAATCATTTCTTTGGGGAACTGATCACGGTATCCGGCCTGATCACCGGGCAGGATCTGGTTGCACAGCTTCAGGGCAGGGACCTGGGCGAAGCGCTGCTGCTTCCGTGCAACATGTTGCGCAGCGGGGAAAATGTGCTTCTTGATGATATGACCGTGGAACAGATAGAGGAAACTTTACAAATAAAAATCATTATTGTAGAATCGGACGGTCGGAGCTTCACAGAGGCAGTGACCGGAATCAGAATAGGATAGGAATATATGAGTAAACCGATAGTTGCAATTGTAGGCCGCCCGAATGTGGGAAAGTCTACGCTTTTTAATGCACTGGCAGGTTCCAGGATATCGATCATACAGGATACGCCGGGCGTTACGCGGGACCGGATCTATGCGGACGTCGAATGGCTGGACCGTAGTTTCACCATGATCGATACCGGCGGTATCGAGCCTGATACCAGCGATATCATCCTCTCACAGATGAGAGAGCAGGCGCAGATCGCCATAGACACGGCGGATGTGATCCTGTTTATGACAGACCTCAAGCAGGGTCTTGTGGATGCGGATGCCAAGGTGGCAGACATGCTCAGACGCAGTCACAAACCAGTCCTTCTGGTAGTCAATAAGGTAGACAGTTTCGCCAGGGATGAGGCTTCAGTCTATGAGTTCTACAACCTGGGAATAGGAGATCCCTATCCGGTATCCGCCGCAAACAGGACCGGTATCGGAGACCTGCTGGATGAAGTCCTTAAGAGACTTCCCGAGAAGGATCCTTCCGAGGAAGAGGACACCAGACCGAAGGTAGCCATTGTAGGAAAACCGAATGTCGGCAAGAGCTCCATCATCAACCGCCTCCTGGGAGAAGACAGGCTGATCGTGTCCGATATTGCAGGAACCACCAGGGATGCGGTTGACACTGTGGTGAAATACAGCGGCAAAGAGTATGTGTTCATCGATACGGCCGGTATCCGCCGCAAGAACCGGATCAAGGAAGACCTCGAGCATTACATGATCGTCCGTGCAGTCGGCGCTGTGGAGAGAGCCGATGTAGTGATCATTGTGATCGACGCGACCGAAGGCGTTACGGAGCAGGATGCGAAGATCGCAGGGATCGCCCACGAGAGAGGCAAGGGGATCATCATCGCCGTCAACAAATGGGATGCCGTCGAGAAGGATACCCATACGGTGAAGAAGTTCTCTGAGAAGATCCGGCAGACACTGTCCTTCATGGCGTATGCGGACATCGTATTTATTTCCGCGAAGAGCGGGCAGAGACTGACAAAACTGTACACTATGGTGGATGAGGTAATCGAGAGCGCGAACCGCAGAGTCGGTACCGGCGTGCTGAACGAGATCCTCTCAGAGGCGGTTGCGCTTCAGCAGCCCCCGATGGATAAGGGCAAGAGACTCAAGTGTTACTACATGACGCAGGTGGGTGTTGCTCCGCCGACCTTTATCCTGTTTGTAAATGACAAGAAACTGATGCATTTTTCCTATGAGCGCTACATAGAGAACCAGATCCGTACCGCTTTCGGATTCAAGGGTACGGCCATCCGGATCTTTACAAGGGAACGCGCCAAGAAAGAGCAGCCTGAATTATGATCAGATTAGTATGCCTGGCAATCGGATATGCCTTTGGTCTTATACAGACCAGTTATATTATAGGAAGACTTCACGGAATCGACATCCGTGAATATGGAAGCGGCAACGCGGGAACAACCAATATGATCCGGACCCTTGGGACGAAACTGGGACTGATCACATTTATCGGAGACTTCCTCAAGAGTTTTCTGGCGGTCATCCTTGTGGGGATACTGTTCGGAAAGAACCATGCGGATATTCTCCCGATCCTGAAACTTTATGCCGGAGCCGGAGCGATCATCGCGCACGATTTCCCGTTCTACCTGAACTTCAAAGGCGGAAAAGGAGTGGCGGCTTCAGCCGGACTGGTAGCTGCCTTTGATCCTCTGATCTTTGCCGTTGCACTTTCGTCATTCATTCTGGTATCTGTCATTACAAAGTATGTCTCCGCAGGATCTCTGGTGTGCTATGCGGTATTCTTCCTCATGACGCTGTTCATGGGAATGATCGGACGATTTCATATGACTGCTCCGCACCTGATCGAACTGTATGTGATAGCATTTGCCCTGACTGTACTGTGCTGGTGGCAGCACCGGGCGAACATCTCAAGACTGATTGCCGGAACAGAGAGCAAGACTCATTTGTTCGGGCATAAAGAGTGATTTCTGGAGAATTTTTGATTCATTCATTGAAGCAATTTTTTTGATTTCTGCAGACTATTGAAAACCTGACAATTCAGCATAAAATCTTTAAAAAAAACCGCCTTTATGCGGTATGTTTCGGGGAGATTGCGTTGACCGCGCAATCTCTTTTTGATATGTTTAAATATGAAGATTATCATACAAAATATGCTTTTTACAGTTACAGACGGAGGAATCAGGTTCGCCTGATTGAACAGATGTCTTGATTGACAAATTAATAACAATATGGCATAGTATTGCACGATAATCATCATCCCCGAAGTGCATTTATTTCTGATAAATGCCACAAAATGTCAGGGAAAGGAGTCGACTGTACCTATGGATCTGACTTACAGCTATTTCCCGGGCTGTACTCTCAAGACAAAGGCGAAGGACCTGGATATCTACACCAGAGAAACCGCCGCGGCACTGGGAGTTACGCTAGTGGAGATCGATAACTGGCAATGCTGCGGAGGAGTATATCCTCTCGGATCAGATGAGGTTGGCAACAAACTTGCATCTGTCCGCGCGCTCAATGATGCGAAAGAACACGGAAGAGACCTGGTAACGGTATGTTCCGGGTGTTTTCATGTTCTGAAATGTGTCAACGATGATATGAAGAATGTTCCTGATATCAGGGACCGTGCCAACAGATACTCACAGTTTGATGAACCCTATCAGGGAGAGACCAAAGTCCTGCACTATCTGGAACTGCTCAGGGACGCTGTGGGCTTTGACACGATCAGGAAGAAGGCGGAGCATCCGCTGACCGGACACCGTATCGGCGCCTACTATGGATGTCTTCTGCTTCGTCCGTCGGGCATTCTCGAATTTGATGATCCTGAGGATCCGTCTGTCATCGAGGATTTCCTGGAGGCGGTCGGAGCGACTCCGGTGAAGTACCAGATGAGAAATGAGTGCTGCGGAGGCTACCGTTCGCTGGAAGAGCCTGAATTTACGAACCGTCTTGTCGGGAAGATATTCGCCGACGCAAAGACTTCAGGCTGCGAGGAACTGGTCACCGCATGTCCCCTGTGTTTCTACAACCTTCAGAAATATAATGGTCCGGATAAACTTCCGGTGCGTTACATCTCCGAAGTGCTGGCACAGGCACTGGGTATCGAAGCAGGGAAGGGGGTGCGCTGATGACGATTGAAGAAGCCAATATCCGCGAGGAAGTTCTCCTGATCTGCGGCTGTGATGTCACCAGGTGCATGAAGTGCGGCAAATGTTCCGCTTCCTGTCCCGCCTATGATGAGTTTGATATCAAACCCCACCAGTTCGCCAGCTACATCGCCAGAGGCGATATGTATGAACTGATGCAGTCGAAGACCATCTGGAACTGTCTTGGATGCTTTGCCTGTGTGGAGCGCTGTCCCCGCGACGTGCGCCCGGGCAAGCTGATCGACGGTGTCCGCCAGGCAGCCGTAAGGAGAAGGGGCGGCACGCACCTTCAGCCTGAGGATATCCCGTCCAGGATCGATCCGGATACACCGCAGCAGCTGCTGATGAGCGTACTGCGCCGTGAGAGAAAGTAAGGAGGTGAGTTAAGTGCAGAGAATCGGCGTATTTGTCTGTCACTGCGGAAGCAATATCGCAGCGACGGTCGACGTTGCGGCAGTAGCCGAGGCGGCAAAGAGCCAGCCCGGAGTTGTGTTCGCAACGGATTACACCTATATGTGCTCTGAGAACGGGCAGAATCTGATTGCAGATTCCATCAAAGAATATGGACTCACCGCCGTTGTGGTATGTTCCTGTTCGCCGCGCATGCACGAAGCCACCTTCCGCAAGGTGGCCGATAAGGCCGGCCTCAACCCCTATATGGTTGAGATTGCAAACATCCGTGAACAGTGTTCATGGGTCCATAAGGATACAGAGATCGGTACTCCGAAGGCGATCAGCCTGATGAAGACCGCTGTGGCGAAAGTCAACCTGAATACTCCTCTGCAGGAAGGTGAGAGCAAAGTCACCAAGAGAGCTCTTATCATCGGAGGAGGTATTGCAGGGATACAGACCGCGCTCGACATTGCGGATGCCGGCTACAAAGTTGACATTGTTGAGAAGACTCCGTCGATCGGCGGCCGCATGAGCCAGCTGGACAAGACCTTCCCGACGCTGGACTGCTCAAGCTGTATCCTGACTCCGAAGATGACTGAAGTCGCCCAGCATGAGAACATCACCCTGTACACCTATTCGGAAGTGGAGAGTGTTTCCGGCTATGTCGGAGACTTCACGGTGGAGATCCGCAGGAAAGCCCGCTATGTGCACGAGGATATCTGCACGGGCTGCGGACTGTGCATGACGAAATGTCCGTCTAAGAAGGCGAAAAATGAATTCAACCGCGGTCTCAATACCAGGACTGCGATCTACACACCGTTTGCCCAGGCGATCCCGAATGTACCGGTGATCGATACAGAGGCATGCATTCATTTCCGCACAGGAAAGTGCGGTATCTGCGCCAAGAACTGCGCGGTGCAGGCGATCGATTACGAGCAGAAGGATGAGATCATCACCGAGAAGTACGGTGCGATCGTTGTCGCTACCGGATTCGATCTGATCGATCTGAAGCCATTCGGAGAGTATGCGTACAACCTCAGCCCGGATGTAGTATCCTCCCTGGAACTTGAGCGTATCCTGAATGCTGCAGGACCGACCAGCGGACATCTGCAGCGCATGTCTGACCACAGGCAGCCGAAGGAGATGGTATTCATCCAGTGTGTCGGCTCCAGGTGCGAGGACGACAGGAGAGGCAAACCCTACTGTTCCAAGATCTGCTGCATGTATACCGCTAAGCAGGCGATGCTGATCAAGGATCACTATCCGGATGTCAACATCCATGTATTCTATATCGACGTCCGTACGCCGGGTAAGGCGTTCGACGAGTTCTACCGCAGGGCGGTGGAAGACTACGGCGTTGATTACATCAAGGGACAGGTCGGCAAGGTCACGCCTCAGGCGGACGGCACCCTGCTGGTACACGGCGTGGATATGCTGGACCAGAAGGTAGTCGAGATCAACGCAGACATGGTCGTGCTGGCAGCGGCGGTTGAACCCAACCCCGATATCCGCAAGCTCGCGACGATGCTGACCCTTTCCATCGACAACAATAACTTTCTGAATGAAGCCCATCCGAAGCTGCGTCCGGTCGAAGCTGCGACTGCAGGCGTATTCATGTCGGGTGTGGTTCAGGGTCCGAGGGATATCCCGGAGACCGTTGCGCAGGCAGGAGCGGCAGCCATCAAGGTAGTCGGCCTGCTGGCGAAAGATAAACTGAAGACCAATCCGTGTGTGGCACAGTCAGACGAGCTGTACTGCAACGGCTGCTCTGTATGTCAGAATGTCTGTCCGTACGGTGCGATCAGCTACACGGAGAAGGAGGTCCGCGATCACGGTGTGCGTGATACGAGGCGTATTGCCCAGGTCAACCCGGCGCTCTGCAAGGGCTGCGGTGCATGTTCTGTCGCCTGCCCGTCCGGCGCGATGAACCTGAAGGGATTCTCCAACAGACAGATTATGGCGGAGGTGGATACGGTATTATGTCAGTGACTGAGAAAATGACCTCCCCGGAAGCTGTTCTGGAGAGAGAGAACCTTGCGTACCTCGGGGACGCAAAGGGAAAGAGCGAAGGAGAGTGGACTCCGAAGATCGTAGCATTCTGCTGCAACTGGTGCAGCTATGCGGGAGCCGATCTGGCAGGAAATAACCGTGCCAGCTATCCGGCTGAGATCAAGATCATCCGTGTTCCGTGCTCGGGACGTGTGAACCCGCTGTTCATTCTCAGGGCGTTCCAGAAGGGCGCCGACGGAGTCATCCTGTGCGGATGTCATCCGGGAGACTGTCACTATATGACAGGCAACTATTATACAAGAAGGAGAATGGCTCTCCTGTTCTCGATGCTCGACTATCTCGGCGTTGAGAAGGGCAGGACCAGGGTCGAATGGGTCTCGGCATCAGAAGGCGCCAAGTTTGCCGCTACGATGAATGAGTTCGCCGAGAAGATCCGCTCCCTCGGCAGGAACGTGAGATTGGAGGATATCAGATGCAGGAATTGATAAACCGTGCAAAAGAACTCCTCGCTGACGGAACTGTGGCGCGTGTGCTCGGCTGGAAGAAAGGCGACTTTGTCTATAATCCGGAACCGCACATTTTCACCAGTGCTGAGGAGCTCGAAAAAGATTTTGTATATGACGGATTCTGCGGAGCCAACCTGTCCAAGTATATGATCCGTGCTTCGAAGATGGAAGGAAAGACACTGGTCTTCCTGAAACCCTGCGACACCTTCAGCTTCAACCAGCTCATCAAGGAGCACCAGGTTGTAAGGGAACAGGCTTACATCATCGGAGTCGGCTGCAAGGGCAAACTGGACCACAGAAAGTTCCAGGAGATGGGACTTGGCGATATCGAGAGCATCACCGGGATCAATCTTATGGATGAATGCGACGTTGCCAAAGTTACGACCATCTACGGAGACAAGAAGGAAGTGCCGTTTGCGGATGTGATGCTGGAGAGATGTCATTTCTGCAAGACCAAGGATCACCAGATCTTTGATGAAAAGATGCTGGGATCGAAGGAGACCACAGATACAGAGGGAGACCGTTTCGACGAGGTCAGACGGATCCAGGCAATGAGCCCGGAAGAAAGATTCGCCTACTTCCGCTCTGAACTGTCCAAGTGCATCCGCTGCAACGCCTGCCGCAATGTATGTCCGGCGTGCAACTGCCTGCACTGCGTCTTCGATAATACCAATTATGATACGGCTCAGAAAGCCAACGCGGATTCATTTGAGGAAAACATGTTCCACATCATCCGCGCATACCACGTGGCCGGAAGATGCACGGACTGCGGAGAGTGCTCCAGAGTATGTCCGCAGTCGATCCCGCTGCATCTTCTCAACCGGAAGTTTATCCTTGATATGGATGAACTGTACGGAGAATTCCAGGCAGGGTCCGATACTGAAACGCCAGGACCTCTGACCGCGTTCACGATGGAAGACCCGGAGGCCGGTGCCGGTCTGGAAAGGAGCAGGGGATGAAAAAATTATCTATGAACGACGTCCCTAAGTTCCTGAGCAGTGTGGGAGCGGCTATGGATCTGTTCGTGCCGGTCCGGATGACAGGGGCAACCAACTGGGGCGTCTGGGACAAGGAGCGCGAGGTCGACCTTCAGACTCTCAAGAGTGTAAAGAGTCCCAAGGATGTCTTCTTCCCGCAGTGCCAGACGATGTATACCGTCAGCAAAGGGGAAGACGGGTTCTCAATCGACCCGATGAAACTTACCGATCAGCCGTTCTGCGTATTCGGGATCCGTTCCTGTGACGTCAGGGCACTGACTGTCATGGATCAGGTATTCCTGGCAGATCCGGTTGACACCTTCTACAAGGCAAGAAGGGAGCAGGCAATCCTTGTATCCCTTGCCTGCCACCGTCCGGCGCAGACATGCTTCTGCAGCGTGTTCGGCATTGACGCCGCACAGTGCGATGGAGCAGATGTGGCGATGTGGATGATCGGAGAAGAACTCTTCCTGGAAGGACAGACAGAAAAAGGAAATGAATTCCTGGGACAGTTCTCTGAACTGCTCAGTGATACGGATGACACTGCTTCTGTAGAGGAAGAGAAGGAGTCCATCCGCAGCATTACGAAGAAACTTCCCTATTCCTCACTGTCACTGGAAGGATGGGGCGCAGGAAAGACGGATGAGAAGTTTGACGATCCCAACTGGCAGCAGCTGTCCGACGCCTGCCTTGCCTGCGGGACCTGCACATTTGTCTGTCCGACCTGCCAGTGTTATGACATCAAGGATTATGACACCGGCCACGGTATCCAGAGATACCGCTGCTGGGACAGCTGCATGTACTCTGATTTCACGCTGATGGCTGCGGCAAATAACCGTACCACGCAGATGCAGAGATACCGTCAGAGATTCATGCACAAACTTGTTTATTTCCCGACCAACAATAACGGCATGTATATGTGCGTCGGGTGCGGACGCTGTGTGGACCGCTGCCCGCAGGCGCTGAACATCGTCAAGGTCATCAAGACCATGGATAAAGGCAGAGAGGAGGAGAAGGCATGAGTGAAGATTGTCTGTGCAAGAATCCTTCTTACCGGCAGGATGTCCTGATCCCTCAGGTGGGAGTGATCCGGAAGATCACGCAGGAGACGCCTGATGTGAGATCCTTTATCGTAACGGCTCCCGGCGGCGGGAGACTGTTCGACCAGATGCCCGGACAGTGCGCGATGATCTGTGCGCCCGGGATCGGTGAGGCGATGTTCTCCATCACCTCATCACCGACTGAGACAGATTATCATGAATTTTCCATCAAAGAGTGCGGAGTGCTTACCAGCTATCTGCACGGCCTGAAAGAAGGAGACCAGATCCTGGTCAGGGGACCTTACGGCAATCATTTCCCCGTGGATGACATCTACAAGGGCAAGGATCTTCTCTTCATTGCAGGCGGTATCGGACTTGCCCCGCTTCGCTCCGTCATCAATTACTGTCTGGCGAAACGCGAAGACTACGGAAAGATCGATATCCTGTACGGATCCAGGTCAAAAGCTGATCTGGTAAAACTGGAAGAGATCAGGGAAGTCTGGGAGAAGGCTCCGGACACTAAAGTCTGGCTGACCATCGACCGCGAGGACCCGGAGTGGGACGGACATGTGGGATTTGTTCCCAGCTATCTCACCGAAGCCGGTTTCTCGACAGACAAGACCGCCATCATCTGCGGTCCGCCCATCATGATCAAGTTCTGTCTGCAGAATCTGGAACAGCTCGGATTCAGCAGAGACCAGGTATATACCACACTGGAACTGCGTATGAAATGCGGGATCGGCAAATGCGGAAGATGTAATATCGGTTCCAAATATGTCTGCAAGGACGGGCCGGTATTCCGCTGCGACGAGATCGACCAGCTGCCCGATGAATACTGATCAGATACAGGCACAGTTGTAAGAAGAGGGAAAAACAATGGAAGAAATGGTAAATGTTTATTTCTACGGAAAGCGGTACAGCGTCCCCGGTGATCTGACCATTATCGCGGCATGGGAATATGCGGGCTACACTCTGAAGAGAGGTGTCGGCTGCCGTCACGGATTCTGCGGCGCATGCGCGACGATCTACCGCATCAAGGGACAGAATGAACTGAAGACGTGTCTTGCCTGTGAGAAGCAGGTCGAGGACAACATGTATGTTGCCTCGATCCCGTTCTATCCGCAGGACAAGCGCAGCTATAACCTGGAGGAACTTGAGGTATCCGACCAGATCATGATGGAACTCTATCCGGAGATCTACGCATGCATCGGCTGCAATGCCTGCACAAAGGCATGTCCGCAGGAACTGCAGGTCATGCAGTACATTGCTTATGCGCAGCGCGGAGAGATCGAGAAGTGTGCGGAGGCATCCTTCAACTGCGTAATGTGCGGATGCTGCACAACCAGATGCCCGGCAGGGATCTCCCACCCGTATGTGGGACTTCTCTCAAGGCGTCTCACAGGCAAGTATATCGCGCCGAAGTGCGGACATCTTGCCGACAGAGTCAAAGAGGTAAATGAAGGCAAGTTTGATGAGGGCCTGAAGGAACTCATGCAGATGCCTGCAGCCAAGATCCAGGAACTGTACAACAACCGTGAGATCGAGAAATAAGGGAGGGTGAAGATGTATACCGAAGAAATGCTCGAATCCATCAAAAAGGTCGAAGCGACCAGAGATGAACGTCTTCATACCGAGCCGAGAAGACTGACAGCAGAAGAGAAGGACAGTCTTCTGCGCAGATGGCATCCGGATTATCGTGAAGATGCTTTTGCCGAGATCAAAGTCGGACCGAACCGCGGTGAGAAGGCTCCGAAGCAGCTGACTCATCTGCTTCATTCCAACAGCAGGCTGTATGGCCTGAATCTTGACCTGAGCCGGATCGACTATGATACCGATGTCCTTATCATCGGAGGAGGCGGAGCGGGGTGCTCCGCAGCGATCGAGGCTTCCAACGCAGGAGCCGACGTACTGGTCGTCACCAAACTGCGTCTGGGCGACGCCAACACCATGATGGCTGAAGGCGGCATCCAGGCAGCGGACAAACCGAACGACAGCCCCACACAGCATTATCTGGACGCGTACGGCGGAGGTCATTTCGCAGCGAAGCCGGAACTGGTCAGAGAACTGGTCAGCAAGGCTCCCGAAGCGATCCAGTGGCTGGAGAGCCTGGGCGTCATGTTCGACAAGGAAGCAGACGGCACGATGGTGACCACCCACGGCGGCGGCACCAGCCGCAAGAGAATGCATGCGGCAAGGGACTATTCCGGCGCAGAGATCATGAGAACGCTGCGCGACGAAGTCCAGAACCGCGGCATCCATGTGCTTGAGTTCACCTCTGCGGCTGAACTGATCAAGGATACCAAGGGACAGGTCGCTGGCGCTGTACTCATGAACATGGAGACCGATGACTATCTGGTCTGCAGGGCAAAGACGGTCATCCTGGCGACAGGCGGCTGCGGAAGACTGCACTATCAGCACTTCCCGACGTCCAACCACTACGGCGCGACAGCTGACGGCCTGATCCTTGCATACCGCGCGGGAGCTCCGCTGCTGTATCAGGATACGATCCAGTATCATCCGACCGGAGCCGCGTTCCCGGCACAGATTCAGGGTGCGCTGGTCACTGAGAAGGTCCGCTCCCTCGGAGCACAGCTGGTCAATATCGACGGCGAAGCATACATGCATCCGCTCGAGACAAGAGACGTTGCCGCAGCAGGCATTATCCGTGAGTGCAGAGGCAACAAGAAAGGCCTTACCACTCCGCTCGGCCATGCTGTATGGCTTGATACGCCGATGATCGAAGCGATCAACGGCGAGGGTACGATCGAGGCAAGCATCCCGGCCATGCTGAGACTGTTCTATCAGTACGGCATCGACATGAGAAAAGTCCCGGTCCCGGTATATCCGACCCTTCACTATCAGAACGGCGGCGTGGAGATCGACGCAAAGTGCTTCTCCAAGACCATCGACAACCTGCTCTGCGCAGGTGAGGTGACAGGCGGCGTACACGGCCGCAACAGACTGATGGGCAACTCGCTTCTGGATGTCATCGTATTCGGCCGCGACGCAGGCATGAGTGCAGCCGAGAAGGCAAAGAGCGTCAAACTCGGCAACATGACTCTGAATCATGTGACGGAATACGCGCAGGCACTGCAGAGCGCAGGAGAGCATACCAACGATGTAAGCCCGATGCTTCTGCCGAAGTATGCAAGACATGCACGTGAGTTTGAGTGGAGAGGATTCCGTTACGCATGATTTTTCCCGGTCGGACAAAACCGGCAGGGTGAGGGAGGAGCAGGATATGAGAGAGATTGACGTAAGCGTTATTACGGATACGATCGAGAAGATGTGCATCTCTGCAAATGTGCATCTTCCGAAGGATATGCAGAAGGGGATCAAGAGCTGCAGAGCATGCGAGGACGGCCCCATCGCGCAGACGATCCTGGACCAGATCATCCAGAACTTTGAGGTTGCCGACACGGAACAGGTTCCGATCTGCCAGGACACAGGCATGGCCTGCATCTTCCTGGAAGTAGGACAGGAAGTTCATTTCACAGGAGGCAGCCTGTACGACGCAGTCCATGAAGGCGTCCGCCGCGGATACACGAAGGGATATCTCCGCAAGTCCGTGGAAGCGGATCCGATACGCCGCGGCAACACAGGCGACAATACGCCGGCTATGATCACGACAGACATCGTCCCCGGTGATAAAGTGAAGATCACTGTGGCGCCGAAGGGCTTCGGATCCGAGAACATGAGCGCACTGCGCATGTTCAAGCCTTCAGCGGGACTTCAGGGCATCAAGGACTTCATCCTTGAGACAGTGGAAAAGGCAGGACCGAACCCCTGCCCGCCGATCGTAGTAGGAGTCGGCATCGGAGGAAACTTCGACCATGTCGCGCTTCTGGCGAAAAAGGCGCTGCTGCGCCCGGTCGATTCACACAATGAAGACCCGTTCTATGCACAGCTGGAGGACGAGATGCTGGAGAAGATCAATCAGCTCGGCATCGGCCCTCAGGGCTTCGGCGGAAGGACAACTGCGGTCGGAGTGAATATCGAGACACTGCCGACCCATATCGCGGGCATGCCCTGCGCGGTCAATATCAGCTGCCATGTGACCAGACATGAATCGGAGGTGATCTGATGGAAAGACATATTGATCTGCCTTTGACAGAAGAGATTGCAAAAACGCTCCATATGGGGGATAATGTCTACCTGAACGGAGTCATCTACACCGCAAGAGACGCAGCCCATGAGCGCATGACCGATCAGCTGGCTGAAGGGATCCCGATCCCGTTTGACACTACGGATGCTACGATCTACTATGTTGGTCCGACGCCGGCAAGACCGGGGACAGTGATCGGTTCCGCAGGACCGACCACAGCAGGCCGCATGGATAAATGGGCTCCCCAGATGATCTCGCTCGGCGCGAGAGGAATGATCGGCAAAGGCGCACGCTCCAAAGAAGTGATCGAAGCCATGAAGAAATACCATGGCGTCTACTTCGGAGCTATCGGCGGCGCAGGCGCGCTGCTTGCAAAGTGCATCGTTGACTGCGAACTGATCGCCTATGAAGACCTGGGACCGGAAGCAATCAGAAAACTGACTGTGAAAGACTTCCCGGTGACGGTGCTGATCGATTCCGAAGGAAACAACTTATACGAGCAGGGCAGAAAAGAGTATCTTGAAGCCCGGGACAAGGAGTAAAGAAATATGAATGGGATTACTGATCTTCTGGAAGCGCTGATGATCATCTGCTTCGGTCTGTCATGGCCGATCTCGATCAGAAAGTCCTGGTTTGCCAGGACAGCAAAGGGAAAGAGTGTATTTTTTGAAGTATTCATCGTGATCGGTTATATCTTCGGTATCATCCGCAAGTTCATACTGATCAACCAGGCAGAGAGTGCCGCTTCCCTTGGCTTCCTGTTCTATTTCGCTCTGGCGTTCTATTTCATCAATGTAATAGAGATTACGATCGATATCCTGCTGTGGGTGCGTAATACAAGACTTGACAAGGCCGCAGAGAGAGCATCGAAAAAAGCAGTAAAACAGTGATCCGGACGGATTGAATCTGTTCGGGGAGGACTGTTCTGAAAGGACTGTCCGGAAAGGAAAGGTCTATCATTATGGCTACAAAGATTACAATTATCGGTGCCGGCTCTGTAGGCGCTACAATGGCATATACGCTTTCACTGGAGACTCTGGCGACAGAGATTGTCCTGATCGATATCAATAACAAGAAGGCAGACGGAGAGGCTCTGGATATCCTTCAGAGTACCGCATACCGCGATCCGATCGATATCAAGGCAGGAACTTATCAGGATGCGGCTGGCTCCAACATTGTCATCATCACGTCAGGCATGCCCAGAAAGCCCGGCATGACCAGACTTGATCTTGCGAAGACGAATGTAAACATCATCCGTGATATCGCGTCCCAGATCGCCCCGGTCTGTCCGTACGCAAAGTACATCATCGTATCGAACCCTGTCGATATCCTGACTTATGTATTCATGAAAGAGTCAGGAATTCCGGAGAGCCAGATCATCGGATCCGGAACACAGCTCGATACCGCGAGACTCAGAAGCCTTCTGGCGGAAGAACTGTCCATCTCTCAGAAGAACGTTCACGCATACATCTTCGGCGAGCACGGCGATTCTTCCTTCGTACCGTGGTCCGTTGCACATATCGCGGGAATTCCGATTCCGGAATACTATGAAGTATACAATCCGAACCCCCAGTACAAGTATGATGAGGCTCATATCATCGACTATGTGCGCAAGTCCGGAAGTCTTGTGATTGCTGAGAAAGGTGCGACTTTCTATGCTGTAACCGTTGCAGTCATCAAGCTCTGCAGAATCCTTCTTTCCAGCGACAATGCCGTCACAACAGTTTCCACCATGCTTCACGGTGAGTACGGCATCCGCGACGTCTGCCTGAGCATCTCCTGCATGATCGGTCCGAAAGGCGTATCCAAGAGGATTCAGCTGCATCTGACTGACGAGGAGATCGCCAAACTTCAGGCATCTGCAGCAAAACTCAGAGAGCTGCTTGATCAGATCTACGCTGACTGATCATCGGATCATGCAGAATGCACTGAAAATCATGCAGAATGATCTGACAGCAATCTGTGAGTGATATAAGAATAAGGGACACAGCAGGCGTTTTTCGGAGGTTGTCCGGAAGACGCCTGTATTGAGGTGACAGTGAGGTTTAATGAAATGGGATATTCTACGATACCTGTAAATGAATTTGTCAGCAAGCTGGGATCGAAGGCACCGACTCCGGGCGGAGGCGGCGCCAGCGCCCTTGTGGGAGCCCTGGGGATCGCTCTTGGCAATATGGTCGCTCACCTGACGATCGGCAAGAAGAAATACGCATCCGTTGAACTGGACATGCTGGAGCTGAAATCAAAAGCCACCAATCTTCAGGATGAACTTGTCACACTGATCGAGCGTGATGCAGAAGTCTTCGCACCTCTCGCCGCGGCATATTCCATGCCAAAGGACACGGAAGAAGAGAAGGCAGAGCGGGACAGGGTTATGGAGAATGTCCTGAATGAAGCCTGCAGGATTCCCATGGAGATCATGGAGAAAGTCTGCCAGTCTCTGGAACTGGTCAGGGAAACCGCGGAAAAAGGCAGTGTGGCAGCCATTTCCGATGCAGGAGACGCGGCAGTGTTCTGCAAGGCAGCGCTGCAGGGTGCATCCCTGAACGTGTATATCAACACCAGATCCATGAAAGACAGAGAGCGGGCTGACGCCTACAACAGCAGGGCGGATGAGATGTTAGCGAAATACTGTCCCATGGCAGATGAGATCTTCGAGAATGTAAAGAACAGGCTCTATCCGGCGGAAAATAACTAAGACACGGAAAGAGGGCTTGCTGCGACAGATACCGGCAAGAAGAAGGAGGATATATGGCTCAGAGACTGCTTGGCAAGGAAGTTACGGCATCCTACAACGAAAAACTGACAGAGCGGGTAAACCGTCTGAAGGAACAAGGGATTACCCCAGTGCTTGAGATCATACGTGTGGGAGAGAATCCCGGGGATATGTCCTACGAACGCGGAGCCATGAAGAGATGTGAGAGCATCGGAATCTGTGTGAAGAGCGTTGTTCTTGAGAGCGATGTAACGCAGGAGAGGATGCTGTCTGTGATCGATGAGGCAAATGAGGATGCGAATGTGCACGGTGTTCTGCTTCTTCGTCCTCTGCCGAAGCACCTGGATTCTTCTGAGATCGAGAACCGCCTCCGCCCGGAGAAGGACGTGGACTGCATGACAGATCTGTCAATGAGCGGAGTGTTCACTGGCAAGAAATTAGGATACGCCCCCTGCACTCCGGAAGCAGTCATGGAGATCCTGGATCACTATGGGATCGATTGCTGCGGGAAGAGGGCCGTCGTGATCGGCCGTTCCCTGGTATTCGGAAAACCCGCGGCAATGATGCTCCTGAAGAAGAACGCGACCGTCACCGTATGCCACACCAAGACAACAGACCTTCCGTCTGTGGCGCGAGAAGCAGACATACTGATCGCGGCCGCAGGCAGGGCAAAGACCGTGACCGCCGATTACGTGAGAGCGGGACAGGTTGTCATCGACGTAGGCATCAATATGGATGAGAACGGAAAACTGTGCGGAGACGTGGACTTTGATGCCGTTGAACCCATAGTATCGGCGATCACGCCGGTCCCGGGAGGTGTCGGAGCCGTTACAACATCCATCCTTGCAGGACATGTTGTGGACGCAGCTGAGCATCTTTAAAGAATCCATCATATACATTTATTGAAAATCGTATATTGAGATTTTTCAGACCGCTGACTATAATCCGTAGATAGTTGGCGGTTTGTTTGTGCTAACCGAAAACTCACTATTACTGATAAACAGCTGCACAGGAAAAGTCAAACAGATAAACTGCAATTCAGCCTGATGGCTGTACAGATAAACGGGTATACAGATTAAACGGCTCATACAGGAAACAGACACCGGAAGCAGGAAGGAAAGACACATGAAATTAGGACTGGTGATCGAAGGCGGGGGAATGAAGTGCGCTTACACCGCTGGCATACTGGACAGAATGATGGATGACGGCATACATCCGGATTATGTGATCGGAGTCTCAGCAGGGGCATCCTGCGGAGCCTCTTTTGTCGCGGGGCAGAGGGACAGAAACAGACGGTTCTTCGTGGATCATGTCAGCGAACCTGATTACATGGGATGGACGGCATTCCGCCACAGCGGCGGAAACTTCTTCAATCTGGAGTACATTTACCAGGACCTGACAGGAAAAGACGGAGACGACCCGCTGGACTATGACGCAATCATGGCTAACCCCTGTGACTTCTGGGCAGTAGCAACCGACGCAGAGACAGCGCTTCCGCATTATTTTACTAAGAAAGATATTTCCCCTACAGACTATTCAGTCTTTATGGCAACCTGCGCGATACCGGTCGCGTGCCGTCCGGTAGAGATAGACGGTCGGCTGTACTATGACGGAGGATGCAGCAATCCGATTCCCGTCAGGAGAGCGCTTGAGGCAGGATGTGACCGTGTGATCATACTGCTGTGCCGGCCAAAAGATACGGTCAGGCCTCCTGAAAAGTATCATGGTCTGTATCATAAAGCACTGGCAAGATATCCGAAACTGATCCACAGCCTGGATATCCGCCATGAACGCTACAATGCTGTGCTTGCCGCTTCTCTGCGTCTGGAGGAGAAGGGTCACGCCATGATAATAGCTCCTGAAAATGAGCTGGATATTACGACATATACAAAAGATCCTGCGGTATTGCAGGGCCTCTACGATACGGCAATTGAAGAATATGAGGCGATTCGAGAAAAACTCCTTAAATTTTGCGGAGAAGAACACTGCCTGAAGGCCGTATAACGACAGCAGTCATACTGAAAACGGCTGAAAATCACACAGAAATACCTTAAAAGAATAGCTGCAATACTCTGCGGATTATATCAGAAAATTAAAATTTAGATGGTTCGAAATAAGTTTCCTAAAAATTTAAAAACACAATAAAAAAAACCGAATAATTATATTTTTCCGATTTTTTTTCGAAAATATGTTGCGGTCAGTTTTTTCAGCGATGTATAATAGCGGCGTCGAAAGTATAGTAACTATACTCAGGCAGTTATCATAGTGAGGAGGATATCATATGTCGTATGTAGATGAGGTCTATGACCGCGTAGTAGCCCAGAATCCGTCACAGCCGGAATTCCATCAGGCAGTCAAGGAAGTACTTGCTACACTTCGCCCTGTAATCGAGGAGAATGAAGAAGAGTACAAAAAAGAGGCACTTCTTGAGAGACTGACCACACCGGAGAGAGTAATCCTTTTCCGTGTACCGTGGGTCGATGACAAGGGACAGGTACAGGTAAATAACGGTTTCCGTGTACAGTTCAACAGTGCGATCGGACCGTACAAGGGAGGACTTCGTTTCCATCCGTCCGTAAACCTGGGCATCATCAAATTCCTCGGATTTGAACAGATCTTCAAGAATTCCCTTACAGGACTTCCCATCGGCGGCGGCAAGGGCGGCTCCGACTTTGATCCCAAGGGCAAGAGCGACCGTGAGATCATGGCATTCTGCCAGAGCTTCATGACAGAGCTGTATCGCCACATCGGCGCAGATACTGACGTACCGGCCGGCGACATCGGCGTAGGCGGACGCGAGATCGGATACCTGTATGGCCAGTATAAGAGAATCACCAAACTCTATGAAGGCGTTCTCACCGGCAAAGGCCTTACCTACGGCGGATCCCTGGCAAGAACAGAAGCTACCGGATACGGACTCATTTATTTCCTGGAAGCAATGCTGAAGGCAAACGGCAAAGATATCGCCGGCTCTACCATCGCAGTATCAGGCGCAGGCAATGTTGCGATCTACGCAATCCAGAAGGCACAGCAGCTTGGCGCAAAGGTCGTCACCTGCTCCGATTCCACAGGCTGGATCTACGATCCGGACGGAATCGACGTCTCTGTACTTCAGGAAGTCAAGGAAGTACACCGCGCACGCCTGACCGAGTACAAAGAGAAGAGACCGAATTCCGAGTATCATGAAGGCAAAGGCGTATGGACCGTGAAGTGCGACATCGCATGCCCGTGCGCAACCCAGAACGAACTCAACCTCGAAGATGCAAAGACTCTGTATGAGAATGGATGCTACTGCGTAGCAGAAGGCGCAAACATGCCGACCACTCTCGATGCAACCGAATTCATCCAGAGCAAGGGAATGCTGTTCAGCCCGGGCAAAGCCAGCAACGCAGGCGGCGTAGCAACCAGCGCACTGGAGATGAGCCAGAACTCAGAGCGTCTGTCCTGGACCTTCGAAGAAGTCGACAGCATGCTCAAGAGAATCATGAACGACATCTTCAAGAATGTAGATGAAGCAGCAAAGCGTTACGGCATGGAAGGCAACTATGTAGCAGGCGCAAACATCGCCGGCTTCCAGAAAGTTGCAGACGCCATGAAGGCACAGGGAATCGTCTGATCTTGAACAAGTGCCTGTCACTCGTTTAACTGATCCTATACGGATCCCACATTGTCTTATATGAATTCATCCAGGAAGCGGCCGGAGAAAACCCGGCCGCTTCCTTTTTGAACATCTTGAACAGGTGCCTGTCACTCGTATAATTTTGAACAGGTGCCTGTCACTTGTTCAACTTTTTTGACTCGACTGATTTACAAGAATCATGTACTATATGAGTGACAGTAATTGCCCTGGATGTGACAATGACAGGGACATGGATATCTGAGAAAGGAGAACTAACTGATCATGAGTGAAACAAGATTTTTCAGGTGTGCCGGATGCGGCAATTTCGTGATGTTTGTGGATGAGAAGACTGCATGTACGCCTAAGTGCTGCGGAGAGCCGATGGAAGAGCTGACCGCGAACACGACAGACGCGGCGACTGAGAAGCATGTCCCTGCTGTAGAGGTGGATGGAAATAAAGTTTGCGTCAAGGTTGGATCGGTGGCACATCCGATGCTGGAGGCGCATTACATCAAGTTTATCTATCTGGAGACAAAACTTGGCGGACAGATCCGCTATCTGAACCCCGGTCAGGATTCAGAGGCTGAATTTATCGTAGCTGAAGCCGACGAGCCGGTTGCGGTCTATGAGTTCTGCAATCTTCACGGACTCTGGAAGGCAGAGATCTGACCTATATAGAATCATCAAAAAATGAATGTTCAGCCGGCCATTGTTCGGTCATCAGGAATTAACATGCGGGTGCGCTCTTCGGAGGCATCCGCATATTCATATACATCAGAGTCATCCTGCAGGAGATACTGCGCCACGACAGACACATTCCCACGTTCCGTCCTGCACAGAATCTTCAGATCGGTATCCTCATCCAGGATAAGAGAACTGCAGGGACCTGTACCCGGTGCTGATAACAGGACATTTCCTGTATGACTTCGCATTCTGACTCCAGAGCGTGTTGAGGTGATTGTTACTTTATCCAGTCTTATGTCTTCAAGAAGTTCATCATCGATAAGATCAGCGAGAGTGATTTTTCTGCCAAAAGCCTCCAGGTCGGCACGGGTACGTGAAGGAACTCCGTAGATCTTTTCACCTTCGGCTTTTACATACCACTGAAGAGATCCGGTCAGACAGGAAGTAGACAATCCGAAATGCAGCACAAGAAACAGAATGAGCAGGATAGCTGCAGGGATTGAGAAGACAGCTGCGACCATCCATAGTGAGGAAAAAACAGGACGGACTGCGACTTTAAACCGGATTGGACCACAGTCTGTATAACTTCCGCCATCTGCAGGTTTTGCCCGGAGTGTCACTTCGGCTGAACCTTTCCCTGCACCTGCCAGATACAGAGTATTTCCATCCACAGTGCATGAAAGCGTGGAAGAGTCAGAAGAGGAGGCGGAGAACAGAAGATCAGAGTTGTAATAATCATCGCCAAAATCAGGATAAGCGTAAGGATAATCCGATAACGAGACACTATTGCCGTCTGACAGATCACCCGATGGTGAGTATTGAAAGATCTCTGACAGATTCAGTTTTGCTTTACACATACCCGGAAGAAGTCCCTTAAGGACAACAGGTCCGTCAATTGATCCTGAAGCGATAATGGCAGGAAGTGCTTCTGTTTCAGTCTCCGTTGCAGGCTCAGTAAATACTTCGGTTTCCCTGGCAGGTTCCGTTTCAGCTTCCGTTTCCTGAGAGATCAGTGCGGCAGTCTTAGCCGCCTTTGTATTGGCATATCCCGCGATAGTCCTGAAAAGGTCCGGAAGACTGGAAGCATCCGCTGTCACAACGGAAGATCCGCCGGTCTTATCGGCAATGTAGCGGCACAGATAAGGATCCAGAGTTCCTGCAGGATCGAGCATGACCGTATGGATAACGATATCTGTCTGTGCAGAATCCTCTGCAGCCAGCAAAGCTTTCGCGAGAGAATCATTCTCGGCAGCTTCTTCATCAGCAGCTCTGGGAAGATCGATCTCCCCATCCGTGAGAAGAAGGATGCATCTGGAGCGCTCCGGTGACGATTCACTTGAGAGCAGTTGCCTTGCAGTCTGCAGCGCAAGACCGATATCCGTGTCTCCTCTGGTGTAAGTGACTGCGTTCAGAAAGTCAGACACAGACTGGATCCCCTGTTCCCCATCAAGTCCCATAAGAGAAGAAGAGAGGACGATCTGATCTGAAAATGAGATTATCGCAGTTCTCGAGTGGCCGGCAGAAGCCAGTTCCCGGACAAATGAAAGAGCCGCTTCTCTGCAGTGGTATTCAGGGTCTGAATCCATCATGGAACCTGAGACATCGATCACCAGGACTGCGTCCGTACCCGCACCAGGGCTTGAGTCCAGACCGGTTTCGACAGATTCGTAATCTGCGGCAGCGGAGAATCCGGGAACGGTATTCAGGGTGATGAAAAGGCAAAAAAAGAGTACAGTAAACAGACGTGTGTGACGCATAAGAAATACCTCCTGAAATGTGATTTAGAATTGCCCGTACGAAGAGTACAGAAGTGTAGTGATACAGAATTGAAAAAATGAAATAGAAAAAAGATAGACAGATACCGGACAGACGTGTCCGACAGAATCAATGTATCGCAGATGAAATGAAAAAGCAACTTATTAATTCTACAATACAAAATCTGCAGAACGTAAAAACCGGACCGGTTCGTACGCAATGTACTGCGAAGCTAAACGGTCCGGTATATAGGATCCTGTTTCAGACAGAATCGTGCTCGATGATAAGAAATATCAGATCAGATTGGCATTGATCAGATCAGTGTAGGAACTCTTGATAGAGTGATAGAGCTCAATGCCTTTTTTCTGTCCGAGTTTTTTGGCAAAGTAGTTATAGAACTGCTGCTTGTTGGTGGTATTTTTCAGCGCTGCACGGATCAGATCAATCTGATTGAGATCCAGTTGAACGTCATTTCTGCGTCGGATTACAGACAGTATAGTGACAGGTTTCTGATTCTGGTTGTCTCTGTTCTGCTGGGGCTGCTTCTGATTATGGTTCTGACTGTCCTTGGCCTGCTGATTCTGTTTCTGATTCTGGTTTTTCCCTGCCTGCTGATTCTGTTTCTGATTCTGGTTTTGGTTCTCTTTGGCCTTGCTGGGTTCCTCGTGTACTTCTTCTTTTAATTCTTTGCTGACTTCCGCTGACTCTTCTGAAGAAACTGCTTCAGCCTGGGATGCTGATGAAGATTTTCTGCGGCCTCTGCGGCGGGCAGTACGTTTTCTTCCGGAATCTCCGGAATCCTCCGATGCTGAAGATTCTGCATCAGCAACAGCTTCCTGTGCATCCGCATTATCCTGTGACTGAGCCGGAGCGTTTATCAGATCCTGAGCCGGAGCGTTTATCAGATCCTGGACCTGTGAACTGATTGATTCCTGAACCTGGACAGTGTCAGCAACAAGGTCCTGCTTGCTATCTGCATCTTGTGCTGCTTCCTGAACAGTATTCTGAGCCTGAGCTGCCTGTGAGTTGTTCTGACTGTTCTGGCGGGATCCGCGTCTTGAACGTTGCGATTTCGGTTTCTGTCCGCCGTTTATGGCGCTCTCAATATTCGGGAAACGGAAAACATTCGGCGCATCATTTTCGAGTGCAGTCTTGATACAGCAGTCATAGCCGCTGTCCTTGCTGATGATATAATAATTGTTCCCGTCGGTATAGCGCAGGAACAGAAGAGTGATTAACTGGAAATCAAGAGCGTTCGGAGTTCCCACATGCACAGGAAGAAACCTGATATTTGCTCTGGAAGCCATCAGCTGCGTCAGCATGTCAATCTTCATGGTCTCTGCCTTCTTGCTGTACAGCAGATTGACTTCATCAGCCTCTGTCAGAAACTCAATTCCTTTGAGCCCCTGGCTTGTAACATTTTCATAGTCAATAAAATAGATATTCATACATTTCACTTTCTAATTATTCTTATATCCTGAGTTTCGGATATGTTATTTCAGCACATACAGAATGCATCATATCATTAAGTGTACAGAATATGCAAATCTAATCTGTATGGACTCGAAGATTATACCCTGCGTGGACTTGACTGATTGCACTGATGTGCATCCACGACCGGTTACAAGATTTGTATTCATTTTGTAAAAGAATCTTTATTGATTTCGCTATAGAAATGACAGATAATATTTTTTACGGTATTTGGAAAGTTAGCATTCTAGTATAGGGAAGCGATATAATTGATGGTTCTTTCAGATAAGCGCGGCACCGGCGTAAGAGTGTTCAGATTATTCGTGGTGCTGTTGACAACTTTATATCTGAGCCTGTACTTCATTGCACCGGTCCATGCTGATCCGGAGTCCGTTCTTGCAGGATGCGGAATGACGGTCGAGACAGAGACAGAGGACCCCAACAGCTGGGAGAAATCCGAACCCGCTCCATTTGCCATTAAGATCCGTTTTGATGAAGACTATGAGGTGCTGACCCGGAAGGATACGAAAAACTGGCGCAGGCTGACACCTGCCGGATATTATATCTGGGACAATGAGCCTGTCAGGGAATATCTCAATACCCTGAAGGAAAAGTATGACAGTGAGACGGGCAAGGTGAGTTTTGATACCCACCGCGGCGTGCACATGGTCTTCAAGTCACAGCAGTGCGGCTGGCATATGAATATCGATTCTACCCTGGAACGGCTCAAGGAAGATGTTGATGACGGCAAGAAGGTAACGAATCCTGCCTGGAACTCTGGCTGCGTGTACAGCTCAAAGAACGGGGTCGGTGCCAGATATGTCGAGATCAGCATAGAAGAGCAGAAGGTCTTCCTGGTCGAGAATTATGAAGTCGTCTTTGAGACGGACTGTGTGACAGGTACGAAGGGCTTCTCCGACACTCATACGGGAGTGTACCAGATCCAGTCGAAAGCGTCACCTACAGTGCTGAAGGATAAGGACAAGAACGATAAGCCTTATGAACAGCCTGTTGAATACTGGATGGGATTCAACGGATCCCAGGGAATGCACGATGCGATCTGGCGCGGAGAATTCGGCGGCGAGATCTATAAGAGCTGGGGCTCACACGGGTGTGTGAATCTCCCACTGGATGCGGCTAAAAAGATCTATGACTCGGTTTATATGTACTATCCGGTGATCGTATACTGATCGCCGGTTTTTTTCGGGCAGTTTATTTACCTCAGGAAGGGCTGAATGAAAGGAGAAACTATGAATAACGAGTTTAAGCAATTCTATATTGACCATGACGGCATACCGCTTCATGCGAAGCTGAGTTATCCGACAGATGGTATGAAGGACGGAAAATGTCCGCTGGTCATACTGCTTCACGGATATACGGGCCACATGGAAGAGACACACATCCTTGGGATCGCAGATGAGATCAACCGGCACGGATGCGCAGTCCTCAGGATAGAACTCTACGGACACGGAAAGAGCGGCGGCACATTCACAGAGCATACCGTCCTCAAATGGATGTCCGAGATGATGACGGTGATTGACTATGCCAGATCCCTGGACTTTGTCAGCAGCCTGTATCTGGCCGGCCATTCGCAGGGAGGGTTCGTCACAGCGATGGCAGGCTCAATGAAAAGAGATGTCCTTAAGGCGATCATACTGTTATCGCCGGCACTCTGTATTCCGGCTGATGCAAGAAGAGGAGAGGTCCTTGGAACCTCCTTTGATCCGGAACACATTCCGGATGTACTGGAGATGGACGGAGACAGACTCCTGAGCGGCAATTATTTCCGCGCAGCCCAGACGGTTGATGTCGAATCGGCTATGAAACGCTATAAGAAACCCGTACTGATCGTGCATGGGGATGAAGATGAATCGGTTCCGGTACAGTGTGCATATGACGCTGCAAAGATCTATGAGCAGGCAGAGCTTGCGATCATTCCAGGCGACCTTCACTGTTATGACAGGCATCTTGACCAGGTAACGAAAGTCATAGGAGAGTACCTGGACAGGATGAACAAGTGACAGGCACTTGTTCATATCCTTAAAATTAACCTATGAGGTAAACTGAATTCTTGACGCAATGACATATCTATGCTATCTTTGATTTACCTTATAGGTAAATTCTGAAGAGAGGCTATGGCTTGGAAATCACGTACAAAAACAAGAAAATCGAAAAGGTTTGTACGGATGCCAGAACTGCGGAAAGAGCCTACGGACGGGAAATGGCCTGTAAGAAACACCAGCGTATAGATGAAATCAGCGCCTCGGAAACGATTGAGATGATGATACGGTTCCATATCGGCAGATGTCATCCTTTAACGCAAAACAGGAAAGGACAATACGCAGTTGATCTTGTTCATCCGTACAGGTTAGTTTTTGAGAAAAATGGGAACGAGATCCAAATAGCCAACATTTTGGAAATTGTTGATTATCATTAGACATCAGGGTCACAGGCCAGGGAGGTAGCATAATGGTTAAAAGCCGCACTTTTATAGCGACGCCACCTGGGGCAACGATTAAAGAGCAGTTGAGTGACAGGGGGATGAGCCAGAAAGAGTTTGCAGCCAGGATGGATATGTCTGAAAAGCATATAAGCAAGCTCATTAATGGTGAAGTACAGCTTACATCCGAGACAGCAGTCAGATTGGAAACGGTATTAGGCATTCCGGCTAAGTTTTGGAACAATCTCGAGGCAATTTACAGGGAGAAAATAATAAAAGCGGAAGCAGAGAATTCAATGGATGCTGATGTGGAAATCGCTAAACAATTTCCCTATGTTGAAATGGCGAAGTATGGATGGGTTCCAAATGCAAGAGAAACAAAAGAGAAGGTTGTTAATCTTAGGAAATACTTTGAGGTAGTAAAACTTTCACTTCTTGATAATGAACAGATTACAAGAATTGCCTGCAGAAGACTGGCAATTACTGAGAAGAGTGATCTGGCGTTGATGGCATGGGCGCAGGAGGCAAAAATCAAGGCGCGCGATATCCATACTGCACCAATTAACATAAAGGAGTTGAATGCTGTAATACCTGAAATAAGAACAATGACACTTCTTAAGCCAGAGGAGTTTTCTCCGAAGATTGAAAGAAGTCTTGCAGAATGCGGAATCGCTCTTGTATTTCTTCCACATCTAAAAGGTTCATTTCTCCAAGGAGCCTCATTCATAGATGGGAAGAAGATTGTTGTCGGACTTACTGCCAGAGGAAAAGATGCAGATAAGTTTTGGTTCAGTTTATTCCACGAATTGGCGCATATTGCTCTTGGTCATGTAGGACAGCCTGATGGTACATCTGAAGATGATGAGAATGCTGCTGACAGATGGTCAGGTGATATGCTGATAAGAACTGAAGATTTCGATGCCTTCAAAAAAGACGGAGATTATTCTGAGAAAAGTGTACTTCAGTTTGCAGCAATTCAGGGGATTGCTCCTGGTATTGTAGTCGGAAGAATGCAGTTGGAACGATTGATAAAGTACAGCATGCTGAATCATCTAAAAGATAAATATGAATTAGCAATATAAAGCCGATAGAGCGGGAATCAGATTACGGATTCCCGCTCGATCAGTTTTGCGGAGCTTGTGATTCGAAGATAGGAAGACGCATGCTCTTCTCCGAAGAGGCTTCTGGCTGCGTGCATCCGTTCCGCCAGAATGTGCATGGCAAGCCGCCCGATCAGTTCCTTCTCAACACTGATGGTGGTGAGCGGCGGTTCGAAGAGAGTGCACAGAGGCATGTTATCGAATCCGATGATCGACACATCTTCCGGAACCCGGTATCCGTATGTTTTGAGCGCGCGTACGCAGGCAGCCGCAATGATGTCGTTGTCTGCAAAATAAGCTTTCTGTGGTTTTCCGCCTTCTTCCAGCCATCTGCACATATCCTGGTAAGCCTGCTCGGAAGAACTTGCAACTTCTGTGACTGGAAGTTCTTTATCCTGTGAGATACCGGCTTCAAGACGCGCTTTCCTCACGCCGGCTTCCCGTTCGTCAAAACTGTCGACCCTTGTGCGGGAGCGAAGATATCCGACATCATCAAAACCCTTATCCAGAAGGTAGCGCACAGCCCGGTAAGCCCCGCGCAGATTGTCGGAGACGATGCAGTCCACATCTACCATGGAGGTTGCGTTATCTACAAGACACAGGGGGATATCACTGCGCTGACGGTTCATTTCCAGATACCTGCGGATATGCTTGTCACGGATCTCCGTCGCAAGTATGATCATGCCGTTCACATCCTGGGACAGGGCGTCAAACTGAGCTCCCCAGTCTTTGTCCGTTTCAAAATAACTGACCAGTACGTTGAATCCCAGTTCTTTTGCATGAGCTTCGATTCCCTTCAGGACAAATGAATAGAAGGAAGTCTCATTTACGGCCATACCTGTATCGACAAAGATAACAAAGCGGATATTGCCGCGGGAGATGGGGATTGATCCGGGACCGCCTGATTCAGGGAAGTTTACAGCATCCGGTTGTCCGGCGAGTGCAGCAGCTTCAGAAAAATTTGATAGAGAAGTTTCGCCAGACATGCCTGAAGCGGAAGCAGACTTCTTGCGGTACGGCCCGCGCATTCCCTTATACCCCAATCGTTTCGCTTCATCCAGAATTCTCTGGCGTGTCTCATCACTCACGCCTTCACGCCCGTTCAGTGCGATAGAAACCGCGGAAGGAGAGACACCAAGCATCTTCGCCAGTTCTTTAGCAGTGATCATAATCAATTAATTCCTTTCATAGAGTCTTCGTAATCGAGTATTCATGACCGAGTTTTAATGATCAAGTTCCAAATAGCTGATATAAATACGAATTCGAGTTGTCCAGAAAGATCAATCAACTAAATTCAACTAAATTCTAAACCATTTTACGAAAAGAGTAAAGAAGAAAAATATACAGAAATCATTGACAGATAAAGGGTTTGCAAGTATATTGAAATCATCAGAGCAACAGCGTCTGGGAAAATGAATGAGACTAAATTCGAAACCCGCAGTTATTAATTTAGTAAATTCATTTTCGCGGACAGATTTAAGGAGAGCGTGAGGACTATTATGGCAAAGGAAAAGATCTATTTTATCGTAGGAAGCCAGGATCTGTACGGTGAAGAGTGCCTGAAGCAGGTCGCTGCTGATACCAAAGAGATGGTTGACTTTCTGAACAGCAAGATGGGTGAAGTTGTTGACATCGAGCTTCTTCCGACTGTCGAGACTTCTGAAGGCTGCATCAAGGATATGCGCATCGTTGAGAATGATGACGACTGCGTCGGCGTTATCACATGGATGCATACCTTCTCACCGGCCAAGATGTGGATCAAGGGACTCCAGATCCTCAGCAAGCCGCTGCTTCACCTTCATACTCAGGCCAATGAGAAGCTTCCGTACGATACGATCGATATGGACTTCATGAACCTGAACCAGGCTGCCCATGGCGACAGAGAGTACGGATTCATCGTATCCCGCCTGGACATTCCTCATCAGGTAGTTGCAGGCTACTACAAGCATGACGACGTAGTGGACAAGATCCGCAAGTTCGCGGAAGTTGCCAAGGCGATCGCATTTTCATCCAGTACGGCTGGGAGACAAACTACTATGCACTGGGTGATCTGGTCAAGATCATCAACGAAGTGACGGATGCAGAAGTCGACAGCAAGATGGAAGAGTACACTTCCAAGTACACAATGAAGACTTCCAACATCGAAGCAGTCCGCGAGCAGGCGAAGTACGAAGTCGGATTCGACAAATTCCTGGCAGAAACCGGCATCGGCGCATTTACCGATACCTTCCAGGACCTGTACGGATTGAAGCAGCTTCCGGGAATCGCAGCACAGAACCTGATGGGAAGAGGCATCGGCTTCGGACCAGAAGGCGACTACAAGATCGCTGCATTCTCCGCAGTACTGATGAAGATGGCAGAAAACCGCGAGGGAAGCACCGGATTCATCGAGGACTACACCTACGACCTGACCGAGGGTGAAGAGCTTGAGCTTGCATCCCATATGCTGGAGGTTCCGGTATCCTTCGCAGCAATCCCGCTTGGAATCGGCAACAAGGAAGACCCGGCCCGCCTGATTTTCGACGGTGTCACCGGAGATGCGATCCAGGTCACACTGGTAGACATGGGCGACCATTTCCGCATCATCTGCGCTGACATCGAGATGGTCAAGCAGCCCAAGCCGATGCCGAAGCTCCCGGTAGCCCGCATCATGTATCGCCATAAGCCCAACTTCGCGATCGGAACCGCAGCATGGTGCTACGCAGGCGGCGCACACCACTCCGTCGTATCCACGGCCCTGACCAAAGAAGACATCGCGAACTTCGCACGCTTCACCGGCACCGAGCTTATCATCATCGACGAGAACACCACCGAAGCAGACCTGCTGAAGTTCTGCGGAAGAAAATTCTGAAAAGCTTGTTGAACAAGTGCCTGACACTTGTTTAAGATATGAATAGAGACCAGGGCCCCGTGCAGTTGCACGGGGCCCTGGTCTGCGCAAGTGAATGAACAAGTGACAGGCACTTGTTCACCACAGTCACCTGCTCAAACTCTTCTTACAGCCAGTGTGCCCGCAGCCAGTCTTCCTCGCAGGGACTGAGGTACTTCGGCGCGATGTCGAACATCGTCTTTGCGCCGGTCATGCCTTCCTGGTTCATGCGGTAAGCCGCCCTTGCAGCTGCTGCGATGACAGAGCCGGTGAATTCAGGGTTGGAATCCAGCTTCAGGCTGTACTCGATCACATGCTTGTTCTCGCCGGTCTGTCCGGAGTAGATCACGGAACCGCCGTGCGGAAGAGCACTGTGGGAAGCCTTCATCTCTTCTTCAGTGATGAATGTGACCGTGGTGTCATAGTCGGCGAAGTAGTTCGGCATCTCTTTGATCTCTTTCTCGATGCGCGCCTTGTCTGCACCGTCTTCCGCGACAACATAGCACTCACGGGTATGCTTTTGGCGGGTGGTCAGTTCAGGGTTGGAGCCGGAGCGAACCGCTTCCAGAGAAGCCTCTACCGGAACCGTATACTGACGGGCATCCTTGACACCTTCGATTCGGCGGATCGCATCAGAATGCCCCTGGGAGACGCCTCTTCCCCAGAAGGTATAGTCTTTGCCGTCCGGAAGCACGGAGTGCGCATACAGACGCGCGATCGAGAACATACCCGGATCCCATCCGCAGGAGATCACGCCGATCTTGCCGGCACCGGATGCGGCCGCATCGACAGCAGCAAAATGAGTCGGAATATTAGCGTGTGTATCAAAACTGTCCACAACATTGAACATCGACGTATACTGAGGTGTCTGGACCGGGAGATCAGTAGCACTGCCGCCGCAGAGCACCAGCACATCGATCTCGTCCTTCATTGACGCGAGGTCATCAATGCTGCATACTTTAGCAGAAGGAGTAGCAATCGTCAGCGTCTTCGGATCACGTCTTGTGAAAACAGCGACCAGTTCCTGATCTGCGTTAGCGTTGACGGCCTTCTCAACACCCTTCCCCAGGTTTCCGTACCCCAGGATGCCGATTCTAATACTCATAAGATATTACCTCCAATAGAAACAACCCAAAACATTATAACTGCAAATATTTTAATGAATCCGTCCCTTCATTACAAGACAAATATGCCTGTTGCGTATATCGATAAAGTATGGAGGCTGGTTCATTCCGGGAATAGCCGCCGTAAATGAGAGATCAGAAGGAAATGAATCTGATGGATGATAAAACACCCCTTCCGGATGAGGATGGAAAGCCAGAAGACAGTAATATAATAAACACTATACACACAACACACACAAGTATAACATGAAGAATGCGTGCCGCACGTATAACGATAATATCGGCCTGAATGAAGGATCTGTTGCCTGGGATCATATCATCAATAATCGTCGGACGTATGCTTTGGACTACACCGTTTGATCCATCACCTGGCCAAGATGCAGGGATACGGGTCAGACTTCTGGAGCCGCATGCATATGATGTGACTGCAATTGTGATGGCATTGAATATAAATAATAAAACGAGATTGGCCATAGGGCTGATACCGTTCTTTTTGTGCCCGTTTTAACGGATTAAACACCATCTGTTTAAGCGAAATAGTTGGAAAAGTAATCAATTATAATGTATATTATTTATACGAAGTGCAATCTGAATAAGTATGACAAGTGGAATCAGGACAAACGGCAGTATTTATACACTGCTGGAAAGAATATGAATAAAAAAGACCATTTATTTGATAAGTACAAAAAGCTAAGTCCCGGGAAGAAAAGCCTTTGGAAAATCCTGGCAGGCATGATGGCTGTCATAGTTACTTTTGTAACGACTTACAGTCTTATTTTGCCTGCCATTACTGTATCTGTTGATCAGTTTGAAGAAGTACCTGGATTGTATCTGGACGAGGAAGACTACGGATACGAGATCGTGGAAGATAAAGAAGAGATGCCGGAATCGTCTCTCACGACTGTTGGTGAATCAGCAGTGGACACCGGGATGGAAGGTATATGGGATGAAGAATTCATAGAGGATGAAGATCCACTGACAGAAACAGAATCGGAGTTGGAAGAGGCCGGGATTAATCCGGCACCGGAAACTGGAGTTGAGCCTGAAACTCAAGTTGAGACCAAGATCGCAGCTGAGGTCGAGACGGAGGTCGAATCTGAATCGGAGACCAAGATCGCGGCTGACACTGAGACTGCGGATAAGTCTGAGACTGGTGCAGAATCAGAGATTGAGTTTGCGGCAGAAACAGAGACGGAGTTTGCAACAGAGGCTGAGGTGGAAACTGAGGCGGAAACCGAAGTACAGCCGCTCAGCCCGGCTCAGGTGTTCTATGACAGAGCCGAAGGGATCCGTGTCATTGTCAATGCTCCGGAAGGTGCATTCCCGGAAGGGACAACCATGACGGTCAACCGGGTGGAAGATAAAGAGATCCTGCAGGGCATAGAGCAGGCGGCAGTTACAGAAGCAACCAGAATCAGCCGGGTGGAGGCAGTCGATATCTGTTTCCTCGGCAAAGACGGAGAAGAGATCGAACCACAGCAGCCAATCAGCGTCCGCCTGGTGACAGAAGTCAGCAAACCGGAGGAAGAAGCGATTGTCGTTCATATGGATGACAACGGACAGACGGAGACCTTCGACGATGCTTCGGTCAAAACAAAAGGAAACAGTGAAGAAGTCGTATCTTTCGAGGCAGAACACTTCTCGGTGTACGCTGTTGTCTATACAGTGGACTTCCACTACGAAGTAAACGGGAAAATGTTTGAATTCAGCATTCCTGGGGGCGGGTTTGCGTCATTCTACAAGATAGTGGAAGTGCTGGGTATAGCAAGAATTGGTGTGAACACAGCTAATGCAGGTAAAAATGTGTCTGCTGAGGCGAAAAATGTGTCTGAAAACGATGAAAACACTGCTGATTCGGATGCCTGCAATGTAGGGAAAGAGACTGGTGTAGAAGAAAATGATGTGAACACCGGCAGCGGTTACGGAGAGGGCATCAGCCTAAATAATGTAAAGATCAACGAGGCGACGAGAGAGTTTGTAGCGGATATCGCGAGCGTTGAATTCAGTAATCCTGAGTTTGTGTGGGTCGGGAAGGTTGATGAGGCGACCACTGTTGGCGGACTGAAGGAAGCCAATGGGTTGGAGGTTCAATACAGTGCAGAACTGACAGAAGAGCAGATTACAGAGATCAATGGAACAGTAGTCGAGTCCGGAGATTGGGTTTTGTTTAGTATGCTTCCGTTTGCCAGTGAAGAAAGACTGACGGTTACCATGAAGAATGGTGAGACATTCACAATCCGTGTTATGGATGCGCAGACAGAACCAGATGCTCTTAGGGATTCCGCATCAGAAACTACAAGTGTAACGGTCAACAAAGAATGGTACGATGGAAACACTATCATTACAGATGCAGACCTGCTTGAAGGACTTTCTGCGAGAGTACAGCTTGTCCGCTACCGTGAAGAAAACTCCGTTACTAAGGTGCATCTTTGTTATGCAAGGGGTAAAGGTGATTGGGTCGAGAAAACAACGACTGAAGTTCCACAGGAAAGCAATGTTTCTGTGCACATCCAGGCGAATCAATATATAGAAATAGCAGAGTTTGATGAGGTTATAACAGATAAGTATCCATATGATCTGCCGTTTAATGCTTTAGGTTCCGGAACCGATTTCAATGTTACACTGAACACAGTAGGGAAATCGGATATATATCTTGTTTTCAGATATAATGATGCAACCGTATCTGATTTTTCCTATGTTCCTGCGCAGGGTACTTCTCCTTCCGGGCCGGTGATGGACCCGACATTTTCGGAAGAAATCGTCAGAGAATTAAATGCCGATAATAATTGGGAAGCAACGTTCGCTGATCTTCCATCTGAAGGAGATGCGGATGGCGTGCATTATAAGTACAGTTATGGCGTAAGAGAAATCAGCAATACTAAGGGTTACATGTTTTCAAACTACGGAACCGTTGGTGTCAATGAATCTGATTCTTCTTCGAACGTTCCTGCCAGTCTGCCTGCAAGTTCCATTACTATGCAAAATATTAAAGTACAGCCGGGAACTCTGAGGCTGCTCAAGACATCCGACTATGATGGCGCGGATGCTGCAGAAAAAACCTACAGAATTGCATTGAAGGATCAAGACGGCATATACATGAATCAGGATGGTACAGAGGCGGAAGGCACGGATCCGGTCTGGATTGAATTTAAAAATGGAGACGAGAAAACCTGGAATAATATACCTGCCGGAAAATATACGATAGAGGAAGAGGATGCTTCTGTCGAGGGCCTTTCTTGGACAAGCCTGGTAATTGATGCGAGTGGAGACATATCAAAAGATAATACGGTCACTGTTCTGCCCGACCATACCCCGACTGCGGCAACAGTATCGAACACCTATTCCGAACCTGTAGATATATCCCTCGTGAAAACATGGGATTCCAACGTCAGTGATGATATGGCGTGGGAAGCTACTTTTGTACTTGAAGAACTTGAATATCTGTATGACAGCAGCTATTCTGCCGAAAAGGCACATGATGACGCCGACCATTCCAACGCATGGGAAGAAGTTAAACCTCGGACCGTTTTTACGGTATCAAATGATTCCGAGGATATCCCGGAGCTTTCAAATCTACCGAGATTCCGCACAGGAGAGGATGGGAAGAAATATATCCTTATGTATTCGGTAACGGAGACAGGATATAAAGTCTGGGCAAATGCAGATAAAACCGGAGATCCTGTTTATCAGTGGTCAGTTGGAGAAGGCTACCGGGGGGATGTACATTTTACCCCGGAATATGTAGAGGATGCGGACGAATATACGAATTATACGATCGAAATCATAAATTCCGAGAAGAATGAGACGGAAAACATTTTCATTGATTTTGATCTGACAAAGATATGGGCACCGGAGGGGGATTCTGCTCTTACAGACAACTCTTATGCCATATTCCAGCTGAAGCGCATGAGTCATCAGGAATTCAAAGATATGAATGATCCTGAAGTAGACTATTCCCGTTTTGTTACAGTCCGCATTGTAGATGCAGCAGGAAGGGAGATCAGTAGCTGCGAGATTGAGAAAAATGCTTATATCAAACTTCAGGCAGGCTTCAAATCCGGTATAGATGGTGTTGGTACGGTTGAATTTGAGAATCTTGATGGATCGACCGGCCATGTTCTGATTGAAAACGGCAGTGCGCTGGCTTCACAGGCACTCGTCTCAAGTCAGCCGTTTAGAATTGATTCGGATGCGACTTTCCAATGCATCTCGGGCGAGAATTATCTGGCAGATGGAATTCATGGTGTCGTTATATCCGATCGTTGCGACGGTGTCCCGACAGCAGATAAGGATGATGAGACATTTAACAATGCGAATTACAGATTCCGAGTTGATAGGAATACTGGCCATATCGTGTCTTATAGCAATGGAACGATAACCGATACAACAAGCGGGGCAACAGCTTGGAAACTGGACTTTCAGGATTTCCCGCAGACAATGGTTGACATCGGAACCGTGAGACAAACAACAACAGTATACGGTTATTATTTCGAAGAAGTGGAATCCAGTCCGAACTGGAAAGCTTACTTCTATGAGACGGATGCCGCAGGGAATAAAACAGGAGTAGTGAACGGCGATTCGGCTAATCGTATTTATTTCAATAGTCACGTAATCGCCGAGAACAAAAAACCTCATCTTACCATCAAGAAATACTGGGAATCTCTGCTTCAGTCAGAAATGCCAAACGTGGTAATAGAAATCAAGCAGGTGACTTCTGATGGCAACAATATCAATGTAAATGATAGTTCGCGTGTATATAAGCGGGTTATACTCACAGCTGAAAACAACTTTGAGTATGATATGTATAATTTTCCGGTGCGAAATGGCTCAAATAGCTATTACGCTTATGTTCCGATTGAATTAGGAACTACTGCCTGCAAACCTGGTGACGAGGGCGTGGATGCCGACGGAACGATTACAGATATCAGTGAGGTTGTATATGAGGCGCTTGATTCCGCACGATTTGGTAAACCAACATACATTCTGGCCAAAGACGGCGATGAAATCAACTACGTACGTATTAAAGCGGACAGTCTTGACAGGACGGAGGTTCAGAATTTTGATCAGGGAATAAAGCAAAGTGTTGTCTCTACCGGAACCGGAACCGTGTGCATTGTCAATAATCCGGTGAAGTTTCCGCCGCAGATGGATATCCGGAAGCGCTGGCATAAATTTACCGATGCAGGCGGCATGACAACGGAGTCTGATTATAACGGTGCTTATTTTACCGCTATGATTGTTCAAATCGTCAAAAATGCTGAGCCCGGCTCTGAACTATACGGAAAGGAAATCAAGCGGAAGGATTACGGCACAGAGTTTGAATGGCATTATAACGGGAATAATTCTTTCCATTACTATGATGCCGGTCACGAAGGGAATGTATCAATAGATTATCATAATGGTACATGGCATGTTACCATTCATGAAGGATCTGGTCATGACGGAAGTAATCTTCCACTCTATGGTTACTATACGGATGCAAACGGTATCAAGCATCTTGCAGAATATGATTATACTTTCCGCGAAGTATCCATAACTTCAACGGATGGATACCACTGGGCACTTTCCGATCACATTCAGGAATCCAGTCAGCAGGGTTCCAGCGGTCATCAGTTCTTCCTGGATAACTACCCGGACGCGGATCTGAAGATTGTGAAGCACTGGCCGAACAAACCCGAGAGGGAAGGGACAACCGCCGTTTATTTCAAAATCACGGACGGTGACGGAAATAATGTTCTGAAAGACATTGCCGAGAAAAAGAGATACAGAGAGCATCAGCTTAATCCGGCGGATCTTGTTGAGTACAACGGAGAATGGTGTCTTGTCGTAAAGGGTTCTGCTGCATCAACAGATGATTGGATCGGCTATATTGACCATCTGGATCTTTTCGATTTCAGTGAAACTGTATTTGAAAATGGGAACCTGCCTGCCGGAGCGATGCCTGGCAAGGAAATGAGTTACAATGTCACGGAAGTTGCGGTAGTTCGAAACGGTGAGACTGTTTCCAGCAGTGATCTTTACATTCCATATTATCAGGTAACAACCCGAGGCACAAAGGGTTCAATCAGAAGTTCAGCAACTGGCATTCATTTAGGCATGAATGTTCAGGATGAAGATGGCAACTGGTATCTGCAACCGACAATTGTCGAGGTAACAAATAATTCGACCACGGATTTGGAAGTAGAAAAGCGCTTTTACGAAAAGGAGACTGACAGGAAACCAGTACAGGTAGATCCTTCTGAAATGACGGAATGGATCAACGAAGACGGAACTTCGATATCCAGGATCGATTATGTCGTGAAAGTTGATACCTATCTGACAGCGACAGATGAAGACTCAGAGACTTCAACTGAAGAACCTGTTGAGGAGATGTCGGGTTACCTGACTGAAGGCTGGAAAACAGGCGGAAGTCTGGCAGAAGATATAACAGGAGCGGCGGTCTTCTCTCTGGATATTACAGCTGAAAAGAAGACAGAGTCGACCGGCGTTTACTGGAGCAGTAAACCGGATGCGCTGAAGGGGCTTCCTTCCGCAAAGATGGTAGAAGTCGAAGGCGGCGAGCCTCTGGTCTATCGATATGTTTACACGATTATTGAGAAAGGTGTATATGCTGGTGAAAATGAAGTGACTGCATTTAGCCAGGAACTGGAGCATGACAGCAACAAGGGCGTCTGGAAGCTTAACAATATCCGCACGAAGGATGAGTACACACCATTTGAGTTTACAAAGGAGTGGCAGAATTCAGGTTCGTCTGAACCTGCCGACTGGCCAGACGGAAAAAGTATTATCGTAACGGTTACACGCACCAAAAACAGCCAGAACGATGCCGACTTTGATCTGAAATATACCATAACCTCTCAGAATAAGGAAAATACCGAGATCAGTGCGGATTCCGGCAGTACATATCCGGATGGATCATCGATGCCAAAGCTCCAATATCAGGCAGGAACCAAATATACTTATAAGTTGGAGAATCTCCTTAAAAAGCATGGCTCAGATGAGTATGTTTATACGTTGAAGGAGACAGGCACGGTTGAAGGTTATGTCAATCAGAATCCGGATGGTGTAACTGACAAAGGTAAGATTATCAATAAGAAGGCTGTCGTGGACATTTCGGTTCTTAAAGTTGACGACCAAGGGGATCCACTTGATTCGGCTGTATTCCGTCTTCAGAAGAAGGAGGATGGCACTTATCAGAACATCAAGTTCATAAAAGAAGGGGATGTTAAGAAGTATCCGGAAGTAACAGGAATTGGAGAAGATAGCTCCTTCACCTCTGGAACAACCATGGTGACGATCGGAAAGCTTCCGGATGGCGAGTATAGGCTCGTCGAGGACAGTACAAAAGCAGGGTATCTCATCATAAAGAAGGAAATCGATTTTACTATCACTGATGGTGTAATTGAGGGAACCGATGTAGAGGGCGTTGTGGAATTTACAAAAGCTGGTGAGAAAGATAACACACTGGCGCTTATTACGATTACGAACACCCCCGGCGTGGCCCTTCCTTCTACCGGCGGCCCCGGAACACGGCTTTTCACGATTCTTGGCAGCATCCTGATCCTCTTAAGCGGCACACTGCTGTGGAGGAGAAGAAGATGGGTGTAAACGAAGCCTGTTAAGCACAGAGACTGGTCTTCAGGAAACTGGAGATCAGTTTTTTATTTGCTCCGGATACTCACTTTCAGTCTCCTTCAGGGCTTCGCTCTCAGTTTCTGCGGCTTCGCTCTCTGTCTCTGCGGCTTCGCTCTCTGTCTCTACAGTTTCGCTCTCAGTTTCTGCGGTTTCGCTCTCTGTCTCTGCGGATGCCTCACTAAGCAGATTCCAGAGACGGCCGTTTGCTTCCAGGATATAATTCTGCCCGCTGATCCGGATGTCCCGTCCTGCAGTGTGAATGTCAGATCGATGGGAGTTTTAGAGGTCTGGCTGCCTGCGATGCCGACGACGATCGCGTCTCCGAGCGCGTAATAGACGTCGGAGATAATCTCTGCGTCATCGGTGAAGCGGAGCGGAACCTGGTGATTCTTCTTTGCCATGATATTCCGGTCATAATGCCAGGAGAGTGACTGAGGGAAGACGCCTCTCTTAACGTCTTTCACGAGTGCGGCAACTTCGTCTCTGGAGTCAAAATTGAACAGGAAACTCTCGATGCCGTCATCCACGCCAAGGTTGCGCCTTTCTTCCTGTCTGCGGCATCCGGAACATATCGGAACGATGCAGCAGATGGCAAGCAGAAAACACAGGCAGTGTCTGAAGATTCTTTCATTTCGCTTCAATGTACGACCTCCCGTCCGATGATAACCGGAATGAACAAGCAGCTGCGGACAACATGGACTATTGCTCTAGATTTTATTATGGCTGATGAAGCAGGATAAAATCAAGGGTGAAAGCATCAATTCATAATCATTGTTGAGAAAGCTTGTTGAGAAGCTTTTGAGTGGTATATTCTCAAAAAATACATAATTAAATTGCAATAACAATGATATAATTACAGTATTGAAAGGAATGCACCGGGAGGCGGATCATAGTGGGAGAGGATTATTTAAATCTGTATATTGGGATAGCAGGTCTCCTGATCAGCATTCTTGGTCTGGTGCAGGCGCTGATCAGTTCCCACTTTGAGCGGTGGATGAAGAGGTTCTTCATTTATTTTTTCGGTATCATGGTTGGCATTGCTGTTTTTAATCTGATCGGCCAGTATGTCTCCTTGCAGCCTGACTTGATACATGCAAGGATCTTCCGTTTCACCTTGTTTTGGGAATCATTCCTTCCGTCTTTGCTTATGCTGCTTCTGACCGTCTTCCTGTTACTGTCAAGCGGCGAGACGGACTGGAAGAGGAGTCGTCTTTTTCATATAGTGATGGCGCTGTGGATCATATATGTCGCATTATTGATCTATGTTCAGTTTTCTACGGTGATATACAGCATTGACGATAACAATGTGTATCGACGCGGTCCTCTGTATCCTTTGCTGCTGGCACCGCCGGCCCTGATCATGGCGATCGATGCCATTGCTCTTTGGCGAAGGCGACAGCATTTATCAGCAAAACAGCGGCTCGCGTTCGACATCTACATCATTGTTCCCTTGAGCTCCATGCTGATCCAGATGTTTTTCTATGGCATATATACGATCCTGCTGGGGTCTTCACTTGCAGCGTTGTTCATGTTCAACTACATCTGGATCGACCAGTCTGAGCGGTATTATCAGCAGGTTCAGGAAAATAAGCAGCTCAGGATAGAGATCATGCTCAGCCAGATACAGCCGCATTTTCTGTACAATTCTCTTGGCGCGATCCAGAGCCTGTGCAAAACGGATTCAGTGGCTGCAGAAAAGGCTGTGTCAACATTTTCGAGGTATCTTCGGGGAAATATGGATTCACTTTTCAATGACAAAGCGATTCCATTCGAGCAGGAGCTGAAGCATACAAAGCTCTACCTGGAACTGGAACAGCTGCGATATGAAGACGCGCTTCAGGTGAGCTATGATCTGCAGTGCACTGAATTCAATATTCCGACACTCACCCTACAGCCATTGGTTGAAAATGCTGTACGTCATGGCGTCAGGGGGAAACTGAGCGGGCGCGGAAGCGTTCTGATCACGACAAATGAATACCCGGACCGGTACGAGGTCTCGGTTTCAGACGATGGTCCGGGTTTTGACCCTTCGCAGAAGGTACAGGATGGACATTCCCATATCGGTCTTGCAAATGTCAGCGAGAGACTGCAGCGTGTTGTCGGCGGCAGTCTGAGCGTTCATTCTTCGCCGGGAGCGGGAACAACAGTGGTGATCACCATTCCAAAGGAATCGGAAGGGGTTGGCTGAGATGCGTATATATGCAATAGATGACGAGCCGAAGATGCTGCGGATGCTGAAGGATGCGATCGGGAAGGCGGAGCCGGAGGCGGAGATCCTCGCCTTCTCCAGTGCGGCGAATGTTCTTCAATCACTTCCGGATCCGGAAAAACAGCCTGACGTCGTGTTCTGCGACATAGAGATGCCGGGCATGAACGGACTGACACTTGCAACAAAGATTAAAGATTCTGCACCGGACGCGCGGATCATATTCGTGACAGGCTATGACCAGTACGCGTTGGAGGCCTACCGGATACATGCCCATGGCTATCTCATGAAACCGGTGGATGCAGCCGCGATCCGCGAAGAACTGGATCAGATTCCGAACCTCCCGGAACAGAAACCGCAGACGCTGTATGTCCAGTGCTTTGGCCTGTTCGAAGTATTCTGGCAGGGGGAACCGCTCCAGTTTGAACGTCGCAGAACGAAGGAACTGCTTGCTTTTCTGATAGATTGCAGGGGAACGGCCTGTACGGCGGAGGAGGTCGCGACGGCACTGTGGGAAGGCGGGATCGAATTAAAGAAAGCGAAACACCAGATTCGCAATTATGTCAACGACCTGCGTGCGACACTGAAAAAGATCGGGATGGAGGATCTGCTGATACGCAGAAGCGGAGTGCTGGCCATCCGTGCAGAACAGATCGACTGTGATTACTATCAGATGCTGAGCGGCGATACTGATGCACTCAACGCGTATCACGGAGAATACATGTCGCAGTACAGCTGGGCAGAGATGACGCAGAGCAAATTGTGGTTTACTGTTTGCGACTCATAAGCGGTTGTATTATAATGAAAAGGCAGAAAGACGCAGACTTACGTTTACGCCTTTCAAGTGGTGTAAAGTTTTTGAACATGTCCATATATATAATTAAATGAGAAAAGAGAATCATTCATCTCATAATTACATATTGGAAGACCACAGGAAAAGAAGTTTGTGGAGAATCCTGGCAAGCATGCTGGCTGTAATCGTCACTTTTGTGACGACGTACAGCTTGATTTTGCCTGCCATAACAGTCTCTGTTGAGCAGGTTGAGGAAGTTGATGGACTGTATCTGGGAGAAGATGACGACGGATACGAGATCGTGGAAGACAATGAAGAACAATATGAACAGATCACCCCGGAAGCAGATACACTGAGTGCGGACTTCGGAACGGAAGACATCTTGGACGGAGAACTCATCGAGGATGAGGATCAACCGGCAGAAACAGAATCGGAGATAGACGCAGCCGGCATAGAGCTGTGGGTTGAAACAGAAACAGAAACTGAGACAGAAACCGAGATTGAATCAGAAACAGAGACTGTCACAGAAACCGACGGTGAGACTGAGTCGGAATTAACTACAGAAGCTGAATCAGAAACAGAGATAGAAACAGAAACTGAAGAAGAAACAGATGCTGAGACCGGGAACACAACTGCGATTAACACCAGATCAGCTATCGATAAAAACATACTGGCCAGTGACGGAAAAAACTATAAGGTAACCGTGACGTATGGAGCAGAGGCTATGATCCCGGAAGGCGCGGAACTGAAGGTAGAGGAGATCCTTCCTGGGGAAAATAGTTATCGCGAAATCAATGGAGGTTATAAAGATGCGCGCAGTGCGCATAAAGACAGCTATGAAGAATACGTGTCGCGCGCACAGGACGCGTTAAATAGTGACGAAAAAGTTACATTTGCACGATTCTTTGATATCTGCATCGTGAAAGATGGAACTGAGATCCAGCCGTCAGGAGAGGTGGATGTCAGGATCGAGCTTGCGGATGACCTGTCAGAAGACGTGAAGGCAGTCCACTTTGGCGACGAAGTGGAAGTGCTGGATGCTGCCCGTGTGCATGCAGAAAGCCTGAGTGACGCAGTAGAATTCACTGCGAGCGGATTCTCTGTATATGGCATTGTCGGAACAACGATTGAGAAAACGTTTGTGGCATCCGACGGGCGAAGCTATAAGATTTCCGTGACTTACGGACCTGAAGCAGGAGTACCCGAAGGGGCGAAGCTGGAAGTGTCTGAAATCCTTCCGGGAGAAGAGAGTACGGACGACCGGCTTGAATATGACGAATATGTGGCAAAAGCGGAAGAGGCCCTTGGATGGAAGGAAGGGTCTGCTTCGTATGCCCGCCTGTTTGATATCAGGATAGTGGATGAAAACGGGGAGAAAGTGGAAATAAAGGCTCCGGTACAAGTAAAGGTTGAACTGGAGGATAAAAATGCCGGAGATACGACAGCGAATATTCAGATCGTACATTTTGCCGATTCCGCAGAAGACGGCGATATTGTAGAAAATGTCGAAGTGAAGAACGACGATACGGAAGCGGCGGGTATTTCGCTGGTGTTTTTGGCGGCCGGATTTTCTGTATATGCAATCACGGATGCCCCTGAACCTTATGAATCGGATATAGCCACAGTTTCCTCCCTTGAGGAATTCTATAATATTGAGGACTTAGCAAACGAAGGATTTTACCTGTCTATTCCAGGTTTCAGCAGCGGTGTATATTTCGGTGGCAGTTTGAATAGTAATGGCTGTTTAGTGGAAGAGTCGGAATTAAGTAATTCAGCGGTATGGTACTTTGAACCGGTAACAGGTGCAGAGCATCAATATTATATTTTTACCTGGCTGAACGGTCAGAAAAAATATATTAAACAGAAAAAAACAAATGATAATTCTGTTGAGCTGGCTTCTTCGGGGACTGCTTTTTCCATTTCTGATGCGGGCGGCGGGACTTTTTATATCAAGCATGCGACCCAGAACAGATGGCTGCAGCATTCTAACGGCGGCGGCGGCATCAGACTTTATACAGATAATAACAATGCGGCAAATAGTAAGATCAGAATGACCTATGCGTCGTCTGCCGCTGTTCCGAAGGATCCCTATGACCTGGATGGTACGACCCACGGCATTGCTTATGATTCGGAAAGTATTTTCTGTACAGCCCTTATGAATGATGCTCCTTCAGCCGGAGGAAGCCTCAGGGGACAGGATATGGCCAAGCTTGACACAGAAGGATACTCGGACCAGTTGTTTGTGCCTCTTGACAGCGATATCACCGAGTGGACATTCCATTCCATCGAGGAAGATTATTATTACATTACAACGGAAGTTGACGGCGTAGAAAAATATCTTGCCATTCAGGCGGGAAATGTTTCTCTTAAAGATACGCCGGGAGAGGACTGCCAGATCCGTGTACGCCCCGGAAAGGGGGAAAACAGCGGTTTCTACTCTTTTTCCGCAGGCGGTTATTCTCTGGCGATGACCGGGGAAGAAGGAGACAGATCCTTCATCGGGGCAAGTGGAAATAATCAGAAGAAGTGGTTTAAGTTTGCTGAAAAATCTTCGCTGACAGAGGATGATTATCTGATTTACACCGCAAAAAAGATCAGCGTTTCCGATCGTAATTCAGAAGAAGTTGTTCTGTATACCCGTATATGGAACGGATCAAAATATGAGTTTTATGCGGTGGATTATGACGGCTCTCTGATCCGCTGCTATGATGACGGGGATGTAATCAAATGGGTCGGGAATCAGTATGAAACCGCAGTGTGGGAACTGACAGACTATTATAATTACGATGAGCAGGGGAATCCGACAGGTCAGAATGGGTATTATGATCTGCGCAATACTTATTCCGGAAATTATATTGCGCCTCAGCTGGACGGGGGGAAGATCGTCTCAGACAATGCGACAGGCGTAAATCTGGATGGCCGTTATTATCAGGAAGAATATACAAAGATAAAAACCTGGGATGAAACCTATTATTCATATGTTGGACTGAAAGTGGACCTGGAAAACAAAAGAGTGGTGCCATGCCCTTCCTCCCAGTCCGATGATTTTTATTTTGCAAGGATCAAAGAACCGCTGGTGCACCTGACCGAGGTTCAGACAGTAAATAATAACGATTATGGTATCTCGATGAAGATGATCGATTTTAATAATACAATCGTGAATAAGAGAGATTCCCTTCAGACACAGTATTTTGGCCTGGATTCTAATAAAACGGGGCTTTTATCTTCAAACCTTGAAAATGGATATCCTGAATCGACAACTAACCACACGTCGCTGAGGCAGCTCTTTGCCGGCGATCAGGAAGTGAATCATCTGTTCATTCAAAGTGTTTATGATGAAAGCGGTTACTTTGAATATGACTCGACAAAGAATTATGCTTACCTTAATGGCTCTGATTTTGAAGTTTATGACCAGTTGGGAACGGTTGAAAGAAGCGGAAACCATAACACCATGCGGCATGGCCAGTTCATGCCATATAATTCTCTGATCGATCCGGCAACCGGAGAACCCTGGCCGTATTCTGACACTTACAGTAATACAACTACAGTGACCGCTTCACAACTTCCGCAAGATGATCCGCGATACGGGGAAGGTCTTCATGAGATCCCAACGTCAGAGGCGGACTACTTTTTCGGAATGGAAATGTCTGCTTCCTTCACACAGACAGCCAGCGGTCTGGATGCCTGGGGACACGACATTATCTTTGAATTCTCAGGTGATGACGATTTCTGGCTCTACGTAGATGATGAATTGATACTGGATCTGGGCGGCGTCCACTCAGCCATGACAGGATCTGTCAATTTCAGAACCGGAATTGTTACGGGAAGAAACGGTCAGACAAAGACGCTCCGTGAAATCTTCAGGAGTAATTATCTGGCCAGAAATCCTGGGGCTTCCACCGAAGAAGTAAATACTTATCTGAGCCGCTTTTTTGAAGATGGGGAGACCGTCTTCAGAGATTACAGCACACACAAGATGAATGTGTTTTATATGGAACGCGGTGCAGGCGCTTCCAACCTGTTCATGCGTTTTAATCTGACTGCGGTCAAACCGGGCGAGGTAACTCTTTCCAAGGAAGTGACGGGATCTGATAACATAGACTATGATCTCATGGAGTTTCCATATCAGATATTATATAAAACACAGGATGACAGCCCATATGATGAGCATAGTTCATACCGGCTGCTTACTCAGGATGAGAATGACCCTGCGGTGACTTATCAGGGATCCAAACGTCCTGTTAAATTTGCGCAGAGCTTTACGCCGGTTAACGGGACAGAGGAATATGAAAACGTGTTCTTCCTGAAAGCAGGGGAGATCGCGTCTATCAATATGCCGGACAATGTTGTGGAATACAAGATCGTTGAGTGCGGCGTGAACATGAATATCTTCAAATCCGTCGAAGCGAACGGTACCTTATTGTCTCAGGAAGGAGATACCGGCAGACGGGATTATGAAGTACCGCCTTCTTCCATAGAGGACCGGCCGGAAGTTGATTATGTGAACGAAGTGGATCCGGACAGTCTTCGAAATCTGACAGTGACGAAAAAACTGTGGGATGAAGGCGGCAAAGACGGAAATCCTCTGAACGGATATGACGATGACGAGACGACCTTCCGGTTCCGTATCAGTATGTCTGCCCAGGGTTCCTCAGAACTTGTCCCGGCGGTATATAAAAAATATTACGTAAAAGATCCTGTCGGTAATTACTGCAGATGGGATGCACAGCAGAAGCGGTTTGTATCACTGGGCATTCAGGATTATCCTAAACTGGCAGAGTACATTGCCATTCATTCGGAAGAAGGAGTGGTCTTTGAGACATCTTTATATGGGACAGTATCTGATATCCCGGGCGGATTCAGCATGGAATTCCGCGGACTCCCGGTGGATTCGTCTTTTAAAGCAGAAGAAAGAGACGGAGAGATTCCCAAAGGATACACAAGGATTGAGTACGAGCGTGATCAGGGATCCTTTATTTCAGATGAGGAACCGAACCAGGGAACCATACGGCCCAGTGAAGACCCGCATGTCCTGGTTCATAACAAGCGGGGATGGGGACTGACGATAAAAAAGATATGGTCTGATGCAGACTATATGGATTCCCATGACGATATATACTTTGCAATCTATATCAACAGAGTACTTCTCGAAAATTCTGTCCGGAAGCTTTCATCACCATCCTCATCAGTGTACTATTACTTTGATGAACTGGCCCAGGGAGCAGATTTCGAGGATTATAAGATCTATGAAGTCCGGCTGACAAACCCGCAGACTGATGATGAAGGAAATATCAGTTATGATGGTATCGAAAAGATTGAAGAAGGCGGTGTTCTGAATGTTGGAGGGACACCTAAGGGAGGAACGCATCAGGACAGCTTTTCTTATGATGTTGCCTATACCGAGGGTGAGCCTTCGGGTGGCACGGAAGATCACAGGAATGTCCGTGAAGACACAGTGACAAACACCCGCCGTGGTATTCGCCTGATCAAGAAGGACTGGAATGGGAATGTGCTGCCCGGAGCCGTTTTCACACTAAAAGACAGTGATGGAGTTCCGGTCGGAGCGCAGACCTACACCTCGGACTTTGATGGATTGATTACGATTGCTTATGTTGATCCCGGCACATATATGTTGGAAGAGACCATACCGCCGAGCGGTTTCCAGAAACCGCCGGCCTGGACCATTGTCAAAAACGCTGATGACAGTGTCAGTGTTACCGGAGAAAACGGAACATTTGAGGTAAGTAAGGCAACAGCCACTGAAATGGCAGAGATTACCCTGAAGAATAAAGGCTTTTCATTGCAGGCCATAAAGGTGGATAAAGATATGGCAGACCAGAGCACCGGAGACGGTGCATTGGAAGGCGCTGTATTTGCACTGTACAGACAAATCGCTACCGTAAGTGGTCTGGTGAAAGATCAGAAGCCGTATTCGGGATATGAAGAGCTCTCAACGGGGACGGACGGAATAATCCCGCGCATTACCTCTGCATTGCTTCCCGGGACTTATTATCTGTCCGAAGTGTCTCCCCCCGGCGGATATAAATCACTGACGGGTGATCTGGTGTTCACCATCACTGATGCGGGAACAGTGGAGATTCCAACGAACATCTCTACAGCGGATCCTTCGACTCTGATCATTATGAATAATCTGCCTGATCTGGGCGTGGAAAGCTGGATCAGTTCTGCCGAGAGTGATGGTCATACCACTTTTACGATCAGGATTCCCAATGAGAAAGCGGGCGTGCCTGTCACGATCGTTAAAACAGATCAGAGCGGCAGCCTGCTTGAGGATGCTTCCTTCACTTTCGAGGGCGGAACCCTGCCGGATGAGATCTCCTGCATCTCACAAAAGACTGCGGTAAAATATGGTGACAAGACAATAGAAGAGGCTCTGATCTATCAGAACCCGGCTCTCGAAGTGGGAGAATATACACTGACAGAGGTTTCGGCTCCTGACGGATATTATCCTCTGGAAGGCCCGGTAACGATTTCTGTCGAAAATCAGGGCTCCGGCATTAATGTTTTGGCGAAGATCAACGGGCAGAAAAGTACAAAAGCCAGGGCAGAAAGAATTGACGTCAATCATCCTGAATATGGATGGAGAGTGACGATTATGAATTCTGCCGGTTATGCGCTTCCCTCAACCGGCGGTCCCGGAACAAGGATATTCAATATCTTAGGCATGATGCTTATGGTATTGGCGGGAACAGGGATGTTTGTGATGAAAAGAAAAAATAACCACGTTAAACTCAGGTAAAGCTAAGATAAAGAAATAAAAGATTGAGTCAAATCGACTGTGACGTTTTTGAGCACAGCAACGAGTATAATAAATCATCAAAACCAAAACTATGCATCTGTAAGTACTTTTTGTAAAACAAATAGCAGAGATATATGGGATCAGGGGGAATAACACAGGGATACAAAGAATGGTCTGATTGAGGCATCAGGGAATACGAATATGAGATATACAGACAGTTTTTTCCGGAAGATCCTTTCGAAAGAACATAAGATCAATAAAATATGGAAGGCCTTGGCAGGCATTATGGCTATCATCGTCACATTTACTGTGACGTATAGTCTCATATTGCCTGCCATTACTGTATCCAGAGACCAGGCGGACGAGATAGCAGGATTGTATCTGGATGATGCTGAAGAGGCATTCGACATCGTGGAAGATGACGGTGACGAGGACGAACTATGGTCTTCAGAAGGTGATGTTATACAGCACACGGGTGTATTGGAAGACGATTGGGACGGCATCCTGATCGAGGAAGAAACAGAAGATGAATCCGAAGAAATAGGCTCCGGAATCGAGTTGGAAGAGCCTGCCCAGAGCGAGAATATTGATGCGCATTATGCATACGAACAAGGGCTTTCTAGTGAAACAGAGGCGGAAACAACAGCTGCGATAGAGCTGGATTCGGAAGATAAAGAGGAGACAGAAAATGAGAGCCAGACCGAGATCAGCGTTGAGACTGAATCAGAGACCGAAGTAGAGACTAAATCAGAGAACGAAGTAGAGACAGAATCAGAAACCGAAGTAGAGACGGAATCAGAGACAGAATCAGAGACCGAAATACAGACAGAATCAGAGACCGAGATCGAAACGGAGACAGAATCGGTGACACGGTTCCCGGCGCAGCGATTCACTGCTTCAGAAAATGGCGTACTGATCATCGTGAACGCTCCCGAGTCGGCATTCCCGGAAGGGACCACTATGACTGTGAGCCATGTGGATGATGAACAGACCCTGAAGGGAATCGAGGAAGCAGCACAGACAGATGAAAAACTAATCAGTCGCATAGAGGCAGTTGACATCTGCTTCCGTGATGCAGATGGAAATGAGATCGAACCGAAGGCACCGGTCAGTGTCTGCATGATCACGGAGAATAAGGCATCAAAGGAAGATCCTGTTGTGGTTCATGTGGATGACGATGGCCGTGCTGAGACCGTACAGGATGCAGAAGTCTACACGACAGGAACTCATGACCAGATCGTACTGACTGCAAATGGGTCAGCAGCGAACCAGGCAGAGTCTGAGACTGAGACAATAGACGAATCTTCGGCAGATGCCGCCGCTAAGACAGCCATTGAGTTTGAAACTGAACAGTTCTCTATTTATGCTGTGGTTTACACGGTGGACTTCGAGTACTCCTTGAACGGCAAAATGTACGAGTTCAGCCTTCCCGGAGGCGGATTTGTGTCATTTACAGACCTCGTAGAAGTGCTGGGTATAATTGGTGATACGAACTCTGATGAAACGGATGCAGAAATTGATGCCATTGAAACACAGGATGCTGATGGCATGCCTGATGTTGAGGTGAGTGATGCGGCAAAGAAGTTTGTGGCTGATGTGACTTCGGTAGAATTCAGCAGTCCTGAGCTGGTTGATATAAGCAAGGTTGAGAATGAGACCACGGTTGGCCAGATCAAGGAAAGCCGCGGACTTGAGTGCGAGTACAGCGCCGAACTGACGGAAGAACAGATCGCAGAGATTAACGCGCAGACGGTGGAAGCCGGAGACTGGGCTCTGATCAGTGTGCATCCGTTTATGAGCGAGGAAACGCTGACGGTCACCATGAAGAATGGGGATCAGTTTGTGGTGAGGGTGACGGATGGGCAGATCAAGACGAAGTTTATTGACGCCAAGGGCGATGCCTGGGAAATCACGGTAACCTTCGACGAGAACGCGCAGATTCCAGATGGCGCACAGCTGAAAGTGCGCGAGATCACCAAAGAAGATCAGGATTATTCCAGTTATTATCAGAAGGCTATGGCAAAGGCCGTGGGCTTTGATTTGGATGATTCCCCGGCGGAAGAAGACGATATCAACGCCATCGAGCCCATGGCGGAAGAAGCGAGCGGGGACGCCGCCAATTCCTACGAGGAGGATGGAGAGAGCGAAGCGCCCGAAGGCGCTGACGTTGAGGCGCTGGACGAGGGTCCCGGCATCTCGTATGAGGCGACGGAAGCGCATCTGTTCAGCAGCGAGGCGCAAGCCGCGTACATTCGATTCTTTGATATCGAAATCTGGGCGAACGATGAGAAAATTGAGCCGAAGGCGGAAGTGTCCGTTACCATCTCTTTGGCAGACGTTCCGCAGAATGTTCCTTCCGGCCTGCAGGTCGTCCATTTTGCCAAGGCTGGCGCGGAATTGATGGAGACAAAGGAAAACATCAGGACCAAGGACGAGGGAAATATCACCGAGCTGTCGTTCGACACGAATGAATTCTCGGTCTATTCGGTTGCGTCTACGGCCAGCGGCACGGTGGATAACAACATTCTGAATAATGATTATGTGCTGGTCTGCAATGGCGTTGCCCTTTCTCCGGAGCAGAATACTACGGGAAATACGAATAATCTGCGCGGCATTCCTGTCACCGTCAGTAACGGTGTGATCAGCACAAACAATGCGTCAGATTCTCTCCCGGTATGGACCGTGGAACGGTATTGGAACAATACTGCGAATGGATACCGCTATCGGCTTAGAACAACCGTGAATGGTGAAACACGGTATTTGAATATTGATAACTGGAATGGAGGCGGAGCTTATGCCCGCGCTCAGTCACAGGACATTAGCATTGAAACGAGATACAACAATAGTCAGTATCAGTACAGGTTTAAGCGTGCGGACGCAAATCAAGCACTGGATTTGTTTGGCGGCAGCAGCTCTCAGGGATTTGGTTCCTATGATGGAACAAGAGACTATGAATACTTCACCCTATACGAGCTTGGCGCTGAAATCCGCAATGAGGTGACCATTCATTTCGTCGACCGCGAAGGTAATCCCCTGAATGATGTGTCGTATACGGGAAACCTTGCCGACGGCACATTCTCTGTGCCCTATAATTGGAATGGAACCACCGGAACGGTTGATGTGAGCACGGACTTTGCCAAGAGCGGCTATACCTATGCCAATACCCACCTGGCGAAGAACACCACGGATGATAGTTGGACAGGCTCAAATTATCAGCAGAATGGCCTTATAATCGAATCCAAATTTGAGTCAAATGGGAATAGACTGACTTTCAAGACGGACAAGGGTGACGGCCAAACATACGCGACGAATGGTCATCCCGATAACTATGATTTTAACGCGCGCTTCACGACGTTCCCTCCGGATAAAGGAGCAGAGGCAGAATACGCTGCCGCGGGGAGTAAGGATGTCTATGTTGTGCTTGACCCTGTGCGCAATTCTGGCGGCGGCAGTGGATCCGGCAGCGGTAGCGGATCCGGAAGCGGCAGCGGCGGTCAACAGCCCACGGACACCGATCCGCAGTTTAAAAAGCAGGTGACCAGCAACGGAGACGGCACCTATAACCTCGCTCTGAGCGTCACCGGGCGGGCATTGAATTTTACAGATCAGCCCAAGGCCAATATTCTGCTGGTTGTTGATACTTCGTCGAGTATGAGGGATAATAACGACCCTGAAACCCATGACTCCAGATTGGCTGCAACAAAAACGAGTCTTAAGCAGTTTGGCGCGAAGCTGTTCAGCAGAAATGGAACGGGCGAAGAGGGTTCTGCGCCCCCTGATACGGTCCAGGTCGCGATGATTTCCTTCGACTCGGGCACCAACACCGATCTGAACTGGACAACCGAGCAGAGCGCTTTTAACTCAGCAGTAGATGGTCTGTCACCCCATAAAGGCACAAACTGGGAAGATGCGCTGCAGTTGGCTTATGACACGGCGCTGGCGCGGTATAATGCGGATCATGACCCAACCTTCATCGTCTTCTTTACTGACGGTGAACCTTCCCAGTATACGAATTTCCATCAGACACCGCATCCTACGACTAGCTGGAAGTATTTCTTTGCTTTCTACAGCCGGGAAGCGGCGAAGGACGAGGCTCGCGAGATCGTTTCTGCAGGGCTGAGGCTCTATTCGGTGTTCGCCTATGGATCATCGAATAACCATACATTCAACGGTGAGGGCGTCAACGCCTTGCTTAATAACCTCGTGAATTACGCATATAACGATAATGGGGCAAGCGGTCAGTACTCCTTCACCGCGGAAAGAGCGTCCGAGATCAACGCGGCGTTTGACGCCATACTGCACGGCATCAACAATGCTCTGGGCGTCAGTGACGTGGAAATGAACGACAGCATCACGTCGTTGACCAGCATTGGCGCGTCTCTGGACAGCAGTACCAACGAGGTACAGGGATTCATGTACACCCGCTCGGGCGGGCAGTATGGATCGACACCTGTGACATGGGAGGACGCGCCGCCAGTGACCTATGACAGCGATGGCATCCATTGGGATTTGGGCGATCGGATTCTGGAGGACGGTGTAACCTATACGGTAAACGTCACGATTTGGCCAAGCCAGCAGTCGTATGACTATGTGACGAGGCTGAATAATGATGCTGATTTTACCATTGAACAGATCCCTGAGCCTGACAGGTCTTGCTTTGTGTATAACAGTGCCACCGGGAAATATGAGGTTGTTACCAATCCGGAGAGCGGCCCGCATGGCGATAAGATTAACAATGGGATCAATTATACCAAAACTCAGAGCGAGACGGTTACGGAGCTTCCGGAAGGTGCTTCCACAGACCCGGATCATCCGATTGTTGTCACTCCCGGACCTGACGATTGGCCCAGAGTTACTACTAAGACCTGGTATACACCAAACGGTGACGGAACGTGGACGAAGCATGTTGAAACAGATGTGACGACTGCCTTCAATCCTCCGGATCAGAACATGGCGCTGGAAACGACGGATTATACGGCGCGGAAGATCTGGGAGGTTGGAAGAAAAGAGGAAATTATCAATTACCTCTATGACGTGACCACCGGTGTGCCCTATAATAACCACAAACACGTTGTCTTCGTCGTGAATCAGATCGACGATCCGGATCATCCCGTAGAGTTTGGCCGGACTGTTCTTGGTTACAATGAAGAGACCGACAGTTTCGAATGGAAGGGCACAACTGAGACGGTGACGGTGGAAGGCCGTGATTATACGGTCGGCCAGTACTGGGAGGCGGAGATGAACATCTCTTTCGGCCTGATTCTGAGTGAGAATAAGGCCGAAGCCCGCGGCATCTATCTGGAAGACCCCAGATACATCAGGGTGTATCGGAGCGAAGCGGACAGGGCTAGAGGCTACGTGGCTTATTATGTGCTGGAAAAAGGCCATGATTACCAGATTGAAGAACCCGCGCTGGACTTCCGTTTTGAGTTCCAGACCGAGGTTTACCACCCCATGCTGGTGGACGGCGTGCCCAGGAGCGTCAAGATTCAGTACAAAAAGGATAACGGCGTTGAGTATGGCCTTCTGGAAGAAACGGAAAACATCACCTGGCTGCAGGGCAAGAACGTTCTTCGCGGCCAGTTGGAGATGACCAAGACCGTCCTTGATCCGGCAGGCAATGAAGACACGAAGAATGATGAAGTGTTTGAATTCGTTGTTACGCTGGAAAACAATAGTGATCCCGGACCATTTTATGATGAGCCTGGAAACCCGGATGAGCAGAATATTCCTTGGTACGGTGTGGAGGATGTCGATACCGGCGTGATTCTGTATTATCATCAGATCGAGCCGCTGGAAGACGGCAGCATCCTGTATGTCAATGAGCAGACGGCCTGTCGCGATGGAAACTACAACAATGGTCTGCTCGATGGATATGCCGGCAACATTATGACTCAGGTTGGCGGTTCCAGGAACAAGGTTACCGCGGACATCAAGATGAACGCGAGAGACAAGTGGGTCATCACCAATGTCCCGGCGGGAACGACCTACAAAATTGAGGAGAGAAACCTAAAGGAGGGCTATGCATTTGTCAAGGCCGAGCAGACGACGGGTTCAACCATCCAGGTCTCGGCGCCCGCTGATCCGATCATAACCGGCAATATTCCCATGAACTCGACCACGAAAGTGGTGTTCACCAACCAGATGCACCTTGAGATCCATATCACCAAGGTTGATGTAAGGGATTTGAACGCAGAGAACCCGACAAAGCTGGCCGGGGCAGAGTTTGTGCTGGAGAAGTACAGCGGCGGGAATTACATGGAACTTGATACCACATGGGGACAGAGTGGGAAGAAAACGGCGGTCGAAGCTGCAGACAATCCGGGTGAATTCAGCTTTATAGATATTCCGGAAGGATATTATAAACTCGTTGAAACGAAGTATCCGAAGGGCTATATCGGGACGAGGGGCAATCCGTTGTTCCGGGTGGTCGAGGTAAATGGTAAATTTGAATTGCAGCTACTTGAGAAAACAACTGAAGGAAACTGTGTCCCGGCAGAGCATAACCAGAACGATACGGTTATTGTGAATGATGAAAACAATGTAATCAAGCTTGTAACAATAGGCAACCAACACCCCCGGCGTTGCCCTGCCCTCCACCGGTGGCATTGGCACACACCTGTTCTACATCCTCGGATCGATCCTTATCGCGGGAGCAGGACTGCTGCTGGCAATGAAACGTAAAAAGTACATGATGTAACGACGAAGACCAGTCCAAAGTGAAATGATCACGGCGGGCTGGTCTTTCTTGTTGACATTGTTCGTTTAAAGGCATATTGTGTACATTGTACACTTGTGATTTTTGTGCCATTGCGCGAGGTGGCAGAATGGATTATATGACGATACAGCAAGCATCGGAAGCATGGGGGATCACTTCCCGCAGAATACAGGTCTTGTGTTCGGAAGGAAGGATAGCCGGTGCCGTCCGGTTTGGACGTGTATGGGCTATCCCTGCTGATGCTCAGAAACCCGCTGACGCGAGAATAAAAAGCGGTAAATATATAGGCACCAGGCCAGACAGGAAAAAACAGACGCAGGAATGATGAAAGGAGATGTGTTCGTGCAGAATGATGTGATTCTGGATATCAGCGAAAATGCCATCTCCCATTTGAATGTCAGTCTGTTGGAGATCCTTCTCTTCGACCGGACCACAAGAAAAAAAATTTTGTGGGCAACAGATGATTATGCGGAACGCGGAATTTCTTATGCCGCAGGAGATGAGATAAAGCCGGATTTGATTACAGGCGTTAATGGTAACATTATACGGTCGCGTGTTTTGAAGGCAACGGAACAGAAAGTTGATCGTACAAGAACGCGGGCCGAGGTGTTCACTCCATCGTGGGTGTGTAACCAGCAGAATAACTTAATTGATGAGCAGTGGTTTGAAGGAAAACAGGTTTTTAATGTGACAGAAGGGACAACGTGGACGGCAATCGATGCGAAAATCCCATTCCCGGAGAAAGGCATGAAAACCTGGAAAAAATACGTAGATGCCAGACGGATGGAAATTACCTGCGGAGAGGCTCCGTATCTTGTCAGCCGGTATGATACGGTAACAGGGATAACGATACCAATTAAAGAGCGGATTGGCCTGTTAGATAGAAAACTCCGCGTGGTAAATGAAAACACAGATACACGGGAAGATTGGATGATTTGGGCCAAGAGGGCGATAGAAAGCATATATGGCTATGAGTTTCAGGGAGATAATCTGCTGCTTGCCCGGGAAAATGTTCTCTATACTTACATCGAGTATTACAGGAAGCAGTTCGGGGATGATCCGGATATAAAGACTCTTAAAGAAATCGCCCTTGTGATTTCCTGGAATCTTTGGCAAATGGATGGCTTTAATTGTGCGATACCTTACTGCAAAGTGAACACAGAGCCGGAGCAGTTATCGTTGTTTGATCTTTACCCGGATGACATGGGAGTGTTTGATTACAAGGCTCTGCAGGACACAAAAGGACAGTCGCTTTGCAAGATACGTGACTGGCGTTCCAAGGAGACCGTTCTGTACAAAAATATTGTGGGAGGCAAAGAAAAATGAGTGATCAGATTTATGCAGGAACAGCGCAATACAATCTGATCTATATTTTTGCGATCCCGGATGACGCACACAAGGGGTATCTGAAGATTGGCGAACATAGCTTTTCAAGCCCGTCCAGTTATCGTCAGTTGCCGGATAATTGTGATGAACTGAACCAGAATGCCCACAGCCGAAATCGCCAGTATACCCGCACGGCGCTTGTGCAATACGAATTACTGCATACGGAGCTTGCACGCAAACAGATCAGGCTTGCCGACGGGACAGTTGAGAGTGCATGCCCAAGAATCGAACTGGATTGTGACGTTCTTGAGCAGGGCAATATGTAAAAGTAAAACTTAAAGTTATCATTATTCATATAAAGTCACTCTTTTGCAAGATCAAGAGTAGCGATATAATGGGTTCGGGGTGAACCATCCGGGATACAGAGAATCGCCTGATTGAGGCATCAGGGAATATCGATATGAGATATACAGACAGTTTTTTTCAAAAACTCCTTTCGGAAGGATATAAGATCAATAAAAAGTGGAGAGCACTGGCAGGGATTATGGCTATCATCGTCACATTTTCTGTGACGTATAATCTCATATTGCCTGCCATTACTGTATCCAAAGATCAGACGGACGAGATAGCAGGTCTGTATCTGGACGATTCTGAAGAGGCTTTCGACATCGTGGAAGATGACGATAACGAGGATGAACTGTGGACTTCAGAGGATGATGCTATACAGCAAACTGGCTCAATGGAAGACGAGTGGGACAGTATTCTGATCGAGGAAGAAACAGAGGATGAAACCGAAGATACAGAACCGGACATCGATATCCTGACACAGCCAGAAGCGGATCCGGAAGCAGTTGAGGAAACAGAAACTGAGAACAAGACAGAGAGCGGAGCTGAGTCAGAATCAGAGACTGAGATCAAGGCAGAAACAGAATCAGAGACTGAAGCGAAGATACATTACCCGGCGCAGCGGTTTACTGCTTCAGAAGACGGCGTGCTGATCATCGTGAATGCTCCGGAATCGGCATTTACGGAAGGGACCACTATGACTGTGAGCCATGTGGACGATGAACAGACCCTGAAGGGAATCGAGGAAGCAGCACAGACTGATGAAAACCGTATCAGTCGCATAGAGGCAGTTGACATCTGTTTCCGCGATGCAGATGGAAATGAGATCGAACCGAAGGCACCGGTCAGTGTATGCATGATCACAGAGAATAAGGCTTCAGAGGAAGATGCTGTTGTGGTCCATGTGGATGACGATGGCCATGCTGAAACTGTGCAGGATGCGGAAGTCTATACTACAGGAAGTCATGATAGGATCGTACTTACTGCAAATGGTACGGCAGCAAACCAGGCAGAGTCTGAGAGCGAAGCTGCAGAAGAACCCTCAGATGCAGCCGCAAAGACAGCCGTTGAGTTTGAGACAGAGCAGTTCTCTATCTACGCTGTGGTCTATACGGTGGACTTCCACAACGAAGTTAACGGCAAGATGTATGATTTCAGCATTCCCGGAGGCGGCTTTGTGTCTCTGGAGCATGTGGTGGAAGTGCTGGGTATAGCGTCAGGCGATGAGAATACAGAAAACGAAGCTGAAAGCGCTGAAAATGACACGGAATACAGCGATGAATATGTAGGGGACGTGCCGGGTGCAGATGTAAGTGCTGAGGGCAGCGAAGCTGCGAGGAGATTCGTGGCGGATGTGAAGAGTGTGGAATTCTCCAGCCCGGAACTGATATGGGTCGGAAAGGCTGATAATGCGACCACAGTTGGCAGATTGAAGGAAGCCAATGGACTCGAAGTTGAATATAGCTCGGAACTGACAGAAGATCAGATCGCAGAGATCAATGCGCAGACGGTGGAAGCCGGAGACTGGGCTCTTATTAGTGTACAACCGTTTGATACTGAGGAAAAACTGACTGTCACCATGAAGAATGGAGATCAGTTTGTTGTGAAGATGACGGATGCGCAGATCTTTACGAATGTCATTACAGCCAAAGGTGAAACCTTTGTTATCACTGTGACTTATACAGATGACGCGGAGATTCCGGCAACGGCCCAGCTGCATGCAAGAGAGATAACCGAAGAGGATCCTGCATTCGAGGAGTACAGGCTTACCGCAGGCGAAGTGCTTGAGGAAGAGCCTGACAGAGAGGATCTGCGCCTGTTTGATATTACTATTCTGGATATAGCATCTCAGAACACGCTTGAAACTGTAGAGAAAGCATCTGAGAGCACACCTGAAGATGCACAGGGCAATGAGGATCCGGATGGGATTAAGATTGAACCGAAGGCACCTGTCCATGTGAGCATCCAATATGTGGGCGGTATGGATCTTGCAGAGGATCAAAGCCTGGAAGTTGTTCATTTTGCAGAAGAAGGCCCGGAGCATCTTGAGAGCATCACTTCAGTTGAAGAAGGATCCGTATCTTCTGTAGAATTCGAGACGAATAGTTTCTCAGCGTTTGCCACGATCAGGGAGAGAATCACCGAACAGATGGCGAATGGCTGTATCGCATACTTTTCATTTGATAATACCACAGATGGCTTCTCCGGCGCAGGGGCTACAGCAGCCAGAATTGGCAACACCTCTCTGCGTGATGGACAGAGCGGAACTGCACTGTATCTGAATGGAGACGGTTGGCTGGATGTTACCAGTGGGTCGAACGGTCACCTGCTGACAGGACTGGATGAATTCACAGTGTCCTACTGGAGCAGCACGACTGCGGCAACAAGTGACGGATCACACGGCAACTGGGCCTATTATGCAGCTCCAAATAACGGTTCTCAGACATGGCGGAGTGAAAAATATGTGGGTACCTTCCAGACTGGAAACGGAATCACGGCAGAAAGGTATAACAGCAATAATAACAATCGTCCTCAAGCCAATACCGCCGAGGTGCCCATGAATGAGTGGCACCATATCACGGTGGTATATAAAAACGGAAGCACTCAACTGTATGTGGATGGACAGCTTGCAAGTGATGAGCAATCTTCAGTAGATCTGAGTGATATGCTGGGTAGTAATAATATTTTCCAGATCGGACGTGCAAACTGGGAAAACGGTCAAGGATTTAAAGGTTATATAGATGAGTTCTCCGTTTTCAACTATGCTCTGGATGCGGATGAGGTACGGCTTCTTCACGAAAACGCTTATTACCAGGAAGCGAAAAAGGTCAGTGTACAGGATCTCCAGAATAACAAGAGTTATATTATCTATAATGAGGTCTGGAATCCTGATGCCGGACTGACTGGTGCCTATGAGTATTATGCTATCGATGGGAATGGGAATCTGGTAAAGGTTTATAATAAAAGTGACCTGATCCATTACCGCTCTGATACTTCTATGGAGTGGAAACTGATCGCATATGAAGAGAACGGTCAGGAGACAGGATATTATGAATTCTATAATGAAAAAACAGGCAAATACTTGGCGCCGCAGGAAGCACAACTTCTTTCCGATGAAGTGATCGGCCTTCATCTGAACGGAAGACAGGATGGACAATACGAATCGACGATCGAAGCATGGGATGGCGGAGCCATGTCTTTCTATGGCTATAACTATGTGAAAGAGAATGGCCAGTGGACACTGAAAACGGCATCGGAGTCTGAAACGGCCCAGAACCGTGACTGGGAGTTCTTCTTTGCAGAGCCCGAGCAGGAAAAGCCAGTGGGACAGCTGGAGACGGTTGAGACTGTACAGAATCCTTCAGGCCTTACGATCAGGATGTTCGATTATCCCTCCGGAGAAACCTATGATAGTGTTCACAGCAGTGAATCTAACTACCAGAATACGATCATGGGAAACAAATTCTGGAATAATGAGCATGTCACAACTGGTCTTGTAAGTAATACTCTGGTGAATGGGTATCCCTGGTCGGTTAATGGAAACAGGTCAATGAGTGGTCTGTTCTCAGCGAATGATGATAATTGCAGGGAGCAGACGGCAGATCACCTGTTCATAAAGAGCACTTATGATGAATCCGGTTACTATGAGTATAGTTCATTTGAAAACTATGCTTATCTGGGAAACAACAGTAATTTTACGGTATACAAACAACTGGGAGCACCGAATGACTGGCATAAGACTTATGATCCCTCGACCCAATATTACAATCTGCGCGGCAATTTTATGCCCTATAATACGATATCTCCCAACACTCTGATGGAATATGATTATCAGAAGAATACGGTGACTGAATTTGGCAATCCCATGTCTGAGGATGATCCAAGATACGGGGAGACGATATATAGGTGTGAAGGACAGCTGAACTATCATTTCGGCATGAATATAACCGCAGATTTTCTCATGACAAATGGAGGGAATGATGCCAGAGGGAATCCGGTTACATTTGAGTTTAACGGCGACGATGATATGTGGGTATTTGTCGACGGCGTTCTTCTTCTGGATATGGGCGGGGAGCATAATGCGCACAGCGGCAGTATCAACTTTGAATCTGGGGATGTCGTCGTACAGAACAGTGACGGACGGAATAGAACAAATATAAAGGAATGTTATCGTAAGGCACATGTTTATCCTGACGGAACTCCGTGGCCGGAAGGTGATGACAGACTTGTCGATAAGTATTTCAGAGGGAACACTTACGTAGATTACAGTGCCCATCAGCTCCAGATGTACTTCATGGAACGAGGCGGCGGATGTTCCAACCTGCATGTGAAGTTTAACCTTCCCATCCTCGAAGAGGGTACGCTTAAGATCAGCAAAGAGCTGGAGGATGCTGACCCGAGATATGATCATGAGACTTATCAGTTTCAGATCTGCAGGCAGGATGGAACTCCAATCACCAGTATAGGCGGACAAAATGACGACATTATAAATCTTGTAAAAGAAGAAACAGGAGATTCAATTCAGATTGATGCGCAGGGGAGGTTTTCATTGAAAGCAGGTGAGACTGCGGTTGCTTCTCTGCGGAATTCAAGCCTGCAGTATCTGATCAAAGAGATTGGAATGAACTCGACTGACTATGATGTTACAATCAATGGCCAGACATCGGCAATCAATAATAACGGTGAAGCGGATAGCTCCGTGGATACCGTTCAGAACCGCCCGGCAGTTACAGTAAAAAACAAGCCGAAGCGGTTGGGAGATCTGCGGATCACCAAACAGATAGAGGGAGGGATCCATAATCCTCTATTATCCCCCAGATTCGAGTTTTATGTATATCTCGAGAATCAGAGCGGAGAGATTGTACCTTATTCGCAGGGTATATATTATGTAATGAAGGGTGATAACTACTGCGAATACAGGGGAGGCAACCTGGTTGAACTGCCGCAGGGACAGAAACCGGCTCCACTCAGGAGCGGGCAATATGGTTCGATCGCTAACATCCCTCCCGAATATAGCATCTTTATCCCTGATCTCATGCCGGGGACTCATTTCCTGGTCACAGAGCGTCCGGATACTATGCCTGAAGGCTATGAGTTTATAAAAAAGGAGATAACAGCAGGATCGTATGATTCTACGACATCACAGAGTACATATAACAATACTCGGGCTGACGGAAAGATAAAAGCAGATACAACTGCGGATGTTGTAGTAACGAACCGTGATACCCGGACCAGGGACATTACGATCAAGAAAGTAACTAAAGAGAAGGTAGGTCCCAATCCCACGGAGCTTCTTGATGGGGCGGTATTCAAGATCGAGAAGTACCTGTCACTCAATCCGATGGATAAAGATACTGCCTGGAATACGGCACATTCTTTGGACAATGCCGGCCAGAAAGGCGTCTTCAATTTCAAGGATCTTCCGATCGGATATTATAAGATTATCGAGACGAACCTGCCTGCAGGATATGTGAAGCTGGAGAATGATCCTGTATTCCAGATAGCAGTAAACGGTACGACCGGGGATCTGGAGGTTGTTCTGCTGGACAACAACGGAGCGCCTATAAATGGAAACACAACAGAGATGATTGTTGTAAACAATGACACAATCGTTGTTGGCAACACCCTCGGTGTCGCCCTTCCTTCCACCGGTGGTCCCGGCACCAACCTGTATTACTTACTCGGTATTATGCTAACTGCATTCGCCGGCGTCGGATTGGTGATGAAGAGGAGAAGAAGAATAGCATCATAACATGATTCACAGACAAGCCAGTCACTTCGGTGGCTGGCTTTTTTGTATCTCACAGGATAATGCCTGTCGGCAAATGTTTCATGGGAAACACGCAGCGAAATATTCGTAATAGAGCATCTGACCTTTAAAAAATTTAACCCAAATAAGCAACAATTCGCAAAAAAGATGACAATTGAGCAATAATAAAAGGAATATGCAATTGATATATTTGCTATATTATGCTATTATAAATATAAATAATGCATTGCAATCAACGATACAACACTATTTCAATATTTAGAAAGAAAAGAGTAATTGATATAGAGAAGAACTAATTCTATTCGGAAAATGTCTGATTTAGGCAGCTGGGGATACCAATATGAAAAAAACAGACAGAGTTTCCCAAAAGTTTATATCTGAAAAACATAAAGCCACAAAGAAGTGGAAAACATTGGCAGGCATTATGGCTATCATCGTCACGTTTACGACGACATATAGCCTTATAATGCCTGCCATAACTGTATCCAGAGAACAGGTGGATGAGATTGCAGGCCTGTACCTGGACGACTTTGAAGAAGCATTCGACATCGTGGAGGATAACGAAGACGGGGAGGAACTGTACCTTCCGGAAGCTGCAGTTGCGCAGCAAGCAGACGGAATAGACGACAGCTGGGACGATGTCCTGATCGAGGAAGAAACAGAAGTAGATACCGAGGCAAATGTTGACGTCCTGGAACCAGTACAGGATGAAAATGCGCACAGTGCGGATGGAATAATCACTGACTCTGTAGCAGCAGAGACTGCAACAGAGAAAGAGATTGAGACTGAAACAGAGGTAGGTACTGAGACAGAGGTAGAAACGGATACAGAAAAAGAATCAGAGACTGTAGGTGAAGAAACCGAGACAGACGCGGAGACGGAAGCCGATACTGAAGCAGAAACAGAGACAGACGCTGAGACTGAAACCGAAACTGAAGCAGAAACAGAAACCGAAACAGAAACTGCGTCTGGAACAGAAACGGAATTACAGACAGAGACTGAAACGGAAACACGTTTTCCTGCGCAGCGCTTTACTGCTTCCGAAGATGGTGTGCTGATCATCGTGAACGCTCCGGAGTCGGCATTCCCGGAAGGGACCACTATGATAGTGAGTCATGTGGATGATGAACAGACCCTGAAGGGAATCGAGGAAGCAGCACAGACAGATGAAAAACTCATCAGTCGCATAGAGGCAGTAGACATCTGTTTCCGTGATGCAGATGGAAATGAGATCGAACCGAAGGCACCGGTCAGTGTCTGCATGATCACGGAGAATAAGGCCTCAAAGGAAGATCCTGTTGTGGTACATGTGAATGACGATGGCCATGCTGAAACCGTACAGGATGCAGAAGTCTACACGACAGGAACTCATGACCAGATCGTACTGACTGCAAATGGGTCAGCAGCGAACCAGGCAGAGTCTGAGACAGAGACAATAGACGAATCTTCGACAGATGCCGCTGCAAAGACAGCCATTGAGTTTGAAACTGAACAGTTCTCTATCTACGCTGTGGTTTACACGGTGGACTTCGAATACTCTGTAAACGGGAAAACTTACCAGTTCAGCCTGCCCGGAGGAGGATATGTAAGTTTCACAGATCTCGTAGAAGTGCTGGGTATAATTGGTGATACGAACTCTGATAAAAACAATGACGAAAACGTGAATGAAATCGCAGATAATGCGGAAGAAAATACTGATAATGAAGGGACAGAAGAGTATACCGTTAATTCCGATCCGAATACGCCGCTAGTACTGAGGGATGTGGAAGTCAGCGAGGCCACAAGGAAGTTCGTTGCGGATGTGGCTTCTGTGGAATTCAGTACACCTGCCCTTGTGGATGTCAGTAAGGTTGAGAGCGAGACCACAGTTGGGCAGATTAAGGAAAAACGTGGACTGGAATGTGAATATAGCTCTGAACTGACAGAAGAACAGATTACAGAAATTAATGCACAGACGGTGGAAGCCGGGGACTGGGCTCTGATTAGTGTGCAGCCGTTTACGAGTGAAGAGACGCTGACTGTCACCATGAAGGATGGTGAAGTATTCGCCATCCGGGTGACAGATGCGCAGATCAAGAAAATGGTGATCGATGCAAAAGGCGATACCTGGGAGATCACGGTCACTTATGGAGAGGACGCGCAGATTCCGGATGGCGCGGAATTGAGAGTCAAAGAAATTACACAGGAAGAGGAAGCATATAACGACCTTCAGGATGATATCATGGAAAACCTTGCCGATAAGGGAGAGGATATCCCGGCACATCCCGTTTTGTTTGATATTGCTATCGTTTGCGGCGATCAGGAGATTGAACCTGCCGAAGGAAGCGAAGTGAATGTTCAGATCAGGCTTATAAACAATGCTATAAAGGGAATGTTCACGGATGAGGACAGCCCGCTGCTCGTGAATGATGATCCGGTTACACAGAAGATGAGTGATATCGAGCAGAACGTAGAGGTGATCCATCAGGTCGAGACGGGTAATCTGGATGTTGTAAATACTCAGGATACGATCACAGAGGAAGCGGTAGTGTCGGAATTTACGACCGGCTCTTTTTCAGACTGGCTGCTGTTTCTTGACGAAACAGTCAAAAACATAACTATTGGTAGGGGAGATACAATAACGCTGAGACCCTACAGCAAATGGGTCTGGAAGAGGGTTGCTGAAGAAGAGCAGTATAAGGCGTATGAATGGAAAGTTCCTGCCAACAATAATGTAATATCATTTTCAAAAGCTGACAAAACGGATGATCAGCTGAATGAGACCTATACTTATTATCATGGACAGGCCAACAATACTGGTAGTTTTGATCTGCAGTTAACAGATAATGGTACTGTTGTTCATACAATCCATGTTACAGTTGTGGAGGATGTTCCGGATCTGCCGCCAACGATCCCTGGAACAGATGAAATAGCTGTCAATCTGTTTGATTATGATATCAATACAAGTGACCGGACAAAATCCGGCACTTTGGACCAACAGGCGAACGTTGCAAGCAGTAGTGCATTTCGAAATACATCTGTAAACAGATATAGTGATCTGCAGTTCCTGGGATACGGCGGCAGCAACACAGACAGCGAATGGTTCAGCATTAACAACTATACAAAGGATGTTCCAAATCAGGGGATTTTGGATCCGAGATTGGATAACGGTTATCCCAAACTCGGACTATCCACCGAGGGAAAAACCCGTAGCAAACCTAGCCTGGCGTATCTGTTTGATACGAGCAGCAGAAATAACGATGTATATGCATATCCGAACTTGACTGGATTATTCCAGAAAGATACGGAGGGTTATTATTACTATAACAGTAATAATAACTATGCATACTATAATGTGAACGGAAATAGTAATCAGATTACACTTTATAAACATACTTATTCCCAATGGACAAGCGGAAGCGCCGGGCCGAATGCAAAACCGATCGGCTTCTTCCCCTTCCATCAGTATGATTCTTACCTCAAAGAAGGCAATACCGGTATGAACTTTAATACCAATCTGAATCATCACTTTGGTATGAGCATGGCGGTTGATTTTGAGATTCCCAGTGATGGATTGGATGACTATGGAAACCCGATCACCTTTGAGTTCTCCGGTGATGATGACATGTGGGTCTTCATCGATGACAATCTGGTCCTGGACGTAGGTGGTATTCATCAGCCTGTTACCGGCAGCATCAACTTCTCATCAGATCATGTTTCGGTGTATGGTAAGCCGGACACAACGATTACTCAGCGCTTCACTGATGCGAATAGTCCTACTGCATGGGAGATCGGTGATGGGAAACCGCACACTATGAAGATTTTCTATCTGGAACGAGGCGGCTGCGATTCGAACCTTTCTGTGCGATTCAATATACCAAGGCGGTTTGGTAAAGGAAAACTTGCGCTGGTCAAGCATGAAGAGGGAAAGACTACACCTCTGCAGGGAGCAACGTTTAAAATCTGGGATAATGCCGAATGTAAGGGCGAACCTATCGCCGAGGTTACATCAGATGGAAACGGAAACGTTAATTTCGGTGAGTTTATACTCAATTCGGCAACCACCACGTTTTATATGAAAGAAACAGATGGACCTGACGGCTATATCCGGGAGCCAAGAGTCTATCAGATCAGACCACGAATGAACCAGGGAGCTGTCGTGAAAAACGGCGACTATATAGTACTGGATGTATTTGGACCTGATGGAAATGCGCTGACAAAAGTGCAGAATGACGCGGTAGAATTCCCGAATGCGAAGATCGGGACAATCGATATACCTGTTAAGAAAAACTGGACAGCATCCTCGGAAAGCTCTGCAATCGTTGAGCTGACTATCAAACGGTACAAACTAATCGATAAAACGAAGGGCTTCATGATCATAAAAGAGTTGACTGGAGAACCGGAGGATTATCAGTTTACAGCGCAGTACACGATCACATATCCCGATGGGCATAGCGAGACAGTTCAATTCGACGTTTTTGATGGTGGTGTTTACAGCCTGCCGGATGCAGAACCCGGAAATTATGTGATAGAGGAAACTGTTACCAGTCAGGCTCCGGACGGGTATACCATGACGCATTCTACTCAGCGTGTCGAGGTTACTCTGGACGAAGACGGAATGGCTCAGGCGAATTTCAACACGACATTCCAGAAGCAGAAAGGAGATTTGTACATTAAGGCTAATGTTGATATCCGAAATGGCAATGCGTCAGATATTGACTATACTGCAGTTAGATATGCGGTGCTTGATGAAAGCGGGAAAAAGGTGACTTCCATTACGCACGCGGAGGCGGTCTATGGGAAAACACTTAATCTGCCTGTTGGAAACTATACGGTGAAGGCTGTTAGTGTACCCAAAACACCGACCACGTATTCCCTTACACAGCAGAAGTTCAATGACAGAAATGGGGTGATTTCCAGTCCGCTCACTGTTAGAGCAAATCAGCAAACAGATGCGGTTTATAGTGCTGTTTATGTAAAAAAGAATAATGCGCAGAACTGCACTTGGAAGATCAGAGATCAATATAAAAGTAATAACGGAAGAGAAATTGTCTATAAATCAGGAAACGTGGAATATCCTGTTGGCACAAAACTTAGGATGTCCTTCCAGGTACCTATGAATACCCAGAATGATGGGACTCAATATCATGGAGTTTGGTTTAACGGGCAGGAACTTACTGGTAATACATCGAACCTCCCAAACGGAAAGCTTGAATATAACGTAGAGTTTACAGTGGCTGATAATGCACAGTTGGATTATTCTATCAATGTTTACCGCTCCAAGCAGATTGACATCTCAGGTCCTTATTTTGAAGTGGTCGGCACAGCAAACAACAGTGCGGTAAGCCCTAACCAGGCCTCCCGAAATATCAAAAATGCTTTGAGGGCTCCTTCAAATAATGCACAGGTGGATGCAAACAATACAGCAGCACATCCCGATGCACCTGAAGGGAAGAAATACGTTAAGGATACGGTGTGGTCTCAAAAGGTTACGCTAAATAGCGGGAATAACTGGCAAGACAGCACTACTCTTAAGAATCTTCCCGAATGTGATGAAGAGGGTAATCCGTATTATTACTATGTTGCTTCTGTTCATGAAACCGGTGTAAGTGAAGGTACCAGTTGTTCGATTGATCTGGATAACGGCAAGCAGCTTCTTATTGGAGATGATCTTAATAGCGGAAGCAATCTGAGTGTAACAAATAAGCAGATTGGTTCGTTGAAGATCACAAAGGATGTAACAGTAAATGCTTCTCTGGTGACGGATCATACGAAGGCATCTCCTGCAGATGGGACATACACCTTTGAGATTACGAAAAAAGGTGATGCTTCATTTGCTAAGCGGACGGTAGAACTGACCGTAACGAACGGGGTGGCAGTTACAGAAGAAATAGACGAACTTGAACCAGGTATTTATACGGTTACAGAGCTCAAGCCCGAGAATGGAAGCGAGATCAGCAGTATCAATGGAACACCGACACAGCTGTATTCGGCTGAAATTGAAGTGAGAGCGGGGATGACAGGCACCACTGCGGCTTCCTTGACTTTTGTGAACAATATTGTAGATACCAGGCTGAAGGTCATAAAGGTCAAGAAGGGAACTACAGAACCGGTTTCTGGAGCTGTTTTCTCCCTTACAAAAGTGGATAATGAAGGGCGACAGATCACAACACAAGGTGATTCATATTATAAGGAGGAAACGGTAGATGCAATTACTGGGGAACTCGAGTTTACCGGATTGACCAAGGGGCGCTATAAACTGGAAGAAACCCATGTTCCTGATGGTTATGTTAAGAAAGAGGCAGCTTACTTCATTTCAATCGGTAATGATGGGGCAGGTGCTTTGGATCTAACGGTTCCGCATACCATGATCAATCCGAAGTCGGGGTCTGACTTCACTGTGGAGAACGAACCCGGCGTCGCACTTCCTTCCACCGGCGGCCCTGGTACCAACATTCTGTATCTTCTCGGCAGTCTGATGCTTGCTTTCGGAAGTGCAGGATTCGTCATGCGGAAGAGAAGACGGGTGGGATGACTCTGCCCGGCCGGAGCTGTGACGTTTTTGAGCATAGTCGTGAATATAATAGTAGCAATAAAGAACTTTATATTGCAAAATTGTGCAAAAATGGTAAAGTAGTCTTAAGTTGGGATATTATTTGTACCAATGCGCTTTTGAAAGGGACTGCGTTATGTTATGAGTTGGCTGAAAAAGAACGGTCTGACTCTGATCCTTCTGTTGATTCTGTTGATAGGAGCAGGGCTGATTGCATATCCGTCTTTTGCTAACTGGTGGAATTCATTTCATCAGTCACGAGCGGTGGCCTCCTATGCGGAGACAGTCGCAAACATGAATACGGAGGAGTACGAGCGAATCATCAGCAAAGCGCAGGCCTATAACAGGAAGCTGTCGCGTTCAGGGATCCTGTGGACGCTGGATGAAGATGAGGAGAAGGAATACAAAGAGCAGCTTGACATCGGTACATCGGGGATCATGGGATATATTGACATCCCGAAGATTGACGTGATGCTCCCGATCTACCATGGAATTGAAGAGAGTATACTTCAGGTGGCAGTCGGGCATATCCCGGGCACATCCCTTCCGGTAGGTGGGAAAGGAAGCCACTGTGTGGTATCCGGACACCGCGGACTTCCGTCAGCCAGACTCTTCACCGACATCGACAAACTGGTAGAGGGTGATACATTTACCATCACCGTACTTAACAAGACACTGACATATGAGGTAGACCAGATCCGTACTGTACTGCCGACAGATCTGTCTGATCTGCAGATCGAGAAAGGTAAGGACTATGTGACGCTGGTAACCTGTACGCCGTACGGGATCAATACACACCGGCTTCTGGTACGGGGGCACCGTATAGAGAATGCCGATGGTGATGCCTCGGTAATCGCGGACGCGCTTCAGATCGAACCGATCTATATAGCTCCGTTTATCGCAGTACCTATACTGATACTGTTGATCATCGGTATGTTTATCATGACAGGGATGAGGACGCGGCGCCGCAGAGAGAAAAGACAGATCTATTCACAGATGAGGGTGAAGGATGGCAAGACAGAGGTCAGATGATATGCATAATTGCAGAAGAAGGCTGATGAAACATATCTGGATCGTCCTGTTGGCTGTAATTGTGATAAGTTCGAATGCCGCAGCACAAGAGTTCCCGGAAACACTGTGGGAGACGAGGTCGGACTGCTCGATCAATCTGCAGCTGGCATACACGGATTCCACGACCGGCAAACGTGTACAGCTCTCCGGCGGAAAAGTTGCAGTCTATAAGGTATCCGATGCGCTTGTTAGTAACGGCAACAGGTATTTCAATCCGAAGACGAGCGGACAGTTTCAGAAGCTGGCGAAACAGAATACGAGAGATGGAAAAGCGATAGCCGCCATTCGCGACTATGACAGCAATGAGCTGACAACGCGTAATGCCTCTCTGGCAAAGATACTGGCTGCAAATACGTCCGGTATCAAGGGGATTACAGGGACGATCAAGAAAGGCTCCGTCACTGTCGGCGGTCTGATGTCGGGACTGTATCTGATGGTACAGACTAAGAAATCTCCGGAGAATGCCAGTTTTGCTCCGTTCCTCTTCTCACTGCCTGATGCGGATGGGAATTACCAGGTAACGGCTAGTCCGAAGCCGAGTGTGACGGTATCAAAGAAGGATAAACCCGACAAACCGTCCGGCGGCAATTCCGGACGACTGCCGCAGACCGGACAGCTGTGGTGGCCGGTTCCTGTATTGCTTCTGGCCGGACTTCTCCTGGTCATCATCGGTACAGTCATGCGAAGCCACGGCAGGATGCAGGAAGCAGCAGAGGGCAGTTAACAGATGATGCGCAGGTTTGGTACTCTGCTGACAGCGATAGGGCTTCTGCTCATGGCAGGCGGGCTTGGACTGGTTATCTACAATATGTGGGACAATAACCGGGCAGGTGATGCTTCAGACGCGATCCTGAAACAGATCGAGGAAGAGCAGGCGGATATGGGTGTTTCGAATGCCCCCGCGCCGCCATCCAGATCGGATAAGAATGTAGATGACCGGGTTACGGATAAGGATGCATGGCGTTACGGACAGACCATGCCGATTACATTGGTCGATGGTTTTCAGTATATCGGAATACTGGAGATCCCCAGCCTCGGGATCCGGCTTCCTGTCATGGATACCTGGGATTATGACCGGCTGAGGATCAGCCCCTGCCTGTACAGCGGCAGCTACTATACAGATGACATGGTCATCTGCGGACACAATTATCAGAGACATTTTTCTCCCATCAAGGGAGTGGACATAGACGCAGATGTGTATTTCATCACTGCGGACAAGGTCATCTACCATTATACGGTAAGCAACCGGGAGACCGTACAGCCCACATCGGTGGAGCAGATGATCCGGAACATGAATAATCGTGATCCGGAGGACGGTGACATGGAAGACTGGGACCTGACCCTGTTCACCTGTAACACGGGCGGACAGACCCGATGTGCAGTAAGGTGCATCCGGGCAGAGTAAGATGGGAGATAAAGGATGACAGATAAACAGCTTAAAAAACTCAGCAAACAGGAGCTTCTCTCACTGCTTTTAACTCAGAGCAAAGAGATGGACCGGCTGAAGGAAGAGCTGGAGGAGACCA
>CADCII010000020.1 GCA_902801515.1 uncultured Lachnospiraceae bacterium
CCGAAGAGCATTCCGATCAGACGGACCAGCACAGCGGCAGCCCATGCGATAAAGCACTGCCATATCACGACGCCGATCGCCCAGCGGGAGCCCAGCTCACGTTTGATGGAGGCTACAGCAGCGACACAGGGGGTATACAGCAGGCTGAATACCAGCATGGAGGCTGCGGTGAGGGAACTGATCACAGCGTTCACGCCGCCTTCTTTGCCAAACAGGACTCTCATGACGGAGACTACACTCTCCTTGGCCATGAATCCGCTCACCAGCGAGGTGACGATACGCCAGTCGCCCAGTCCGGCCGGTTTGAAGAGCGGGACCAGGAAGCCGGAGACAGCGGCCAGAATGCTGTCCTGAGAGTTATTGACTATGTTCAGGCTGAAATCAAAGTGCTGCAGGAACCAGACTACTATGGTAGCGATCAGGATGACGGAAAATGCTCTCTGCAGGAAGTCTTTTGATTTCTCCCAGAGCAGAAGAAGAACATTTTTGGGACTGGGCAGCCTGTAATTCGGAAGTTCCATCACGAAGGGGACGGCTTCACCCTTGAATAAAGTCCGCTTGAAGCACAGCGCGACCAGGATCCCAACCAGGATTCCTATAACGTACAGTCCGACCATGACAAGCCAGCCGATACGCGGGAAGAATGCGTTGACAAAGAATGCATATATAGGCAGTTTTGCAGTACAGCTCATAAACGGCGTCAGCAGGATGGTCATCTTGCGGTCCCGCTCACTGGGAAGAGTACGCGTGGACATGACAGCAGGGACTGTGCATCCGAAGCCGATCAGCATCGGAACAATACTTCTGCCGGACAGTCCGATCTGGCGCAGCAGCTTATCCATAAAGAACGCGACCCTGGCTATGTACCCGCTGTCTTCCAGCAGGGACAGGAAGAAGAACATGGTCACGATAATAGGCAGGAAACTGAGGACGCTGCCCACACCTTCAAAGATTCCGTTGATGATGACGCCATGGATGAATTCATTGACATTGGCCGCAGTAAGCGCTGAATCCACCACATCCGTAAGCCGTCCGATCCCCATATCCAGAAGATCCTGAAGCCAGGGACCGACAACCACAAATGTCAGGAAGAATACCAGCCCCATGATGCCGATAAATACAGGAAGAGCAGTGAATTTTCCAGTAAGGATACGGTCGATCTTCTGGCTGCGGGCATGCTCCTTGCTTTCCCGGGGTTTAATGACACACTCACTGCAGACCTTGGAAATGAACTCAAAACGCATGTCTGCGATGGCTGCGCTGCGGTCAAGACCGCGTTCCTTTTCAAGCTGAACTATGATATGCTCCAGCAGCTCTTTTTCATTCTGGTCAAGACCCAGCTGCTCCAGGATCACCTCATCTCCCTCGATCAGTTTGCCGGCGGCAAAGCGAATCGGAAGACCGGCGCTTTTTGCATGATCTTCGATCAGGTGGGCAATCGCATGAAGACATCTGTGTACTGCGCCGCCATGATCTTCAGCGCCGCAGAAGTCCTTGCGGCCTGGTTTCTCCTGGTACTTTGCGATGTGTACAGCGTGGTGCACAAGCTCGTCGACGCCTTCATTTTTGGACGCAGAGATCGGGACCACAGGTATGCCGAGCATTTCCTCCATCCGGTTGATGTCAATGGAACCGCCGTTTCCTCTGACTTCGTCCATCATATTCAGTGCAAGGATGACGGGAGTATCCATCTCCACAAGCTGCATGGTCAGGTAGAGATTGCGCTCTATGTTGGTAGCGTCGACGATGTTGATGATTGCCTTAGGCTTCTCGTTCAGGACAAAATTCCTGGATACCAGCTCTTCGCTGGAATAGGGAGACATGGAATAGATGCCGGGAAGGTCCGTGATGGAAGTGCCGGCCTGTCCGCGGATCGCCCCGTCCTTGCGGTCGACTGTGACGCCGGGGAAATTGCCGACATGCTGGTTCGAACCGGTCAGCTGGTTGAACAGAGTCGTCTTGCCGCTGTTCTGGTTGCCTACCAGAGCGAAGGTCAGCAGGGTGCCCTCGGGCAGCGGGGTACCGCTTCCTTTCGGGTGAAACTTACCTTCCTCACCAAGCCCGGGGTGAGCCACTTTCTTTCTGCGCCCGGACCGGGGAGCAGACTTTGCAGGTTCCACGGCAGGCATGTCAGACTCTTCAGCCGGCCGGACCTCAATCTTCTCAGCATCCGCCAGTCTCAGGGTCAGCTCATAACCGTGGATCCGCAGTTCCATTGGATCGCCCATAGGCGCCAGCTTCGTAAGGGTGACTCCGGCTCCGGGAATCACGCCCATATCCAGAAAGTGCTGCCGCAGTGCTCCTTCGCCTCCGACAGCTGTTATTACGGCACTGTCGCCGGGATTCATATCTCTGATCGTCATAGCAACTCCACATCCACTAATGATAATTTGTTATCAATTACTTAAGTTAGGTACACAGTACCACAGTTCGATATTGAAATCAACACCCGACTTCATTTTTTCAGGCGGTTGTCATATTTCGGCCGGAGAGTTCGATCACCGCTGCTCCAGATAGGCGGACCTCAGCTGGGCCCTGCCGGAACAGCCGGTCTTCTGAAGAAGATTGTGGACATGGAACTTGACTGTACTCTCTGACACAAACAGCTTCTCGGCAATCTCTGAGTTCGTACAGCCGTCCAGAAGATAACGAAGGACTTCCTTTTCCCTGACAGAAAGATCATGGCGGACTGCGAAATGTTCAAAGATCTCGCGGTCTGTTTTCTGCTGCACGGCAGCAGGAAGATAGAGGTCCTGATACATCCTGACAAACAGGAACACGGTAAGGGCAAACAGAGCAGAAGCTGTCAGGACCAGAGGAGCAGTGTACTCCCGGAGAAGGTGATTGAGCAGATTGCCTGCGGCGTCACCAAGACGGCCGATCATCAGTCCGGCACCTGCAAGGCAGGGCAGTTTCTGACGGTCCGCAAGGTCGGTGAACAGAAGGACTCTGTATACAGAGAAGAACCCGAAGGTCAGGTAATCGATGTTCCAGAGAATGATATGCGGGACCGATTCACGGGCAAGAGTCAGCATGATAAAAGGCGTCACCAGAGCGGCAAGCGTACAGACGGCGCCATACTTGCGGCTTCTGTCATTGACATAACCTGCGCAGATCAGACCGGCGGCGTAGACCAGGCGGGACAGCTCGATGCTGATACCGGAATGGACGTCCGCCGAAGGAAAACCAAAACCGAGGTTCTTGACCAGGCATATCAGGAAAAGGGTAAAACCGATCATGAGCACAGTCTTCCTGTCAAGCCTGGCGTCAGTCTTTCTGCTGCCGGCCGGAATGTCCCTTTTGTCCGTTTTCCCTGCTTTTACAGAACCTGTGACATTATTATTTCCAGAGACAACCGCCTCATTAATCTCTTCGAAAGCCGTCTCACAGCTTTTATCAGCCTCATCCTGCTCCCCGGGAAGGTCGCCAAGCCATGCGCACAGAGCGGCGGTGGCAGCATAGAGAAGCAGCGACCAGGGAGACCTGAGAAAACTGCCCCTGCCGATGAGGGAGATCACCCAGGTCATCAGGGCAGAGACGGCATATCCATAGCCATAGATCCTGCCCCTGCGGGAAACACCTGCGGATAAACTCAGGGCATACAGATAATAACCTGCGATCAGTCCGCAGCATACATTCAGCAGAAGCCCGAAAACAATCGTACCTGTCGCTCCGGCGCTCAGAACAGACGGGACAAGACAGATGAAAAACAGGACCATCAGCAGAGAGTACAGGCTCCTGCCGATCAGATCCGCCCTGCGGTATATCAGCACGCAGAACATCAGGATACCTGCCGCCTGCGCAGCATATCCGACGGACATGCTCAGAAGATCTGTCTGCCCTGCGGATACCAGAGGCATCAGGTGATAGAGCCATGACAGATAACCTGACGATGTCAGGAAAAATGAAAAAGCGATCAGTGCAAAGCATCTAAGCGCTCTTTTTTTATGATCTGTCATCCCAGCAGCCATATCCGTCTCCTGAATCACATCAAAGGTTTCATAATATAAGTAACCCACAAAAACCGCATAAAATCAAGCATTATTCGAAACTGATCCAAAACTGGACTCTGTCTCAGTTCACTTCTGTGCCATATTATCCTTGAGTAATTGTGTCCTGCCGCCTCTGCGCGGTCATGATGAAAGATGGAAAGGAAGGCAGCAATGAACAAGACCAGGAAACTCATTTCCATATTGTGTATCGTATGCATGATGTCTCAGATCCTGAGCGGGTACATTTTCGCGTCAGAAGACATATATGTCATCGGGGAAGACAACTCATATGAGCAGGAAATCATGTTGGAAGCGCCTGACGAGGGAGCGGAAGAGGACTATGCTGATCTGATTGAGGATGTAGATGAAGATCCGGGTACAGATGCGGACGATGCAGCTGTGCAGTCTGCTGCTGAAACCGAGTCTGAGGTTCAGCCGGAAGGAACTGCTGCACCGGAAACTGAAGAAGTACTGTCCTTAGAAGATGCTTCGGATAACGACGGTGAAGAATCTGCCGGGGAATTCATTACAGCCTGCGAAGACGGAGGACAGGCTTCTCTGCGGATACTGGACAGCAATACCGCAGACGGAAAACCTGTCACGGCTATTGATTTCGGCACCATTGACCTGTCACAGGCTTCCGGAACGTACAGCAGGGAGATCTATTACAGGCAGGGCGATGCAGGAGATGCGCCGGTTATCGCAGGATCACCGATCTTTACGGTTGGCGGCAACTGGTTTGAATACCCTGCGGAGTATAACGGCGTCAACGATGCAATATTCGGTAATCCGTTCACTCGTGGCGCAGAGGGGCTTAGCAGCAGTAGTATAAGAGATGAGATCAGGCTGAATGTGGATAAGATGCTGGCAGGCACTTACACGGCAACTTACCATGTATTTGCCCAGCCGCAGTGTGTTGACGCTAACGGTCTGCTGGAAAATGACCCGGATTCCGGTGAGATCCTGATCCCGATGCGTGTGCAGCTTACCGGAATCAACTCCAGTCTGCCCGACAGGGTCGAGAACCTGAGTGCAGAAGCGGGTAATGGACAGGTCATTCTGCAGTGGGATGCAATAGACAGTTTCGGTGTCTGTGACAGCACCTATAATATCTACCGCCGCACAGGCAGTGAAACGGGAGATGATCCGGACAGGTATGATTACAGTCTGTATGAACAGATCGATATTGTGCCTGCCTCTGACGGTATCACCCGTTATATAGATGAAACCGTAGAAAACGGAGAGACATACTCTTATTTTGTAATGGGATCAGAACCTGGCCAGGGATATCCCAGTATAGCTGTCGCGGCGACCCCCACCGATCAGGCACCTTTCCGCCCCGCCGCTCCGGATTTATCTGCAGGACCTGTAACAGGCGCGGTTGAACTGGACTGGAATCTGACTGCAGACGAGGATCTGTACCCGGGTTACAGCGAAGGCTGGGCAGACGGAGCAGGAGTCATCGACCACTTTAATGTCTACCGGAACGGTGTGATAGTTGCGCAGGTTGACCAGAATGCCTGTATAAGAAGACCGGATGAGGATAAGTATGAGTGGATCACCCGGATTCCCTGCGAAGACCTGTCCGGAGAGAATCTGTACGCAGGCTATACCTGGTGGGTAACGGCAGTCGCCGTTGAGGAAAAGGGCGGTCTGGAAGGTCATGAGAGTTCTCATAAAAATGTGTCTCCATATTCCGGGAAGCCTCTGATACAGGCATTTCGTACAGTATGGGACCCGGATGATCCTTCGGTGACGCTCTATGCGGAGGCCGAATACTCGATGAAATGTCTGAAAGTATGGAGAAACGGGGTTTATCTGGGACCATCCGATAAATACTCGAACGGTGAATACAGATTTGAAGATACTACAGCAAAACGCGGTAAGACATACACCTATCTTCTTGCCTTTGTTGACCATAGCAATGTAGAGAGCGAACCAGTCACCATTACGGTGAAAACGCAGGGTTCTGAATACCTGGAACTGGGAAGTCCGAGGGTCGTATATGGAGAAAACTGGTACATCCTGAACGGAAAAACCGCAGTCATAGAAAACGTGGATGTGGATGCGGACGCCACGTACAGAGTCATGAAGAATAATGAAGCTGTCGCCGTCTACGGTGCAGGGGGTACTGCTGCAGATACTATCTCATACAGAGATACTCCCGCGGATCCCGGAACATACATCTACCGGGTCGATAAAGAACAGGATGGCATAACTATGTCATCTGTGGAGTTTGCGTTTATCAAGGAGGCCCAGGGCAGCATCGCCGGACAGAAGCCATGCGCTCCGGAACTGACCGCCAGAATCTGCGGGAGACCGGGAGACCGGAATGTGCAGCTCTCCTGGACCAAATCGTCTGACGGTGCGGAGCCGGAAGGCTACTATATCTACCGGACAGACAATGGGACATACAATACAGGAATGTTTAACAGATCGGATGGGCACGAGGAATATACAGCGTCACATTACGGACAACCTGAACCTGCTCAGAACAGGTACTTCAGGAGATACGCTCCGGGAAACAGTTTTCTGGATGAGAATGTCGAATGGACCTATTCAGCCATGTATCGGCTGAAGTACTGGGTGTGTGCCTATAACAGATATGGAGTCAGTGAGCCTTCGCAGGTCATTGTTTATGAGCCGGTCGATGCAAACGGCGACGGAATTCCCGAAGAGCCTGAAAATGAAGACACTCTGGCTCCGGGAGAACCTTTGATCATTGATTTTTCCGTGAGCTGTAATCCGGAAACCTACGGGATCAATGACAATTATTATTACGGGTATCTGAATGTTTCATGGGAGCAGTCCCCATCCGGCGGAGGCGTCGACAGCTATAACATACAGTTCCAGCTTGCGGGCGGGGGCAGCTATTCAGTAACACGCTATCCAGGCGCATCCGGAGAAGACGGACAGATGACGGCATACGACATTGTTTATTTCCCGAAGGATTACGGTGTCTGCCATGTGACAGTCACAGCAGAGAATTCGGAAGGTACAGCGTCCTCAGAGACAGAGTATCTTGTCGGAGGTATACCGTCTCTTCGCGTCAGTCCGGCACAGTCCCCGGAAGGAGTTTCCGGAGCGTCGGCTTACCTTGAATGGACGGCGCCATATAAGGACGATGTGAACGTGACAGGATATGAGATCTGGAGAAAGACCGAAGACAGCCCATGGGAGCAGGTAATCTATGATCCCGGGGATGTTTTATTTGAAACGGAGTCAGGCAAATACGCTTATACAGACACAGGGCTTGCGGATGGTAAGACTTACCTGTACTACGTTTCAGCGATCACTGAAACTGCCGCTCCTCAGCGTAAATCCGTTGAGAGAGAGGTGACGGTATTTGAACAGTACACACCTCCTGCAACTCCGGTCCTGAAGATGCCTGTATTGACAGGAAACGCATATTATCCAGATCTCCTGATCTCCTGGGAGAAACCTTCTGCAGGACGTCCGACCGCCTATTATCTGGAGTTTCAGAAAACTCTTAACGGCGTGCAGGGAGAATGGGAAGACTGGATAAAACTCAGCCATGAGCGTCGCCCGCTCCGGGTAGAAACAGACCAGGCGGGCTTTGTCACAGGCCAGATGAGTATACAGCAGTATAACTATTGGGATCCTTTCAGCTATGCAGAGGGAGATACTGTCAGTTTCCGTCTGCAGGCAGTCAATTCTCTGGGCGAAAGTGAATGGAGCGAACCGGTCACCATCAGCCCTGCAAGGCTGATCGCAGACTATTTACAGGAGGATACAAAGCCCTGTCCTTATTATGCTGAGCCTGCCGCTGAGCGTGGAGACGGACAGGTGACCCTTACCTGGAACCAGGTACTGCCGACGGATGAATATGCCCAGGTGCTCTATTATAAAATCTTCCGCTATAAAGTGACAGCCACTCAAGGATCGACTGCGGCTGACTGGCAGACAACATACTATGACTATGATGCTCCGGATACAGTGGCACAGATCCCGGCGGAGCAGGACAGCTACACGTATACAGATACAGACCTTGAAAATGGGCAGCTCTATGCATACCATGTAGCTGCCTGCAGCGCAGATGGACATTACTATAACGAAGGGATCACAGCGATTCAGTACATGAAGGGCGTTGTCATGATCACCCCTCATGGACAGCTCAGTGAAGAGGCCGAAGCAGCGCAGACACTGGTTGATAATCTTCCGGCCGCAGGGACTGTAACAGAAGACATCCTGCAGGATCAGGATGCGCTCCGTGACCTTGAGGAGCAGATACAGGAGAGCAAAGACGCTCTTGCAGCTTTACCGGAAGATGAACAGGACCAGGTGGATCAGGCAAAGCTCAACGAGCTGGAGTCTCATCTGGAAGCGCTGAAGCAGGAGGCAGGCCAGCAGGGCGATCCGAATCTGCAGACTATGACACTCAGCGGGACTAAGGCGTACACGCAAAGAGCCAGCGCAGGAGCGTTCAGCCTCCAGGTAAAATGTTCAGCAGCGGATGCGGAACTGACTTATACATCCGGCAATACAAAGGTAGCAAAGGTAGATGCGAATGGCCGTGTGACGCCGGGCACAGCCGGCACAGCGAAGATCAGGGTACAGGCTGCATGCACAGGCTATGCGGATACGGAGATGACCCTGACCGTCACGGTGACAGGGCTTGCGAAGGGCGGGAGCAGCGTCTGCGCAGCCGGAACATCAAGAGCACTTTACAAGGTGACAGGTACCGACACTGTCACCTATGTAAAGTGCAAAGCTGCAGCAGATGCCAAAACCCTGTCAGTGCCGGCCACGGTTACGATCAACAGGGCAGTCTACAGAGTGACCGCTGTCGGAGCCGGCGCATTTACCGGCTATAAGAAAGTGAAGAAACTGACCATCGGGGCAAACACTGCTTCGATCGGAAGCCAGGCATTCAAAAAATGCAAAAAACTGAAGACACTGACGATACAGACCACAAAGCTGACCAAAGGAAGTATCAGAAAAGCGCTGAGCGGCTCTTCGGTCAAAAAGGTCAAAGTGCCAAAAGCGGTCAAAAAAGCATATAAACAGATATTCAAAAAGAAAGTGTGCGGGCGGAAGGTATCTGTAAAATAAAATGCCTGATGTCTTATCACAGACTTATCCTGGATTGCCCACAATATTGAATATAAAACAGGCGTTTGGTATAATTAATCAGACGTCTGTTTTCTTATTGACGGATACAAACTGCCCGAGATAAATATTCCGGGCAGTTTTCATACAAGGGGCAGAAATCCGGTTATCCTGCGGAAGCATGCCAGACCTGTGAGTGACACAGACACCTGCAGAAGAGTATAAATAATGCATATAGTTCAGAGGAGGAAATTGTATGAAATACCGTGATTTTGGCAAGCTGGGGATAAAGGGTTCAGCGTTCGGCCTTGGCTGCATGCGCTTTAACGGCGCGGCCTCGGGAGACAGCATTATAGACGAGGAGAAGGCCATCTCTCTGATCCGCCGCGCGATTGACGGCGGAGTGACCTATATTGATACCGCATATGTCTATCTGGACAAGACTTCCGAGATAATAGTGGGCAAGGCTCTTCAGGACGGCTACCGCGACAAGGTCACGATCGCGACCAAGATGCCTGCGGAGCTGGTGCATAACCGTGCAGAGATGGAGACCATGCTTGACGAGGAACTGAAGAAACTCCAGACCGACCACATCGATTTCTATCTGATGCATGGCATCAACAAGGAGAAATGGGAATACTTCAAGTCCATCGGCGCGCCGCAGTTTTTCGATGACATGAAGAAGGCGGGAAAGATCCGCTTCAAATGTTTCTCCTTCCATGCTCCTTATGAAGAGTTCGAATACATCATCAAAGATTATGACTGGGATATGTGCCAGATCCAGTATAACTTCATGAATGAAGAGTACCAGGCAGGAACGAAGGGACTGGAACTTGCCGGGAGTCTGGGGATTCCTGTCGTCATCATGGAAGGCCTGCTCGGCGGACGTCTGGCGAAGGCGCCGGACAATGTGCAGGCGATCTACGATGCCTTCCCGGTGAAGCGTTCTCCAGTGGAATGGTCATTCCGCTGGCTGTGCAACCATCCTGAGATCGGGACGGTCCTGTCCGGCTGCAATGAGGAAGCACAGATCGATGATAACCTGCGTATCTTTGATACCGTAGAGCCCGGCATCATGACAGAAGATGAACTTAAACTCATGGCAGACGCCCGCGACGCGTACCTCAGCCTCATGAAGATCGGCTGCACCGGCTGCCGCTACTGCATGCCATGTCCGAACGGCGTAAACATTCCCGGCATCTTTGCTGCCTGGAATGACTATTCCCTGTACAACGCAGATCCCGCTCAGCATTACGGGCTAAATGAGATCCGCAAGAACAGTGCAGGTGCGGATAACTGTGTCGCCTGCGGAGCGTGCGAGGCTGCATGTCCCCAGCACCTGTCGATCATCGACGCGCTGCAGGAAGCGTGGAAGGAACTGAACTGACCGGAGACTGTAAATGACCAGAGTTATAGAAGTATTGCAGACTATCCTGCCTGTCATGATCATGCTGTGCATCGGTATGATCTGCAGGAGCAGGCAGCTGATCTCGCGCGAAGGAATCAACTCCCTGAAAAGTGTGGCAGTGAACATCGCACTGCCGGCAGTTCTGCTGAGCGCATTTGCCACCACAAAGTACACCTTCATGGACATCATCATACCGCTGATGATGTTCATGGTATGTGTGGCTGCATGGGGGCTGGGCAAAGCCGGGGCAAAACTTTTCGGGATGACTTCCCGGTTCGTTCCGTTTCTCACAACGGGATTCGAAGCGGGAATGCTTGGCTATGCGCTGTTCAACATGCTCTACGGCAGCAGCAGGACAGCGGAATTTGCCCGGATCGACCTGGGGCAGGTCCTGTTCGTTTTCACTCTATACAAAATACTGCTCGGGCTGGAAGGACGGGAGAAGGCTGACGTAAAACAGCTGCTGAAAGAGATGGCATTTTCTCCGATCATCATCGCCATTGCGGCAGGTGTGCTTCTCGGCGCGACCGGTATCTACCAGGCATTGATACCATCCGGGATCAGCGGGATCTTTGACGCCTGCACAGATTTCGTATCCGCTCCGACCGGAGCCATCATCCTGCTGACCATCGGGTACGATCTGGTACTGAAAGACATTCCGTGGTTTTCTGCCGGCAAGGTAGTAGCACTGCGCCTGGTAATCATGATGATCCTCCGGATTGTATTCATAACAGTCCTTCACTTACTGTGGCCTGAGGCCGCGCTCGATTCTGCGGTTAACGTAATGTTTATCCTTCCGCCGCCTTTCGTACTTCCGGTATTTGCCGACGACCCGGACCAGAGGGTGTACGTATCCTCCGCCCTGTCCATTTCAACCATAGTGGCGATCGCAGGTTTCGCGGTTCTGGCGGCAGCAGGCATCTGATGACATCATAAGGAGAAGACAATATGAACATAACCGTATTTTTGGGGTCCTCGTCCGGCACGAAAGAGCTTCGGGAAGAGGCTGCCAGACTCGGCGCATGGATTGCGCAGAAGAAGCATCACCTGATCTACGGAGGCAGCAGTACAGGCCTTATGGGTATTCTGGCACGCTCTGCCATGGAGGGAGGGGCTGCCGTCACCGGCGTGGAGATCGCCTTCCTCACACAGCAGCGCCTGAGCCAGGGCAGCCTGACGGAACTTATCGTCTCTGAGACGATGGCAGAACGTAAAAAACTGATGCTGGAGAGGGGAGATATCTTTCTGGCATTTCCCGGCGGAACAGGGACCCTGGAAGAGATCGCGGAAGCCATCTCCCACACAAGACTCGGCTTGCAGAAGGGAATCTGCGTGTTTTACAATCTGAACGGATACTACGATCCGATGGCAGCCATGCTGGACAGAATGACTGAGTATGGACTGCTCGATGAAGATGGCAGGAAATCGATCCGGTTTGTATCCTCCATCGAAGAACTCGACAAGATCTGCACACGGGCAGGCTCCTGAGAGGACAGAAATTATGAAGATCCTTCTGATTCGTCATGGTGAAGTGGCCATGAAATGGGAGAAGCGATACACTGCAGAAGAATATAATGAAGCCTGCGAGCGCTATGACATGGCAGATATCAATTTCCTGCCGGATTTAAAACCGCAGGATACGGGAGACTACGAGCGCATTTACGTCAGTACATTGAAGAGATCTGCCCAGACCCGGCAGCAGATGTTTCCCAATGTTCCCGAAGAGATGGTGATACAGACTCCGCTGCTCAATGAAGTTCCCATGAAAGCCTTCGACAGCTCAGCGAAGATCCGTCCCAGGTGGCTCTACGATCTTCGCGGCAGGGTGCAGTGGTGGATCGGAGGCGGCCAGACCGAATCCTGTGCACAGACAAGAGCGCGGGCAGACGCCCTGATCGATCTGCTTGAAGAGAAAAATGAAAACGCGATTCTTATCACCCACGGTTTCTTCATGGGCGTACTGATCTCGCGGTTCAAAAAGCGGAAACGGTATGAAGTCTACAGAGGCAGCACCTTTGTGATCCGGCCGCTTGAGAAGATTAAGATCATCGACAGGCAGCCTCACTGCGGAGGCTGCCATCACAACTGTCTGCTGAAAAATGCAGGCTGCATGATAGGACAGGATAAGGCGAGAAGGGAAGGAATATGAGAGAGATAGATTATGACAACTGGGAGAGACGGCAGGCATATGAATTTTTTTCCGCCATGTCCCATCCTTTCTATGCGGTAAGTTTCCGGCAGGATGTGACCGGACTGTACAACTGCGCGAAACAGCAGGGGATCTCATTTTACGAGAGTATGATCTGGGCGTGTACACAGGCCGTCAACAGCGTCAGTGCTTTCCGCGTTGCCATGCGCGGCGGCAGACCTGTTGAACTCGACATGCGCCATCCCAGTTTCACTGACCTGCGCCCGGGGGAGGAGCAGTTCAATATTGTCACCATGAAACATAACACAGACCTTTCAGCCTTCTGCGAAGAAGCCTCGCAGCTGCGCAGGGCACAGGATACTTTCATGGATGAGAGCAAGGAGACGGACGATCTGATCTACTATTCCTGCCTTCCATGGATCGATCTTACCGCGGCGACCAACGAGCGGGATCTATCCGCGCCGCAGGCGCTGGACGACAGCATTCCCCGCATCATATGGGGGAAATATACGGAAGAGAACGGCCGCAAAATACTGGGAATCTCCATGGAAGTCAATCACCGTTTTATCGACGGATATCATATCGGACAGTTCGCGCAGAACCTGGAACAGTGTATTAACAGTCTGGGAGGGAGCAGAGAATGACCAGAATAATTGAGGCAGACCCGACAGTCTGGAACAATTTTCATATACATACTTACCGGTGCAGGCATGCTGAGGGAGATATAGCAGACTATGTAAAGAAGGCTGCAGAACTGGGCATGAACAAGATCGGTTTCTCAGAACACGCTTTCATTGCAGGCATGGAGAATCCTCTGTGCATGCCGGAGGAAGACATTCCGGGATATGTTGAAGCATGCCGCGCAGCGGACGGGGAACAGGGGGTCAGTGTCCTGTGCGGGATGGAATGTGATTATGACCCGTCAGATGAATCATTTTTCCGGGAGTTTTACCTCGGGAAATTCGGAATGGATTATCTTGTGGGATCGGTACATGTACTTAAAGGCAGGCATGATACCATGAACGTATTTGCCAATTCCCACTTCGGTGTAAAAGAACTGCGCATATACACGGATCTCTATGTCAGGATGATAGAGAGCAGACTTTTTACATTCTGCGCACATCCGGACCTGTTTGGCAGACCCATCGAAGTCGGTGAAGGTTCAAATGGATGGGATGAGAACGCGGAGGCTGCAGCGAAGGAGATACTTGACGCGGCTGAGGAAAACAACACTGTTCTTGAGATCAATACCAGCGGGATATGGAAGACCCGGGAGAGAGGGCATAAAACCATTATCTATCCGCGCTGGCAGTTCTGGGAGATGGCGTCAGACAGAAACATCAGAGTGATCGCCAATACAGACTCGCATAGCGTTGAGAGACTTGATTCGGGTATCGATTACGGAATGGAGCTGATCCGCCGCTATAACCTGCAAAGAGTCGAACTGGAAAAAGACCAGGCAAGAGACTAAGTAAGCTTTATTGCGAGGATTTTTTCAAACAGCGGCTTATCCGCGCAGACAAGAAGACACAGATTTTCACGGGTCCTGGACAGGCCTTCATAGAGAAGGCGCAGGGCCTCTTCTTCATTTTCCCGGCACCTCAGATGCTGTTCTTCGTCGTAATAGAAATTCTCATCAAGGACCATGAGAACCCTGTCATATTCACGGGCAATGACGTCCTCTTCATTTTCATCCCCGCCCGTCATACTCACGTAGACATAGCCCTTCTCTTTATAATACTCTTCCAGAAGCTTTCTCTCCGCCTCATCGTTTGCGAACACAACATCGATACAGCTGTAGTCAGTCCGGCCCGGACGGTCATTTGGCCGCAGCAGTGTCCTGAGGAAAGAATACACCGGACGGTTGATCCTGATGTTTCCGCTGAAGGACAGGTGGAGCGTGCTCACCTTCGCAAAGATGCCTGACGCACAGGATTGTGCATGGTCCTGCGTCAGGGCAGAAGTATCCAGCAGCTCATGGGTGTCATACGTCAGGATGACAGGGATATTTCTTTCTTTTGCTTTGAAATAAAGAGATTCCCACGCGTTCATTTCCAGGTGATCCGCTTCATCAAGCAGGAGATAGTCATATCCGGCAAGGTCTGCCTGCGGAATCTGGCTGTTTCCGATGATGTCAACATTTTTCAGCCTCTGGTCAATGGCGATGTGTCCGCGGCGAAGCGGTCCGGAATGCACGAACAGCACCCGCTGTTTTCTGGACAGTTCCAGACACAGATCCAGCAGGAGCAGCGTTTTTCCCGTACCTGCGATACCGGCGATGCTGATAACAGGGGAGTCTTTGCCGGCACAGCCTTCCTGCAGATAGGACAGGATCCGCCGCCTGAAATCAAACTGCTGGTTGGTGAGGAAATATCTGCCCTGAAGAAAATCTTCCGGCGACGCGATGGGAGAGATCAGATAGTCCGCAGCCTTGAAGAAGGAATCGATCCCATCCTCAAGATAATCAGCCAGCGCCTCTTTCATCAGAACATTTATCAGATCCGGAAGATCACATTTCTTAAGAAAGCCCTTCTCATTTAACATGTAGAACTGACCGGTCTCCATGACGTAGGTAAAGGAATAGATGGTCCCGGCGATATGAGACAGGTAATAACGGTTCAGTTCAAGCTGCTTCTTGATCCGCTCTTCCCCGGTCATCTCACTCTTCAACTCGATATTGAGGATGCAGGATCCGTCATTCGCAATCTTCAGAAGGTCGAACTCCTTGCCGATATGCTCGATCACATAGGAGAAATAAAAGCCGTCCAGGAGGTTAAGCCAGTTTCCCTGACTGCTGTTTTGGGCAAGATACGCAGCAATCATATCTGTGAGCGACCACAGAGAAGCAGCCTCATGCTCACTGATACTCTTGGCATCCTCCCGGCAGGAAAGCGCCTGACAGAGCATGGACACAGTTCCGGCATCATGAGTTCTGGTTAAGAGGAGAAGATTCAAAGCTTTCATATCATTATTCTCCGGCTGGTTTTCTTTCCTTCACGAAGCATCATAAGTCTGCAGGAATGTTAGCAGAAATATCTGCGGGTATGTCTGCGGGAATCAGGATTCGTGCTCCATAAAAGTCTTTACACGCGAAGACAACTGTTCCAGCTCCTCCTTCGACAATTCCGGCAAATGCTCCAGATCATCAATAAAACCCTTGGCACTGTCTGAAGCCTTCGCCTTGCCCAGGTCCAGGAAGAAACTGGCAATAACAGCCGTAAAGACAGCCATAGTCACGATTGAAAAGAGAGAAAGAATCAGCGTCAGGATCCTGCCGGCAGGCGTAACCGCGGCAATATCCCCAAAGCCGACAGTCGTAACCACGGCAAAACAGTACCACAGACTGTCGCCAAATGTGATGATACTGGGTTCCGCGAACCGGAGCACTACAGCCATCACAATAAAAAACACGATGAACGAATAAAAAAACTTGTCAACACCGGCAATTTTGAACGACATAAACAAAAGCCGCCATACCTTTTTCCGCTTCATCACACATCCCCCTTAAAGAACAAGTGCCGATATGTATATAATATCTCATAATCATCCACACATGAAGACACTGATTCATTGATATGCTATGATGTATCAGATTCTGAAACAGGCAGCATTAAGCATAGAAAGAGATTAATAAATGGAATTCAGCAAGACAGCAGCCGTAATCTTTGACATGGACGGGATCATATTTGACACAGAGCGTTTGTATATAGAGAGCTGGAAAGCCGTCGCCCAGGAGTATGACCTGAATAATGTTACAGATATGGCTTACAGGGTCATAGGCGTCAATGACATAATGTCACGAAAAGTATTTACTGATTATTACCAGGGGACACGGGACTATGATCAGTGCAGGAAGAGAGTCTCTGAAGTATTTCACAGCCGCTATGACGGAAAGATTCCGGTAAAGCCCGGAGTCCATGAGATACTCGCATTCCTGAGAGAGAGAAACATACCGGTCGCACTGGCGTCGTCAACGAGGATAGAAACCGTACAAAGAGAACTGAAAGAAGCCGGTCTGTATCAGGCATTCGATCATATCATCGGAGGCGATATGATAAAACAGAGCAAACCGGCCCCGGACATCTTCCTTGCGGCGGCAGAAAAACTCCAGGAAGCGCCGGAAAACTGCTACGTTCTCGAAGACTCTCACAATGGAATCCGGGCAGCCGCGGCAGCAGGTATGCACCCCATCATGGTGCCGGATCTCCTGGAGGTGACAGAAGAGATGCAGGAACTGGCAGAGACTGTCTGCCCCACCCTGTACGAAGCAATCGACTACCTGGACAGGCGTATTATTACGGAGATTAACAGATGAACATTCAGATTTTCGGGACAAAGAAAAGCAGTGACACCCGCAAAGCGGAGCGGTTTTTCAAGGAGAGAAGGATCAGATTCCAGTCGGTCGATCTGAAGGAAAAAGGTCTGAGCAAAGGGGAGTTCCAGTCAGTCATGAAGGCTGTCGGCGGTATTGACGCCATGATCGATCAGGATGCAAGGGATAAGGATCTTCTTGCGCTGATCAATCATATCTCCGCTGATGATAAAGCTGATAAAGTGTTTGAGAACCAGACGGTATTAAAGATACCCATTGTGAGAAATGGCAGAGTTGCGACTGTGGGTTAGGAGCCGGATATTTGGAAGACATGGGAATGACTCTGCCGCAGCAGGGATTCCGGAACAGGAGGATGAAATGAGCAGGATCAAGGAAGTACAGAAATATGTGTTTCGTATTCTCAAGGGGGTAGAGGATAATTCAAAACGGTCCAAGGCGGCTGCGCATCTTTCAGGAGTGTCTCTGGCTGCGGTTATGATTGCGAAAAAGCGGGGCGAGAATTCTGAACTTGCCGCAATATGCGGCCTGCTGCATGATCTTTATGCCTATAAATCTGATTCATATGAGGACCATGCACATAAAGGCGCTGAATACGCCCGGAAGATTCTTGATGAACTTGACCTTACATCAAAGGAAGAGACGGATGTCATCTGCTCTGCGATCTGGCACCACGACAGCAAGGCACAGACCGATTCTCCGATGGATGAGATTCTGAAGGATGCAGATGTGATCCACCACAGTCTCGCCGATCCGACAAAAGATGTGAAGGAGCATGAAAAAGAACGCTATGCCAGACTGTGTGAAGAGTTTGGAATGAGTGATTCCTGATCTCATAATTCATCTGACGGATATTCGCCTAAGACCCGGCAGTACCGAGATCCAGGAAAAAGTATTATATGTGAGATAAGAATATAAATGCCCGTGGCAGCTGATATGCTCCCTTCCAGGTAGACAAGCGAAATAATAAAAGCTTGGCTGCCGGAAGGGAGCATTTTCATTGAGAAGGACTAAGCTTGATAATGAAACCAATTTATCAGGTAACTCCTCTAAAGAGGCAATCGCTAAAAGACTAGGAGTCAGCCGGTGGAGCATTGATCAATGGGTAGTAAATTTCCAGTCGATTGGCGAGAGCGCTTTTCTCGGCAATGGAAACCAGCACTATCCTAAAGAACTTAAAGAACAAGCAGTAAGGGATTATCTTTCTGGTAAGGGTTCGCATCTGGAGATTTGCAGAAGACATAAGATCAAGTCAACCAGGCAACTCCGCAGCTGGATAAAGAAGTATAATGGTCATGAGGAACTGAAAGCTTCCGGAACAGGAGGAACAACCATCATGACCAAAGGCAGAAAAACATCCTTCGATGAGAGGGTGGAGATCGTCCAATACTGCATTACCCATGACCATAATTATGCAGAGACAGCGGTAAAGTATAAAGTATCCTATCAACAGGCACGAAGCTATACTGTCAAATATGAAGCTGATGGTATCGAAGCTCTCAGGGACAGACGCGGCCGGACAAAGCCATTGGAGGAAATGTCAGAGCTGGAGAAACTCCGGGCTGAGAACAGGATTCTGCGCGCAGAAAAGGAACGAGCCGAAATGGAGGCATCTTTCCTAAAAAGACTCGACGAGATAGAGAGGAGGCGGGGCTGAGCCTGGTCAGGCATGGATACATCTATCAGGCAATCAAGGAAGAACACGAAGCGTATGGTTATCCAATAGGAGTTCTTTGCAAGCTGGGACAGGTAAGCCGTGCGGCATACTATAAATGGCTTCACAGAAGCATCCCGACTTGTGAGGCAGAAAACAAACGAATCGCTGAGGAGATTGAAAAGATCCATATGGCCAGTCCTGATAAGGGTTATCGCAGAATACGGGATGATCTGGAACGTTATCATGGGATCAAAGCAAATGATAAGCGTGTGCTTCGTCTTTGCCGGAAGAAAGGAATCAAGTCCACGATCAAGTATTCTAATAACGGGTGTACGAGACAGGCCGCAAATCCCCAGTTTATTGCGGAGAATGTACTGAACAGGGATTTCACGGCAGAAGCTCCAAATCAGAAATGGCTGACAGATGTCACAGAATTCAAGTACTACACCGGCATAGAGGTCCATAAGATTTATTTAAGTGCGATCCTCGATTTGTTTGACAGAAGGATCGTATCATTTGTTATCAGAGACACTAACAATAATTCTCTTGTATTTGATACATTTGATGCAGCCATAGCAGAGAATCCGGGAGCAACACCTCTGTGCCATTCTGATCGAGGATTTCAATACACCAATCGGATCTTCCATGCCAAGCTTGAAGCAGCCGGAATGACACAGAGTATGTCCAGAATCGCCAAATGCATTGATAATGGTCCGATGGAAGGATTCTGGGGCATCCTGAAACGTGAACGGTATTACGGCAATCGGTTTACTGACAGGGACTCCCTTGTAAAAATGATAGAGGGCTATATTAAGTATTACAACACCAAGCGGTTACAACGAAAACTGGGAGTTTTAACACCATTCGAGAAGCATGAGCAATATCTTGATGGCAGAAAAGTTTTATTTTTTTAAGTTGTCTACTTGACGGGTAGCGGTTCAGATACCCCGGGTGTTTTTAATGCATATCTGATTTCATTTACAGGGAAATGAGACGCCCGCATTTCCACAGGATTACTGCCAGCATCCACGCGGCGGAGGCGAAGATGGCGATAATAAGAGGCGCCCATGACAGCCCCAGGAACAGAAGACCGTACCAGTCATTCGTGTTCGGACCGCTTCCCGGACCGTTGATCAGTATATTGCCTAGATAGAAGGCTGCGTAGATTAGCACCGGGATCACCGCCAGGAAGGTGTGGCCAAATGATAATGAATGCGAGCCTTCCAGGATACAGAAGATCAGGATCGCCAGCACAGGCACGGTCAGGTGAAGGTGAAGATTGACACCTGCCAGCATCGCTTTGTAGCCAAAACGGGGCCCCAGATATACGATAACAGTCAGCAGTGTCACAGAGACGGATACCGTTCCCGCAAGTTTCAGAGAGGAAGCCCACACCGGCATCGTCCCCTTGCGGAAGACCTGGAAATAAACTGCAATCAGCGAAGCCGCCGCAGCCAGGAGATTAGAGTCCAGCGTAAAGTATTTCAGGCTGCGCAGGCGGACATCCGTGAGCATAGCGCCCGTGTCATTTCCGGAAGCCATGGTAAGCCAGGAATAGAGAACGAGCACAGTCAGGATCAGGTTTAAAACAACAGCAGTTTTTATTTTCATAAACAAACATCATTATGGGTAAAATAAACTTCAGGATACCTGAAAATTATAACACAGGCTGATTCTTTCTGTATCGTACTATGTTATACTTTTAGCGTTGCATTAAGCGGCGCCCGGATGGCGGATAAATGTGTTATATGCGGGATTTGCAGGAGGTTTTACGCATGGAAATAAGAGACAGCAGGATAGATTCCGGGAAAGCATTTGACTGGGGCCGGACATCGGAAGATTATGCAAAATACAGAGATATCTATCCGGAAGAATTCTATAAGAAGATCGTGGAGAGAGGCCTCTGCCTTGAAGGACAGAATGTTCTGGATCTTGGGACGGGCACCGGCGTGCTGCCGCGGAATATGTACCGGTATGGGGCGCACTGGACAGGCACAGATATATCTCCTGAACAGATCGAACAGGCAAGAAACCTGGCGGACGCCGCAGGCATGAAGATATCTTTTCAGGCAGTCCCTGCAGAAAAAACAGACTTTCCGGACGGAAGCTTTGACGTGATCACGGCGTGCCAGTGCTTCTGGTATTTTGACCATGAAAAAGTAATTCCGAAGTTGTATGACCTGCTGAAACCAGACGGCAGACTGCTTATTCTCTACATGGCTTGGCTTCCGTACGAAGATCCCATAGCCGGAAAAAGTGAAGAACTGGTATTGAGATACAACCCCGGCTGGTCAGGTGCCGGAGAGACAAGACATCCGATCTGGATACCGGATGTGGCATACAAATATTTTGAAACAGAAGATCATGAAGAATACGACCTGAGAGTTCACTTCACAAAAAACACCTGGCATGGCCGGATGAAAGCGTGCCGCGGCGTAGGGGCATCGCTGTCGGAGAACGAGCTTCAAAAATGGGACGCAGAACACCGCAAACTCCTGGACGAGATCGCACCCGAAGAATTTGACGTGCTGCATTACGCCGCACTGGCAGTACTTCGCAAAAAAACGGAATAAGATGAACAGGTGCCTGCTGAACAAGTGCCTGTCACTTGTTCTTGAACAGGTGCCTGTCACTCGTTCTTGAACAGGTGCCTGTCACTTGTTCACATTCACTGTTGTAATTGACATGGGGGAATGGCGGATATGCATTATGTTAATGCCAGGGGGATCCTTACCAATACCGGCGGATACTGCGGGATGAATATCTACCGCGGGTGTTCCCACGGATGCATATACTGCGACAGCAGGAGTAAATGTTACCGCTTTACACACCCGTTCGAGGACATCGAAGTTAAACAGAATGCGCCGGAACTGCTGGAGACAGCACTTCGCTCAAAGCGTAGGAAATGCATGATCGGAACAGGCTCCATGTCTGACCCGTATATGCACTGTGAGGAAAAACTCTGTCTGACAAAAAGATGCCTGGAGATTATCCTGAAGTACGGATTCGGAGCGGCGGTCCAGACCAAGTCCGACCGGATCCTCAGGGATATCGATCTTCTGGATGAGATAAATAAGCAGGCAAAATGTGTAGTGCAGCTGACCTTGACCACATATGATGACCGCCTGTGCAGGATCATAGAACCTGATGTCTGCAATACGAGAAGACGAATCGAAGTCCTGGAACAGATGCAGCGGCGGGATATTCCCACCATCGTGTGGCTTACGCCAATCCTTCCATTTATCAATGACACGGAAGAAAACATCCGCACCATCCTGGAAGCGTGTGTCCGCACAGGCGTTAAAGGGATCATTTGCTATGACATGGGTCTGACCCTCAGGGACGGTGACCGCGAATACTACTATGCCGCTCTGGACAGACACTTCCCGGGACTGACCCGGAAGTACATTGAGACATACGGTAATTCCTACGAACTGCCAAGCCCGCATTCCTCGGAACTGATGGCACTGTTCAAAGATATCTGTTCACAAAACAACATCCTCAGCACACCACAGGAATGCTTCGCATATCTGCAGGAACTGCCGGAAAAGAATCAGCAGCTGAGCATGTTCGACTATTTGCACAAGTGACTGCACAAGTGACAGGCACTTGTTCTTAAACGAGTGACAGGCACTTGTTCACGCAAGGGGGTTAAAAATGAGTGAAATTCGTAAAGAGATCAGGGATGAGCTGTTTAACCTGCAGGATCCTGAATACCGGGATTTCCAGGGGAAACTGATCCCCTCGCAGGAGGGCGTGTCCATGATCGGTGTGAGAACGCCGGAACTTCGCAGGATGGCTAAGATGTTTGCGGGAAGGGAGAATATCTCAGAGTTCCTGGATGATCTTCCGCATCAGTATTTCGATGAGAATCAGCTTCATGCGTTTATCATCTCCGGCATCAAAGATTATGAGAAATGTATCGGGGAGGTCGTCCGTTTTCTCCCGTATGTTGATAACTGGGCAACCTGTGACCAGATGTCGCCGAAGGTGTTCGGGAAGCATCGGCAGGAAGTGGCAGAGCTTGCCGGAGTATGGATCCGTTCAGAGCATACTTATACGGTCCGGTTCGGAATCAAGATGCTGATGGAACATTTCCTGAATGAGGACTTTGATCTGATGTATCCGGAGATGGTCGCCCAGGTCAGGTCAGAGGAGTACTATATCCGGATGATGGTCGCGTGGTATTTCGCGACTGCCCTTGCCAAGCAGTATGACGCGGCGCTGCCGTTTATTGAAAACAGACGGCTCGATTCCTGGACGCATAATAAAACGATCCAGAAAGCAGTGGAGAGCTACCGCGTCACACCTGAACATAAAGAATATCTGAAGAGTCTGAAAATAAAATAACGTATAATAATATCGTCTCTTTTGGCCGGCTTTTGCACCCAGCCTTACGCCAGTGACTGCATGTACTGGTCCATGTCGTCAGCGATCTTCTTGGAAAGGCTTACCGCGCTGACGACGGTCCTGGCTCCGGTCACTACATCTCCGGATGCGAAGACTCCTTTCATAGTCGTCTCGCCCATCTCATTGGTCTTGAGCGTACCGCTCTTGTTCAGGGTCAGTTCATGGTCCCTCTTGACAAGGTTGTCCTGCGGTGTCTGTGAGATAGCGATGATCACGGTACTTGCGGGGAACAGTCTGGCGGTCTCTTCTTTGAGGGTTACGCCCTCATCTTCTGTTCCTTCGGTATCGCAGATAATCACGCCTTCATCTGTTATCTCTTTTGCCGTCTGATGATACTCAAATCGAACACCGTCGATCTGTGCATACTGCATCTCACGCCTGGATGCCAGTGCCCGCTCAGCCCGGACGAAAACTGTGACATTTTGAGACCCGTGCCGGATGGCTGTACGGGCGACGTCCATTGCAGCATTTCCTGCACCGATGATCGCAACGTCATTTCCAAGCTTATAGACGTCAGGATTGTTCAGATAGTTGATAGCGTACTGGACATTTCCAAATGTCTCTCCGGGGATCTTCATACGTCTCGGACGCCAGGCGCCGGTACCGATGAATACGGATTTGTATCCGTCATCAAGCAGGTCCTGCACACTTATATAGCTTCCGATCTGGAAGTTCGGGCGGAAGAGGATGCCGAGCTCTCTCATTTTATCCTGATAACGTTCCAGGTTCTTCTTGGGCAGGCGGAATTCCGGGATGCCATAGCGCATGACGCCGCCGATCCTGTCACGGCTGTCAAAGACAGTGATCTTATAACCCCGAAGAGCAAGGATGATAGAGATGGTGATGCCCGCGGGACCGGCTCCGATCACCGCAGCCTTCATCCCGTTGAACGGCTTCTGGTCCATCTTCAGACGCTCGAAACAGGAGTCCGAGATATAGTTCTCGATGGCGGAGATATGGATCGGCGCTCCTTTCTTTCCGAGGATACAGTGCCCTTCGCACTGCTTTTCATGGTTGCACACAAGGGAGCAGATCATCGAGAGCGGGTTATTTTCAAACAGCATCTCCGCAGCTTCCAGAATCTCCTTCTCCCTCAGCATACGGATCATTTCAGGGATATTGGTATGGATCGGGCATCCCTGCCGGCACTGCGGATTCTTGCATTGCAGGCAGCGTTTTGCTTCGTCCAGAACATGTAGAGCCATTATCGTATTCTCCTTGAGATATATTAATTCATCTGGTCAGACCGGGTTCTCTTCCGACCGGATCATGTTTAAACATATTATAACACTCTTTGGAGAAAATGAACACAATATTAAGCTGCATGGATATCTTTACACATATCTTAATGTTTGACGCTGTTTTGAGCTATCCGGGTAGTGTATAATTAATCCTGTAGTAGAAATTTCGTGAGCCGGGCGGGATGCATACCGGTCCGGAGCAAAGGAGGTTGCCTCACTGATATGCTTTTTACCCGGTTACCTGACAATGTAATCAGTGAATACAGAACGATACCGGCAGGACGAAAAAGGCTGGAACTTCTGATCGTCAGATCGGCATATGTCGATAAGTTAAACAAACCGCCCTGCGTACTCTGGATGCACGGCGGCGGTTTCCTGCTCGGCAGGCCTGAGGTCCTGTACAAGTCAAGGGCGATCGATCTGGTCACCCGCTGCGGCGCGGTGGTAGTCTCACCTAGATATACGCTGTCCGTCCGGGCACCATATCCGCAGGCTGTTATAGAATGCCATCACGCACTGCTCTATATCCTGCGCCATGCAGAAGAACTGGGGATCAATAAAGACCAGATTATCGCAGGGGGAGAGAGCGCCGGGGGAGGCCTCGCTGCGGCACTGTGCATGTATGCGCTGGATCATCATACGGCAAACATCGCGTTCCAGCTTCCGCTCTACCCGATGATAGACTGTTATGACACCGACTCCTCCAGAGACAACCATGAGAGGGTATGGAATACCAGGAGAAATCATATAGCCTGGAGGATATATCTTCGGAATCTGAAAGGACGAAGAATACCTGTCTACGCATCACCGGCCAGGCGCAGAGACTTCAGAAATCTTCCGCCCTGCTATTCATTTGTAGGAGACATCGACCCCTTCCATGACGAGACCCTGACCTACATAGAAAACCTGAAGAAGGCAGGAGTTCCGGCAGAGGCGGATGTGTATGAAGGCTTCTACCATGCCTATGACCGGATACAGTCACAGACCCCTGAAGCAAAGCGCGCAGCGGATGTGTTTGTCAGGAAGTTTCAGGAGTACTGCGAAAGATATACCGCTGAGAACTGAGAAGTATTGTGAGAGTAAAAAACCGTGAGACTGTTTATAGCGATACAATTCAATAAAGAGATAACAGATTCGCTGGTGCAGCTGCAGGAAGACATGAAAACCCAGGGCGTCCAGGGCAATTACACAAAACCGGAAAACCTGCATCTGACCACAGCATTTATCGGAGAGTACGGCAATCCGGACGAAGTGATGAACGCACTCGAACAAGTTACGTTCGACCCATTTCCGATCAAACTGGATGGAGTGGGACAGTTCGGAGACATCTTCTGGGCCGGAACAGCGGACAGTGAAGAACTGAAAATCCTGGTAAAGCGCATACGCAGAGCACTGTCACAGCAGGAGATCCCCTTTGACAAGAAGAAATTCTCCCCGCACATCACTCTGATCCGCCGGGCCTGGTACAGACACGGAGAAAAGATCCCCGTGTACAGAACACCCGAGACAGAGATGACAGTCACCTCCGTATCACTGATGAAATCCGAGCGCGGCAGACATGGGATGATCTACACCGAGATCGGCGCCATAGACTGCAGAGAATGAACAAGTGCCTGTCACTTGTTCATTCTTGTTCAACTCTGTAAATTTTGCATATTTTCCGTGGATGTTTTCGGAGCGTTTCGTATATTTTATCGAGTGGTACAGAAACCGGCGATTTTAATATAGAAAATGAAAAGAGTATATCGATCCGGAACTGATACGCATTTATCAAACGCATAGAATTGCAGAATATATCCTGATAGAACGAAGGAGGACATAATACTATGAGAAAAATGATGATTACAGCCGCGATGGCGGCAGCAGTTGCAATGGCGCTTTCTTTCGGAGCTATGGCTTCAGAGGATACAAAGGTTGAAGCGGGCGGACTTGTGTTCGACATCCCGGCTGAGTTCAAGGATCTGGTGACGGTTGAGACGGAAGGTCTTGAGCCTGGCGAGCTGATCAGGGTATCTGAGACTGCGTCCATTGAGGCTGCAGAGGCAATGGGAGGAAACACGGACGGAGCAGGATGGCTGTTCAGCATCTCCGAGATCTCGGAGGATGCGCTTGGTAAGCTTCGCTGCGAGGATATGTCCGGCAGCCAGGTGTTCGCAGAGGATGAGGATGTCTACTATATGTTCAATCACCCGACAGATGTACGTCTGGAAAGAGAGTCGGCTGAAGAAATGGATGAGGCGATGAATCAGTGGAGCACTCTGAATGAATGGGTACATGCAGATGTCCGCAATGAGATCCTGGCAAACAATCCGCGTCTGGAAAAGGAAACCTGCAGCAATACCGACCTTGATATGTATCTTGCCCGCGCAAGATTCGATGGCAAGAAGTACAAGATCCGTTCCCTGGATATCGGAGAGATGGATCCGACCATCTACGATGAGGACGATTTCCTGGATGAGCTGACAGAGGATGTCATCTATGAGGTAGTCACGGATCTTCCGGATGAGGAGCGTCCGGACGGAGAATACATTGTCATGGCTTTCGATGACGATAATGTGAGATTCGACTTCTTTCTGGGTGAAGGCATGGAGAACTACATCCGCGAAGTAAGGACGATGGATGACGGAGAAGAGATTGAGACTCTGTACAAGGCTGTCTTTGAGGATCCGGAAGACACTTCGACCGGGATCATGAAAGAGGCGATCGCTTCCATGGCTTTTACAGATGACGACGGCGACATCGACATCGATGACTGAGATGAGTGTTAACCGGCAAAGCATTGATTAATCGAAAATAAAAGCAGCAATACTTACATCCGGCGGGTGCGCAGACACTCGCCGGATGTTGCTTTTTGCCCTGCATCTGCTATCATTTATTCCTGAATACAGCAGCGCAGCTGCGTCAGGCGGAAAGGAAGTGCGATACAAGTGGACAGCAGCAAATATAAAGACGATTTTTCCGGGACCCAGGAGAAGTATGCCAGGATCACAAAGACACTGATAAGGGAAAATAAAACTGTCACCACCATGGAGAGCTGCACTTCGGGTCTGATCGCGTCTCTGATCACGGATACCGAAGGTTCTTCGGCCGTTATGAAAGGTGCATTTATTACCTATTCAAATGAAGCCAAGATCATGCAGGGTATCCCGGAGGAGACAATTAAGTCCCATGGAGTATATTCCATTGAGACTGCATGCGCCATGGCTCAGCGGTGCAGGGAAGTCTACGGTGCGGATTACGGCATCGGTGTGACCGGGAGTTTTGGCAATGCAGACCCGGCGAATGCAGACAGTGTTCCGGGAGAAGTCTTTTATGCTCTGACAGGACCGGAAGGGACCCGGCCTTATCACTGCACAGTTCCCGCCCAGCCTTCAAGATATGCATATAAAATGTATATGGCGGACCGGATCGCTGACTGTTTCCTGGAGATGCTGCAGGATTGTTCCGGATGACTCAAATCTGTGGCAATATCCGCCAGCATAAGATACACTGAATCATAGTGGTTCCATATAGGAATGTGATGGAATACACACGAAGGAAGATGCGAAGAAAACCGCACGCACCAGCAGGTACATGATATGAATTATTATGAAGAATACAGGCATAAACTCCGCACGCCCGACGAGGCAGTGAAGGTGATCAAGAGCGGGGACTGGGTGGATTATACGGTCGCACTCGGATTTCCTGCCCTGCTCGATGAGGCTCTGGCAAAGCGCCGGGATGAGCTGACGGACGTCAAGATCAGGGGCAATCTGATCTTCGGTCCCATCCAGGCGGCAGAATGCGACCCGAAGAGAGAGCATTTTATCTATAACAGCTGGCACTGCTCGGGATATGAGAGAAAACTGTCCGACCGCGGGCTGTGCAATTATATCCCCATGGTATTCCACAATGTAGTGCCCTACTACCGGCATTTTCTGCATGTCGACGTGGCCATGCTGGCAGTGACGCCCATGGACCGGCACGGGTATTTCAATCTTTCCTGCAATACCGGAACCTCCAAGGGAATCGCCGAGCAGGCGGATATTGTGATCGTTGAGATAAATGAGAACCTGCCGCGTGTCGCCGGCGGTTTTGACGACTGTATCCATATCTCCGAGGTGGATTATATCGTGGAGGGAGAGCACGGTCCTCTTCCCGAGGTTCCGGTAAATAAACCTTCCGAGACGGACCGTATGATCGCGGAGCATATCCTGCCTCATATCCAGGACGGCGCGACACTTCAGCTCGGGATCGGCGGCATGCCGACGATCCTCGGAAAGATGCTTGCCCAGACAGACCTGAAGGATCTCGGCATGCATACAGAACTGTGTACGGACGCTTATGTGGATCTGCATGAAGCAGGGAAACTGACCAATAAAAAGAAGAAGGTATTCCCGGGAAAGGGTGTTGCAGGTTTTGCGTTTGGGACAAAGAGGCTCTATGAGTGGCTGGATGAGAATCCCGGGCTTTCCTTCTGCCCGCTTGAATTTGTCAATGATCCTTCCGTCATAGGCAGGATCGACAATATGATCTCCATTAATGGATGCATAAGTGTCGATCTGTACGGGCAGGTCTCTTCGGAGAGTTCCGGCATCCGGCAGATCAGCGGGACCGGCGGACAGCTGGACTTTCTGAACGGCGCTTCCACATCCAAGGGAGGCAAGGCGTTCCTGTGCCTTCCCTCTACCTATACAGACAAGAAGGGCGTAATGCATTCTAATGTATTGCCGTACTTTACCGGAGGAATCGTGACCTCGCCAAGGTCGCAGGTTTATTTCATCGTAACAGAGTACGGCGCGGTCAATCTGGAAGGAAGAACCACGTGGGAGAGAGCAGAAGCACTCATTTCCATAGCACATCCCGACTTCAGGGATGAACTGATCAAAGCAGCAGAAGCGCAGAGGATATGGATCCGTTCGAACAAAAGATGAAGCATTCCGGCAGTAAGACAGGCCGTTTTTGCAGGTTTTCAGCAGGCATAAAGAGTCAGACTACCATTCTCAAACGTTTAGTAGTATAATACGAGAAGTTTTTCGCAATAAGCGATAATCCTAACTGCCAGCCGCAGTTTTCCGGCGCAGTTATTCTTGGGAGGGAATATGAGTTTCTTTGATCTGCTGACTCTTTTCGGCGGACTTGCAATGTTTCTGTACGGCATGCGCCTCATGGGCGACGGCCTGAAGGAAAGTGCTTCCGGTGCCCTGAAGATGGCAATGGAACACGTGACGAACAATCCGTTTAAGGCATTCCTGCTGGGATTTGCCGTCACCGCGCTCATCCAGTCCTCAACTGCAACCATCGTCATTACGTCCGGTCTTGTCGCGGCAGGGATACTGTCACTTCACCAGTCTCTGGGCATCATTGTCGGAGCGAACGTCGGTACGACCGTCACCGGCCAGATCATCCGTCTGCTTGATATGGATGCGTCCGGCGGATCGTGGCTGCAGATCTTCAAACCGTCTTCTCTTGCCCCGATCGCGCTGATCATCGGCATCATCCTCATCATGGGGACGAATTTCAAAAACTCGCGCTCCATCGGCAGCATTGCGATCGGCTTCGGTATCCTGTTCTCCGGGCTGCTGAATATGACAGACGCTGTGAGCAGTCTGACCGAATCCGGCATATTTGAGAAACTCCTGTCCGGACTTGGCAGCAATCCGCTCCTTGGATACGCAACCGGTGCCGGCGTTGCATTTGTTCTGCAGAGTTCCAGTGCTACGATCGGTATCCTCCAGGCATTTTCAGCCGCAGGCGTACTGACGTTCAAGGCCGTGTATCCTGTTATCATCGGTGTTTACCTTGGAGACTGCGTTACGACGGCTATCGTATGTTCCATCGGCGCCAAGGTAGACTCGAAGCGTGTCGGCATCATCCATATTCTGTTTAATATCAGCAAGAGTATCCTGATCTTCCTGGTAGTGTTCATTATTCACAGGCTCGGTTTCCTGAACTGGATCTGGGATGAGACGGTGAATTCAGGTATCATTGCGAACACAAACACGCTGTTCAATCTGGGCAGCGCGCTGGCGCTCTTCCCGCTTCTCAACACCTTTGAGAGACAGAGCCGGCAGATCGTGAAAGATAAGCCTGTTCCCGAAAATAAATACAAGGTTAAACTTGACGGGCTTAATCCGGCATTCTTCGCGACGCCTGCACTTGCGCTTAAGAGCTGCTATGACCTGCTGATCACTCAGTTTGAGGCGGCGCGAGCCAATGTTGCACTGTCCATCACTCTGCTGGATGACTATGATGAGAAGAAGGCAGCGGAGGTTGACGCTGAGGAAGAGAATATCGACCTCATGACGGACCATGCGAGCCAGTATATCGTGCAGCTGCTTCCCCATCTGCGCGAAGAGTCGCAGATCTCTACGCTGGACCAATATTACAGGGTCGTTTCGGAATTTGAGAGGATCGGTGACGAGGCTGCCCAGATCACAAAGGCGGCAAGAGACCTCTCAGAGAGAGAACTGACCTTCTCTGAGATCGCTCAGCAGGAACTGAGGACTCTGTTCGGACTGGTCTCCCGCATTCTGGACTATACGGACCGCGCTTTCCGCAACGGGGATATTGAGGCGGCCTACCAGATAGAGCCACTGGAAGAAGTGGCGGATGACCTGTGCTCCATGTTTAAGGTCAATCACCTGAACCGCATGGGCAACGGGATGTGCAAACTCTATGCGGATACCAATTTCATGAACCTGCTGTCAGCCAGCGAACATCTGGTGAGCGCATGTTCCAATATTGCCGAGGCGACCGTCATCCGGGTCAGGCCTGAACTGGCGGCAAATGAACATAACTACTTCGAGTCGCTGCGTGCGGGCGGAGACGAGTCGTACAATGAAGCTTACCGCAGCGCGAAAGAGGAATACCTCGGCAAGCTTCCGCCGGAATCACTGGATTCGGCAAACCTGAACACATGAGAATAAAGAGTTCCGGACAGAAACTGTCCGGAACAGAATAGAAAATCCCGGGGAAGATCCCCGGGAGGTATGAGATCACTCCGAAGGAACGGCAGTGGTCTCTTTTATTTCTGCTGTTCCTGCCGGAAGCAGGATGCGGATCCTTGTACCCAGGCCTGTGCGGGACAGGATCTCAAAATGACCTTTATGCTTATCGACGATCCATTTCGCGATGGACAGTCCCAGGCCGGTTCCCTGGTAGGAGCGGACTTCGTCTGAGCGGTAGAAGCGCTCAAACATATGCTTCACGTCAGCTTCTTGCATGCCGATGCCGGTATCCTGGACCTGGATGTACGCTTCATTTCCTGAAGATCCGCACGCCAGGAGGATCTCGTCACCGGGATTGGTATATTTCGCTGCATTGTCGATCAGGATGCGGACAGCCTGCTTGAGCAGCCCGATATCCGCGCTGACGGTCACGGGCCTCTCCGGTGAACGGTACCGGTAAGGGTGCTCTTCATCGATCATAAATGATTCTTCATAGACCTCCTGCATCATGGAGCCAAGATCTGTCTCTTCCAGGGTGACAGAGGTCTTTCCGCTGTCACCGCGTGCCAGGAACAGGAGCTGTTCCACCAGGTGGTTCATATGCTGAGCTTCGTTCTGGATGGCAGTGATGGACTCATCGAGGATCTTCTCATCGTCCTTGCCCCAGCGGTCCAGCATGTTGGCGTAACCCTGTATGACGGCTATGGGAGTCCGCAGCTCGTGGGATGCGTCATTGACAAAACGTGCCTGCTGCCTGTAGGTGTCCCGCATGCGGATCAGAAGATTGTTCATGGCAGCCTCGACTCCCGTCAGGTCAGAATCCTGGAAGGAGAGAGTCGTCGATTCACCGGGCTGGATATGGTCGATCGCGTTCTCCAGCAGCTGGTATTTGTCTTCTGTAAATGAAAGCCTGCTCAGTTCATCCGCTTTCAGGGCGATCTCATTGATAGGACTAAGGATCCTGCGGATACGCCGGTTTTCACTGAAGTATCCAAAGAGAATCCCCAGCAGCTGGAGCCCCAGGAGAGAGAGGACGACGCAGCTCACAATAATAAAAAACAGAGTGACATTTTTGCTCAGCAGAGTCGTTCCGTCACCGTCGGCAATCGTATACCAGATCTGCCTGGCTGATCTGTCTGTGGAAAACCATCTTGAGGTATCCTTCAGGGATTCGAAGCCGGACAGAGTACTGTATTCCAGCCCGGCCAGAAATGCGACGGAGGAGAGCAGGAACAGCAGAATGTCGGAAAACAGGTAGATACCCAGTTTCCGGCGGACAAGACGTATATTCAGTTTGCGCGTAATGGAGGTCATCCGCCGCGACTGGTCGCCATAGAACACACGGCGGCCGGAGGCCTTCTTACCGGTTTTGGGAGAGGTATTTTTTTTATTTTTCATAATCGTGATTAACCGCAGTCTTCCCATTTATTGATCACATATCCGACGCCGCGGACTGTCCGGATCATCTGAACAGAGAAGACATCATCGATCTTGGAGCGCAGGTACCGGATATAAACATCAATGACATTGGTCTCGCCCGCGTACTCATAGCCGCAGACTTTCTCCAGCAGTGTATCGCGCGAGAGTACGATATCCGTGTTCTCCAGAAGGGTCTGGAGCATCAGGAATTCCCGGTTGGTCAGAGTGATCTCGTGACCGTTCATCGTAACCCGGTGCCTGGGGATATCCATTGTGAGAGGTCCCCAGACCAGCAGGCCTTCACCGGATGCCTGTTCAGCTGCCGCGCCGCCTGCCTGACGGGAATGAAGCTTGAGAGCGACACGGATCCGCGCAAGCAGTTCTTCGATGGCAAACGGCTTGGTGACATAATCGACAGCGCCCGCATCCAGCCCCGAGACCTTGTCCATGACAGCGTCGCGCGCCGTCAGCAGGATAACGGGGGTGTCCTTTTCCTTTTTCAGCCTGCGAAGAACCTCCAGGCCATTGAGTTCAGGAAGCATGATGTCCAGCAGGATCAGGTCATAGGATCCGGCCAGAGCCTCGGCAAGGGCAGCGCGGCCGCTGCCCTCTGTTTTCACCGTATATCCCTCATGGATCAGTTCCAGCTCGACAAAGCGGGCCAGTTTCTCTTCGTCTTCTACAACAAGGATATTTGCGTTCATATGTCACTCCTGTCCAGTCGGGACTGCTGAAGTTTACTGATTACTGTTTACTGTGCGTTATTTTCACCGTTGCTGCCGGTGTTCTCGGAAGCAGTGCTTTCGGAAGCAGCATTTCCTGACGCAGCTTTTCCTGAGCTGGTGAAGCCTTCCCTCAGGCTCTCGGCTGCATTGGAGGCAGATTCCATAAATGCGTTTGCCTGTTTCAGCTCATCTTTTCCTTCAAAGGAATAGCGGAAACCGAACAGCAGCGCGATAAGCATGACAGGGATCGTGATCTTCCATGTAAAGAGCAGGATCACAACAGCTGCCAGGAGCGGCAGGCGGATCATGTTGTTGTCACGATGATTGATGCAGAAGGAGTTGTCCCGGCAGATGCGGAAGAACTTGCGGATGGCGCCGCCGATGGTCTTGCCCGGGCGGGGCTGCCGCTCTTCCTGCTCTATCACCTTCTGGATCACGGGGATGTATTCTTCCTGCTGGTCATAACTGGTGGAATACTGTTCCTGTCTGGGACTGTTGGTCTTCCCGGCTTTCTCAAGCGCGACCATCGCGTCCAGCAGATCCCAGTTATTTTCCTCCAGGGCAGCCTTGGCTTCCTGGTAAGATACATTTGCACGTTCTCTGAGCTTTTCGACTTTTTCAAGATTATCCATTTTCATTTCCTTTCCTGTGTCTGCCTCCCGGCAGCTTTATGCTGTAACCGCCTTCCGGATTTCCGGACCGGCATCTCTTTGACGATTGTCATGATAACGGTCCTGCCTTAACTGTGCTTTTAAGTAAGATTAAAAACACATTAGAAATACCTGACACAGGTTTTAACTAAGGGACAGTATACCACAGGAACAGAGGACGCTGACAAAACAATATCTGTCTGATGCGTTCTGTGCAGCTTAGCCTGCGTGCAGACAGTGGGAAATGAGAACGAGATGGCGCAACAAAACGGCCGTTTTTGTTGCGCCTGTGGTTGGGCGATTCTGCGGTTTGGCATAAAAATGCAACAATCCCCATGTTTTTGCGAGATACCGATAAGAATTCATTTTCCAAAGACTATACAATTAGGGTAAGAAACAGAGACAGACCATATCAGTACAGGATATCAGATACAGAAAACAGCACTGTGAGTGCGCAGGAAAGGAGACAGAGCAGCATGTACAAGTATGACAGAAAAGGACCGAAGCGCGGAGTGGCTCTCTACAGCTATTCGGCTGAGTTCGGACTGACCAAGACCCTGGAGGATTGCTTTGAAGATGTGCACGATATGGGGGCGCACGGGATTGAGATCCTTGCCAACACACACATCGAGAACTATCCGTATCCCACGGATGAGTGGGTTGAGAAATGGTGGAAGCTCTGCGACAAATATGAGATCGTTCCCGTAGAATACGGCAACTGGATCGACTCCCATGTGCTCGGAGACAGAGATCTCACGACGGAGGAGTCCATTGAAATGCTCAAGAGAGATATCCGCCTGGCGCACCGCCTCGGCTTTACCGTCATGAGGACCAAGATGCCCGTCATCAACGATCTGCTCGAGCCGGTTCTCAACTGGAGAGAGATCATCGAAGGAGCGCTTCCGCTGGCAGAGGAACTCGGGATCAGAATGTGCCCGGAGATCCACACACCGTCCAACCTTAAGGGCAAGCTGGTCACGGACTTTGTAGACTTCATCAAAGAGACCGGGACAAAGAACTTCGGACTGAACATTGACTTCTCCGTGTTCCGCACAGGGTTCTCCGAGGGTGAATGGAGAGATCCGAACTATACGCCCAACGTACCGGAAGACATCATCCCGCTTCTGCCGTACATCTACTGCTGCCATGCAAAGTTCATCAACATGAGCGATGACTTTGAAGAGACCACCATTCCTTATCCGGAGATCGTGAAGGTCATGCAGGAGAACGGCTATGACGGCTATCTTCTGAGTGAGTACGAAGGCGCGGATAAGTATGAGGACGGCTATGAAGTGGGACAGACCCTGAGAAAACAGCACATCATGCTCAAGAATCTGCTTGGTGACTAAGGAGGTATCGATATGGAAAAACAGGTTATCCAGTCTGTAGGATTCAGAAACACCAAAGACGAGAACGGCAATGTCACCGGCTTTCAGTTCAAAGTAAGACTTCCGTACTACAGAGGAATCTTCCTCTCTCAGCTGCGCCCGGGCACCCTCTTTGTGGATGGCGAAAAGATTGAGAAGGACGACATCATCTGGAACATTAACGGCGAAGACTTTACCAATGAAGAAATGAAGTCCGACTTCCAGACACACTGGGCAGTCACGTCCCCCGCAGTCCTGAAGGTGAAGAAGGCAGGCGGGCTGGCACAGGGCTACCATGACCTGAAGTACGGATTCTGCTTCACGTCATCCTACATGCCGCCGATCATCCAGGATCATCTGGATCCGGACCAGGAAAGCATGGTCTTCATGCCTGAGTTCGGACATCACGTAAATGAGAGAAGACTTCTGATTGTCTGACAGGGATAATTTATTTCACTTTTTTTTATCCTTACTCGGAAGAGAAACAGTCAGAATGCAATATTCGTCAATCAAAATATCCGTCTGGGCAAGATTGAGGGGATATTTCAAGTTATAATAACAGACAGACAGGGCGGATATGCCCGGAATTGTAACAGAACGTGTTATACAATGCAGAATAATATGAAAAGGGAGGAATCTAAAATGAGCAAAAAGCTTCCGGTTGGAATTCAGGTGTACGGTCTGAGAGATCTTCTTGAGAATACTCCGGAGAACTTCAAGAACGTTATGGAGCAGGTCAAGGCTCTGGGATATGACGGAGTTGAGCTGGCAGGTCTGTATGGACTTACCCCTGAATATGTCAAGGAAGTTCTGGATGAAGTAGGTCTTGTGCCGATCAGCGCGCATGTTGCTTTCGCTGAGATGATGGAAGATCTGGATACCATCATCGCTGATTACAAGAAGATCGGCGTTCAGTATCTGGTTATGCCGTACATGGCAGAAGAGTATCGTCCGGTCAATCCGGAAGGATTCAAGAAGTTCCTTCCGATGCTGAACGAAGTCGGCAAGAAGATCCATGATGCCGGAATGACTTTCCTGTATCACAACCATGATTTCGAGTTCGTTAAGATGGAAGACGGACAGTGGGGCTACGACGTAATGTTCGCATCCATTCCGCATGACAACCTGATGCCGGAACTTGACACCTGCTGGTGCGACGTTGCTACAGGCGATGCTCCCGGATTCATCAAGAAGTATTCCGGACGCATCCCGGTCATCCACCTGAAGGACTACATCAAGAAGGGTGAAGTCAAGAACATGTACAAGCTGATCGGAATCGACGATGAAGAGTCCGAGGGCGACACCGGTTACTTCGGTCTTCGTCCGGTAGGCTTCGGCCAGATGATCTGGGAGCCGGTTCTTGAGGCAGGCCTGGAAGCAGACGCTAAATGGGTCATCGTAGAGCAGGATGAGCACTATGAAGTGGATCCGCTGGAGTGCGCAAGAAGAAGCCGCGAATATCTGAAGATCCTTGGCTGGTAATGTGTAAGCAGTAAACCGATATCATTTTTAACCCTATACCATTCAAACGAAAGGAATCAATCATGAAAGAAATGAGAATTGCCATCATCGGCTGCGGTATGATCTCTCACAGACATATGACCGTTATCGAGAACCTGAAAGCTCTTGGCTACAACCTGAAGGTCGTAGCAGCTGCCGAAGTCAAGAAAGACAGACTTATGGCATGGGGCAAGCAGTATGGACTGGATGAGAAGGACCTGTATCAGGACTTCCGTGAGATGCTGAAGAGAGATGACATCGACGAAGTCGAGGTCTGCGTACACAACAACCTGCACACTTCTGTTTCGACTGCAGTCATGGCAGCAGGATTCCCGTGCTATTCCGAGAAGCCGATGGCAGCAAGCTATGCAGATGCCAAGATCCTCTATGACGCACAGAAGAAATACGGCCAGAAGCTGGCTGTCCAGATCAGCTCCATCTACAATCCGCAGACCCGTATCGCAAAGAAGATGATCGCGGAAGGCAAGCTCGGCAAAGTCTATCACGCTCGTTCCGTAGGCCACAGACGTCAGGGCCGTCCGGGCTATGATATGCCGTTCTTCAGCCAGGATTTCATCGATCCGAAGATTGGCGTTCACGGACCGCTGTTTGACCTTGGTATCTATCATCTGGCACAGATGCTCTATGTACTGGGCATGCCGGAACTTGAGAGCGTATACGGCTTCCAGAGCTGCGATTACTGGACCGATCCGGCGATCGACAAACTTGTCGGACGCACCGCACCGGTGGAAGACCTCGGCGTAGGTATGGCACGCTTCAAGGGCGGCCTGTGCATGGATATCTATGAAGACTGGGCAATCCATATGGAAGATATCGGCGGAAGCTTCATCGCAGGTTCTCTCGGCGGACTGAAGTTCCTCGATGTTGACCAGACCGGCGGCCCGATGGCAGTTCCGGCAGGCGGACAGATCGTCGGCGGCGGCAACCTGCAGAAGCCGAGACTGGTGTACTACGGCGTAGACTCCGAAGCAAAACTCTTCGAGACCAAGCTCGACTGCGCGATCGGCGATGTCACCGGACAGCAGGAACTCCTGATCCATCCGGAGATGGCTATGTACAACGACAACCAGCTGCAGTGGTACTCCTATCTGTGGGGCGACCTCACAGACGAGACCAGGATCGACTCCCCGTACATCGCAATGCAGACCGCATTCCTGTCAGAGGGCGTTGTCCTCTCCAGCGACCTCGGCCGCAGCGTGACAGCAGACGAGATCAAGGCTATGGCGAAGTCCATCGCACTGCGTGAGCAGGAGACCGAATTCGGAACCATCACATACGACTTCGACGACTACAAGGCATAATCCTCATTAATACAATCAGCAAACAACAAATACAATCAACAAAAACTGTGCCGCGGGTGTCTGGCCCGCGGCACGGCTTTTTTATTGAGGAGTGCTTTTTTGCACAAGTGCCTGTCACTCGTTCAACTTTGCACAAGTGCCTGTCACCTGTTCACCTCCCGGGCTGCTCTCGACAAAGGCGTTTATATCCAATATAATCGTCCATAGATTCTGATAAGGAATGTCATTGTTTGACCTTGATTGCAGATCGTATATCTGCAATCAAGACGATAAGACAAGGGGTGTGCATTATGGAAAATGTAGAGCAGAAGGGTTTAACTTCCCAGCAGGTCGCAGCACTGCAGAAAGAAGGAAAAAATGTTCTGACTCAGGGCAAGAAGCAGTCTCTGCTGGCTGTGATTGCAAGTCAGTTCAAGTCACCGCTGATCCTTCTTCTGATCGTAGCCGCGGCTATTTCTTTTGCGACCGGGGAAGTGGTTGACGCTGTTATCATCGCGATCGTCGTGATCGCAAACTGTGTCATCGGTACGGTGCAGGAGGTGTCTGCGGAGAAATCCGTTGAGGCTCTGAAAAGTCTTAGTGTGGCGACAGCGGTTGTTATCCGTGACGGAGTGCAGCAGGAGATCTCCTCGGAGGAACTGGTTCCCGGAGATTATGTCATCCTGGAGGCAGGACGGATCGTTCCCGCGGATCTTAAACTGACGCAGACCAGTTCTCTGAAGATAAATGAATCCGCGCTGACCGGAGAATCGGTTGCGGTGGAGAAGGATGCGCAGGAGAAGAGTAACGAGAGCACTCCTCTGGCGGACAGAAAAGACAGAGCCTATATGTCTTCTCTTGTGGAATACGGAAGAGGCGAAGGCGTAGTTGATCAGATCGGTGACCATACTGAGATCGGCAAGATCTCGGGCATGCTCCACAGCATCACCAAGAAGGAGACGCCGCTTCAGAAGAACCTGAACCAGATCTCGCTTGTGCTCGGCATCGCGGGCGTTGTTCTGTGCGTCCTGATGTTTGTCTGCCAGATTCTGGTCTACCACACAGAAGTGATCGAGACCCTCATGATCTCCATCGCATTTGCGGTGGCAGTCATTCCGGAAGGCCTGGCCACGGTCGTCACCCTGGTCCTGTCAGCCGGCATTAAGAAAATGAGTGAGCGCAACGCTATCGTCAAGCAGATCCATGCGGTCGAGACGCTTGGCGCGGTGAATGTGATCTGCTCCGACAAGACCGGTACCCTGACACAGAACAGGATGACCGTCGTTCGCTGGTTCATGAACGGGGAAGAGACGGACGCCGAAGGGCAGAACACGGAAGATCCTCTGTTCAGAAGGATTCTTGTCGGCTTCTGTGCATGTAATGACGCGAAGTACGATATGGACACGAAGGAAGGGATCGGAGATCCTACAGAGATCGCGTTCATTAAATATGGAAAGGAACTTCTCCAGGATTACGAAGCTGTCATGGAGAAGAACAGCCGGTTTGACGAGATTCCGTTTGATTCCGACCGGAAGATGATGACCGTCCTGTGCGCCGCCGACGAAGGCGGGAAGAAGGTCAATGTGTCCTACACCAAGGGCGCCATCGACTCGGTGATCGTGCGCTGCGACCGGATCCTTACCCCGCAGGGCGTGCGTCCGATTACAAATGAAGACGTCTACCAGGCGACAAAGGCTGCGGAGGATATGAGCTCCAGAGCACTGCGCGTGCTCGCCCTTGCCTACAGAGAAGGGGATGAGAAGCCGCAGGAAGAGGACATGATCTTTGTCGGCCTTGCCGCGGAGATCGATCCGCCGAAGGAAGGCGTCAAGGAGACCGTGAATGAGTGCCACCACGCCGGGATCGACGTGGCTATGATCACGGGCGACCACAAGATCACCGCGTTTGCCATTGCCAGGGAACTGGATATCGCGCAGAGCCTGGAACAGTGTATCTCCGGCCAGGAGATCGATGAGATGGATCCGGAAGTATTCCGTGAAAATGTGCTCAACTACAGAGTCTTTGCCCGCGTATCGCCGGAGAACAAAGTACAAATCGTACAGGCATTCCAGAGCCATGACAAGATCGTTTCCATGACCGGAGACGGCGTGAATGACGCGCCGTCCCTCAAAGCGGCGGATATCGGCGTCGCCATGGGCGTGGGCGGAACGGAAGTCGCCAAGGACGCTGCCGAGATGATCCTGGTGGATGATAACTTTATCACCATCAAGAATGCGGTCATGGAAGGAAGAAACCTCTTCAACAACATCCGCAAGTCTGTAGTTTATCTCCTGCGTTCCAACTTCGGAGAAGTCGTACTGATGGCGACAGCTGTTTTTGCCGGCCTGTCTTCGCCTCTGTCCACTGTTCAGATTCTGTGGGTCAATCTGCTGACAGACACGGCACCGTCTCTTGCACTCGGAATGGACAAGGGAACGGATGCGGTCATGAATGAAAAGCCGAGAAATGTCAAAGCAGGACTTCTGGGAAAGAGTGATTATGCCAGCATCGTCCTTCAGGGTGCGATCGGTGGCGGCGTTGCGCTTCTGGGCTTCCTGTTCCCGCTGCTGCTGCGGGACGGCATTACGAATATTTTCAAAGAACTGGCAGAAAACCCGCAGCTGCTCTCCCTGTGCCGGACATACTGTTTCAGTACGCTTGCGATCAATGAACTGCTGATGGCCTATGTGTGCAAGACAACCGGCAATCTGGCGTTCTTCAGCAGGGAATCCTGGAACAACAAGGCGCTGAACATCATCACCGTCTGCGGAATCGTCCTTCAGTTCCTGGCACTGCTGTGCCCGCCGCTCCGCACACTGCTGAAACTGTCACCGGTCGGCGCAGGAGATATCGCAGCGATCCTGATCCTGGCAGTACTCGGCGTGCTGGTCAATGCCGCCATCAGCCTGGCGAAGGAGAGGATGGATATCAAGAGAGGAAGGAACCTGTAAACGAACCAGGATACTCTGAGCCATTAAGAAAACATCGCAATAAGCAAGACCTCAGAAAACCCGGCACAGGGCTTTCTGAGGTCTTTCATTGTTTTAGTAAGGATCACCGATTCAGAACTCTACAACTTCTGCATAGCGCATCTGTGGCATATCGCCAAAGCGCAGAGACATCTTTTCGTCGCCGTTCAGGACACGGCCTCTCTTCCATTCGCCGTCTGCAAGGCTTCCTTCTTCCAGTCTCAGGACATCAACTCTCGTGTTCTTTCCGGTCTTCGGACGGAAGGTCATGGAGCAGGAAGTACCGATGATCAGGAAACGTCCTTCACCAAGTTCAAACACAACGCCGGCGCCGAGAGGCTTCCCGGACTGCTTCGGATCGTAGGCAACCGAGAGATCGAAGTCTTCAAAGCGGAGGAAGGTACCGTAATCCAGATCGCCGTGGCGGACAAACGCCTTCAGGTGATCGGTGCCGCGATATTTTCTGTACAGCGGATCCATCTGGTCGATGAACTCATATGCACGTGCCAGATAGTCCTTGCTTCCTGCGGTATCAAAAGCAGACGGGTCGATGTTCAGTGCGATCATGACTTCCATCGGCGGTCTGTCGATCTGGGATGGGTCAAGCGCCAGCTCCTCGATACCGAACGGGGAGAAGCAGATCGCGTTCTTTGCAGCGTATGCATAGAGTGCATAGGAGGCGGCGACTGCATCCTTGCGGATCTCCGGGATGAACAGCGGATTGCCGTCAACTGCATAAGTGTCCATGACGTCTGCGCAGTAAGGAACATAGATATCAGGTCCGAAAGCAAACAGCGAAGGAGCTGCTGCTCTCCAGATTCCATGCATGGTCTCTACCGGACCGCCGGACGGATAGGAGCCCGGGAACCAGGGATACTGCTTCAGCCATGCATTGGCATAGCAGGGAAGCGGATAGACTTCCTGGCCGGAAGATGTGATCTTCTCGACTGCCTTGGCGAAGTACCATGCCATGAAGGCTTCACCTGCCTCATCACCGAAGACTTCTTCCCATGTGCCGGTCTTGTCTGAGATCCCTTCCGGAATCTGCTGCGCGAATGCTTCGCGGGCAGCGGGGCTGTAGTCACGGTCTGTTCCAAGAAGGCCGATTTCATTTTCCACCTGGATCACGATGACGGTATTCTCTTCTGCGTCTGTCTCACGGATGTGTCCCATCAGCTTCGCGAAAGCTGCAGCATCCTTCTCAACAGCTGCCGTGCAGAGCGGGGAGATGGTGGTCATCGGCTCGCCGGAGACCTTCTGGGCGCGGAAATAAGTCTTCGTATCTTTCTTCACCCATGCAGGAGCATAGAAGGATTCGGCGTTCTTCCACAGGCCGAACCACAGGAAAATGAGCTTCAGGCCTTCCTCTCGCGCCTGTGCGATGAGGGAATCGACCGTTGAGAAATCATAGACGCCTTCAGTCTCTTCGATCAGTTCCCAGTAAACAGGAACGATCACGCTGTTCATGTTCAGTTCGCGCAGATTCGGCCATACATTCTGAGCCATGTATTCCGCGTCAGAAGCGCTGGAGTTGTGGATCTCGCCGGCTCTGCAGAAGAAGGGGCGGTCATTTACATACAGAGTCTTGATTCCGTGTTCGTCTTCTTTGATATAGGGGATACTCATGTTTTTCCTCGCTTTCTGGTGATTTGCATTTACGATGTGAAAATTTGGATTTTAGGGTGTCTGGTTTTGCGGGTCGGCAGTTTTTTATTTCCTGTCTCTATTATAGTTGACACAGAGAAAAAAGAAATCTTAATATATTAATTAGTATATAACGATCTTAAGATTTGGAGGCTGTATATGGATTATATGGTACGGGTGACAAAACAACAGTATATAAATACGCCGCTGGTACTTCGCATGGCGGGGATCGACCATATCCAGGAGAAGGTGAACCGGCCGTCCGGACTTCCGGTCTGGCAGATCCTCTACGGAGCATCAGGCACAGGAAACATACGGATCGAGGAGAGCCGGTATAACCTTGAGGAGGGACAGATCGCGGTCCTTCCGCCTCATACAGGGCATCAGTACGAGAGCGCACAGAATGAGTGGAAGGTTCATTTCCTCGGATTCGACGGGAATTCCTGCCAGAAACTGCTCACGGACCTCGGACTGGCCCGGCCGGGGGTCTATCACCTGAGCCACAGCGAGAAGGCCAGCCAGGCATTTCTTCTGCATCTGAAAGAGATCGTGAGTGTGATCAACAGTCAGATACATCTGAAATACAGAGCTCTCTCCAAGGAACTCTACAGTACGCTGCTGGATCTGGCATCGGGCAGTTCTCTGGAGAGGACCGCTCTGTGGAATGACCCGGACGGACTGATGTCGGATGTGATCGAATACCTGGAGAAACACTGCAGTGAAGACATCTCCCTGATGCAGATCGGAGAGGAATTCCATCTGACTCCGGAATATCTGTGTGCCCGTTTTAAGAACAGCACGGGCGAGACGGTCGGCCAGTATCTGAAGAGAGTCCGGATCGGCCGGGCGAGGATCCTTCTGATGGAGAGACCGGATCTCAATCTCAGCAGGATCGGAGAACTGTGCGGATACCGTTCACCGAGTTACTTCGGGAAGGTATTCCGGGAAATGACGGGACTGACGCCGCAGAACTTCCGGACGGTCCGGTAAGACTGATGCTGCAGAATTCCCGGACCATCCGGCAGGACTGGCGCCGATTCACAAAAGTATCGTTTCATTATATAATGAAAACCAGTCGTGACGGGGATACGGAGGTTGTGGAAGGATGAGAGACAATCGGGATTTCAGGATCGATATCATGAAGGATGCGCAGGAGAAAGAGTATGCGCATTCTTTTATTGAACTGTTTTATGTAGTGTCCGGCACATGCAGGATCACAGTCAGGGATTATCATTCCGACATGGAACAGGGAGATATAATTCTGGTCAATGCGATGGAACCCCACAGCTATAAGTCAGAAGGGATTCTGTGCATTATCAAGATCTCATACAGGACATTTCTGCGATTCGCGCCGGACGGAGGATGCATATTCTTCCTGAATACAACACAGAAAAAGGAAGGAGAACATGACGCGATCCGTCATCTGATCCACGAACTGATCTGGCTCGAGACAGACCGGAAGTCAGTCCGGGAGTGCCGGATCTACCGGGATTTCTATGAGCTGATGGATATTCTGCTGCTGCATAACAGGAAGAATTATTCAGGAAATACGTCTGACCGCAGACATATGACGGAGGACCGCAAGCTGCAGCAGATTATCGCATATGTGCACGGGAATTACCGTGAGACGGTATCTCTGTCCCACCTTGCGAAGGACATGTACGCCTCCACATCCACCCTGTCCCGTTTCTTCAGGAAACAGACCGGCATTTATTTCACAGATTATGTGAACCAGGTACGCCTTGCATATGCAGCAGGGGAGATGAGGTACACCGGCAACAGTATTACCAAGGTTGCGTCGGACTGTGGCTTTTCCAGCGCGTCATCATTCGCGGGACTGTTTCATGATTACTATGGAATGTCTCCGAATGAGTACCGCAAAAAGCTTCTGGAAGAACAGGAAAATAAAACAGAAGAAGAACGGACACTGAAGGAAGAACTGGCTGCACAGTTCGCGCCGGCAGATGAAGAACACAGTCCCGCCGGGGCGGATTATGAGATTTCTGTCGATACATCCAGGACAATCAGATGCCATCAGCCGTTCAGGCGGATTATGACGGTCGGATCCATGTCAGCCCTTACACGGGCCAATGTCCAGTATCATCTCGTGTACGCTTCCAGAGAATTGCATATTACTCATGTGAGGATATGGTCCATCTTTACTGAAGACCTTAGAGTAACAGACGGGTCTACGATCGGTCTGTATAATTACAATGCGATCGATACGGTTCTCGATATGCTGGTGGAAAACCACATCGGAGTTTATTTTGACTTTGGACGCAGACCGGAGATGGCGGTCCGGACCCAGGACCGGTCTGTTTACCATGAAGAAACTTCGGTCCGGTTTACGTCACGGAGAGCCTGGGAAGCACTCCTGGAAGATTTTGTCAGGCACCTGATCTCCCGATACGGGGCTGATGAGGTGCGCGGGTGGTACTTTGATTTCAACCAGGATCCCAGTTACAAAGGCACCTGTGCGTATTCTGATGATCCGAAGCATACGTTCGAAGACGTCTGGAGACATGCCTGGAGAACAATACGGTATTACATACCGGGGGCCAGAGTCGGGGGACCGGTCGGTCTTCCGAACAGTCCCAGAGATGAGCTTTCAGCATTCCTCAAGGCTGCGCTGAGGGATGGCTGTGTGCCGGATTTTCTTTCTGTTGTCCTGTTTCCGTATGAGCCGACGCCGGATTATCAGAGCTTCAGCAGGTCTCCGGACCCGGATTTTGAAGAGCATATGCTCAGGAAGATCAAGGCTGAGCTGGCAACACTTGGCCTGGAGAATCTTCCGATTCATGTGAGTGACTGGAATCTTTCTCTTTCTACCAGGAACTATATCAATGACAGCTGCTTCAGGGGTGCATACCTGGCGTCAAGAGCAGGCCTTATGATGCAGAATACAGAGATCTGTTCCATGTGGGTTTTATCAGACTGGGTGAGCAGTTATTTTGATTCCAGACATGTACTGAACGGAGGAGGAGGACTGCTGAGCCGTGACAGCATACGGAAGCCTGCATGGTTTGCGCTGCAGTGCATGAGCCGGCTGGGACAGTCACTCCTGTATTCGGATTCTCACTTGGTAGTGACGATGCGCACGCCGGACGATTACATGATCCTTGCAGTGAACAGTACACCCTTCGATGTAAGTTATTATCTGACCAGTGAGGACGAGATACAGCCGGATGACGTAGAGAATTGTGTAATGAAAGGCGAGCCCCTGAATCTAAGGGTGAACCTGAACGGCCTGGCTGATGGCGGTGAATACATTATTAAGACCAGAAGTATCAGCAGACAGCACGGGAGCATTCTGGACGAATGGAAACGGCTGCGCTGTGAGTCGCAGCTTGAGAGAGCAGATATAAAATATCTGCAGGGCGTCTGTGTGCCGCATATGAGTATGGAGCGGAAGTCTGCACAGGGGGACCGGCTTACGATCCCGATCCGTCTGGAAGCTCAGGAATTCTGTCTGTTTCATATCTACAGAAGCAGTTGATCTACAGCCGGCTTTACGGCTGCAACAATTATAGTAAGATTATTGCGCATCGATTGCGGCAGTTAATGGAACTGCAACAATCGATGTCTTTTTATTGAACAGAATAGAAGAGAAGAGGATAAGACACTGATATTCTGAATGCAAGAAACAGCCACAATCCTGCATCGTGCAGGGGGGCGAGATCAAACAGTTAAACTCTAGGAGGGAGTAAAATGGGACAGACTGGTTCTCAGACAGTAGAAAAAACCAATAAGTTCACCGCATTCTGCTATGCATTCGGCGAAGTCGGATCACAGCTGTCATGGTATATGATCAATACGTACCTGACAATCTTTTACACAGACGTTGTCGGCCTGACAGCAACAGCTATCTCCGCGATCCTGCTGATCGCACGTATCTGGGACGCGGTCAATGACCCGATGATGGGCGTTGTCGCAGACAAGACACATACACGCTGGGGCAAGTTCCGTCCGTATCTGATGTTTGCTCCGATCTTCCTGGCAATCTTCAATATACTGACCTTCACCGTATTCCCGGTTCAGGGTATCGCGAAGGTTATCCTCTGCCTGGTATGCTACATCGGCGCCGGCATGGCTTACACCGCAGTCTGCATTACTTATGGCGCTCTGGTCAACCTGATCGCAAGAGACTCTCAGGTTCGTATGAACTACACATCGGCCCGTGCGATCGGCGCTTCTGTCATCAAGATCATCCTTTCCGCAGTTGCAATGCCGATGATCCTGTTCTTCGGCAAGAGCGACGCTCCGAATGCCCAGGGTTATTTCTGGACAGCAGTTGTCTGCTCCATCGCTCTTCTTCCCTGCTTCTGGCTGTGTGCATGGAGATGTAAAGAGACCGTGAAGGTAGACAGACCGGCACTGGAAGGTCCGAAGCGCTCTGTTCTGCAGAACCTCGTACTTCTCTGCAGGAATAAGAACCTGATGATCACCGTATGGTGCGTGTTCCTTGGCGCTGTTGCAATCATGGCCCGTATGTCCATGCTGACCTACTATGTCATCTACGTTGTAGGCAATCCGATGATGATCGCTCCGATGTTCACCACCATGACGATCACTGAGCTGATCGGCTGCACGGTCATGCCGTGGGGAACCGCTAAGATGGGTAAGCGAAACTGGGTTCTGTTCCTCAACATCATCATGGTTGCAGGCTTCCTGATCATGTTCGCATTCCCGCAGGGCGGCACCACCTTCCTTCTTGCGATCTGCGCAGTCATCGGTTTCGGCAACTCCTGTGCAAATGTCTGCACCGGTATGCTGTCTGACTGCATCGAGTACGGCGACCTCAAGTACGGCATCCGTGAAGAAGGTATCACCTACTCTTACATGAGCTTCGGCGTTAAGCTGGCTACTGCAGTCGGCGGCGCAGTCACAGTCCTGGCACTCGGCGCGATCGGCTATGTTCCGAACGCAGAGCAGACCGAATCCGTCAAGCAGGGCATCAACATCATTGTAAACCTGGCTCCGGCGATCGCAGTTGTTCTGTCCGCAATCCCGCTGCTGTGGTATGATATTAACGGCAAGGCTAAGATGGATGAGATCTATGCTGCACTGGAAGCAAGAAACGCAGCACAGAAGAAAGATCAGTAATCAGTAACTAATAATCTGGCAGCAGGGACATCCGCATTCCTGCTGCCGGTCCAGTCAGAGAAACCACCGGTCGGAAGTCTGGCATAAGACTTCAGAGAAAGCATTCTTAATTGAGAAAGGGATAAAACCATGGCAAAAGTTGTAGCTTTTTCATTTGGCAGAAAGATGTCGAATACCGATGTTATGCTGAAGGAAGTACTGAAGAAATGCGAAGAAGCAGGACATGAGATTCAGTTTGTACGTCCGGATGACCTTGATATCAAGCCGTGTACCGGATGCTGTGCATGTGTAGTAGGAATCATGTCCGGAAGAAACAACGGCAAGTGTGTGCACAAGGATGATTTCCATATCCTGGAAGATGCATACTATTCCGCAGATGCACTGATCATCGGATCACCGGTCTATGAGACTTCCCCCAGCGGAACATTCAAGACCTTCTGCGACCGTTTCGGTCCGTCCCATGACCTTGCTTTCCTCACCGAAGCAAAGAAAGAACGTCTTGCAAGAGACGGAGAGAACGCCCTGCTTCCGGATGAGAGAGTTTTCAAACCGCGTGTCGGATGTCTGGTAGGCGTCGGCGGAGCAAGGACCGAGAACTGGACCATCTTCACCATCCCGATCATGTATGAGAGCATGATGTCCGCAGGTGTTGACGTCATCGATACCCATGTATACTATGGCGCGATGAATGTGCAGCATGTCCTCGGAGTTCCGGAACAGATGGAGCGCATGGATAAGATGGCACAGAACATCCTGGATGCGCTTGCAGCAGATTCCGATGACGAGAGAAAGAAATGGCGCGGAGAGGAAGAAGGCGCCTGCCCGGTCTGCCATCAGAGCATGTTCAAGGTTCATCAGGGAAGCGACAGAGTCGAGTGCGCAATCTGCGGCATCGACGGCAAGGTCGGCCTTGTGGACGGCAAGATCATGTATAACTTCTCCCAGGCAGAGCAGGACCGCAGCCGCATGAAATATGCCGGCAAGCTGGAGCACAGAAATGAGATCGCTGACGGTGCCATGACCCAGAAGAAGGTCGAAGGCCTTGCTGAACTGAAAAAGCCATATCTGAATATCGGAGAATAAAGAACGATACGATAATCATACAACTTTAACATAACCTTCTGAAAGGCTGCATGCCCGTCTATACAAAGTATAGTCGGGCATGTGGTTTTTTATGCAGATACGTGCTTCTGCAAACTTGATTCTGCCATGGCGAGTGTTATACTGTTCTCTGGCTAAAGTTACTGATCTGTCAAAGCATATGGAATACCGATGACCAACGATCTTACTTCCGGGAAGCCGCTTCCCGCTATTATCAGGATGTCCCTTCCGATCATGGCGGGGAATCTGTTTCAACAGTTTTACGGGATGACAGACACCATCATCGTCGGCCGCTTTCTCGGGAGAAATGCGCTGGCGGCGGTGGGGTCCACATCATCTCTGTACAATATGATCCTCTGGTTTGCCAACGGCGTAGCCGGAGGCTTTGCGATCATACTTGCGCAGAAATTCGGTGCCAAAAGGTACAGGGAACTGAGGCAGAGGCTTGCGCTTTCTATTATGCTCTCTGCGGCAACTTCTCTGCTGGTGACCCTGTTCAGTCTGCTTTTTATCCGCCAGACTCTGCACCTGATGAATACGCCGGCCGAGATCTATCCGGACGCTGAGCGCTATATAGTCACTGTTCTTGCAGGCCTGACGGCGACAGTCGCCTATAACATGGCAGCCTCTGTCCTGCGTGCGCTTGGGGACAGCCAGACTCCGCTGTTCTTTCTCATTTTCTCCAGTGTTTTGAACATAGGACTCGATCTTCTGTTTATCGGACCTCTGGGCTGGGGGACGGCAGGAGCGGCAAGAGCTACAGTACTGGCACAGACTATCTCCGTACTGCTCTGTGTCCTTTATATGAGAAAACGGTATCCGATCCTTCATCTGAAGAAATCTGACTGGACTTTTGTCCCTGGAGACGCAGCGCAGATGCTGAAACTGGGACTGCCTCTTGGTTTCATGGGAGTACTGACAGCGTCCGGCATCATCATACTCCAGGTTGCGATCAATTCCTTCGGGGCGGCGAGTGTAGCTGCGTATGCTGCAGCAAATAAAGTCGAGACCCTGTTTACATTTCCGCTTGGCGCGTACGGGATGACGATGTCCAGTTTCTGCGGACAGAACTTTGGCGCGAAGAAGTACGACAATATCAGGAAAGGGATCCGGCAGTGCATTCTCCTGATGTGCTGCAATGCTCTTGTATTCATGGTGGTCCTGGAGACGGCTGGCGATATGATCGCAGGATTTTTCCTCAGTTCTGCCGACGCGGAGGTGATATCACTGACGGCGGAATACCTGCACGTTATTGCGTTGTTCCTTCCCGTCTTCGGATTCATAATGATCCTTCGCAGCAGCATCCAGGGAATGGGAAATGCCGTTGTCTCGACGCTGAACGGGATTCTGGAATCAGTTGTACGTGTCCTGTGGACGATGTGGCTGATCCCGTACGGGTCTTTCCATCAACTTTGTTATGTCAATCCCACGGCGTGGATCATGGCCGCGCTGATGATGCTTGGAGTATACGAATTCAGGATCCGGAGATCTTTGAGATGAGGTAGTGTGTGAGCGGCAGAAAGACAGATACTCAAGAGACTTTACAATCATTACGGTGGGCAGCGTTATTTCCATGCTGGGAAATACGGTGTCCGGCTTTGCGATGAGTCTTCTTGTTCTCGATATTTCAAAGTCGACGCTGCTGTACGCGATCTACCTTGCCATGTATACCCTGCCGCAGCTGATCATGCCGGTGATCTTCGGGGCGGTGCTGGACAGGTTCTCCCGCAGGAAAATGATCTATACGCTGGACTTTCTCTCTTCGGGGCTTTACCTGGTCATGGCGTGCGTTCTTGCAGCCGGCTGGTTTTCATTTCCGCTGTTTGCAGCGGGCTGTTTTCTTCTGGGCTCGATTGAGAGTATCTATATGGTTGCCTATGAGAGCTTCTATCCGCTGTTGATCGGAGAGGGGTTTTTTCAGAAGGCATATTCGATCGCGAGTGTGCTGGAAACATTCACTGCCGTGATGGTCCCGGTCTCCGCGTTTCTCTATGGGCTGATCGGTCTTGCGCCGCTTCTTGCGGCCAATGCAGTATGCTTTTTCCTGGCTGCAGTCATGGAGACACAGATTAAGGCAGATGAAGACTATATCAGGAAGCAGCGCCAGGTACAGGATAATCAGGAAGAGAAGCTTCCGTACAGAAAGCAGATCCTGACAGATATCAGGGAAGGGTTCGCATATCTTCTGGCTGAGAAAGGCCTGCTGATCATAGCAGTTTATTTCGTGATCTCATCCATCTGCGGAGGGACATCCTGGACCCTGACGCTTCCGTATTTCCGGAAAACATTTGAGCACGGAGAGTATATCTATATGCTGGTATGGGGGACCATGCTTGCCGCCAGGTCACTGGGAGGCATAATCCACTATAAATGGAGCATCCCTGCAGCCTGGCGGTATATGATCGCGCTTATCGCATATATTATTATCAATGTAAATGAGGGCGTGTATCTGTTCTTCCCGATCCCTGTCATGATGGCGCTGTGCTTCGTGATCGGAGCCGGAGGAGTGACCACCTATACGATCCGGGTCTCCGCTACCCAGAGTTACGTTCCGGATGAGAAGAAGGGCAGGTTCAACGGTGCTTTCAATGTGCTGAATACCGCAGGTCAGCTGGCGGGAGAACTCCTTGCAGGATGGCTGACATTATACATGAATGAGAGGATCATACTGCTGATCGTCATGCTGGCCGGTGCGGCGTCCGCCGTTTTGCTGGTCGGAGGAGGAAAGCGGTACGTCGAGCCCATTTACAACAGGCAGGAATAGTCATTTCTGCCTGTTCATTCTACAGTAACACTCTTTGCAAGGTTCCTGGGCTTGTCCACATCCAGTCCGCGGGCAACTCCGCTGTAATATCCGAACAGCTGGAGCGGCACGACAGCCAGGCTTGCCATGAAATGAGGATCCGTCTTCGGGACATATACCGTGAAGTTGGCGGAATCCTCCGCACTGTAATTGCCGTAGCAGGTTAGCGCCATCAGGTAGGCGCCTCTTGCCTTGCACTCGGTCATATTGCTGACAGTCTTCTCAAACAGATCGTTCTGTGTCAGAACGCCGATCACAAGCATATTGTCTTCGATCAGGCTGATGGTACCGTGCTTCAGCTCTCCGGCGGCGTAGGCTTCGGAGTGTACATAACTGATCTCTTTAAGCTTAAGGCTTCCTTCCAGGCTGATGGCATAGTCGAGACCGCGGCCGATGAAGAAAATATCCCTTGCGTTGGAATACTTTGCCGCAAACCACTGGATACGTTCTTTCTCTTCCAGGATACGTTCGATCTTGTCCGGGATCGAAGACAGCTCCCTCAGATAATACTCATATTTATCATCATCGATAAGTCCGCGGACATATCCGGCCTGGACTGCCAGGCAGTACATGGCGGCCAGTTGGGCGGAGAAGGCCTTCGTAGTGGCGACTGCGATCTCGGGCCCCGCATGGGTATAGAGGACATGATCGGCTTCTCTTGCGATGGTGGATCCGACGACATTGACAACGGCAAGAGTGCGGACCCCCATCTCCTTTGCCCTGCGAAGCGCGGCAAGGCTGTCCGCGGTCTCTCCGGACTGGGAGATCACGATAAGCAGCTCATTTTCCCCCGGCAGGACCCTGCGGTACCGGTATTCCGAGGCAAGCTCGACCCGGACAGGGATCTGTGTGATATCCTCCAGTATGTACTGTGCAGCCATTCCAACGTGCCAGGCAGAGCCGCATGCAACGATGCGGATCGACGCGGCATCGCGAAGAACCTCGTCACTCAGGCCTGCAGCCTCCAGACAGATCCGGCCGTCCGTGATCAGGCTTGCAAGCGTATCCCGGACAGCTGCGGGCTGCTCATAGATCTCTTTGATCATGAAATGTTCAAAGCCGTTTTTCTCTGCAGCCTTTGCATCCCAGGTGATTTGGGTACTTTCCAGCTGTACCTCGTCCCCGTTCAGGTCGTAGAAATGAACTTCGCCCGGGCGAAGCTGAGCGATCTGCAGGTTGCCGATGTAATAGACATTGCGGGTATAGTTCAGGATCGCCGGGACATCAGACGCAAGGTAGGATTCATTTCCATCGATTCCGATGATCATCGGCGCATCCTTGCGGGCGGCGTAGATCTCACCGGGATAATCGCGGAACATCAGGGCGAGAGCGTAGGTCCCGCGCACACGCACCAGTGTGCGGTTGATAGCATCGATCGGACCAATCTTATACTTCTTGTAATAGTAGTCGATCAGCTTGACCACGACCTCCGTGTCGGTGTCGCTGTAGAACTGGTATCCGTGCCTGGCCAGCTTCTCCTTGAGTTCCAGATAGTTTTCAATGATGCCGTTGTGAACACCAGCGACCTCAGACTCAACCTGCCCTGAACCGGATCCCGAACAGTTGCCGCTCACATGGGGATGCGCATTGGTCTGGCTGGGCTCGCCGTGTGTAGCCCACCTGGTATGCCCGATCCCGCAGGTACCGGCAAGAGACCTCCCGCCATCCGTTTTCTCAATCAGACTGCGCAGTTTGCCCGTCGATTTGACCACTTCAGCAAGATCAGACCCGTTGCGCACGGCAAGACCTGCAGAGTCATAGCCTCTGTACTCCAGCCTTCCGAGTCCGTCAAGAAGGACCGGGGCCGCCTGCTGAGTTCCTGTATATCCGACTATTCCACACATAAAAACATCTCCTCAGAATCTGAACAAGTGCCTTTTGAACAAGTGCCTGTCACTTGTTCAAAATTAAACAAGTGACAGGCACTTGTTCAAGTTAAATATAAAATAAGGCGTCAGCGGGACAGACCCCACTGACGCCTTTGTCATTAAGGATAATAAAAATAAAATAAGTGGCTTTATTATAAATAGATAATGTCTGAATGTAAAGAGCGGCGGGTATCAGATGCCCTCAGTCCACTCGCCGATCCGCTGCTTCAGGCCTTCGATATCCAGAACGCCGTACGCGAAGCCTCTTCGCACCAGTTCTTCCGGGAGGATGTCGTCATACTTGTCAAAGACGGGAACCTCTTTCGGATAGAGCAGCTCCATGGGATCGATCCCTTCTTCCATCTCTTCCTTCAGCACTTTGTAGAATTCCTGCTCGCTGACTCCTAGTGTAAACTGGCAGAAATAAGGCCGCACGGAGTTGAATCCTTTCAGCCCCAGCCGCTTTGCGCAGCGGATCCGCAGGAATCTTTCCAGCGCAAGAAAGGCGTAGCTTCCAAGCCAGGGGGTAAGGCAGTACATGCTCCCGCCAAGGCTGACCAGCGGCCGGTAGCCGAGACCTGAGTGCAGGGCGTCCACACGTGCGGTCATGAGCCTGGCCTGCGCATTCTTCAGAAGATAGGGATAATCCGATGTCTCCAGAAGGACCTGTCTCATACGCTCCAGGATCTTCGTGTGAATGTCACCGGGCTCCTCCCCGAAATAAGCGGGGACCCTGCCCTTGATCATGTGGCAGTAGACCTGGTGATGAGTGCGGTCCACTTCCTCGACAACCCAGACATGTCCGGCGATGGCGATCCGGTCTCCGATGGGGGGCGGCTTGACGATAGTCCCGATCTCCTGGGACTCGCACCGGACACTGTACTCTTCATTTTCCTGGAAGACCGCGTAGAACTTGAAATTGTTCGTTATGCGCTCTCCGGCAAGACCGACGATCAGGCCCCTTTCCTCCGTCAGCTCTATGTGATCCTTCGCGATCAGGTCATTGATGAGGATACGGAAGTCATCCCTGGTGACATTCTCAAAAGGAGCCAGGGTAAGGACTCTGGATGCAAGCTCCGCCGGAGACATCTCTCCGCCCGATGCCAGGGTGCTCATGGTCTGGTGGTAGAGCAGGCTGAAAGGAAGCCGGCCTCTGCGCGGGGGCTCGACCCAGCGCTCTTCCAGATAGAGCTGGACCAGCGCGATCCCCTGCAGGAGTGCCCACGGGATCTTGTCAGGGAGGAGATCCCTTGCTTCCGCATGTTCTTCTCTCATGACAAACCACATCTCACAGGGCTCGCCCCTTCTTCCGGTGCGGCCCATCCTCTGGAGAAATGCAGAGACCGTGAACGGAGCATTGATCTGGAAAGCACGCTCCAGCTTGCCGATATCGATGCCAAGCTCCAGGGTGGCAGTGGTGCAGGTAGTCAGGGCTGAATCGTCATCGCGCATCTCATCTTCCGCAGTCTCCCTGAAAGCGGTGGACAGGTTGCCGTGATGGATCAGAAAACGGTCCGGCTCATGATTGTATTCACAGTACGCGCGAAGTGTCGTGGTGACCTCTTCACATTCTTCTCTGGAATTGCTGAAGACCAGACATTTCCGGCCGCGGGTATGCTCAAAGATATAGCCCATGCCCGGATCCGCTGTGAGCGGCGCTTTGTCCGTAGGCTTCGCGTCCGCCTTTGTCTGGCGAAGCACAGACACGTCAGCCTTCGCGATGCCGGACGCCGATACATCCGCCTTCACCCCGCCATCCGCCGGCATCTTCGAGGTTCCTATGGCCGGCCGCATGCTTGCCGACGGGACCCCGCCTGCCCATGCGCTCTTTTCCGGGTTCTCTATGATGTCGGATGCCTGCGGCGCTGCATTGAAGAAATGCTCCATGGAAAGTCTCCAGCGCATGCCCTTTGCTTTGATATCCGGAATGACAGTGCCCCTTCCGGAACCGGCGGCGAGGAACCTTCCGGCTTCCTGCGGATCACCTATGGTCGCGGACAGACCGATCCTTCTGGGATTTGCACCGGACAGTCTGCACAGTCTCTGGACCAGGCACATGCACTGTCCGCCGCGGTCGCCGCGAAGAAGCGAATGAATCTCATCGATCACTACATACCGAAGATCTCCGAACAGTTTCGGGACTTCGCTGTGCTTGTGCATCAGAAGCGCCTCCAGGGACTCCGGCGTGATCTGCAGGATGCCCGAAGGGTGTTTGAGCAGTTTCTTCTTGTGGGAAGAGGAGACGTCGCCGTGCCAGTGCCAGACCGGGATGTGGCCCTCCTCGCACAGGTCATTTAACCGGATGAACTGGTCGTTGATCAGAGCCTTGAGAGGCGCGATATACAGACAGCCCACCGATTCCGGCGGATCCTCGGTAAACTCTGTGAGAATCGGGAAGAAAGCGGCTTCCGTCTTCCCGGATGCGGTGGAGGCGCACAGCAGGACATTCTGGTCCGTATTGAATATGGCGTCCCCTGCCGCAACCTGGATCGCCCTGAGGTCCTGCCAGCCGCTGCGGTATATGAAATCCTGTATAAAATCCGAATAACGGGAGAAGATATCCATGGTACACCTCGGTGGGGTGCCCCCGCCTTCTCAGGCAAAGAGCCGCTCGTGTGTTTCAATGCGTTCCTGAATCCTGTCCTCTGACAGTGTATTCATAAAATGAAATCGGCGTATTCTTCATCGACGGGATCGTCACTCACAGCTTCACTTTTTGCATATGAGAATTCATCCGATCCGAGCAGTTTTTCGACATTCATGTCCGGGTGCTGGTACAGAATATCCAGCAGCTCGATAAAGTCGCGGATCACTTCACGCGGAGTGATGTGGGAATCCGCCCCGATCCGCCCGTACTCGATCCGGATGAAAGTCACCAGATCTCCGGTGGATATGGTCCTGGGATACCCGTACAGCCCTGCGTGCATATCGGCAAGCTTCTCACACAGCACCATCATCTCCTCGGAAGTCAGAGCCTCCAGGCGAATGACGGGAGCCAGCAGATCCCGGGAGCCTTCCCTGGAAAATTTCCCTTCCGAGAGGCGGGATCGCAGTGCCTCATAGCTGTAGATGCCCCTTCTGGTATCCTCGATGCACTGAGGCGTTCCGCTCATGAGGATCCCCAGATACTGGGCCTTCCCCTGAAGCGTATCGTTGTACATGGTAAGGATCTTCTCATAATTGTTATTGCGGGTGATGGACTGGGGGATCTTGTAGATATTCACCAGTTCGTCGATAAAGATCAGCAGGCCCCTGTAGCCGGCGAGCCGGAAGAACATGGCGAACAGCTTCAGGTAATCATACCAGTCATCATCAGTAATGATCACATTAACGCCAAGATCTCTGCGGGCCTCCGTCTTTGTGGCATACTCACCGCGGAGCCATTTAATGACCTTTCCTCTGGTCTCGTCGTCATCGGACAGGTACGCACGGTAGTAGAGCGTGATCAGGCGTGCGAAATCAAAGCCGTGGACCATCTCGCCAAGAGAGTTGATGACCTCACGGATCATTTTTCCGACTTCATCCGGAAATGAAGGCGCCGATACGTCAAGCCCTGTGCGCTCCGCGACAGCAGACTGAACCGCGCTGATCCAGCGGTCGAGGACCAGCGTCAGGGCTCCACCCTCCGGCCTGGTCTTCGTGGCAAGGTTTGAGATCAGTTCACGGTAGGTCGCAAGCCCCTGCCCCCGGGTGCCCTGCAGGCGCCTCTCGGGAGAGAGGTCGGCATCCATGACAGCAAAACCTCTGTCCATCACGTTATTGCGGATCGTCTGCAGCAGGAAACTCTTGCCGCTTCCGTAGCGTCCGACGATGAAGCGGAAAGACGCCCCGCCCTCGCCAATGATCTCCACATCCCGCAGCAGCGCCTCGATCTCACTGGTGCGCCCGACCGTGATGTAGGGAAGCCCGACCCTTGGAACGACGCCGCCCTTCAGGGAACTGATGACCGCCTGGGCGATCCTTTTGGGGACTTTCCTTCCTGTCTGCGGGGAAGTGCTCTGATTCATCTGTATACTGTCTGCCATCAACAATCTCCTGAAAATGAACTGCCGGTAGATATTGCCTGACCGGCAAACCGGTCTGAAACGTATCTATCATTGTACCATACTTTTCGAATATTTGTTCGACTATTTTCAGGCGCATCATCAGCTTGCCTTTAGCGGACTATCGGCGTACCTGCGCAGGGCCGCCTGGAGTATTCGGAAAATCCGCCAACAGAAATGCTGTCTGCCGCCGCAGATATATGTACCTTGCACGAAAATTCTGATATACTGATAATCAGTCGGAATGTCTGCCGCGGACGGAGAAGGGGCAGACTGTGGAGATTAAATAAAAGGAGGCATAAAGATATGGTAGATTACACAGAAGGATCTGGTAAACAGTATCATATTGGGGTAGCTCCGGGAGAGGTTGGAAGATACGTGATCCTGCCGGGAGATCCGAAACGCTGTGCAAAGATCGCGGCATATTTTGACGATCCGGTACTGGTTGCTGATAACCGTGAATACGTAACATATACCGGAACGCTGGACGGCGTCAGAGTCTCCGTAACTTCCACGGGAATCGGCGGACCGTCCGCATCGATCGCCGTCGAAGAACTGAAACGCTGCGGCGCTGACACATTTATCAGAGTCGGTACCTGCGGCGGCATGCAGCTGGACGTCTGCGGCGGAGACCTGGTCATAGCTACAGGCGCGATCCGCGCGGAAGGCACCAGCAAGGAATATGCACCGATCGAATATCCGGCAGTGGCGGACTTTGACGTGACCATCGCCCTGAGAGAAGCTGCGAAGAAACTGGGATTCACTGCACATCTTGGCGTTGTCCAGTGCAAGGACTCCTTCTACGGACAGCATGAGCCGGAAGTAAAGCCGATCGGATATGATCTGCTCAACAAATGGGATGCCTGGGTGAAATGCGGCTGCAAGGCTTCCGAGATGGAGTCGGCTGCCCTGTTTATCGTATCCTCCTGCCTGAATGTAAGGTCCGGGACCGTTCTTCTGACGGTTGCCAACCAGGAACGCGCTAAACTGAACATGCCCAACAAGCAGGCACATGATACATCCATGGCGATCCAGACGGCAGTCGAGGCGATCCGCATGCTGATTAAACAGGACGGAGCACAGGCAGAATAAGAGGTGTGAGTATGGGACAGAACACGCTGAGTCAGGAAACAGTCAGGAAACTGTGCGAGACAGCTGTTGCCATGAGACAGAAAAGCTACGTGCCGTATTCTCATTTCCGCGTAGGCGCAGCCCTACTGACCGAAGAAGGAGAGATCTTCACGGGATGCAACGTAGAGAACGCAGCATTCACCCCTACGAACTGCGCCGAGAGGACTGCGATATTCAAAGCGATCAGCGAAGGATATCACAGGTTTGCCGCGATCGCAATCAGCGGCGGGCCGGAGGACGGGGAACTGCAGTACTGCCCGCCCTGCGGTGTATGCAGGCAGGTCATGGCAGAATTCTGCCGAGGAGATTTCCCGGTTTATCTGGCAAAGTCAGGGACGGACTATGAGGAATATACCCTCAGCGACGTACTTCCGATGCGCTTTACGCCGGACAATCTGAAGTGATGCATCAGGTCTGCAGACGGCAGATCAGTACAGAAAATACAGCAAAAACAGTATGAAGGAGAATGAATTATGGGTAATATTGCAGGAATGATCGATCACACTCTGCTGAAGGCAGCTGCCACATCAGCTGATATCAAAAAGATCTGTGCAGAAGCCAGAGAATACAAGTTCGCGTCGGTCTGCGTCAACAGCTGCTACGCAAAACTTGTCACAGAACAGCTGGCAGGGACCGGAGTGAAGACCTGCTGTGTCGTAGGCTTCCCCCTTGGTGCCATGTCTACAGAAGCAAAGGCTTATGAAGCAAAATGCGCTGTCGCTGACGGTGCTGCCGAGATCGATATGGTCATCAATGTCGGCGCGGTCAAGGAAGGAAATGACCAGTTTGTGGAAGATGATATCCGTGCAGTAGTAGAGGCATCAAAACCTGCGATCGTCAAGGTGATCATCGAGACCTGCCTGCTCACAGATGAGGAGAAGGTCAGGGCGTGCGAACTGTCCGAGAAGGCAGGAGCCGCATTCGTCAAGACGTCAACCGGATTCTCTACCGGTGGAGCCAATGCCCACGACGTGGCCCTGATGCGGAAGACTGTCGGTGACCGTCTGCAGGTCAAGGCGTCCGGCGGCATCCACACTCCGGACCAGGCACAGGAACTGATCGAAGCAGGCGCGGACAGGATCGGAGCCAGCAACGGCGTAGCGCTTCTGTAAGATCCGGGCAGCAGATCATAAACAGAGACAGAAATGAACGGACATAAGATTCAGGTATGGGCGCATCGCGGAGCTTCCGCCTATGCGCCCGAGAATACCATGGAAGCGTATATCCTGGCGCATCAGTACGGAGCGGACGGGATCGAGCTGGATGTGCATCTTTCAAAAGACGGGGAGATTGTTGTCATCCACGACGAGAAAGTCAACCGCACTTCAGACGGAAAGGGATATGTCAGGAACTATACGCTGAAACAGCTGAAGAAATTCAATTATAACCGGACCCGTCCGACACATTTTCATGCTGAGATCCCTACGCTCCGGGATGTGCTGGAATATCTGCAGGATAAGCCTCAGATGAGCCTGAATATAGAACTGAAGACCAATGTCTTCTCCTATGACGGCATCGAGCAGAAGACGATCGATCTGGTACATCAGACTGGAATGGCACAGAGGGTGATCTACTCCTCCTTCAACCATTATTCGATAAGAAGGGTTCAGCAGATCGATCCGGAGGCAAAGGTCGGACTTCTGTATGAGGACGGATTTATCGACGTGCCTCAGTACGCGGCAAAACTTGGAGTGGACGCACTTCATCCGAAGTACATCAACCTGCGCTATCCGGGCTATCTGGAAGACTGCAGGCGTTTCGGCCTGGACATCAACGTCTGGACGATCAATGATGAACAGATGATGCGGGACATGTGCGCCGCCGGCGTGCATGCGATCATCACCAATGATCCGGCCCTGGCGATCCGGGTCAGGGATGAGTTTGAAAGAACCGGGCAGGCTGCAGGCGGAGTGAAGGTCTGAAAGGACCGGGCAGGATGCGGGGAGCATCGATCCGGTGCCGGAGACATATTTAAGAATCTGGCGCCCCGGGAACAAGGGGGTTCCCGGAATAAGGGGAGAAACTATGGACAGGATTAAACGATACGCAGGGGTGATCATTGCGGCAGCCACAGTCATGACTGCCGCATTTGCCATGCCCGCGGGCGCCGTCACGCTGGACTGGAACGATCTGACGGACGCGCAGCAGGAGAATGCCTACAAGAAACTGGAATCTGAAAATGAAGACCTGAAGAAGCGGATCAAAGAGCTGGAAGGGCAGCTGGGCATATCCGGTGAGACTTCAGGCGAGAGCGCATCAGAAGGCAGCGCTTCCACGGCAGGTACCTCATCAGACAGTGCTTCCGGCCAGACCGGATCAGATGGCAGCACCTCTTCAGGCAGTGATACAGGTATCGCAGCGGATACATCGACAGATGACGATACGTCAGCAGCGGCTGCTGAAGCGCAGGCAAGCGCAGTGCGCAGCATCGACGGTTTCCTGAATGATCTGGCAGCTTCCTTCGAAGCGCGCCAGGAGATCGCACGAACGCACACGACAGACGAAGTCAGTGCCATGAGCGACGCGGACATGTGGGCCTTCCGTTTTCAGTGCGCCGAGGCGGAGCGCAGTTTCTATGACAGCTATTCAGAAGCCCAGTTTGATGACCTGAATGTCTTCTATCTGTGCTCGGAATACTGCCTCGGTCTTGGAAAACAGTTCCAGGCAGAAGAGGTCTGGAACAGTTCCGGCAACGGGGATGAGGCAAATAAACTCTACACAGCCGGATACTACAACCGTGCGTATGCGCTCGTTGAACTGTGCGAATATTACGGACTGGACCTTGCGGAAGAATACCGGAACCTGAAGGATGCGGTAAGGCAGATGGATGCGCTCAGCGGCGATGAGACGAGAAATTCAGCCGCCGACCCGCAGGATGTGATGAAGGTCCAGGAACTGCTTAACAATATAGGTTTCCTGTGCGGGACGCCGGACGGGATCGCGGGTCGTCAGACGACCAGCTGCGTTGAACGCTTCCAGATGATGTATGGCTACGAACCCGCAGACGGAATCATTGACGATGAACTGATCACCCAGCTTACAGACATTCTCGCGCGCAAACAGGGCTGAGTGAGACTGCCGGAGCAGACCGGAGGATATGGCATTGAAAATACTGGCAATCATACTGTTTCTGACAATGTACGTTCTCATGACGATCTTCATGAAGAGACGTATCTGGATCGTGCTGGCAACCGCACTGATTTTCATAGCGACCGGCATCCTGCCGCTTGCCGCGATCCCTTCAGCGATCAACTGGAATGTGCTGCTGATGATCGGAGGCACCATGGTACTTGTGGATTTCTTCATAGAATCCAGAATGCCGAACCTGATCGCGGACTGGCTGCTGGACAAAGCCAGAAATGTCATGTGGGTCATCATCTACATGTCCCTGTTTGCCGGTTTCATATCTGCTTTTGTCGATAATGTAGCTACGGTACTGATGGTAGCTCCCGTCGGGATCGCCGTCTGCCGGAAACTGAAGATCTCCCCGGTACCGATGATCCTGTCGATCGCAGTCTCGTCCAACCTGCAGGGCGCCGCGACGCTGGTCGGCGACACGACCTCGATCATGCTGGGTGCCTACGCGAAGATGGACTTTATGTCCTTCTTCTGGATGGAAGGAAGACTGGGCATCTTCTTTGCCGTAGAATTGGGAGCACTCGCGACAGTTCCGGTCATGATGATATTGTTCCGGGGATTCCGCCAGAGTGTCAGGGCAGAGACCAGGACGAAAGTTGAGGATATGTTCCCGACAGTGATACTGGTACTCATGGTGGTCCTGCTGATCGCAGCCTCCTTCATCCCCGGCAAACCGGAGATCACGAACGGAGCAATCTGCTGCATCCTTGCAGCCGTGGCTGCGGTAAGAGAGGTGCTGAAGAGCCACAGGAGCGACGGTGCGGTGCATGCACTGAAGGCTGTCGACTTTGAGACCCTCCTGCTTCTTGTCGGCCTGTTCCTGGTGATCGAAGGAATCACCCAGGCAGGAGTGATTACCGACGTTGCCAATGCGATCGCGTCTGTGGGCGGCAGGAACATGTTCCTGCTCTATACGATCATCGTATGGGGCTCTGTCGCAGCATCCGCGTTTGTCGACAACATTCCCTACGTCGCCACCATGCTCCCGGTTATCAGAGGGATCACTGCGGCGCTCGGAGTCGAACCTTACCTGCTTTATTTCGGACTTCTTACAGGGGCAACATTGGGAGGCAACCTGACGCCGATCGGCGCTTCCGCGAACATAACTGCGACAGGACTTCTGAAGAGAGAAGGATACGAGATCTCATTTGGCGACTTCGCAAAGATCGGGATCCCGTTCACACTGATAGCCGTGATGACCGGATATTTATTTATCTGGTTCGTGTGGGCGTAAGGCGTATCAGAGAAGGAAAAGACCTGAAGATAAATACAGCCCTGAGCAGTGCGCTCAGGGCTGTAAATGAATAACCGGACTTAATTACATGGCCGCTACCTTATCGAAGGTATCGGTCACTTCTTTATCAGGAGCCTTCGTCACCAGGCTGACGATGACGATTGCCAGACTGGACAGGATGAATGCCGGAAGCAGTTCATAGATATCCAGCACGCCGCCCATGGGACGGACAGCGAACTTCCAGATAAAGATCATGGCGCCGCCGACGACCATGCCTGCGAGGGCACCCTGGCGGTTCGTGCGTCTCCAGAACAGGGAGAACAGCATCAGCGGACCGAACGCCGCGCCGAAGCCGGCCCATGCGAAGGAGACGATACGGAATACAGAACTCTCCGGATTCCAGGCAAGGAACACGCCGATCACAGCAATGATCAGGAGGCTGCCGCGGGCAACCTTCAGGTGAGTCTTACTGTCAAGCTTCAGTCCGAAGAAACCGGAGAGAATATCCTGGGAGACCGAACTGGAAGCTGCCAGAAGCTGGGAATCCGCGGTGGACATGGTAGAAGCCATGATGCCGGAGAGGATCAGACCTGCAAACAGTGCCGGGACAAATCCAAAGGTACTCAGACGGTGCGCGATCGATACGATGATGGTCTCGGCGCTTCCGGAAGTGGTCAGCTGCGGGATCACACCTGCAGCAGTCATGCCAAGACCGATGACACCGATCATGATGGCAACACCCATGGCGATGACGACCCAGACGCTGGCGATGCGGCGGGAAAGCTTCAGTTTATTTTCATCCTCGATCGCCATGAAGCGAAGAAGGATGTGGGGCATTCCGAAATATCCAAGGCCCCACGCGAGTGTGGAGACGATGGTCAGGAATCCGTAAGGAGTAGTGGTGCCGGCCGCGAACAGATCCTTGGGATCCGGAACATGGCTGAAGGCCAGTGACAGGTGGCCTGCAAGCCCCTTTGCATTCTCAAGCACCGCACCCATACCACCGGCCTGGTTGATGCCGAAGAAGAGGACAATGGTAAGAGCGATCGACATGATGATGCTCTGGACCAGGTCCGTCATACTTGCAGCCAGGAAGCCTCCGGTCATGGTATAGAAGATGACTACGATCGCGCCTACGATCATGGCAAGATGATAATCCACATTGAACAGGGATGAGAACAGCTTACCGATCGCGGAGAACCCGGACGCGGTATAGGGGATGAAGAAGATGACGATCACGAGTGCCGCGATCAGTGTCAGGACATTCTTCTTATCACCATAACGGTTCGAGAAGAACTGAGGGAGCGTGATAGAGTTCCCTGCAGCGTGGGAATAGCGGCGGAGCCTCTTTGCGACGATCAGCCAGTTGATATAGGTTCCGACTGCCAGGCCGATTGCGGTCCAGACCGGTTCGGCGATACCGGACAGATAAGCAAGTCCGGGCAGTCCCATCAGCAGCCAGCTGCTCATGTCGGAAGCCTCGGCGCTCATGGCCGTGACAAAAGGCCCGAGCTGGCGTCCGCCCAGATAGAAATCGCCGACTGTCTCATTTTTCCTGGAAGCCAGGAAACCGATGGTCAGCATACCGAGCAGATACGCAACCATTGCAACAATAATTCCAAATAATGATACACCCGATAGATCCATACTCTCACTCCTCTGCCGCACAGGGCGGCGACTGGTTTATACAACACTGCAACTCATTAATGCATTAAAGCACGATTGGTGTGAATTATACCACAGCAGTCCTGAGTGAACAAGTGTATATATCCATTCAGCAGGTAAACTGTTATAATAGTTGCATTATGAAAGACAGTTACGGAAGAGAGATCAACTACATAAGGATATCCCTGACCGACAGGTGCAACCTGAGGTGTATCTACTGTATGCCCGAGGGAGTCGAACTGGTTCCCAGAGAGGAGATCCTGAGAGAGCAGGAGATCCTGGAGATCGCAGGGGCAGCCGCCCGTGTGGGAATCAGCCATGTCAAACTGACCGGGGGAGAGCCGCTTGTAAGGCGCTGCTGCAGGAGGCTGATCCGGGAAATGAAGCAGGTTCCGGGGATCGAGACAGTGACGCTCACGACCAACGGAGTGCTCCTGAAAGAGCACCTTGAGAGCCTGAAGGAAAGCGGGATCGACGGGATCAATGTCAGCCTGGACACGGCAGATCCGGATCTTTACCGGAAGATCACAGGCGGCGGAGACGTATCTGTGGTGACAGACGCGATCCGCGCAAGCGTGGACGCGGGGATCCGGACGAAGATCAATGCGGTCGCCCTGAGTGAGGAAAATGAAACGCTTCTCGAATTTGCAAGAGATTATCCGGTTGACGTCCGGTTTATAGAGATCATGCCGATCGGATACGGGACACGGTTCCCGCAGACCGACAACCGGAAGATACTGGAAACCATCCGGAAGAATCATCCGGACATAGAGAAGGATCCGTCAAAACACGGATTCGGGCCGGCAGTGTATTATCAGATCCCCGGCTTCAAAGGCGCAGTCGGTTTTATAAGCGCCATCCACGGCAAGTTCTGCGGAAGCTGCAACCGTGTAAGGCTGACATCCATGGGGTATCTGAAGACCTGCCTGTGCTATGAAGACGGGACAGACCTTAGGAAGATCGTCAGAGATGAGAACCTTACACAGCAGGAGAAGGAAGAGCGGCTGGCAGAAGCGATCCGGGAGGCGATCCTGAGAAAACCGGAAGCGCATTGCTTCGATGATCCGGTCGATATCACAGAGAAGCATCTGATGGCGTCAATCGGCGGATGAACAGGATGGCATCGATCGGCGGATGACAGAAGGAGACAGAGCGGTGGGAGAAGAGAAAGAGAAGAGACAGATAACCGGCATCATTCACGCGGTCTGTGTGAGTGACCGGAAGGGAACAGGAAAAACGCCGGTCAGCGAAGCCGTGTTTACCCCTGAGCATGGGATCGAGGGAGACGCTCATGCCGGGACATGGCACAGGCAGATCAGCCTCCTGTCCGGTGACAAGGTGGACGAATTCAACCGCAGCGGAGCCGGCGTCAAAGACGGAGACTTCGGAGAGAACCTGGTCGTGAGAGGAATCGATCTCAGATCTCTTCCGGTGGGGACAATCCTGACGATCCGCAGCCCTCAGAAGAGTGCGCAGGACGGTGAAGACTCCGGCCGGGAAGTTGTCCTGGAGATGACCCAGATCGGCAAAGCATGCCATACCGGCTGCGCCATCAAACAGAAGATGGGCGTCTGTATCATGCCGGTGGAAGGCGTATTTGCCAGAGTACTGAAGGGCGGGACCGTGAGACCGGGAGACATGATGACGGTGACAGATCCCGATCCCGGCAGACCATTTACAGCTGCGGTGATCACGGTCAGCGACCGGAGCGCCGCAGGGGAGAGAGAAGATCTGAGCGGCCCGGCAGCGGCAGATATGCTCAAAGAAGCCGGCTTCGAAGTGCTCGAGACGGTCATCGTTCCTGATGAGCAGGAGCAGATCAGCGCAGAATTAAAACGTCTTGCAGACCAGAGACAGATCAGCCTTGTGGTCACCAGCGGAGGCACCGGATTCTCCCTCAGAGACCGGACGCCGGAAGCAACCCTCGATGTGGCAGAGCGTATTGCGCCCGGTATCGCGGAAGCAATGCGTGTAAAATCACTGCAGATCACAGACAAAGCCATGCTCAGTAGGGGAGTCAGCGTGATCAGGGGAAGAACACTGATCGTCAACCTTCCCGGATCCCCGAAGGCAGTAAAGGAAAGCCTTGGATTTATACTGGGAGCCCTGGATCACGGACTAGGGATCCTGAGGGGCACGGCAACCGACTGATTTTGAGAACGACAACTGATTTCGGCAGCTGATTGATACATCTATAAGAGGTATGGCAGCCGATTAATAATCTGAACACAGGATGGGTAAAAATGAAACTGATCAGAACTACAGAGGCAGCAGGACAGGTGCTGTGTCACGACGTGACGCAGATCATACCCGGAAAGTTTAAGGGACCTGCGTTTAAGAAGGGGCATATTATCACGAAGGAGGATATCCCGGTTCTCCTTAGTATCGGCAAGGAAAACCTGTATGTCTGGGAGAAGGCGGACGGTATCCTTCACGAAGACGAAGCAGCAGAGATACTGAGAGACCTGGCGATGGGAGACAACATGTCAGCAGGCGCTCCCAGCGAAGGCAAGATCGAACTGAAGGCAGAGTGCGACGGACTGTTGAAGATCAACTCACAGGCACTGCTGGAAGTGAATTCCACTCCACAGATGATGATCGCAACCAGGCACGGCAACACTCCTGTGAAACCAGGAGACAAGCTGGCAGGCACCCGCATCATCCCTCTCGTGATCGAGAAGGAGAAGATGGATGACCTGGTATCGCGCACCCATGCGGTCACCGGCGGCAGACCGATCATGGAAGTCAAGCCCTACGTACACAAGAAGGTAGGGATCGTCACCACAGGTTCGGAAGTATACAAAGGCCTTATTGAGGACAAGTTCACTCCCATCCTTATCAGGAAACTGGAAGAGTTTGACGTGGAGATCATCGGGCATGAGACCACTGACGATGATGACAGGATGACCACAGCCGCGATCAGAAAACTGCTGGACGCAGGGGCGGATGTGTTACTGTGCACAGGCGGCATGAGCGTAGATCCGGATGACAGGACGCCGCTCGCGATCCGCAATACCGGGGCCCGGATCGTAACCTACGGTGCGCCGGTCCTGCCCGGAGCCATGTTCCTGCTCGCTTACCTTCCGGCGGAGACAGAATCCTCCGCTCCGGGCAGTGGGCAGCCAGATACGGATGCTCCTCCGCGTGTCATCTGCGGCCTTCCGGGCTGCGTAATGTATGCAAAGAGGACGATCTTTGATCTTCTGATCGTTCGCATCATGGCAGACGACCCGATAACTCTTCAGGAGATCCAGGCGCTTGGCGAAGGCGGACTGTGCCTTGGCTGCGCAGCATGTACATATCCGAACTGCGGTTTTGGAAAATAAACGCATCTTCAGGCAGAAGGGAGAACAGTTTGGAATTCACTCATT
>CADCII010000021.1 GCA_902801515.1 uncultured Lachnospiraceae bacterium
ACTGCAAACGGTTACATGGGTTATGCAAACGGTACATATATCCTGTTTGCCTCGGAGGATGACTACAGAGAATGGCTCCTTGAGGATTGAGGCACAGACCGGCCTGAACAGTAAGAAGACAAGAGGAAGTATAAGATTAAGGGGAGAGAAAGATGATGCATATACATATCGAATATGATGATTTCGGAGAATACCTGGAAGTGCTGGAAGATTCCGCAGATAAGGAATGAGGGCATCAGGCGGCAGGTTATTTTGTATACGCATGCAATGAGAACGTATACAGACCCGGCAGGGTGGTGTAAAATAATATCAATATGATTCAATTGACGACAGCCGCGCTTAAGACTACATCACCCGGGAGATTACTGCATGAGTATCAGGAAGATTCTGTTGATCGCAACCGGCGGAACCATTGCGTCCAAGAGTACGGAGATGGGGCTTTCACCTCAGATATCCGGGAAGGAACTTCTGTCCTATATCCCGGAAGGCAAGGATTTCAGCAGAATCGATGTGGTACAGCCATTCAGCCTGGACAGTACGAATGTGTTCTGGGAGCAGTGGCTGATGCTGGCAGACCTGATCCGTGAGCATTATGAGGACTATGACGGCTTTGTGATATGCCATGGGACAGACACCATGGCATACACTGCCGCTGCGCTGTCCTACCTTATACAGCACAGCTCGAAGCCTATCGTGATAACAGGTGCCCAGAAGCCGATCGACCTGCCTGACACGGATGCGAGGACCAATCTGCTGGACAGTGTCAGGTTTGCGTCTGACGATCGTGCGCACGATGTCTGCATCGTATTCGGAGGGCTGGTCATCGCCGGTACCAGAGCCAAGAAGGAGCGGACAAAGAGTTACAATGCGTTCTCCAGTATCAATTATCCTCCGGTAGCTGTCATTCAGGACAGGAGGATCATTTTCTATATTGATGACAAGGGGAACGATAAGAATACAGTTTGTTTTTCTGACAGACTCGGACACAGGGTGTTTCTGTTCAGGATGATACCGGGAAGTGACGGTACGATCCTCGATGTGCTGATGGACAGATATGATGCTCTGATCATCGAGTCTTTTGGCGTTGGCGGGATACCGGACTACGGAGACGGCAGTTTCCGGGAAGCAATCCGCAAATGGACTGCTGCCGGCAAGATTGTGGTCATGGCGACCCAGGTTCCCAATGAGGGCAGCGACATGTCTGTCTATGAAGTGGGGCATGCGGTAAAAAATGAATACAATATACCTGAGTCCTATGATATGACACTGGAAGCGGTCATAACCAAGACCATGTGGATCCTCGGAAAGACACAGGACAGAAAAGAATTCAGGGACTTGTTCTACACCGGAGTGAATCATGACCTGCTGTTCCTCCCAGAATGAGCAGCAATCGCTGTACTATGGAAGATTCTGCGGCGCAGATCCGGTAAGGAGGCGGAGATATGAGGAATCATGAGGTGACTGATCGTCAGCGGCTGCTGGATGAGAAGGGAAACATCAGAGAACCCGGATGGGCCAGAAGTCAGGTCTGGACCTATTCAAGGGCTGATGTCAAGGCGCCTGATTTCCGGATCAAGGAATGGGATTACTATGTAGTAGTCCATGACGGCAGGCTGAACGGAACCGAGAGCTTCGCAGCTGCATTTACCATATCTGACAACGGCTATGTCGGACTGCAGTCGGTCTCCCTGCTGCGTCTGGATGAAGGTGCTGAATGGGAGCATACGGAGACAGTGCTGAATTCATTTCCCATGGGGAAAATGAATCTTCCTTCATCTTCCCGGGAGGGGGATGTAATCTACCGTGATAACCGGCTGAAGATGCGTTTTCACAAGGAGAGCGGGAAGCGGCGGATCCAGTGTCGCTTTGAACAGTTCTGTGATAAGAAGCCTCTTGCGGCTGACATTACTCTTCTGGAACCGGAGATGGACACCATGGTCATCGCGACGCCATGGGATAAAAACGGAGCGTTTTACTATAACCAGAAGATCAACTGTATGAAGGCATCAGGGAAGATCCGCTTTGACGGGAAGGACTATGTGTTTGATCCGGAGAATGATTACGGAACTCTTGACTGGGGCCGCGGCGTCTGGACCTACGACAATACCTGGTACTGGGGCAACGGCAATGCCACGGTTGAAGGACATACTTTCGGATTCAATATAGGCTACGGGTTCGGCAATACGAAGAAGGCTACGGAGAATATCCTTTTTGTTGACGGAGTAGGCCACAAACTGGATGATGTGGATTTCGGCATACCTGAAGATTATGACAGGATGAAGATGGACGGCCCGGACTATATGGCTCCCTGGAGAATGGCTTCCTCAGACGGACGGTTTGAGATGACCTTCATGCCGGTTCTGGACCGCTGCGCGAAGCTGGATTTCCTGGTGATCGTCAGCGACCAGCATCAAGTCTTCGGACGGCTGAGCGGGAAAGCGGTTCTGGATGACGGACAGGTCATAGAATTGAAGGATGTGCTCTGTTTTGCCGAGAAGGTACATAACCGGTATTGACCGGATAAAGCAGTACCTGTATTTAAAAAGATACTGAATAGTTAATAGACAAAGTACTATTGTACAGCCCGGATGGGAGAAGGAGGATCACTATGGCATTTGATATCAGCATGGCTAGAACAGCGCTCGAAGGCGGAATGAGTGAGGCACAGGAACTGATCAGGGATCCGGCAAAGATCGAAGGACTTCTGGTCAATATGGAAGAGGCACTGAAGAATGTTCCGTTAGCGGGCGATACACTGTCGAAGGTGCCGCTCACAGTATCTCTGATCAAGAGTTATATTACAAAAGAGTATACAGAGGTATCTCCCAAGGTGATCGTGTCCCTGCTCAGTGCATTTATCTATCTGCTTAAGAAGAAAGATCTTATCGCGGACAATATCCCGCTTCTCGGACAGGTCGACGACATAGCTGTACTGGGGCTTGCGCTGAATTTTGTTGAGCCGGAGCTCAATGCTTATGCGCAGTGGAGAGAGGCTAAGAACACACCGGCGGCAGAAGCGCCGGCGGAAGAGGCACCAGCAGCAGAAGCATCGGCGGAAGAGGCACCAGCAGAGGAGACGCCGGCAGCAGAAGCACCCGCAGAAGAGACACCGGCAGAGGAGACGCCAGCAGCAGAAGCACCGGATGGGGAAGAGAGAGCTGAGGCATAAGGAAAGGAATTAACATGGATAAGTTGACATTGGAGAAGGCAAAAGAGATCAATGGAACCATGGTGACAGAAGAGCACCTGATCCTGCATGCGGCGAATGTTTCCGCAGCTATGGGCGCCATGGCAGATCATTTCGGAGAAGACAAAGAGCACTGGGAGGCAGTCGGATATCTGCATGATTATGATTATGAGAAGTATCCGGAGGAGCACCTTGCCCATACAGAAGAACCGCTGCGGGAACTTGGCGTACCCGAAGAAGATATCAGAGCGATTCTTTCCCACGGCTATTCGATCTGCACGGATGTGGAACCTGTCACCAACATGGAGAAGAGTCTGTTTACCGTTGACGAGCTGACAGGAATCGTTCAGGCGGCAGCAAGAATGCGCCCCAACGGAATCACTGACATGGAGATCAAGAGCTTCATGAAGAAGTGGAAGGACAAACGGTTTGCTGCAAAATGCAACCGTGAACTGATCCTGAAGGGATGCGAGATGCTGGGTATGGATGTGAAAGACGTCTCTGCCATTGTGATCGAGGGCATGAAGAACCATGCGGAGGAATTGCAGCTTACAGGGAAGGCCTGATGAATCATATAAGTAACACATAGGAATTCTGATGGAAACAGGAGGTTGCAATGAAGAAAGTCAGATGGGGAGTTCTCGGAACTGCCGGAATAGCGAAGGGACAGACCATACCCGGGATGAAGCAGGCTCAGAACTGTGAGCTTTATGCGATTGCCGGAAGAAGCATGAAGAAAGCGAAAACGTACCAGGAAGAGTTCGGGTTTGAAAAAGTCTATGACGACTATGACCAGCTGCTTGCCGATCCCAATGTGGAGGCGGTCTATATTCCTCTTCCAAATGAACTGCATCACGACTGGGCGATGAAGGCGCTGAAGGCAAAGAAGCACGTACTGTGTGAGAAGCCGCTTGCACCGACCCCGGAGGAGGCTCAGGAGATGATCAGCTGTGCGAAGGAAAACGGTGTTTTCCTGATGGAGGCTTTTGCCTATCTCCACAGTCCGTATATCAGTGCTCTGAAGGAAGTGGTGGATTCCGGAGTGATCGGTGATATCTGTTACATAGAATCTGCGTTCATAACCTCTGACTATGATGTCAGCAACATCCGTATGCGCAGAGAGACTTTTGGCGGAGCACTCTATGATCTTGGATGCTACAACACAAGTCTGATTCTCTGGCTGCTGGGTGAGGAGCCCGAGAAGGTGCAGGCATGTGCTGAGTTTTCCGACAGGGACGTAGACAGCCTTACTACGGCGGTCCTGACATTTGCAGGCGGGAAGAAAGCCGTGTTTACCTGTGGAATGGTTCTTCCGACCGATATGAATAAGAGGCTCGACCGTCTTCAGGTTCACGGGACAAAGGGAAAGATCCTGTCTGAGGTAGAGTTTAACCAGGAAGGAGAATGCAGTTTCAAGGTAGTCACTGAAGAAGGTACTGAGGTAAAGACCGTCACAGCGCGCCAGAATTACGCTCTCGAGACGGAACAGCTGGGCAGATGTATTCTTAACGGGGAAACTCCTTATGTCTCCAATGAGTTTACGATGCTGAACAGCAGAGTGCTGGACCGTCTTCTCAAAGAGATCAGCTACTGACATACCGGGGTGAAGCAGAATGATCTATATTATCAGACATGGCGAGACACGGAAAAACAAAGAGAAGCTGCTTCAGGGAAGGAGTAACGATCCGCTGAACGAGGCAGGGATCCGGCAGGCGGAAGAGGCAAGGGAATTCTTCAAAGACAGAGGGATTCATTTTAGTAAGGTTTATACGAGTCCTCTGGTCAGAGCGGTCCGGACTGCACAGATCATTGCCGGCAGCAGTGTAGGAGTTATAATGGACGACAGGCTGCTGGAGATGGATTACGGTCCGTATGAAGGTACCAGCCTGGAACCGCCTGCACCGGAAGTGCTGTACTTCTTCATGGACTTTGTGAACCATCCGGCACCGGACGGGATGGAGAGCCTGGAGAGTGTTACAGGCAGACTCGGAGATTTCCTGGAGGAGATCCGGGAGGAAGCAGCCGGAGGCGGGGATATTCTGATCTCAACACATGCGATCGCGATGAAGGGTGCTCTTGAATACCTGACTCCCGATTCCGGAGGCAGTTACTGGTCAAAATATATCGGCAACTGCGGGATCTACCAGATCGGGATAAAAAACGGGGTGTATGAAGTACCATTTGAGATCCGGGCATGATGCTGTCTGAGGCAGGGTGACATACATACGAACGCAAGTCTGTGACTGTCACAGGCATATGAGCAACAGTGCCTGCTGCAGAGATAAATGAATAAAAAAGAATGTCAACCTAAATTGTTTCAGGTTGACATTCTTTTTTGTATGGGCTATTCTGGTCTCGTTAACCGGAGATGATAGATGGTTAACAATGTGCGGAGGCGATGTTTTCAAATCCACAGCAGAAAGCGCAGTCGTGATCTTCGTTCTGCGGTCTGTGCGGCGGAATGATGAGACACCAACAGGGAGATTTGACATTATGAGAAAAATCACTACGTACGAGATGGCAATGTGCGGGATTATGGCTGCGCTTATGTGTATTGCCGGACCTTTATCGGTTCCAATCGGACCGGTTCCTGTCACACTGACAAACCTGGTCATTTATTTTGCCCTTGCCGTGACCGGTACGCGTCTGACGCTGAACAGCTATATTGTATACCTGCTTCTCGGAGCAGCCGGACTGCCGGTATTTTCAGGTTTTGCGGGCGGACTTGCAAAACTGTCCGGACCTACCGGGGGATATCTGATCGGATTTATCCTGATGATACTGATCGGTGGTGCGGTCTATGAGCGTAGTTCCAGGCATCCTGTGATCGGTGCTGCCGGGTTCTTTATCGGTCTTGTGGTCGCGTACATATTTGGTACCGCATGGTTTGTGTTCCAGATGAAGGTCGGTGTAGGCTATGCGCTGACTGTCTGTGTATGGCCGTTTATCCCGTTTGATTTAATTAAGATCGTGCTGGGGATCCTTGTGGGCAGTTCAGTCAGAAAGGCTGTGATGCATGCAGGATTTGCAACAGGCGCTGACCGGAAACAAAGAGGATAAGAGAAACGAGGATAGAATCAGAAGTATGTACAATGAAGATCTGAAGGAAATTGATGTACTTGTCCTGGCGCAGGAGATCATTGACGGGAGAAGGCTTGGCAGAGCGGATGATCTTCATTTTTTTGTGGAATGTGATCTGGAAGATCTGTGCCTTGGGGCAGATCGCCTGAGAGATCATTTCACAGGGGATAAAGTGGACCTGTGCTCTATCATCAACGGGCGGAGCGGCAGGTGCCCGGAAGACTGCAAGTACTGTGCCCAGTCCGCGCATCATCACACAAACTGCGAGATCTACGATTTTCTCCCGGAGGAGAAGATTATGGAGGCGTGCAGGCTGAATGAGCAGGAAGGCGTGGACCGATTCTCGATCGTAACGGCGGGAAAAGTTCTGTCCGGAGACGAGTTCGAGAAAGCCATCCATGTATATAGGCGGATGAGCGCAGAGTGTGATATCGAATTGTGTGCGTCATTTGGGTTCGTGACGAAGGAACAGCTGGTCAGGCTGAAAGAAGCAGGCGTCAGCAGCTATCATCACAATATCGAGACATCCCGCAGGAACTTCCCGAATATCTGCTCGACACATACATTTGACATGAAGCTGCAGACTCTGAAGATGGTGAAAGAGGCCGGACTGTATGCATGTTCGGGTGGGATCATCGGCATGGGTGAGACCTGGGAGGACAGGATCGACATGGCGCTGACTCTTGCAGAGGTGGGAGTGAACTCCATCCCGGTCAATGCCCTGATGCCGATCCCCGGGACGCCTTTGGAGCATCTGGAGAGGATCACGGAGCCGGAGATCCGCAGAACGATCGCATTGTTCAAGTACATCAATCCCGAGAGTGATGTCAGGCTGGCAGCGGGAAGAGCGCTGCTTGCCAATGACGGAGAGGCTGCGTTCAGGGGCGGAGCATCCGCTACGATCACCGGCAATATGCTGACAACAGCTGCCTGTGCGACGATCCGTTCGGACCGCCAGATGCTGCAGGAGATAGGCCGCAGGGTTAAGGAGATTCCAGACACTGAAGGGGTTTCAGTCGGAGAGAACAGCCCGGTTTGAGAGGACTGCCTGGATGGAGAACCCGATCCGTGTGCAGGAGCAGCAATGGCAGTCATGGGCAGTGAAAGAAAAGAAAAAAAGTGTAGAGGCGGTAATTGATACGTGTCAGATATCAATTTCTGCCTCTTTTTTTATTTATTGGATTGCATTTTTGAAAAATCGTATATAATAGGAAGAACGGAATAAAACACTGGAGGTATATCACCAATGAAAGCACTCTATAATAACGGAGAGGTGAAGGTTCTCCCTGCAGAGGAAGAAACTCACGTTATCAGACATACCGCTGCGCATATCATGGCACAGGCTATACAGCGTCTTCATCCGCAGGCTAAGTTCGCTTACGGCCCTGCCACAGAGCGCGGATTCTATTATGATGTAGACCTTGACGGAGAGAAACTCTCTGATGAGGATCTGGCAGCGATCGAAGCAGAGATGCTGAAGATCACCAAAGAGAATCTGCCGATCAAGACATACGAACTGCCCCGCGCGGAAGCAATCAAGCTGATGGAAGACAGGGGAGAGGTCTATAAGGTTGAGCATATCGGAGATCTTGCTGAGGATGCGAGGATCACATTCTATCAGCAGGGCGACTATATTGATATGTGTGTCGGACCTCATCTTACCTATACTAAGGGTCTGAAGGCATTCAAGGTTACCGGACAGTCCGGTGCGTACTGGAAAAATGACAGCGAGAACAAGATGCTGACCCGCGTCAATGGCGTTGCCTTCCACAATAGCGAAGAACTGAAGGCCTGGGAGATCGAGCAGGAAGAGGCAAGAGCCCGCGATCACAGAAAGATCGGCAGGGAGATGCAGCTCTTTATGACCGACGATCTGGTAGGAAAGGGACTTCCGATGTTCCTGCCGAAGGGATATACCCTGTGGCAGGTTCTTGAGAATTATATCAAGGACAAGGAACGCCGCCTGGGTTATCTGCACGTTATGACGCCCTGTGTGGGAACGGTCAACCTGTATAAGACATCCGGCCACTGGGATCATTACAGAGACAATATGTTCCCGGCCATGCAGGTAGAGGATGAGGAGTATGTGCTTCGCCCGATGAACTGCCCGCATCACATGAGGATCTACGCGAACCGTCCGAGATCATACAGAAACCTTCCACTGCGTATCGGTGAGATTGCGCATGATTTCAGGTACGAGGCATCCGGAACTCTTAAGGGAATCGAGAGAGGCCGTCATTTCTGCCAGAACGATGCACACCTGTTCGTCACACCGGATCAGATCAAGAGCGAGATCGCAAGTGTCTGCGACCTGATCTTTGACGCCTATAAGGATTTCAAGATCACGGACTACCGCTGTGTACTGTCACTGCGTGATCCGGCGGACAAGAAGAAATACCACGATGATGATGAGATGTGGAATACCGCTGAGGATGCGCTCCGCCAGGTTCTCAATGAGCTGAAGATCGACTATACCGAGGAGATCGGAGAAGCTGCGTTCTACGGCCCGAAGCTTGACGTCAATGTGAAACCGGCGGTCGGCGCTGAGTATACGCTGTCCACCTGCCAGCTTGACTTCTGCCTGCCGGCGAAATTTGAACTGACCTATGTGGATCAGGACGGCACAGAGAAGACTCCGGTCGTCATTCACCGTGCGATTCTCGGATCTCTGGACCGCTTTATGGCATACCTGATCGAAGAGACCAAGGGCCGCTTCCCGGTATGGCTTGCGCCGGTGCAGGTCAAGGTACTTCCGGTTTCCGAGAAGTTCATGGACTATGCATCCGAATGCTGCGAGAAACTGCTGGATGCGGGATTCCGTGCAGAGCTTGATGAGAGAAATGAGAAGATCGGATATAAGATCCGTGAGGCTCAGCAGGTCGAACGTGTACCATACATGCTGATCATCGGTCAGAAAGAGACGGATGCACAGAATGTAACCTACCGCAACAGGGATACCGGAGAGAGCACCACTTCTTCCATGGAAGAGTTCATAGAACTGCTCCGCAGCTGAGCACAGACAGGATTCTGAAAAGCCGGATAAGCTGTATAGAGTTATATAAAAGATTGCCGCACCGAAGGGTGCGGCAATTGTTGTATGAGAATATTATTCTGTGTTGGAACTGCTTCATCTGCAGTTCATTCCTCGGGATACAGGACTCGGACATTTTCCTCTTCCATGCATGTCATCCACTCATCAGACGGCCTGCGGTCGGTGATCAGGGCATTGATCATAGAGAAGGATGCTGACCGGATCAGAGAAGTATGGTCAAATTTTGTGTGATCGGCGAGCAGAATGATCTTCCGTGAATGATCGATCAGTGTGTTCTTATACTGAACAACAGCTTCACTTCCTTCATAGATTCCGTTTACAAGATCCAGTGAATGACAGCCGATGATAGAAGCGTCCAGATAATAGTTTCCCATCATACGGACTGCCAGCTCACCTTCGAGAGACTGGGTCCTGCTGTTGAGAATACCACCCGTTGAAATGATTCGGATCTTATCATACATAAAATCATTCAGGATGCGGACTGAATTGGTGAGAAGAGTGAGGCTTGAACGGGATCTGATGTATGGTATTGCTTCGTACACCGTCGTGCTCGAGTCGCAGCCGATCGCACCGTTCTCCGGAAGAAGAGATGCAGCAAGTTTTCCGATTGCTGCCTTGGCAGCAGCGTTTTTGACTGCGCGTACTTTATAATCACTGGTAACCGGAGCAGACTGTACAGCAATCGCTCCGCCGTAAGTCCTGGCGACGATACCTTCTTTTTCCAGTAATTCAAGATCCCTTCTGATTGTTTCGGTTGTTACTTTATATCGTTTTGCCAGATCGGACACAGTAACCTTATGTTCCGCCCGCACCATTTTTATAATGTCAGATAATCTATCTTTTTGCGCCATAATCAATCTCCTTATATATAGGATTTGATACAGTGTCAGAATACACAAAATGCGATTGAAAATCAACAATTTAAGCCGAGAATACGAATTTAAAATCTGTAGTTAAATATAATAATGTTGATTTTACAGAGAAACAACATATGGGGACGAAAAAATGTGCTTAACGGAAGTGGGATTTGTAGATTTCGCAAAACAATGACAGTGCAGGGAATTAATCAATTCTGCTGTGAAAGCATTCACCGGACGATGCAGACAGGGTATAATGAATTATCATTGTCCAGAAGGTGCAGAGGAGGTACATAATCATATGCTGTTGATCTATCTGGCAGTCATCAATATAGTGACATTTGCGGCGTTTGGTATGGACAAACGGGCCGCAGTCAAAAACAAGTGGCGCACCCGCGAATCGACACTTCTGGGACTGTGTGCGATAGGCGGGGCGATCGGAGGTCTGACCGGAATGTATGTATTTCACCATAAGACAAAGAAGCCGGCATTTTTCGTTGGGATCCCGGGCATGATCGTCATTCATATCCTGCTGATCCTGGCGTTTTCAAACCTTATATTCAAGTAAAGAAAGGCGGATCCTATGGGATTTTTTACAAAAAAGAAAGCGGCTGAGCCGCTGGTATATGACCGTGAAAAAGAGTATCCGGTCCTGCACTGCAGTATCTGCAACGGGGAACAGGTAGCAGGGTTCAAGAACAGGGATACAGGTCATTTCCGGGAGATCACGCTTATCCGCACACAGGCTGAGCTGGACACTTTCATGAAGCAGTGCGGCATTTCAGAGATTACGAAAGAGTACTGATTGCGCCGGCTGATACGAAGAGCACAGACGGTACTGAAGACTCTGTCCCGGTATATGCTTGCAGGAAAGGAGCGATTTCGTTATTATTGATGGACAGTGTTCTGACACAGAATATCTGGAAATGAACTTTTGAAAGAGAGTATCTGAAAGTATGGAATTATCTCTGACTCAGCTGGCTGACCTGCCTGAGGGCAGCTATCTGCTGATCGATACCCGCGATGAGGTATCTTATGAATACGGGACGATAGAAGGAGCGGAAAATGTACCTGACGTGATCGCTGCAGCGCAGGAGGGAAGACTGCCGCACGACAGAAAACTGGTACTGTTCTGTATGCATGGGATCAGAAGCGGGGACCTTGCTTCTGAACTGGAGCAGATGGGATATGACGCCTGCAGCCTGAAGGATGGTTACGGAGGCTGGCTTCGCGCGATGGCCATGCGCCGTGAGGACCGCACGCGGGAGATCGAGAAGTCCATTATCAAGAGAAGAGTTTTCAGAGAGAGGCTGTTCAGCCGCTTCACTAAGGCAATCAAGCAGTATGAACTGGTACAGCCGGGAGATAAGATTGCTGTCTGTATCTCGGGCGGCAAGGACTCAATGCTTATGGCGAAACTCTTTCAGGAACTGCACAGGCAGAACAAGTTCCCGTTTGAGCTTGTGTTCCTGGTAATGGATCCGGGCTATAACGAGCTGAACCGTCTTGTGATCGAGAATAACGCAGCCATGCTGGGAGTTCCGGTCACCATATTTGAGACCAGGATTTTCGACGCAGTCTATGAGATTGAGAAATCTCCCTGCTATCTGTGCGCAAGGATGAGGAGAGGGTACCTGTACCGGAAGGCGCAGGAACTTGGCTGCAATAAGATTGCGCTCGGACATCATTATGATGATGTGATTGAAACCATACTGATGTCGATACTCTGGGCCGGCCAGGTCCAGACGATGATGCCGAAACTGCACAGCCAGAACTTTGAAGGAATGGAACTGATCCGGCCGATGTATCTGGTTCGTGAGGAGGATATCAAGGCCTGGAGAGACTTCAATCATCTTCATTTTATCCAGTGCGCATGTCATTTTACAGATACATGTTCCTCCTGCAGGGAAGACGGAACGTCTGTATCCAAGCGCATGGAGACGAAGAACATCATCGCGCAGCTTAAGAAGACCAACCCGTTTGTGGAAGGGAATATCTTCAACAGTGTAACTAATGTTAATGTCGACATGCTTCCTGCGTATAAGAAGGATGGCGTCGTACATGGTTTTCTGGAAAATTACTGATAGAACAGAGGCTTGAAATGAAACAGGAGACAGGATACAGTGCTGGGTCAAACAGCACAGGAACCGGCAGAAAAAGACACAGTTTCTCGGGGCAGATCGGATTCATACTTGCAGCGGCGGGTGCGAGCGTCGGTCTGGGCAATATTTGGAGATTTCCGTACCTTGCAGCAAAGTACGGCGGAGGAATCTTCCTTCTGGTCTACATCGCTCTTGCTGTCACTTTCGGATATACGATGATCGTCGCGGAGACTGTGATCGGACGCAGAACCAGAAAAAGTCCCGTCGGTGCATTCCGTGCCTGTTCTGACAACAAACTCTTTCATGCAGGCGGATGGATCAACGCCATCGTTCCGATGCTGATCGTTCCCTATTATTCAACGATTGGCGGCTGGGTTGTCAATTATCTGGTGCAGTATCTCAGGGGCGGTGCGCACACAGTTGCTGCAGACGGGTATTTCGGGGAGTTCATTACAAACGGCGCACGGTCGGAGGTGTGGTTCCTGGTATTTGCCTTCTGCACGCTCGCCGTTATCTTCGCGGGAGTCCGAAGCGGCATAGAGAGAGTATCCAGGATCATGATGCCTGTGCTTGTGGTGCTGGCTGTCATCGTAAGTATCTATTCAGTGACCAGACCCGGAGCACTTGCGGGAGTGGCTTATTTCCTGATTCCCAATCCGAAGAATTTCTCCTGGATGACGGTCGTCTCCGCGATGGAGCAGATGTTCTATTCGCTCTCGATCGCAATGGGTATCCTGATCACATTCGGTTCTTACATGAAAGATGACGTTTCGATTGAAAAGGCTACCAGAAATGTGGAACTGTTTGACACAGGCATCGCGGTCATTGCCGGACTGATGATCATACCCGCAGTGTTCGCATTCTCGGGCGGGGACGCTTCTGTCCTTAATGCCGGACCCAGCCTGATGTTCATCACTATTCCGAAGGTCCTGGACAGCATGGGAATGTCGAACTTTATGGGATTTATGTTTTTCCTGTTGGTGTTTTTCGCCGCATTGACATCTGCTGTTGCCCTGACGGAAGCAGCTGTGTCCACTTTTGAGGACGAACTGGGATGGAACAGGCATCTCTCAACCGTCCTGATGGGTGTTATCATGGTTGGCCTTGGCACATTGTCCTGCCTGGGATACGGTCCGTTGGCGAATGTGAAAGTAATCGGAATGCAGTTCCTGGATTTCTTTGATTTCATAACGAACTCAGTAATGATGCCTGTTGCTGCAATCTTTATCTGTCTGTACACTGTCCGGGCTGTGGGCCTGGATGCGGTCGAGGATGAGATGACGAAATGCGGAGGAGAGTTCAGGCGGAAGAAGATCTTCCTCTTCATGATCCGGTTTATGTGTATTGCATTCCTGGCAGTGATCCTTATCTGTTCGGTCCTTCAGGTAATGGGTATTGTCAGTATATAAATAAACTGCAGGAGGTGTGTATGTTCGGGAAAACAGCTCTGGTGTACCAGTCCAAGAAGAAAGATGACTGGGATAAAGCGCAGAAACTGCTGACGGATGCAGGCATTGAATACAATGCCTGGAAGGCCGAAGAGCCTCCGATCGCCGGGTGCGGAAGCAAGATCGATCCCAGAAAGTTTATGCGTAAAGTTGAGATACCCAAAGAGATCTACCGAATAGAGGTGGATAAGGACAGCCGCTCCAATGCGGAGAAGATCCTTCAGGGAAATGTGCTCCCTGTCATATCTTACGGGTTGTGAGATGTAAAAAAGCAGCTGCGGATCTATCAGCAGCTGCTTCTGTGTTTGGAGGGAGTCCCGGCAGGTGTTACCCTGCCGGGAAGAGTATGAAAAGTTCAAATCTATGTCAAACCGCTATGTCGGTTATTGTTGGAGGGAGTGCCGGACAGTTGCCTGGCCGGCAAGAGTATGAAAAGGTTTTTGCTTTCTTTATCTCTATGGTCTACAGAGTACAGGAAGATTGTGTCCGTCCTGAGTTTAAGTTGTGAAAAAAGTATGAAAGGATTACGTTATGGCCAAGATCATCAGCCATGATTTCAGCAATGTTCCGGACCGCTGTGAAGGTGCGGCCGGAATCAGCCTGTTTACAAGATCATTCGGATATTTCGCCCAGCAGCTGGAGGAGAAGAAACGGCTTCTGGAAGAGATGGCTGCCGAGGCACGCATATTCATTGCCAGTGAAAAAATGAATCCCGATGATTTTGTGCTCAGCGGATCTTATGTGCAGGATTTTCTCTGCGTGGAAATGGACATGGAACATCCGGACCAAAGTCCTTACGTGGAACTGGTCTATCACCGGATGACCGAAGAGAGTATCGTATCGGTCTGTGAGTTTGCCGTTCCGGACAAGGATGGAAAACTGAATGTCTCATTTCTGATCTATTCACTGCCCGGATACAGAGAAGGAAACCGGACATGGAGCCTGTATGATTTTGAACATGAAGAGTGGGAGAAACAGGATGAGGACTGTTTCGACCTTGATACGGTTCTTAAGGAGTGCGGAAGGCACTTTGAGCCATAAATGAACCAAAAGAATAATCCCTGCATCTGCTGATGTGTGCTAGAATTATACTAAGGCAGAATGCCGGGCGTACCGGCTGCGCTGAAGTCGTATGTTGTATATTTACAGGAGGACTGATATGGCACATTACAGAGCAGAACTGACGGGAGTTTTCGGGGATCCGGTGGACGACAACCCCACCTGTGTGCTTGAGGAGGCAGCTTATGCCGCACTCGGGCTGAACTATCGCTATCTGACCATGAAGGTCCTTCCGGAGGATCTTGAGACGGCAATCGCAGCAGTGAAGGCAATGCATTTTCGCGGGATCAATCTGACTATGCCGCATAAGATCAAGGTGATCCCGCTTCTGGACGAACTGTCAGAGGCGGCGAAGATCATCGGAGCAGTCAATACGGTCATCAATGATGACGGAAAACTGACCGGCGAGAATACGGACGGCAAGGGATTCACCACCGCCCTGAAGAATAACAATGTTAAGATCAGCGGGGCAAAGATCATGATCCTCGGAGCGGGCGGTGCTGCGAGAGCGATCGCTGTAGAATGTGCGCTGAACGGTGCGGAACATATCTATATCGTGAACCGTACGCAGGTCAGCGGAAATGAACTTGCCAGGCTGATCAATGAGAAGACTTCGTGCAGCGCAGAGTTTGTCCCGTGGACAGAGAATCTTCCCGTCCCGGAAGGAACTGACATCCTGATCAATGCCACTCCGATCGGATTCACACCCAATCAGATGCACAGGCCGGATATCGACTATGATACGGTCAGAGAGGGGATGGCAGCAGCAGACGTTGTATTTGACCCGGTGGACACACTCTTCCTGGAAGAGTGCGCAAGACACGGGGCAAGATGCTTCAACGGAATCGGAATGCTGGTGCAGCAGGGAGCGCTGAATTTCACCCTTTGGACGGGAGAAGAGGCTCCTGTGGATGTAATGTATGAAGCTCTGGCAAAAGAGATCCAGGGATGAATAACATGGAAAGGGAGGACAGATAATGGCGAACAAGGTCGGAGCACTTATCAAAGAAGCACGGACAGGCGCAGGACTGACACAGGAACAGCTGGCGCGTAAGATCAAAGGGATCTCTGCGGATGATATCAGCAAGGCGGAGCGAGGAGAGAAGGAACTGACACAGGCGGTTCTCAAAGAGATCGCCAAAGCAACCGGAGTCACGCAGAAGTCTCTGCTCGACGCGGCGAAGGGAACGACAGCATCTAAGACAACAGCGCAGAAGAAGACCACTACCGCTTCGAAGAAGCCTGCTTCTTCAGCGAAAAAGACCACCTCTTCAGCAAAGAAGACTACGACTTCAGGCAGAAAGACAACTTCCCCGACATTTACGATAAGTGCACAGGAGAAGAAACTGATCAATGCGTACAGAGAGGCTGATGACAAGGTGAAGGCAGCTGTCAATCTGGTACTTCTGGGGACAGACAGCCTTGCCTCCCAGAAAGGGTCGGATGACATGCTCTCAGCACTTCTGGGCGGATTGAAAGATCTGTTTATGAGATAAATTACCCGTCATCGGCTTTTTGTATAAATATGAACTGCCCGGCTGCACAATGTACAGCCGGGCACAATATCCGGTACTCTGGAACGACTTAACAGTAAACAGGTACCAGACAGGTATGAGAGAATCGCCGGAACACCCCGATCAAGGACCGAGGTGCCCGACGATCGTTTTAAAATGGCTCTCACCACCCAAATTGAATATAAGAACTTTAAACAAATTTTGCAATAGATAAATCGCAATTTTTACTAATTCTTTTTCAAATACTGTGCATTTTTCTCTTCGGTGCCTTTGAATGATCTGATCAGTCCCGGATAATGTCTTGACAGCATGATAAGAGCCAGAACAAGAGCGGGAATAAATGCTTCCATACCGTAGAAGATTCCGGAAAATACCGTGAACAGAGTGGTTATCACTACCGCGCCGAGAGGGAGGTATCCGGTACGGAATACCACCAGCATACCTGCCACATCACTGACAAGTCCCCACAGCGGACTGAACAGGAAGATCGTCATACAGGTCACTGCTACGCCTTTTCCGCCTTTTAAACGGCGCCAGACAGGCCAGTTGTGTCCCAGTGTGGCTCCGAGCCCTGCCCACAGGACTGCAGGCTGTCCGAGCGGTTTTCCAGAAGGGAGAACAGAAGATCTTCCAAAGAGCAGGCAGCAGATCAGTACGGCGGCGACGGTTTTTATAAGGTCGCCTGCCAGGACTGCAGCGCCGGTTTTGAATCCGAAGATGCGCATGACATTTGCCATGCCCGGGTTGCCTGTCCCGAACTCAGAGACAGACTTTCCTGTTTTGTGTTTTACAATCAGTTCCGCCGTCAGGATACATCCGAACAGATATCCGATCAGCAGGCACAGTGCTTTTTCACCCATTTATTTACCCCATTAAAAAACGGGCTGACTCATGACTGAAGTCACGAGAATAAGCCCGTATGTTTTTCAAAACAGACCACGTATCAGCAGCAGGATGATGAACAGAAGAACTGCAGCTCCCAGACTGATAACTGTTTTCACAGCGGATCTGGACGGTTCGGCAGTCGGAGCGTCATTCCCTGTCATCTGCTGCAGGATATCCCTGGCGGAGGAGAGGTCTTCCGGAGCGACCATGATCTCTTCGCCGACAACATCTCCGCCGATCCTGTAGATATCCTTGACTCCGCCTCGTTTCACAGCGCTGATGCCGTACTGTTCCAGGACGGCGATCATCTGGTCCGCGGAACGTGCATCAGGTGCGTAACAGGCACGGATCAGGTCCTTTCTTTTTGAAATATCTGCCATAAAAGTCTCCCGGCATACATGAATGCCATGATGCGTTCTTATTTATTTTTATAGAGTGAACCCATCTTGGTGAGCGGCCAGTAGCGGAAATATGCTTTCCCGAGGATCTTCTTGCGGTGGACATAGGAAAATGACTCTGCCTCTGCTTCTGAAGAAGCTACACCCTCGCGGACGGCAATCTCAGGCCAGTACCGGGCGTCGCTGGAGTTGTTACGGTTATCCCCGAGCATGAGATAATGATCTTCGGGAATGCTGAACTTGTACCCGTCATTTCCCGTGACCCATGTTCCATTGATATAATTCTCCTCAAGAGGTTCACCGTCGATATAGACGACGCCGTCACTGATTGTGACAGTTTCTCCGGGAAGTCCGATGATACGCTTGATGAACTTGGTCTTTTTACCCTTGGCTTCATCGACCGGATAGCGGAAGACGACGATGTCGCCGCGTTTCGGTGCAGAGAACCAGTAAGCAAACCTGGTGCCGAGAACACGGTCACCTGTCATGATCGTTTTTTCCATGGAACCGGACGGAACGGTCGCATTGATGATGATAAATCCGTCGATAAGCAGGGCGAGCACGACTGCGACAACGATCACTTCCACCCAGCTCAGGATCTCGGCGGCCAAAGTGGTTTCCTTCTTTTCTTCTGAACTGTTTTCTTTTTTCTGATCAGACATGGAAAGTACCTCCCTATCTGTCTGCAAATGTATTCATGTAACCGTGCAATTATATCACGGCGGGACTTGCCCCCGCAACAGGCTCTGATTCTTAAGTGAAAGTGAACAACTGCGGCGGAAAGTCTTAGGATTGGTGTTTAAACTTGTTTTTTGGGAATTATCCTGTTATTATGATTACAAATGTATTGTTGTAACCTTACTGAAAGGGGATTTAAGGGGGACAAGCAGATGAGAAGATTTTCTAAGACCATTATAGTGTCCGCAGTTATTGCCGCACTTGCAGGTCTTGTGGTTACCGGTTGCGGTCAGGCGCGTCCTGAGAACGGTACTACAGAGAAGACCAGTGAGCCGTCAGGCATCTCCACGGCAGTTACCGAAGCAGTTGTTATTATCCAGACTGAAGCCCCGGTCATCATTGAGACTGAACCGGAGACTCAGCCGCAGACACAGCCTGTGACAGAAGTCCAGACAGAGCCGCAGACACAGCCTGAGACTACACCGCCTACAGAGGCAGTCCTGAGTGCTGATGAAGAGCTGGCTCAGTCAAATGAGTATACTGACTGGATTTCCATGTTTGCCAACGCGGACGTCAATGTCAGAGAGACTCCGACCGCGGATAATCAGGACAACATCATCTCCAGTTATGACAGGGGTGAAGAAGCCGTGATCATCGGTGAGACTGTCAACTGGTATAAGATCTACAAAGAGCATGATCCTGTAAGTGAAGCGGATGAACTGGTCGGTTATGTTATGAAGAAATTCATATCCCCGACCTATGAGGAAGCGATGAGTGATAAGCCTCAGGAGACCGCGGCACCGGCAGAGCAGCCGGCACAGACGGCGGAGCCTCAGACAGTGATGCCTGAGACTGCGGCACCTGCAGCAACACCTGAGACCACGGCACCGGCGGCAAGTTCTGCGTCAGGCCCTTCCGTGACGATCAATACCGACGCCAACATCCGCTCGGAAGCTTATGAGACAGCCTCCGTTGTCGGAGTAGTTACCAAAGGATCGACAGCCACTCAGATCGGTTCTTCCGATGGCTGGGTCCAGATTGAATATAATGGGGTTCAGGGCTACGTGAAGGCTTCCTTCGTGGGCTGAAACAGCAGAGAAGACGGGATTTGATGGATATCTGTTCCGTTGATTATCAGGGTCGGCGCATTGCTCCGGCCCTGTTTTGCTAAAACATTCTGAAAAACCGGAGTTTTTACCATTTTATTAAGACAATCTGAACTCTTTGGGAGAAAACTTGCACTGTAATTTTATGCGTGATAGTATAGCAAAAGGTGTGAGTATAGGTCTGCATAAGACCGGTAATGGAGGGGCAAACGTGATGATGAAGAATAAACTTATCTTCTGGGTATCACTTGCAGCTGCAGTATCCGTGGCAGCTACCGGCTGTGGGAGAAGCCGCGGCGGTGCGGATGTAGTTGTCAAAGAGAGCGAGACAGAGTTACAGACTCAGGCACAGGCTCCTGTGGTTATCTCTGAAAGTGAGACAGAGACAGAGGCGCCGAAGCTGATCACTTCTGTTGAGTATACATCGAAAGACGGAACCGTAAAGATCACGCTTCCGGACAATACTTGGAAAGTTACTCAGGATGCGGACGAGATGCGTGTTTTCTCTTCCGGCAGCGACGCGATGATCAATATCGTCCATGCGAGCACTGATTCGGCGATGAAGACGCTCTCAGTCCAGACGACCAAGGAGGATCTTGAGGCTGCGCTGACGAAACAGTATTCTGATTCCAATGCATACGATATTCAGAGCTTTGAGAAGAATACGATCGGCAATGTCAATACATACCGTTATGTAGTCAAGTACAATGCGGCAGCACGTATGTGGGCATACTCTGTAACATATGGAATCGTTGCGGCAGACCAGGCTTATGTGATAACCGGGACCGTCACCAATGATAACAGCACACTTCTGAAGGCTGTGGAGGATTCGGTAGACAGTTTCACTGTCCTCAAGGATGAAGAACTTAAGAATGTTACAGGCGCGACAGTATCCGGCACTACGACACAGGAGACAAATAAAGCCGATTCAACGACATCCGCACAGGAGAGTGCGTCGCTGAAAGCGTATGGCGCGGCTACCACACTCTATTCCAATGATACTGTTAATGTCCGTTCCGGTCCGGGAACCGATTCAGAGGTAATCGGTGGCTTTGGCCCCGGAGATGCGGTCATGGTCATCGGAGAGACTAATAACTGGTATCAGGTCAGTGTAAACGGGCAGACCGGATATGTGCGCAAGGATTTCCTGGCTTCCAACGCGAATACCACACAGACAGCGTCTCAGACATCTTCGTCTGATGAGGCAAACGGCGAGAGTGCTACAGCATATAATTACGGATCTGCTGTTACCATGTACGCGGCTGACGGAGTGAACGTCAGATCACAGCCGAGTACCGGCTCTGATGTCAACGGAACGCTCAACAGCGGAACTTCTGTTACAGTCGTCGGCGAGACTGACAACTGGTATATCGTATCGACCGGCTCGGGGACAGGCTATATCTCGAAGAGTTATCTGAGCACCTCAGCACCGTCGACAAGCGGCGGATCAGACAGCTCCGGAGGAAGCAGTTCCGGATCAGGCGGCAGTTCAGGCGGATCAGGTTCTCTGTCAGGAACCGTAACAGGTTCTACCGCTGATACGATCACTCTTCTGGGTGATGACGGAAATACTTATACGGTCTATACCGGAGAAGCTGATATAACGACAACTTCCGGATTGTATTCGGGCCTGTATGTCAGTGTGGCATATTCTCAGAATGCGGACGGCTCACTGAGTGCGTCGTATGTCAGCGGCTGACAGGCAGAATCCGGAATAATGTGATATAATAAGAATTGATCATACGGAAAGCTGCATAGACAAAGATGCAGCTTTTTCCGGACCATCGCACTTTAACAGAGCATAACTTTAAATTCACAAAGAACGGGGCGCAATATGAGTAGATCTGTAAGAACACCTGCAGTAGATGGTTTGTGTGATGCGATTTTATCCCTTCAGAACCGGGATGAATGCTATCGGTTTTTTGAAGACGTGTGTACCGTCAATGAGCTGACCAGTCTGTCTCAGCGGTTTGCGGTTGCAAAGATGCTGACAGAGAAGAAGACTTATCTGGAGATAGCGCAGGAGACAGGTGCTTCTACAGCTACAATAAGCAGGGTAAACCGTGCGCTGCTCTATGGGAGCGACGGATACTCCATGGTACTGGAGAGACTTGAGAAAAAGTGAACCGGATATTCTGTCCGGAGATTATGCCGGGCAGAGTTTCATTTACAGAACAGAGTAATATGGTACAATAAACACCTGAGTGAACTTTTGTTCATTCAGGTGTTTTAGACAGTTGATGGTCTGACGGCAGCAGATCTGCTCCCGGATAAGGATCACTCAGTATCCTGGGGCGGCTCTTTCTTTTTCTTCTTCGGGTTTTTGCTCTGAGCGCTGCCGGAGAAGTAGCGGTCAATCAGCTTCTCGATCAGCATCTTGCGGATAAATACATCATACGCAAGCATATTGATCATAGAAAGAACACGAAGGAATTCGCGCTCGTCATCCGCAGAATCCGAGAAATAGTCAGCTGCATCATCGACCATATCGTTGACCTCTTCCCGGAAATCTTCATGGCGGTCACGGTCCATGCGGATGACTTCCGCATACAGGTCTGACACAGAACGTCCTGAAACCGAATGGAAATACTTTTCCCCGATCGGTTCAAGGACAGACTGGATATCCTGGAGTGACAGGATGCCTTTGTAATAATAAATGAAGATCAGGAGCATGATATGCTCACGGGTATACTTCTTCCTCTCCGGAGGAGGAAGGAGGTTATTCTTCGCATAATTGTTGATCATCGTTTTGGTGAGAATCTTGTCCTCACTGTAGCGGCGGGACTGGTTCAGGTGCTTGTCCATGAATGTGGTCACCTGGTCCATATAGAGATCGATGTTCGGGATATCCGAAGGATCGATCAGATCAACTTTATCAACCGCATCAAGAAGATAGAGCAGGAGTTCCTGACCGTCATGCTTATTGCGGGAAGAATCATTCATATCGTTTGAGTTTTTTTTCGATGCCATAATAAATCACCTCACTGATGATATTATATGGTTTTCAAAACGATATGGCAAGAAAAAGGAGTGTCTATTGTGAGAAAAATGGATTTTAAGATGGAGAGGGAAGGTCTGGTCAAGGCAGGAGACAAGGTTCATGTGACAGAGGGAAAGCTTCCCGAAACCTGGTACTATACGATAGAACCTGCTGTAGCCATGAGTGCAAACTATACAAACAGGGAAAGACTGAAGGTGTTTGAGGGAACCGTGACACAGGTCCGCACAGATGAAAGCGGGTATACTGTAATGGTGGAGTTCCCGGAGTGATATTTACGGAGGTACAGATTGAATTTTCTACAGGGATTGAATCCGCAGCAGCAGAAAGCGGCGACACATATGGACGGCCCTCTTCTGATCCTTGCAGGAGCGGGATCCGGCAAGACCAGAGTTCTCACAAACCGGATCGCGTGGCTGATCGGGGAGAAAGGAGTCGCACCGTGGAACATCTGCGCGATCACATTTACCAACAAAGCCGCCGGAGAGATGCGGGACAGGGTTGACCGGATGGTCGGATTCGGGGCGGAAGCGGTACACGTTGCGACTTTTCACTCGACCTGCGTGAGGATCCTGCGCCAGTATATTGACCGGCTGGGATATGAGCGGAACTTCGATATCTATGACACAGACGATACGAAGAGCCTGATGAGGGACATCTGCAGACATCTGGAGATCAATACCAAACTGTATAAAGAGAAGATGTTTCTTGCAAGGATCTCCCATCAGAAAGATGAACTGATCAGTCCGGAAGAATACCGGGAAACTGCGCTACAGGCCGCAGACCGGGATATGCTGCAGGAGGCTGATGTTTATGCAGAGTATCAGAAGAGACTGAAGAGAAGCAACGCGGTTGATTTTGACGACCTGATCGCTTTGACGGTCCAACTGTTCAGGGAGAATCCGGACGTTCTCGAACACTACCGAAACCTTTGGAAATACCTGATGGTGGATGAGTATCAGGATACCAATAAGGCGCAGTTTGTATTTGTAGCTCTTCTCGCGAAAAAGTCGGGCAACCTGTGTGTCGTAGGTGACGATGATCAGTCAATCTACAGGTTCCGCGGAGCGGATATCGGGAATATCCTGAACTTCGAACAGATATTTCCGGATACAGAGGTCATCCGTCTGGAACAGAATTACCGTTCCACCCAGAATATCCTTGACGCGGCAAACGGCGTGATAGCGAATAATGAGTCCAGAAAGAAGAAGACACTGTGGACAGACAATGGAACAGGAGATCCGGTCAGCGTCAAAAGGTTTGATGACGCACGCTCTGAGGCAAAGTTCATTGTAGATGACCTGGGCAGGAAGAAGCGGCAGGGGATATTCCCCTATAAAGACAGTGCCATTCTGTACAGGACAAATGCGCAGTCCCGCGCTCTTGAAGAGCAGCTGCTCTATGAGAACATCCCCTACACGATCATAGGGGGAACGAATTTCTATGCAAGGCGTGAGATCAAGGACGTTCTGGCATATCTGAAAACAATAGACAACAGCCGGGATGATATAGCTGCGAAACGAATCATAAATGTTCCGAAACGGGGAATAGGCGCCACTTCAATCGGCAGAATCGACAGCTACGCTCAGAGTACCGGAAGCAGTTTCTTTGATATCTGCCGCATGGCGGATAAGGTTCCGGGGATCGGAAGAGGCGGTCTGAAGGTACGCGAGTTCGCGAACTTTATCCGTGCGCTCCAGAAAGACGCCCAGACACAGACACCGACAGAGGTGATCCGCAATGTTCTGGAGAAGACAGGTTATGTGGAAGAACTGCGCCTTGAAGGAACGGACGAAGCCGCAGACCGTATCGCGAACATTGAGGAACTGATCAATAAGGCAGCCACCTACGAGGATACTTTCATGAGCGGGGCAGCTGACCCACGGCAATTGACGGACTCAGGACAGGCTGTGGATGCGGAGCAGGTGACAGGCGCAGAACATGTGGAAGACGTGGTACAGGCTGCAGATCCGGAGCAGACGGCAATTCCGGAATACGCCCGGCCGACACTCAGAGGTTTCCTTGAAGAAGTCGCCCTGGTTGCGGACATAGATTCATTTGACCAGGAAGACGACAGGGTCCCTCTGATGACACTCCACGCAGCGAAGGGGCTGGAATTCAGAAATGTGTACATTGCCGGAATGGATGAAGGTCTGTTTCCGAGTTACCAGTCTACTATGTCGTCAGATCCGTCTGACATAGAAGAAGAGCGAAGACTCTGTTATGTGGGCATCACGCGGGCCAAGGAACACCTGACGCTGACCGGAGCGCGCATGCGGATGCTGCGCGGCCAGATGGAATGGTTCAGGGAATCCCGTTTTATTGAGGAACTGCCTCCGGAAGTGATTGATGCAATGGAAGAGAAGGTACATTCCCCAAGTCCGTTTGCGTCCTCTCCGAAGCCATGGCAGCTGCCGAGAAAGAAGGAACCTTCCGCCAAACCATTCTTCCTGTCAAAAGGAAAAGATATGCCGAAAGCATCTTCCGGCGATCTCGGATACGGTCCGGGGGATACCGTTAAGCATGTAAAGTTCGGGCAGGGGGTCGTGAAAGAGATATGCGACGGCGGAAGAGATAAGGAAGTAACCGTTGAATTTGACAATTACGGGGTCAAAAAGATGTTTGCCGGTTTTGCAAGACTGGTCAAGGTATGAATTTGATATGGATAAATGAGCCCTGGTGTGTTATACTTTTTTCAGCCCGCAGGCATAAGTCTGCATTAATTGGTAAGAAAGGATGAGGCCCGACATGATGAGAAAAGATGAACTGATTGAAGCGCTGAGAGACCGTGATAATGCAAGACATAGAAATGCTGTTCTGTGGTGCCTTGCAATTATCGGAGCAATTGCTGCAATCGCTGCTATCGCTTATGCAGTATATCGTTATCTGACTCCTGATTATCTGGAAGACTTCGATGATGATTTTGATGATGACTTCGATGATTTCTTCAATGATGACGACGAAGAGACAGCTGACGATGCAGAAGCAGCTGATGAAGAAGAGAAGGCTGATGACGCAGAAGCAGCTGAAGAGGAAGCAGCAGAAGAGACTGCAGAGGCTTAATCGGATAAAACACAGGCTTGATAAGCCGGAACATGAAGACAGAAGGCTGCCGCATATGCGGCAGCCTTTATTCAAACCAGGGCGGTTTCATCCGGAACTGCAGTGAGAAAGCGTCTGAGGAGGACATACATGAAAAAAGGCGATATTCTGGAAGGAACAATCATGCGCTGTGATTATCCCGGCAGGGGAATCCTTATCGCGGATGGCGCAGAGGTCAGCGTTAAAGGCGCTGTCCCGGGACAGAAGGTCCGTGTCAGGGTTAAGAAAAAGAATTCTTCCAGATGCGAGGCTATGCTCCTGGAGCTGCTGGAACATGCAGACGGAGAGACAGAAAGTGACTGCCCTCATTTTCCGGAATGCGGAGGCTGCCAGTTCCGCATGCTTCCCTATGAAGAACAGGCTCAGATGAAGTCCGAACAGATACGCCGCCTCCTGGAGGATGCACTGACAGACGCCCCTGAGGGATGGTATGAAGGGATCAGGCAGTCGCCGGACGTTACAGGGTACCGCAACAAGATGGAGTTCACGTTCGGAGATGAGTATAAGGACGGTCCTATGTCCCTCGGCCTGCACAAAAAGGGGAGCTTCTATGACATTGTCAATGTGTCAGACTGTCAGATCGTAGATGAAGATATCCGCAGGATCCGGGGGGTGGTTCTTGAGATGGCAAGGGAGAGCGGACTTCCGTTCTTCCACAGGCTGACCCACATAGGATACTTCCGGCACCTACTTGTGAGAAAGGCGAAGGCGACTGGCCAGATCCTGGTCGACCTGGTCACAACAACGCAGACCACAGCTGTTGACGGAACTCACCTGGCAGTTACAAGTGAAATGATCGAACAACGGCTGACAGAGGTTCTGAATGCGCTTGAGCTGGACGGGAAGATCACCGGAATCCTTCATACACTCAACGATTCGGTTGCGGATACCATTCAGAGTGATGAGACAAGGCTTCTGAGCGGCGCCGGACAGATCGAGGAGGAACTTCTCGGACTCAGATTCCAGATCACGCCGTTCTCATTTTTTCAGACAAATTCAAGAGGGGCGGAAGTTTTGTACGAAGCGGCGCGTGATTATATCGGAGAGACGAAGGATAAGGTGATCTTTGATCTCTACAGCGGAACAGGGACAATCGCACAGATCCTTGCGCCTGTCGCAAGACATGTGACCGGAGTTGAGATCGTAGAAGAAGCAGTAGAAGCCGCAAGACGCAACGCCGGTCAGAATGGACTGGAGAACTGTGATTTTATCTGTGGTGACGTTCTGAAAGTAGTTGATGATCTGAAAGAAAAGCCTGATTTGATCGTTCTCGATCCGCCCCGTGAGGGGATCCATCCAAAGGCAATGCCTAAGATACTGAGGTTTGGAGTGGATACGATCGTCTATATATCCTGTAAGGCAACAAGCTTAAAAAATGATCTGGCTGCATTGCAGGCAGCAGGGTACCGTGTGAAGAGAGTGTGCACAGTAGACCTTTTCCCCGGAACCGTGCATGTTGAGACGTGTGTCCTACTCGTCAGGGAGCCGGTAAAGGATGACGATAAAGAGATTATTGGATAAGACTTTCCGGGAATCTATGAAGGAAGCGGAATAACAGTATTTTAGTTAAGTAAAGGAAAAGAAAAGATGAATATCTATTTAGAAAACCAAAACAAACGAAGGTACTTTATTCCGGTTATTTTTTTCTCATCTTGTTTGCTTTTTTCAATTTTAATGTGGTGGTCACCGCTTATATCTGATGACATGGAATTTGCCCGTATGTCTTTTTCCGGCTTATCGGATGTGATTCATTACTCATTATATTACGGAAACGGACGGCTTCTGGGAAATATTAGCGCGATTATCCTTTCTCGTTCATTGCCGCTTCGCGTTGTTATTAAAGCAGTTACCATCTCTTTGATAATTATTCTGCTGCCATACGTTACTCGTTGTAAATCATTAGCTGCTTATTTATTGTCATTTATACTGATAGTCGCGATGCCGGCTTCTCTTTTTGGAGAAGTATTTACATGGACCAGCGGATTTTCGAATTATGTTCCCCCTATCTGCTTAACACTGATAATACTGTTTATTATTAAAATAACGGGGGAAAAGTGTTCTTGTAGATTCTGGAACATTATTACTATACCAGTAATATTTGGTATGGGGGTTGCAAGTCAACTATATGTAGAACATTCTTCAATTGTGAATTTGTTGTTAGCGGGCTCTATAGTAGTTATTGCGATTAAAGAAAAGAAGAAAATAACGCCTGTCGCTGTTTGGTTTGCATCAACAATTACAGGTATTGGAATTATGGCTATAATTCCAAAAATCTTTTTCGCAGCCGGAAATAGATCTGCAGGATATAGGACAATAAATGTAGGTGGCCTGAAAGAAATCATTAAATCGTCATTTTTTCATAGTATAGTACTTAGTCGTTATTGGGGAAAAAGCTATATTGTATTAGGTGCCCTTTTAGCAATATGCATGCTTTTAATCTATAAAAACAGGAATACGCTTAAAACAAGAGTATTAAAAAGGCTTTTTGCGGCTTGCTTAATCTGGATCGGATTATACTTGTTAAATAGTAATGAGGAAAAAGGATTTTTCAATTTCTTTACCCTTTTTAAATGTCTTATTCCGATAGTTGTGTTTGTCACAGTGCTCATGAAATGCAAAAAAGAGGAGGTCAAACCTGTTATTTATGTGATGATAATACTGTTTTGTGCTTCCTTAGCTCCATTTCTTATAGTTTCTCCGTGTCCCAACCGTGTTATTTTGCAATCCTATGTTATAATTGCTGCAGTTGTTTTATTGAATTTTGATAGTGCGGTATCAATTATACCAAAAAATTTCAAGGCATTAATAAAACCAGGTGTTGTTTGCCTGCTTGTCGTTTTGGGTATCAGCATGGGATTTGTATTTATGAACATTCACAATATGGACATCGAACGGGCGGATCATATTGAGGATGCCGTTTCAGCGCATGAAAGTACTGTTGAGATATTTAAAATTCCTTATGAATATGTGTTCTGGGATACTGGCTGGGCATTTCATAAATATTACTATTACGAAAAACCTGGAGATATAAAAATAATCCCCATTGATTATGATGAATGGGTAAATAAATATATTGAGGACAGTTCTGGAGAATCTGAAGCAATTTCGCAAGGTGAATAATGTATCAACCCTCGAATGATTCATCCGCTTTGTTTTCATGTTATAAATTTTGGTATGATTATCGCTGCGTATTAATAGAGGGAGAGATGGAAATGAGTGAGAAGCTTAACTTTGCCTGTGACTATGCAAAAGGTGCTCATCCTGCCATTATGCGGCAGATGATGGACACGAATATGCTCAAGACAACAGGATACGGGTTTGATAAGTTCTCTGAATCGGCGAAAAACAGGATCAGAGAAGCCTGCGGGTGTAAAGATGCTGTTGTAGAATTTCTTATAGGCGGAACTCAGACAAACGCAGTTATGATTGATGCATTCCTGAAATCCTATCAGGGAGTTATTGCCGCGCAGACGGGGCATATCAGCACTCATGAAGCAGGCGCAATCGAGTCAGGCGGACACAAGGTTCTTACCCTTCCGCAGCAGTCAGGAAAACTGTCCATCGAAGACGTGGAGCAATACCTTGAAGATTATTACCAGGATGAGAACCATGAACATATGGTAATGCCGGGGATGATCTACCTGTCTCAGCCCACAGAATACGGAACGCTGTATTCCAGGGATGAACTTCAGGCGTTCAGGAACATATGCGATAAATACGATCTTTCCTTGTATGTGGATGGAGCAAGACTGGCTTATGCTCTTGCAAGTCCGGCTAATGACGTGACTCTGCGGGATCTGGCGAAGCTTTGCGACGTCTTCTACATCGGCGGCACCAAATGCGGAGCTTTGTTCGGAGAGGCTGTTGTGATTCCTGATCCCGGAAAGATTCCTCATTTATTTACGATCATTAAACAGCACGGTGCACTGCTTGCAAAAGGAAGGCTGCTTGGAATTCAGTTTGATGAACTGTTCCGGGATGATCTGTATCTGAGGATCGGCAGACCGGCGATCACAGCTGCAGAAAGAATACAGAAAGCTCTGCAGGAAAAAGGCTACCGCCTGTATTTTGAAACCCCGACAAACCAGATCTTCTGTATTATGGAAAACAGAGCTCTTGAACGGTTCGGGGAAAAGGTGGAATATGGGTTCTGGGAGAAGTATGATGAGGATCATACAGTGATAAGGCTTGCGACTGACTGGGGAACAACAGGAGAGGAAATCACCGCATTGATCGATGCTTTATAATGCATAACAACAAAGCTGTATTTATATCAGAGTATCAGCTGATATAGTTAAGGACTTTCCTGCCGGAAGGTCCTTTTTTAGTGAACTGGCAAAAACGGTGTGACATAACTGTGACAATTGCTTGATAACGTATAATTAGTTTCGCAAATTCATAAAAACATAGACATGGTCTATCACCACTCGGTAAAATTTAAGTTACCACACAAAAACAAACCGAGGA